>NZ_JAHZUY010000023.1 GCF_019458025.1 Caldovatus aquaticus | reverse complement strand
ATGCTTCAATCGCCTCAAGCATTTCCGCCGCATCGCCACACGCTTCGACAAGCTCGCACGCAACTACCTCTCCACCGTCGCCCTCGCCGCCATCCGGCTGTGGACACGGTTTGAGTCCAGGACCTAGCCGGCGCCGCGCAGCGTCTCCATCACGTGCTCGGCGATCATGCGCTCCTCGTCGGTCGCGCGCACCAGCACGCGCACCCGCGCCCCCGGCGCCGAGATCTCCGGCGCGTGCGCGGCGTTGCGCGCCGGGTCGAGCGTGACGCCGAGGAATTCCAGTCCCTCGCAGATCCGCGCCCGCACGCCGGCCGCGTTCTCGCCGATGCCGGCGGTGAAGACCAGGGCGTCCATCCCGCCGAGCACCGCCGCCATCGCGCCGATCTCGCGCCGCGCGCGCCAGCAGAAGTAGGAGAGCGCGCGCGCCGCCTCCGGCCGGCCGCTCGCCTCCAGGACGCGCACGTCCTGGCTCAGCCCGGACATGCCCTTGAGGCCGCTCTCGTGGTAGAGAAGGTGCGCGAGCCGCGCCGCGTCCCAGCCCTCCGCCGCCATCAGGTGCAGCAGCACGCCCGGGTCGATCTGCCCGCAGCGCGTGCCCATCGGCAGGCCGTCGAGCGCGGTGAAGCCCATCGTGCTCTCCACGCTGCGCCCGGCGCGGATGGCGCAGAGGCTCGCCCCGTTGCCGAGATGCGCGACCACGAGGCGCCCCTGGCCGAGCGCCGGATCCTCGCGCGCGATCCGGCGCGCGATGTACTCGTAGGACAGGCCGTGGAAGCCGTAGCGGCGGATGCCGCGGGCGTGGAACTCGGGCGGCAGGGCGAAGGTGTCGGCCTCCCAGGGATGGCTGCGGTGGAAGGCGGTGTCGAAGCAGGCGACCTGCGGCACGCCGGGGAAACGCGCCGCCGCCGCCTCGATCCCGGCAAGGTTGTGCGGCTGGTGCAGGGGCGCGAGCGGCACCAGGGCGCGCAGCCGCGCGAGCACCGCGGCGTCCACCACGACGGGCGCGGCGAGATCGGGGCCGCCATGCACGACGCGGTGCCCCACGGCGGCGATCGCGGGGCGCGGTGCCGGCAGGCCCTCCAGCCAGGCGATGACGGCGCCGAGCGCCGAGGCGTGGTCGGCAGGCGCGCCGCCCTCGCCGCCCTCGGCCCAGCGCCGGTCCGCGAGCACCGCGCCATCGGCGCCGCGGGCGGTGAAGTGCGGCGCGCCGGTGCCGATCCCCTCGACCTGGCCGGCGTAGCGCGAGACCGGCCCGCCGGCCGTCGCCTCGAACAGCTCGAACTTGATCGAGGAGGATCCCGCGTTCAGCACCAGGATCGCATCGCCGGTCCGGATCACGTCGTGCCCCGCTCCGCCGCGCCGGTTCGCCGGAGGCCGGCCGCGTGGCGGCAGGGTGGCCGAGGCCCCGGCGTGCCGTCTTGCGGCATGTCAAAACGGCCGCCTCCGCCGGCGCCGCGCTCAGGCCCGGTCGTATTCCTCCGTGCCCGGCCAGGGCCTGGCGGCGACGTCGAAGACGATGCCCTCGTAGCCGCGGAACGTGCCGGGACGGCGGTCCTTGCCGTCATCCACCGGCGTCAGCTCCCTCTCGCCCCCACAGGGCTCGCCGCCCGGCGCCAGGTGCGAGGCGGAGCCGTTGCCGGCCGAGCCGAAATTCATCCGCCCCGGGGCGGCCCGCGCCATCGCGACACGCTCCGCCACGCCGTGCGCCGGATGCGACGGCGCGACCACGAGCAGCATCGGCGTGGAGGCGATCAGGCCGATCGGCTGGAAGTCCTTCTCGAGATCGAAGGGCAGGTTGCGGCAGAGGAACCGGTTGACCACCTGCGTCCCGGTATTGCCGAGCAGCAGGGTGTCGCCGTCCGGCCGCGCGCGGGCGACGAATTGCAGCGCGATGGTGCCGTTCGCCCCGGGCCGGTTCTCCACCACCAGCGGCTGGCGCCGGTTCGCCGCGAGCCGCGCGCCGACGAGGTGCGCCGGCACGTCGGCGATGCCGCCGGCCGCGCAGGGGACGACGATGCGGATCGGCACGGCGGGATAGTCCGCGGCCCGCGCCGTGCCGCCGATGGCGGAGGCGGCGAGAGCGAGCGCGAGAGCCCCGCGCAGCAGCGACTGGCGCTTCATCCGTTGCCTCCCGGAGCGGTGCGGCGTTCTTTGCGCCGATGCTTCGCGGCCGCATTTCGCGGGCCGCCGGCCCGGGCTGTCAAGCGCAGAGGCCCGCCCAGGCGGCGCCGCGCGGCCGCCCGCGCTTTACCCTGCCGCGGGCGCTGGCTAGCATCCGCCATCGCCTGCGGAACAGCGGCCGCGGCACGCCCGGCGGAGGCGTCGCCCCCTATGGTCGCACACCCTGGGGACGGAATGCGCATGAGCACGATCATCGAACCCGGCGCGGGCGCCGACCTCGCCGAGGAGCACCGCATGGTGCGCGACCTGGTGGTCCGCTTCGTCGAGCGCGAGCTGATGCCGCTCGAACCCGCGGTGCTGGCGCGCGAGGCGCGCGGCGAGCGCTACGCGCTGACGCCGGAGGAGGAGGGCCCCCTGCTCGCCAAGTGCCGGGAACTCGGCCTCTGGGGCCTCGACGTGCCGGAGGAGTTCGGCGGCGCCAACCTCCCCCTGGCCGCGCTGATGGCCGTCGAGGAGGAGCTCGGCCGCACCGTCACCCCCTTCGTCTTCCCGCCCGACAGCCCGAACCTGCACATGCTGCTCGCGGTGGCGAACGAGGAGCAGCGCGAGAGGTATCTCCGCCCCTATGCGACCGGCGAGGCGCGCTCCTCGATCGCCATCTCCGAGCCCGGCGCCGGCGGCGACCCGGCGGGGATGACGACGCGCGCGGTGAAGGACGGCCGCGACTGGGTGATCAACGGGCGCAAGATCTGGGTCAGCGGCGTCCCCCGCGCCGATTTCGTCATCGTCATGGCCCGCACCGGCGAGGGCAAGCGCGAGGAGGGCATGACCGCCTTCATCGTCGAGCGCGGCCAGAAGGGCTTCGTCATCGAGCGCGAGATCGCGATGATCGGCGGCCGGCGCACCTACGAGCTGGTGTTCGAGGACTGCCGCGTGCCGGAGAGCCGCGTCCTCGGCGAGCTCGGCAAGGGCTACGCGCCGATGCAGCTCCGCCTCAACGTCCGCCGCCTGCAGATGGGCGCGCGCTGCATCGGCATCGCCCGGCGGGCGCTCGCCATGATGTGCGAGCACGCCAAGCAGCGCGTCACCTTCGGCGTCAGGCTCGCGGACCGCCAGGCGATCCAGTGGTGGATCGCGGACGCGGCGACGCGCATCCACGCCTGCCGGCTGATGGTGCGCGACGCCGCCGCCAAGCTCGACGCCGGCGGCGACGTCCGCAACGAGGCCTCGATGGTCAAGGTGTTCGGCACCGAGATGGCGCAGAGCGTGGTGGACAACGCCATGCAGTGCTTCGGCGCGATGGGCATGACCAAGGAGATGCCGCTGCAGCTCTTCGCCCAGCAGGTGCGCGTGATGCGCATCTACGAGGGACCGTCCGAGGTGCACCGCATGGCGATCGCGCGCCGCATCCTCAAGGCCCATGGCTGAGGCGGCCGCGGACCGGCCGGAGGAGGGCCCGCTCGCCGGCATCCGGGTGGTGGACCTCACCTCGGTCGTGCTCGGCCCGCTGGCGACGCAGATCCTCGGCGACTACGGCGCCGACGTGGTCAAGGTCGAGGCGCCCGAGGGCGGCGACATGATCCGCAGCAACGGCGTCTCCCGCCACCGCGGCATGGGCTCGATCTTCCTCGCGCTCAACCGCAACAAGCGCTCGCTCG
Source organism: Caldovatus aquaticus (assembly GCF_019458025.1). GTDB lineage: Bacteria > Pseudomonadota > Alphaproteobacteria > Acetobacterales > Acetobacteraceae > Caldovatus > Caldovatus aquaticus. Next base: position 43,663 of record NZ_JAHZUY010000023.1, on the reverse strand, counting down.
CGCTCGACCTGAAGCGGCCGGAGGGGGCGGCGGTGCTGCGCCGGCTGATCGCCACCGCCGACGTGCTGGTGCACAACATGCGCCCGCAGGCGATCGCGCGCCTCGGTTTCGCCTACGAGGCCTGCGCCGCGCTCAACCCGCGCCTCGTCTATTGCGCCGCCACCGGCTACGGCCAGGACGGCCCCTATGCCGGCCGCCCCGCCTTCGACGACGTGATCCAGGCCGGCTGCGGCCTCGCCGCCCTGGTCAGCGAGGGGCGCGAGCGGCCCGACTACGTGCCGAGCCTGATCGCCGACAAGACCACCGGCATGGCGGTGGTCAACGCCGTGCTCGCGGCGCTGCTGCACCGCGAGCGCACGGGGCGCGGCCAGCAGGTCGAGGTGCCGATGCTCGAGACCATGACCGCCTTCGTGCTCGCCGAGCACATGGGCGGCCTGACCTTCGAGCCCGCCCCGGCGCCGGCCGGCTACCGGCGCGTCACCGCCGGCGGGCGGCGGCCGATGCCGACGGCGGACGGCTTCGTCGCGCTGCTGCCCTATACCGCCGAGCACTGGCTCGCCTTCTTCCGTGCCGTCGGACGCGAGGACCTGGCGGAACGCCTCGGCGTCGCCGACCGGCACACGCGCAACGCCAACATCCAGGAGATCTACCGCGCGCTCGCCGCGATCACCGTCGAGCGCCGCTCCGCCGAGTGGCTCGCCCTGTGCGAGAAGCTCGACATCCCGGCCGCCGCCATCACCGCGCTCGACGACCTGCCGGAGCACCCGCACCTCAAGGCGGTCGGCCTGTTCGAGCGCCGCGAGCACCCGAGCGAGGGGCCGATCCGCGAGATCCGCCCGCCGACGCGCTTCGCCGCGACGCCGGCGCGCCTCCGCCTCCCCGCGCCCCGTCTCGGCGAGCACAGCGTCGCGATCCTCCGCGAGCTGGGCTACGCCGAGGACGAGATCGCCGCCCTCCTCGCCGGCGGCGCCGTGCGCCAGGCGGAGCCGCCGGCGGACTGAGCCCGCGCGGCGGCCGGCCGCCTCAGAGCTTCAGCCCGGTCGCCATCGCGTAGATCAGGAACACGCACAGCGCCGCGAACAGCCCGATCCACGGGAGATCGGAACGGCGCCGCTCGCCGGACTCCTCCGTCATCGGCTTTCTCCTCCCTGTCGCGTCCGCCCTCTGCGGGGCGGGACGTCGCGCCTGCGGCGCCGAGAATCGCGAATCGGAGAGAAAATCGCAACGTTGATCCGCGGCGCGCGCCGGCGCGCCGGTTCGCATCCCGCCCGGCGGGGAGCGGCAACCGGACGTGCGACACCCCGGGCGCAGGGGCTTCCGCAGCGCCCGGCGCCGGGCCGCCTGCGGCGCGGCAAGCGGCCCCGGTCGCGACCGCCGGCAGGCGGCGGCGCCGCGCCGTTCCCGCCTTGCCTGCGGCGCGCCCGCCCGGCAGGCTCGCCCCATGCCCGCCGCACCGCGCTTCGTCCGCCGCATTCCCGAAGGCGACACCCGGGAGCGCCTGACCTGCCCCGAATGCGGCTTCGTCGCCTACGAGAACCCGAAGGTGGTGGTCGGGAGCGTCGTCGCCGCCGCCGACGGCCGCGTGCTGCTCTGCCGCCGCGCGATCGCGCCGCGCGCCGGCTTCTGGACCCTGCCGGCAGGCTTCCTCGAGATGGGCGAGACGGTGGCCGAGGGCGCGCGGCGCGAGGCGTGGGAGGAGGCACAGGCCCGGATCGCGCTCGACGGCGTTCTGGCCGTGTACTCGATCGCGCGGATCGGGCAGGTGCAGGTGATCTTCCGCGCCCGCTTCGCCGAGCCGGGCTTCGCTCCGGGCCCGGAAAGCCTCGAGACGCGGCTCTTCGCCTGGGAGGAGATCCCATGGGAGCAGATCGCCTTCCCGTCCGTGCACTGGGCGCTCGGCGCCTGGCGCGGCGCGGCGACGGGTCCGCTGCCGGCGGCGGCGCTGGAGCCGGACGGGACGGGCATGCCCGGAACCACGCCGCCGGGCCTCTGAGCGCCGGCCTCCCCCCGCCGGCGCCGGCACGGCGGAGGGTGCTGGCGGGGCTGGCGGCGTGGGGCGGCATGGCGCTCGCCGGGAGCGGCTGCGCGCAGGACGAGGCGGGGTGGGCGCAGAGCCGCCCCGGCGCGGCGCCCGCCGAGGCGCGACGATCCGCCCCGGGTCCGCAGGGCCCGGAGCGGCCGGGGGCGGCCGCGCCAGACCGCCCGACGGCAGCCCGCCCCCCGGAGCCGCCGCGCGGGGAGCGCGCGCCCATCCCCGACCGCGACCTCCGCGCGCCGGACGGCGCGGGCGGCGAGGGGCGGCCGCGCGTCGGCCTCGGCTTCATCCAGCCGCGCAGCACGGCGCGCGGCGGCACCTTCGAGGGCGACCAGTTCCAGCGCCAGCGCGAGGGGCTGTTCGAGCAGCCCGCGCCCGGAGCGACGCTGCGGATCCCGTTCTCCTACTGACGCCGCGGCGCTCAGGGCGGCGCCAGCAGCGTGAGCAGGCCCTTGAGCAGTTGTGCCGGCATCGGGGGGCAGCCGCGGATGTGCAGGTCCACCGGGACCACCGCGGAAACGCCGCCGACGCAGGCGTAGCCGCCCGCGAACAGGCCGCCGTCCAGCGCGCAGTCGCCGACCGCGACCACCCATTTCGGATCCGGCGTGGCGCGCCAGGTGCGCTCCAGCGCCTCGCGCATGTTCCGCGTCACCGGACCGGTGACGAGCAGCACGTCGGCGTGGCGCGGGCTCGCGACGAAGCGCAGGCCGAAGCGCTCGAGGTCGTGGAAGGCGTTGTTGAGGGCGTGGATCTCCAGCTCGCAGCCGTTGCAGGAGCCGGCGTCCACCTCGCGGATCGCGAGGCTGCGGCCCAGGCGCCGGCGCGCCGCCGCGTCGAGCTTCCGGCCGAGCTCGGCGAGCTCGGGGTCGTCGAGCGCCGGCGGCGGATCGGTGAGCGGGCGGTGGAGCAGGCCCTCGAGGAAGGTCTTGCGCATCGGCATCGGTCCCTCCTCAGAGGTCGTGGCCCGAATAGGAGCAGTTGAAGGATTTGTTGCAGAGCGGGAAGTCGGCGATGATGTTGTCCTCGATCGCCGCCTCCAGCAGCGGCCACTGGAACCAGGACGGGTCGCGCAGATGGCAGCGCGCGACGCGCCCCTCGGCGTCGAGGCGGAGCCAGACGAGCACCTCGCCGCGGAAGGATTCGGCCAGCGCCAGGCCCTCGCAGGCCTCGCCGGCGGCGGGGGAGAGCGGGACGCGCACCGGGCCGTCCGGCAAGCGGTCGAGGATCTGGCCGATGAGGGCGAGGCTCTGCTCGATCTCGCGGATGCGGATCCAGACCCGGGCGTTGACGTCGCCCTCCTCCAGCACCGGGACCTCGAAGCGCAGCGCGTCGTAGGGCGGATAGCCGCCGAGCGCGCGGCGCGAGTCGAAGGCGCGGCCGGAGGCGCGGCCGACATGGCCGCCGGCGCCGAAGCGGCGCGCGAGGTCGGGCCGCACGATGCCGGTGCCGACGGTGCGGTCGAGCAGCGAGGCGGTGCGGTCGTAGAGATCGGCCAGGCGCGGGAAGCGCGCCGCGATCTCGGCGACGAGCGCGCGCAGCGCGGCCGCGCCGGCGGCGTCGAGGTTGCAGGCGACGCCGCCGGGGACGACGCGGTCCATCATCAGCCTGTGGCCGAAGCAGGTCATGGCGGCGCGCAGCACCCGCTCGCGCAGGATGCCGCAATGCGCATGCATCAGCGCGAAGGAGGCGTCGTTGCAGATGGCGCCGACATCGCCCAGATGGTTGGCGAGGCGCTCGAGCTCCGCCATCAGCGCGCGCAGCCAGACGGCGCGGGGCGGCGGCGCGACGCCGAGCGCGGCCTCGGCGGCACGGGCGAAGGCGATGCCGTAGGCGACGGTGGAATCGCCGGAGGTGCGGGCGGCGAGCCGCGCGGCGCGGTCGAGATCGGCGCCGCGCATCCGCTCCTCGATGCCCTTGTGCACGTAGCCGAGGCGCTCCTCGAGGCGCACCACCGTCTCGCCGTCGCAGGTGAAGCGGAAGTGCCCGGGCTCGATGATGCCGGCATGGACCGGGCCGACCGGGACCTCGTGCAGGTCCTCGCCCTCGACCGGCAGGACCGGATAGGCGGGCGCCGCATCCGGCGCCGCGCGCGCCGACGGAGTGGCGGAAAGCGGCGCGGCGACGCCCCAGCGGCCGTGGTCGAGCCAGGGCCGCGGGTCCGGCAGCCCGACCGGCTCGAGGCCGAACAGGTCGCGCATCGCCCGCTCGGGCCGGATCGCCGGCGCGTGCACGCGCCCGACCGAGGGGAAGCGGCCGTCGGGGCAGGCGAGGCTCAGAACCTCGATGCCCGGCGCGGCGGCCTCGTCGAGCACCGCCATGTGGACGCCACCGACCTCGCCCCAGAGGGCGAGCAGCGTCCCCTGGCCCTCCGCCAGCCGCTCGGCCGCGGCCTCCCAGGCGGGCGCGTCCACCGCGCGGCGCGGCCAGGGGCGGCAACGGGTGTCGGCTTCGCCGCGCATCGCGCCCCCTATCCGAGCAGCCGGGCGACGTTCTGGAACCAGGCGACGACCCCCGGCGGCAGCCAGAGGCCGGCGACCAGCACCAGCGCGAGATGGACGAAGATCGGCAAGGTCGAGGCGCGCACCGGGCCGGTGCGGCCGACCGGCTCGCCGAAGGCGAGGCCGGTGACGCGCAGGAGCAGCGCGCCGAAGCCGATCAGCAGGCCGAGGACCAGCACCAGCGCGAGCAGCGGCGCGCGGGCGAAGGTCGAGCTGACCACCAGGAACTCGCTCATGAACACGCCGAAGGGCGGCAGGCCGGCGATCGCCGCGACGCCCGCGACGAGCGACCAGCCGAGCACGGGATGGCTCTCCGTCAGGCCCCTGATCTCGGCGATGCGCTGCGTGCCCTTGACCTGGGCGATGTGGCCGACGGTGAAGAAGATCGCCGACTTCGTCAGGCTGTGCATGGTCATGTGCAGGAGCCCCGCGAAGTTGCCGAGCGGTCCCGCCATGCCGAAGGCGAAGACGATGATCCCCATGTGCTCGATGGAGGAGTAGGCGAACATCCGCTTGATGTCGCGCCGGCGGTAGAGCATGAAGGCGGCGAAGACGAGCGAGACCAGGCCGAGCGCCACCATCAGCGGCCCCGGCGCGATCGCGCCGGGATTGGCCGCGAGCAGCATCTTGAAGCGCAGCAGCGCGTAGAGCGCGACGTTGAGCAGGAGCCCCGACAGCACCGCCGAAATCGGCGTCGGGCCCTCCGCATGCGCATCGGGCAGCCAGGCGTGCAGCGGCGCGAGGCCGACCTTGGTGCCGTAGCCGAGCAGGAGGAAGACGAAGGCGAGGTTGAGCAGCGCCGGGTCGAACTCCGCGGCGCGCCCGATCAGCGCGGTCCAGACCATCGCCTCCGGCCCCTCGCCGATCACCGGCTGGGCGGCGAGGTAGACGAGGATGGTGCCGAACAGCGCCAGGGCGATGCCGACGCTGCCGAGGATGAAGTACTTCCAGGCCGCCTCCAGCGCCTCGTGCGTGCGGTAGATGCCGACCATGAGGACGGTGGTGAGGGTGGCGAGCTCGACCGCGACCCAGATCAGGCCGATGTTGTTGGCGACCAGCGCGAGGTTCATCCCGAACATCATCAGCTGGTACATGGCGTGGTAGAAGCGGAGGTAGCCGCGCGTGAGGCGGCCGATCTCCAGCTCGTGGCCGATGTAGCTCGCGCTGAAGACGCTGGTGGTGAAGCCGACCAGGGTGTTGAGCAGGATGAAGACGACGTTGAGGTCGTCCACGAAGAGCAGCGCCCCGGCCCCCGGCCGGTGGAAGAGGAGCTGCGCCGCGGCGAGCAGCGAGAGCGCGCTGGCGACGACGTTGATCCGCGCCGAGAGCCGGTAGCCCGGCAGCAGCGCGAGCAGCGCCGCCGCCGCCAGCGGCACGAGGAGGACGGCGGCCTCCGGCGGGACGGGGGTGCCGATCACCGGCGCTCTCCCCGGAAGCGGTCGAGCGCCTGCACGTCCACCGTGTCGAACCGCTCGCGGATGCGGAACAGGAAGATGCCGATCACGATGAAGGCGATCAGGATAGAGAAGGCGACGCTGATCTCGACCACCAGCGGCATCCCCTGGGCGCCGGTGGCGGCGAGCACGATGCCGTTCTCGAGCGACATAAAGCCGACCACCTGGCTCACCGCGTTGCGCCGCGTCACCATCAGCAGCAGCCCGATCAGCACCACCGAGAGGGCGAGCGCGATGTCCTCCCGCGCCACCGGGTCCGCGCCGGCGGTGACGGGAAGCATCACCGCCATCGAGAGGGCGACCAGGCCGATGCCGGCGAGCATGGAGAGGCCGATGCCGGTCACCGTCTCGATCTCGCGGTGGATGCCGAGGAGGACGATCATGCGCCGCAGCGCCATCGGCACGACGATCGCCTTGAACGCCAGGGCGATGGCGGCAGTGATGTAGAGGTGCGGCGCCCCCTGGATGTGGGCCTGCCAGGCGACGGAGAGGGCGAGCACCGCGGCGTGCAGCGCCAGCACGTTGAGCAGCGCGCCGAGGCGCCGCTGGTAGAGCATGACGAAGCTCAGCAGCACCAGGGAGCCGGCGAGGGTGTGGGCGACGTCGAAGTAGAGCTTCGGCATCTCAGAGGCTCCGCGAGATGAAGAGCAGGAGCGTCGCGAGGAGCCCGAGCATCAGCGCCGCGCCGAGGAAGCCGGGGACGCGGAAGACCCGCATCTTGGCGATCGAGGTCTCGAACATCGCGAGCAGCACCCCCCCGGCGGCGAGCTTCGCCAGCCAGAGCCCGGCGCCGGCGGCGCAGGCGAGGGGATCCCAGCCGTCCTGCGCCAGCCCGAACGGGAAGAAGACGCAGGCGATGAGCGAGAGGTGGAACAGCAGCTTCACCGCGGCCGCCAGCTCGATCATCGCGAGGTGGCGGCCGGAGTACTCGAGCACCATCGCCTCGTGCACCATGGTGAGCTCGAGATGGGTGGCCGGATTGTCCACCGGGATGCGGGCGTTCTCGGCGATGGCGACGATCACCAGCGCGACCAGGGCGAAGGCGAGGGAGACGCGCAGGCCCACCTGCCCGGAGGCCATGAAGGCGGCGACGTGGGAAAGCTGGGTCGAGCCCGCGATCAGCGCGATGGTGAAGACGATCATGATCGTCGCCGGCTCGGCCAGCGAGGCGATCAGCGATTCGCGGCTGGCGCCGATGCCGCCGAAGCTCGTGCCGATGTCGAGCGCGGCGAGCTGGAGCAGGAACCGCGCGGTGCCGAGCAGCGCGATGATCGCGATCAGGTCGCCGGTCCAGCTGAACAGCAGGCCGGTGGCGAAGGTCGGCACCAGGGCCGCGGCGACCCAGGTGGTGGAGAAGATCAGGTAGGGCGCGACGCGGAACAGCCAGGAGGCGTTCTCGGCCAGCACCACCTCCTTGGCGATCAGCCGGCGCAGGTCGCGGTAGGGCTGCAGCAGGGGCGGGCCGCGCCGGCGCTGCAGCCGCGCCTTCACCTTGCGCACCAGGCCGGTGAGCAGCGGCGCGACCAGGAGCACGAGAAGCATCTGCACCGCCTGCGCGGCGAGCGAGCCGATCAGCGCCACAGGCCGAGCCCCAGCAGCAGCAGGACGAGGGAGAGGAAGACGAGGACGAGATAGCGCCGGATGGTGAGGAACTGCAGGTGGTTGAGCAGCTCCGCCGCGCGGCCGACGGCGCGGCCGATCGGGACGTACAGGAACTCCCACACCAGGTCCTGGCGCCGGCGGACGATGCGCGCCGGGGCGACGGAGCCGGGCAGCGGCATCTCCACGACCTCGCGCGCGCGGAAGACGACGGGGCCGAAGACGCGGCGCAGCGGCTGGGAGAGGCTCGTGCCCGTGTACTGCATGGAGGGCGCGAGGCCGGGAAAGCCGCAGTCCCACGGCGGGGCGCGGCGCAGCGCGCGCGAGGCGAAGCGGTGGATCGCCGCCGCCGCCATCGCCGCCGAGGCGACGACGAACAGGAACACCAGCAGCCCGTTGTAGGAGCTGCGGCTGTCGGCGATCGGCACGATCGAGAGCCAGGCCTCGCCGAGCTGGGCCGGCATGCGCGCGCCGAGCAGGCGCTCGGTCACGGGCGCGAGGGCGTCGAGGACCATCCCCGGGAACAGGCCGAACAGCACGCAGAGCGCGCCGAAGCCCGTCATGGCGGCGCGGGAGAAGCGGTCCACTTCCTCGGCCTCCGCCGCCGCTGCCGAGCGGGGGCGGCCTAGCCAGGCGATGCCGTAGGCGCGCAGGAAACAGGAGGCGGCGAGCGCGGCGGCGAGCGCGAGCAGCGTGCCCACCGTCGGGATGAGGAACTTCAGCGCCCACTGCGGCAGGTCGGGGCTGAGCAGGATGGCCTGGAAGGCGAGCCACTCCGAGGCGAAGCCGTTGAGCGGCGGCAGCGCCGCGGCGGCCATGGCGGCGACCAGGACGGCGGCGGAGGAGACGGGCATGCGCCGGATCAGCCCGCCGAGGCGCTCGATGTTGCGCTCGCCGCGGGCGGCGGTGAGGACCGCGCCCGCGCCGTAGAACAGCGCGCTCTTGAACAGGGTGTGGTTGAAGGCGTGGAACAGGGCGGCGGCGAGGGCGAGCGCGGCGGCCGCAGGCTGCCCGCCCGCCCGGAAGGCGAGGGCGAGCCCGAGCCCGAGGAACACCACGCCGATGTTCTCGATCGTGCTGTAGGCGAGGAGACGCTTGAGGTCGTTCTCCGTCAGCGCATGCAGCACGCCGAGGACCGCCGAGCTGGCGCCGAGCGCGAGCACGGGGACGCTCCACCACCACGCCGGCGGGCCGAGCAGGTCGAAGACGATGCGGACGAAGGCGTAGACCGCGACCTTGGTCATCACCCCGCTCATCAGCGCCGAGACGTGGCTCGGCGCCGCGGGGTGCGCGAGCGGCAGCCAGGCGTGCAGCGGCACGAGCCCGGCCTTGGAGCCGGCGCCGAGGATGGCGAGCGCGAGCACGAGGGCGGAGGCGAGCGGCCCGCGCTCGGCCTCGCGCATGGCGGCGAAGGCGTAGCGCCCCTCGGGGCCGGCGAGCAGGCCGAAGGCGAGCAGCAGGGCGAGCGTGCCGAAGCTCGCCATGACGATGTAGAGGAAGCCGGCGCGCGCGTTCTCCTCCGGCCGGTGCTCCGCCAGCACCAGCGCCCAGGAGGCGAGCGACATCAGCTCCCAGCAGAGCAGGAACGCGTAGGCGTCGTCGGCGAGCGGCACCAGCAGCATGCCGGCGAGGAACAGGGGATAGAAGGGCAGCACGCGCAGCGGCGCCTCGGCATGAAGGCCGTAGCCGAGCGCGTAGAGGCTGGCGCCGGCCGCGCCGAGCGTGACGAGCACGAGGAAGGCGGCCGACAGCGCATCGAGGCGGAAATGCGCGCCGAGCCAGGGCAGGCCGAGCGGGACGGTCAGCCCCGCGCTCGCGCCGCCGAGAAGCGCCGCGAGCGCGAGCACGAAGGCGAGCGTCGAGACGGCAAGGCAGCCGCCATAGACGGCGATGGTCGCGGCCTCGGCCCGGGAACGGCCGCCGCGCCCGAGCGCAGCGAGCGCCGCCACCGCCAGCAGTCCCGCGGCGCAGAGGAGCAGCGCGGTCAGCATGCCCGCGCCTCAGCCCTTCAGCCGCACGCCGCGGCCGCCGCCCGGGCTCACCGCCCCCTCGGCGATCAGCACCACGCCCGCGGCGTCGAGCGCCGCGATCAGCTTCATCAGCGAATCCACGTTGCCGCGGATCACGCCCTCGCTCGCCTCCATGCGCTGGATGGTCGGCAGCGAGAGGCCGGAGAGCTCGGCGAGCCGGCGCTGGTCCATGCCGAGCAGCGCACGCGCCGCGCGGATCTGCGCCGCGGTGATCATGGGCGGAGGGACATGTCGGCTGGGCTGTCTTCCCTGACCGGCCCGAAGCTAATGCATTGCTTTCTTGGCTTCAAGATGGAAAATTCATGTCTGGCACATCTGTTCTGTGCCCGTTCCGCGTGGCGGCTACAGCACCTTCATGCCGCCGTCCGCCATCAGCACCGCCGCCGTGACATAGGAGGCCTCGTCCGAGGCGAGCCAGAGAATCGGATAGGCGATCTCGCGCGGCTGCGCCCAGCGGGCGAGCAGGCAGTTCTCCAGCCGCTCGGCCTCGAGCGCCTCGCGCGTGCGGCCCTGCGCGGCGAAGCGGCGGACGTGGAAGGGCGTGAGCGTCGCCCCGGGGCAGACGGCGTTGACGCGCACCCCGTGCCGCGCCTCCTCGAAGGCGAGGGTCTTCGTCAGCGAGACGATCGCGGCCTTGGTCGCGTCGTACTGCCCCATGCCGGCGCGCGGATTGACCGCGTGGGTGGAGGCGACGTTGACGATGTTGCCGCGCGTCGCCCGCAGCGCGGGCAGCGCCTCGCGCGAGAGGAAGGCGTGGCTCAGCAGGTTGACCTCGAGGATGCGCCGCCAGGTCTCCGCCTTCGCCTCGGCGAGCGGCTCGTAGCTGCGGATGCCGGCGTTGTTGACCAGCACGTCGAGGCGGCCGAAGGCGCGCGTCGTCTCGGCGACGATGCGCGCGGCCGATGCCTCCTCCGCCGTGTCGAGCACGAGGTCGAGCAGCACGGCGCCGGGCACGGCGGCGCGGATCGCGGCGCAGGCGGCGGCCATCGCCGCGGCGTCGCGGTCCACCAGGACGACCCGCGCGCCCTCCTCGCAGAACAGCTGGCCGGTCGCGGCGCCGATCCCGCCGGCGCCGCCGGTGATGACGGCGACCTTGCCCCCGAGTCGCGGCATCTCAGACCGCCGTCTCGGTTGCGGGGTCGAAGAAGTGCATGCGCTCCGGGTTCACGGCGAGGCGCAGCCGGCCGCGCACGCGCGCCGGCGCGTCCGGCTCGACCGCCGCGACCATCGTGTCGGCGCCGACGGAGAGGTCGAGCAGCGTCTCCGAGCCCAGCCGCTCGACGACCTCGACGACGGCCTCGAAGGAGAGGTCGCGCGGATCGGCCTCGGTGGCGATGCGCAGGTCCTCGGGCCGGATGCCGAAGGTCAGTTCCCGCCCGACGTAGCGGCCGACGCGCCCGGCGAGGGGGGGCGGGACCGCGAGGCGGAGGCCCTCGTTCTCGATCCGCAGGCCGCCGTTCGCCGCGGCGACGCGCACCCGGGAGAAGTTCATCGCCGGCGAGCCGAGGAACCCGGCGACGAACAGGTTGGCGGGACGGTTGTAGAGCTCGAGCGGCTCGCCGACCTGCTGCACGACGCCGTCGCGCATCACCACCACGCGGTCGCCGAGCGTCATCGCCTCCACCTGGTCGTGGGTGACGTAGACGGCGGTGGTGCCGAGGCGCTCGTGCAGCTTCTTGAGCTCGACCCGCATCTGCACGCGCAGCTTGGCGTCGAGGTTGGAGAGCGGCTCGTCGAACAGGAACACCTGCGGGTGGCGCACGATCGCCCGGCCCAGCGCGACGCGCTGGCGCTGGCCGCCGGAGAGCTGGCGCGGCTTGCGGTGCAGGTAGTCGCGGATGCCAAGGATGTCCGCCGCCTCGTGGACGCGACGGCGGATCTCCTCGCGGTCGAACTTCCGCATCTTCAGGCCGAAGGCCATGTTGTCGTACACGCTCATGTGCGGGTAGAGCGCGTAGTTCTGGAACACCATCGCGATGTCGCGGTCCATCGGGGGAAGGTCGTTCACCACCCGCTCGCCGATCAGGATCTGGCCGGAGGTGACGGATTCGAGCCCCGCGATCATGCGCAGCGTCGTCGTCTTGCCGCAGCCGGAGGGGCCGACGAAGACCATGAACTCCTTGTCGCGGATGTCGAGGTTCACGTCCTTCACGGCGTGGACCTCGTCGAACTTCTTGTTGAGGTTGCGGATGACGACCTGGGCCACGGCGGACTATCCCTTCACGGAGCCGGTGAGGCCGGCGACGTAGTGCTCGACGAAGAACGAGTAGACCAGCGCCACCGGGATCGAGCCGAGCAGCGCGCCGGCCATCAGCGGTCCCCAGAAGAACACGTCGCCGCGGATCAGCTCCGAGGTGACGCCGACCGGGACGGTCTTCTGCTCCGGCGAGGAGAGGAAGACGAGCGCGTAGATGAACTCGTTCCAGGAAAGGGTGAAGGCGAAGATGCCGGCCGAGAGGATGCCCGGCACCGCGATCGGCAGGATGATGTAGAGCATCGCCTTGAAGCGCGAGGCGCCGTCAATGCGCGCGCACTCCTCGAGCTCCTTCGGGATGGCCTTGAAGTAGCCCATCATCAGCCAGGTGCAGAACGGGATCAGGAAGGTCGGGTAGGTGAGGATCAGAGCCCAGGGCGTGTCGCCGAGGCGGAAGTTGCGCACGATGTCCGACAGCGGGATGAACAGCAGCGTCTGCGGCACCAGGTAGGTGACGAAGATCCCGGTGCCGAGGCCGCCGGCGAAGGGGAAGTTCAGCCGCGCCAGCGCGTAGCCCGCGAACACGCCGCAGACGAGCGAGATCAGGGTGGAGACGAGCGCGATGATCATCGTGTTCAGCATCCAGGTGCTGAACAGCGTCTCCTCCAGCAGGTAGCGGATGTGCTCGAGGGTCGGGTTCGCGGTCCAGAACGGCGCGTAGTTGGGCGCGTTCCACGGCCGGTACAGCTCCGCGTCCGGGCGCACCGCGGTGATGATCATCCAGTAGAAGGGGAACAGCAGCAGGAAGACGAAGGCAGCGAGCGGGATGTAGAAGAACACCCACTTCCGCCACACGGCTCCTTCGATCATCTCAGCGCGTCTCCACCCGGCGGATGTAGAGGAGCTGCACGACCACCACCAGGAACAGCACCGGGAACATGGCGAGCGAGATCGCCGCGCCCTCGCTGAGCAGCCCCGTGCCGATCGCGATCTGGTATGCGTAGGTCGCGAACAGGTGAGTCGCGTTCGCCGGCCCCCCGCCGGTCAGCACGTAAACGAGCTGGAAGTCGGCGAAGGTCTGGATCACCGAGAACAGCACCACCACCATCGTCACCGGCAGCAGCAGCGGCCAGGTGACGTGCCAGAAGCGCTGCCAGGGCCTGGCGCCGTCGATCGCCGCCGCCTCGTGCAGCTCCGGGCTGATGGTCTGCAGGCCGGCGAGCAGGCTGATCGCGTAGAAGGGCACGCCGCGCCAGATGTTGACGATCATCACCGAGGCCATGGCGAGGTCCGGGTCGCCGAGCCAGTTGATGCGCCCGCCGATGAGGCCGAGCTTGTAGAAGCTCCAGTTCAGCACGCTGAAGGTGGGGTCGAACATCCACTTCCAGGCGAAGGTCGAGAGCACCGTCGGGATGATGAAGGGCAGCAGGATGAAGGCGCGCACGAACGCCTTGCCCCGGAAGTGCCGGTTCAGCAGCACCGCGAGCCACAGGCCGAGCGCCAGCTTGAAGACGGTGGTGACCGCCGTGTACCAGAAGGTGTTCCACACCGCGGTGCGGAAGATCGCGTCGTTCCAGATCTTCGCGAAGTTCGCGAGGCCCACCCACTCGCCGGGCTCGCCCACCTTCGCGTTCGTCAGGGAGAGCATCACGCCCTTGACGAAGGGGTAGGCGATGAACAGCCCGAGCAGCAGCATGGTCGGGAACAGCAGCGCGAAGGCGAGCCGGCGCTCGTCCTCGAACAGGCCCTTCAGGCGCCCCCGGCCGGCGGCCTCAGGGGCGCGAAGGGCGGCGGTGGTGGTCACGGACATCGGGTTTCACGCTCCCTGCGCCGGCCCCGCCGCCCCGGCGGGGGCAGCGGGACCGCGCGCGCTGCGGGCGGGCGGCCGCGTCAGGCCGCGCCGTAGATCCGGACCAGTTCCTCATGCGCCTCGCGCACGGCCTGCTCGGGCGCCATGCCCTGCACCGCCTTCGCGTACATGTCGGTCAGGATGTACTTGGTGAGCACCTCGGCCGCCTTGCGGTTGGAGGGACCGGCGTAGCCGGCGAAGCGGCCGGTCTGCGCCGCCGTCCGGTAGGGCAGCATCACCGGGTCCTCGTTCCACAGCGGGTGCTGCTCCCAGATCCTCGTCGGGCCGACGGAGAAGCCCTTCTGCGAGACGAACCACTTGTCGAACACCTCGCGCGAGCCGATCCAGGCGAGGAAGCGCTTCGCCGCCTCCTGCTGGCGCGAATAGCGCATCAGGATGTTGGTGAAGGGCACGTGGTAGCTGAACTGGCCGCCGGGCCCGCGCGGCAGCGGCGCATGGCCGATGTCGTCCTTCATCGGCGTGCCGCGCTCGGTCTGGTAGGCCTGCGGGCGGCGCAGCGCCTCGACGTAGATCGAGGCGCCGTTGAGCGTGGCGCAGATCGAGCCCGAGAGGAAGGCGCGGTTGTTGTTCGAGTCGTCCCAGGCGAGCCCGCCCTCGTCGTGCGCCTCGCGCCAGAAGGCGGTCATGAAGCGCACCGACTCGACCGTCTGCGGCGTGTTGAGCACGACCGTCCGGCCGTCCGCCTCCACCTCCTTGCCGCCCCAGGACCAGAGGTAGGGGTAGGCGAAGGCGGGCGCGTCGCCGAAGGTGTGGCCGAGCGTCTGGCCGATCGGCCGGCCCTTCGCCTTCAGCTTGCGCCCGGCATCGCGGTACTCCTCCCAGGTCTGCGGGAAGCGCTCGTAGCCGACCTCGGCGAACCACGACTTGCGGTAGGCGATCTGCAGCCCGACGATGCTCCACGGGACGCCGACCCAGCGCTGCCCGTCGTGCGCCACGGTGCGCGAGGTCTCGTAGAAGCCGCCCTGGGCGGCGCCGATCGCCTCGGCGACGTCGTCCACGTTGGCCGTGCTCTGCCCGTAGAGCTGCGCCCAGTTGTTGAGCACGCAGACGATGTCGGGCCCGCTGCCGGACTGCACCGCCGAGGTGATCCGCGCCTGGATGTCGTTGGCGTTGATCGTCTCGATGTTCAGGCGGATGCCGAGGGCGCGCTGGCACTCCTGCGCGATCTCGCGGCGCAGGAGCTGGTCCGAGGCGGGGACGAAGTCGTTCCAGCGCAGCCAGTGGATCGTTGCGGCCTGCGCGTAGGCCGGCGCGCGGCCGGAGGCGAGAACGCCGGCCAGCCCCCCGGCTGCGGAGGCGGCGACGCCGGCGCCGGAGATGGCCAATGCGCGACGCCGCCTGATCGGACGCACCATGCTTTCCTCCCTGTGCCGGTCGCTGTCGGACCGGTTTCCGCGGTTCCGTCGGTTCCGTCCGGGCTCTCTTGCCGGAGCCGGTCCGGACGCACGCCCATCATGCCGCGCATCAAACAGCGGAATCAAACACTACCCGCCGCGGCGCCGCGCCGCCCGGGGCCGGCCCGGGGCGGCCGAGGGGACAGGGACCGGTCGGCGGGCGGGAGGTTGCAGCGGCGGGCCCGGCGCCACACCTCTGGCGCATGCCGACCGCGCTGCTGCCCGACCGGGGGGTGGTGGAGGTCGCGGGCGAGGACCGCGTCCCCTTCCTCCAGGGCCTGGTGTCCAACGACGTCACGCTGGCCGCGCCCGGCCGCGCGGTGTGGGCCGCGCTGCTCACGCCGCAGGGCAAGTGGCTGGCGGACTTCTTCGTCTTCGATGCGGGGGACGGGCAGCGCCTGCTGCTCGACTGCGAGCGGGCGCAGGCGCCGCTGCTGGTGCAGCGGCTCGGGCGCTTCCGGCTGCGCGCCCGCGTGGCGCTGCGCGATGCGAGCGACGCCTTCGCCGTGCTGGCGGGCTGGGGCGGGAGCGCGCGGCCGCCCGCGGCGCTCGCCGCCCCCGACCCGCGCCTGCCGGAGGCGGGGTGGCGGCTGCTCGCGCCGGCGGCCTCCGCGCCGGCGGCCGATGCCGGCCCGGCGGACTGGGACCGCCACCGGCTTGCGCTCGGCCTGCCGGACGGCTCGCGCGACCTCGAGGCGGACCGGACCGTGCTGCTCGAGGCCGGATTCGACGAGCTGAACGGCATCTCCTGGACCAAGGGCTGCTACATGGGGCAGGAGCTGACCGCGCGCACGAAGTACCGCGGCCTGGTGAAGCGGCGCCTGGTGCCGGTGACGGTCGCCGGGCCGCTCCCGGCGCCCGGCACGCCGGCGTTCGGCCCCGACGGCGCCGAACGCGGCGCGATGCGCTCCGGCCGAGGGGATCGCGGCCTCGCCCTGCTGCGCCTCGAGGCGATCGCCGGGGGCGAGGCGCTCGCCTGCGGCGAGGCGCGGATCACGCCATGCGTCCCCGCCTGGATGCGCCTTCCCGCGCGCGACGCGGCCTGAGCGGGGGGCGCCGGCCGATGCGCTCCCGCACCGCGGGCCGGGCGGCGGGCAGCACCGGCCGGCCGCGCGCCGCCGTCCGGCGGCAGGGCGCCTGAGCGTGGCGGCACCGGAGGAGACGGACCGCGGGCCCGGCGTCGTCGTGCCGCCGCCGGTGATCGTCGGCGCGGTGCTGCTGGCCGCCTGGCTCCTGGGCCGCGCCGTTCCCGTGCCGGTCGCGCCGCCGCTGCGGCTGCCCGGGCTGGTCGTGGCCGGCCTCGGCGTGGCGCTGGGCGGCTGGGCGCTGGCGCTGATGCTGCGCGCCGGGACCGATCCGCGGCCCGATCGCCCGGCCGCGCGGCTGATCGAGAGCGGTCCGTTCCGCTTCAGCCGCAATCCGATCTATCTCGGCTTCCTGGTGTTCGCCGCGGGCCTCGCGCTGCGCTGGGGCGACCTGTGGGGCTGGCTTGCGGTCGCGGTGATCGGCGTCCTGCTCGACCGCCTCGTGGTGCGGCGCGAGGAGCGCTACCTGCGCCGGCGCTTCGGCTCCGCCTACGAAGCCTATGCCGCGCGGGTGCGGCGCTGGATCTAGAAGCCCCGCCCGATCGCTCCCCTGCCCGGCCGGGCCGGGCGCGGCGGAACCCCGGCCGGGCCGGCGGCGGAGGCGCAGCTCCGCGTTGACCCGCGCTGCCGGCAAGGACTACCGTTCGCCCAACGCGCCGGACGTGCGCGGCCTGGCCCACCTCGCGCGGATCGGGAAGGGAGGCGTCCGATGGCCTGCCGGGTGGCGTGCGGCGGCACCGCCATGACGCGTGCGGTTGCCCACTGATGCTCGGCTACATCCTCCGCCGGCTGGCGTACGGCGCGCTGACGGTGCTCGGCGTCTCCGTGGTCGTCTTCGTGATCATGCGGATCCTGCCGGGCGACCCGCTGGTCGCGATCTTCGGGCCGGAGGGACTGACGCGGCTCACCGAGGAGCAGCGCGCCGGCTACATGGCGGAGCTCGGGCTGAGAGACCCCTTGCCGGTGCAGTACCTGCGGTGGATGGGCGACATCCTGCGCGGCGAGCTCGGCCACTCCTTCTTCCGCTCCGAGAGCGTGGCCGAGATGATCCTCCGCCGCGGGCCGCTGACGGCGCAGATCGCGCTGCTCTCGGTGCTGCTGTCCTGGCTGGTCGGCATCCCGGTGGCGCTCATCAGCGCGCTCCGGCCCAACAGCCTCGCCGACAACGCCGCGCGGTTCCTGAGCATCCTGTTCCTCGCGGTGCCCGGCTTCTGGCTCGGCATGCTGATCGTGCTCGGCCTGCTCTTCGCCTTCGGCTACCGGGCGCCGCTGACCGGGGCCTCGCTGCTCGCCGATCCCTGGACCACGCTGCAGATGATCCTCGGGCCGGCGCTGGTGCTCGGACTCGGGCAGGCGGCCTACATCGCGCGCATGGCGCGCTCGAGCCTGCTCGAGGTGATCCGCGAGGACTACGTGCGCACCGCCCGCGCCAAGGGCCTGAACAACCGCGCCGTGATCGCGCTGCACGCGCTGCCCAACGCGCTGCTGCCGGTGATCACGCTTTCCGGCATCCTGCTCGGCTTCGTGCTCGCCGGCTCGATCCCGGTGGAGCGCGCCTTCGGCACGCCGGGCCTCGGCTACGCCATGTTCACCGCCGTCAGCGAGCGCGACGTGTTCGTGATGCAGAACCTCGTGTTCCTCTACGCCGTGGTGTTCGTGGCGCTGAACATCCTGGTGGACGTGCTGATCGCCTGGCTCGACCCGAGGATCCGCCTGCGATGAGCGCCGCCGCCCCCGCTCCGGAGGCCGCCTCCGCCGCCGTCGCGTCCGCCGGACAGCGCCGGCGGCGCGGCATCGGCGCGGCGCTGGCGGCGTTCGCGCGGCGGTCGCCGCTCTCGGCCTTCTGGGGGGTCGTGGCCGCGGCGATCGTGCTGGTCGCGCTCGCCGCGCCGCTGATCGCGCCGAGCGACCCGCTGGCGGCGAACTTCCGCCAGATGGGAAGGCCGCCGAGCGAGGCCGCTTGGTTCGGCACCGACCAGGTCGGGCGCGACGTGCTGTCGCGCGTGATCCACGGCAGCCGCGTGTCGCTGACCGTCGCCTTCGGGGCGGTGCTGCTCGGGACGACGCTCGGCGCGCTCTGGGGGCTTGCCAGCGGCTTCTTCGGCGGCCGTTTCGACCTGGTGAGCCAGCGCGTCATCGAGTTCATGCAGTCCTTCCCCGACCTGATCCTGGCGATGGCGATCGCCATGGCGCTCGGCGCCGGCACCGGCACGGTGATCGTCGCGATCGCCATCACCCGCATCCCCTTCGGCGGACGGGTGATCCGCTCGGTCGTGCTCTCGGTGAAGGAGATGCCGTTCGTCGAGGCGGCGCGGGGGCTGGGCGCGTCGAAGTGGCGGCTGATGTTCCGCCACATCCTGCCGCAGTGCGTGGCGCCCTACCTGATCCTGGCGACCGCGCATCTCGGCGTCGCGATCGTCATCGAGGCCTCGCTCGGCTTCCTCGGCGTCGGCATCCCGCCGCCCACGCCGACCTGGGGCAACATGCTGGCCGACAGCCTGAACGCCGGCCTGGTGCCGCCCTGGTGGCTGGTGCTGTTCCCGGGGCTCGCGATCACCCTCACGGTGCTGGCGTTCAACCTGCTGGGCGACGGGATCCGCGACATGCTGGATCCGAAGCTGCGCGGGTCGGTCTGAGGCGCCGCCCCGCCGTCAGGCCGGCCTCGCCAGCGGGAGCGTCACCCCCGCGTCGTGCAGGTGGCACGCCGCGAGGTGCCCGGGCAGCACCTCCCGCAGCGCCGGCGCCTCGCTCCGGCAGCGGGCGTGGGCGTAGAGGCAGCGCGTGTGGAAGTGGCACCCGGCCGGCCGGCTGATCGGGCTCGGCACGTCGCCTGCGAGGATCACGCGCCGGCGCCTCCGCGCCGTCGCCTTCGGGATCGGCACGGCGGAGAGCAGCGCCTCCGTGTAGGGATGCAGCGGCGTCTCGAACAGGCTCGCGCGGTCGGTCAGCTCGACGATGCGGCCGAGGTACATCACCGCGACGCGCTGGCTGATGTGCTCCACTACCGCTAGGTCGTGCGCGATGAACAGGTAGGACAGGCCGTACTCGTCCTGCAGGTCCATCAGCAGGTTGAGGATCTGCGCCTGGATCGAGACGTCGAGCGCGGAAACCGGCTCATCGCAGACGATCAGCTCCGGCCCCAGCGCGAGCGCGCGCGCGATGCCGATGCGCTGCCGCTGCCCGCCGGAGAACTCGTGGGGATAGGCGTCCATCTGCTCCGGCCGCAGCCCGACGCGCTCGAACAGCTGCGCCACGCGCTCCCGCCGTTCCGCCCGCCCGCCGCCGACGCCGTGGATCACCAGCGGCTCGGCGACGATCTCGCCGGCCGGCATGCGCGGGTTGAGCGAGGCGTAGGGGTCCTGGTGGACCATCTGCATCCGCCGCCGGTAGGGCAGCATCGCCGCGGCGTCGAGGCGCGTGATGTCCTCGCCGCGGAACCGGATCTCGCCCGCGGTCGGCTCGAGCAGCCGCAGCAGCGTGCGCCCGGCCGTGGACTTCCCGCAGCCGCTCTCGCCGACCAGGCCGAGCGTCTGGCCGGGCGCGATGCGGAAGGACACGCCGTCCACCGCGTGGACGTGGCCCGCGACGCCGCCGAACAGCCCGCGCCGGACCGGGAAGTGCTTCTTGAGGTCGCGCACCTCGACCAGGGCCTCGGCGGCCGCCGCGGGGCCGGGGCGCGCCTCCGGCGCCGCGACGTCGCGCAGCGCGCTCATGCCGCGGCGGCGCCGGGCGCGGCGTGCCCGGCGTTCCAGCACGCGACCCGGTGCCCCGGCCCGTGCCGCACGATCGGCGGCGCCGCCTCGCGGCACCGCGCCTCGGCGAGGGCGCAGCGCGGCGCGAAGCTGCACCCCGGCGGCAGCCGCGCGAGCGAGGGGACCGAGCCCTTGATCTCGGCCAGCCGCGCGCGGCGCGCCCCGGCGCCGGCGCGCGCTGCGTCGTCGAGATGCGGGATGGAGCCGAGCAGGCCGCGCGTGTAGGGGTGCGCGGGCCGCTCGAACAGGTCCTCGACGCCCCCCTCCTCGACCTTCCGGCCGGCGTACATCACCACCACCCGGTCGGCGTTCTCCGCCACCACGCCCATGTCGTGGGTGATCAGGATCACCGCCATGCCGAGCCGCTCCTGCTGCTCGCGGATCAGCTCCAGGATCTGCGCCTGGATGGTGACGTCGAGCGCGGTGGTCGGCTCGTCGGCGATCAGCACCTTCGGGTTGCAGGACAGCGCCATCGCGATCATCACGCGCTGGCGCATGCCGCCGGAGAGCTGGTGCGGATAGGCCGCGGCGCTGCGCTCCGCGTCGGGGATGGCGACGCGGCGCAGCATCCCGACCGCCTTCGCCATCGCATCGCGCCGCGCGAGGCCCTGGTGCAGCGCGATCGCCTCGGCGATCTGCCGCCCGACCGGCTGGAGCGGGTTGAGCGAGGTCATCGGCTCCTGGAAGATCATGGAGATCGCGTTGCCGCGAACCCGCTCCATCTCCGCCTCGCCCAGCGCGAGCAGGTCGCGGCCCTCGAACAGGATCCGCCCGCCGGCGATCCGGCCCGGCGGGCTCGGGACGAGCCGCAGGATGGACAGCGCGGTGACGCTCTTGCCGCAGCCGGACTCGCCCACGACGCAGAGCGTCTCGCCCCGGCGCACCACGCAGGACAGGCCGTCCACCGCCCTGACGATCCCCGCGGGCGTGCGGAATTCCGTCCGCAGCCCTTCGATCTCGAGCACCACCCCGGGCGCGGGCGAGCCGGGGCCGGGCCCGTCCGGCAGGTCGGACGACGCGGTCTGATTCACGTGACTCCTCCCGCGGCCGGCGTGTAGCCTTTTCCCGGGACGGTAACATCGGTGGAACGCCGATCTCAACGTCCATCGGTGGCACCTCCCGCGCGCAAGAAGAAGGCGGCCGGAAGAGAAAGGCCGGCGACAAGGGAGGCACGCACATGGACCATCCTCGCTCGCAGGGTGCGGCGTGGAGCCGCCGGCGCGTCCTGGAGACCGGACTGAAGGGCGCCGCCGCCACCGCGCTGGGCGCGCACGCCCTGGCGCCCGATACGGGCCTCGCGGCCGAGGTCCCCCTGGAGTTCGACGGACGCAACTTCCAGCTCGCCGCGCCGGAGCCGAACCCCAAGCGGGGCGGCGTGCTGCGCTACGGCATCACCAGCCGGCCGCCGCACTTCGACGTGCACCAGTCCGGCACGATCAACAACCTCGGCTCCCAGGGCTGCATGTTCGACAACCTCGTCCGCCGCGACCCGCGCGATTCCGGCAGGACGATCATCCCCGACCTCGCGCACAGCTGGGAGATCGCCCGCGACGGCAGGACCTACACCTTCCACCTGCGGCGCGGCGTGCTGTTCCACGACGGCGCGGAGCTCACCGCCGAGGACGTGAAGGCGACCTACGACCGCATCGTCCGCCCGCCGCGCGAGATCAGCATCCCGCGCAGCTCGCTCTTCACCGCGGTGAGCGAGATCAACGCCCGCGACAGGTACACCGTCGAGTTCAAGCTGTCCGAGCCGCGCCCCGCGAGCTTCATGATGGGCGCCTTCGCCAGCGGCTGGAACGTGATCCTCCGCAAGAAGACCCTGGAGGACAACAACTACAACCTTCGCCGCGTCGTCACCTATCCCGGCACCGGCCCGTTCCGGCCCGTCCGCCGGGTGGAGAACGAGGTCTGGGCGATGGAGCGGAACCCGAACTACTGGAACCGCGGCCTGCCCTACCTCGACGGCATCGAGTTCTACCACGCGCTGCCGTTCTCGCCCGAGCTCGGCTCCGCGCTCCTCGCCGGGCGCACCGACTACGCGCGGCTGCTCGATCCGGTCTCGCTGCGGCGGGTGAAGCAGACGCCCGGCATGTCCGGCACGGACTTCTACCAGAGCGTCATCCAGGCGGCCTGGGTCAACGCCCGCAGGCGCCCCTTCGACGACCCGCGCGTGCGCCGCGCCCTGCACCTCGTGCTCGACCGCGCCGTGCTGGTGGACGTGGTCAAGGACGTGGCGCCGATGATGGTCGGCGGCTTCATCTACCCGTTCTCGGAGTTCGCGACGCCGCGCGAGGAGATGGCGCGCCGCCTCGGCTACCAGGCGGACGCCGGCGCCGCGGTCCGCGAGGCGCGCGCGCTGCTCGCCGCGGCCGGCCAGGGGCGGGGCATCCGCGGCCTCGACTTCCTGATCCGCGACGTCGCCACCTTCAAGCTGTGGGCGCAGGCGATCCAGGCGATGCTGCAGCAGACGCTCAACGTGGAGTGCCGGCTGCGCACCGTGGTGGAGTCCGTATGGTTCGACGACGTGCGCAACGGCAACTACGACCTCGCCATCGGCGCCATCGTCTCGACGCTGATCGACCCCTCCGACTACTTCAACGCCTGGTACAAGGACGGCGGGCCGCAGAACTACTCGAACTGGAAGGACCCGCGCTTCGAGGCGCTGCTGCCGCAGATCGACCGCGAGGTGGACCGGGAGCGGCGTCTCGCGCTGATCCGCCAGGCGGAGGCGATCATGGAGGAGAACCCGCCCCTGCTGCCGGTGGCCTGGGAGAAGATCAACGACGGCTGGTACAACTACGTGAAGGGCCACGTCCCCTACGACTATTTCGGGATCTACGACTGCGTGCGGATGGACACGTTCTGGCTCGACAAGTAGGCGCGACCCGCCTCGCTCGTCCTCCCCGGCGCGCCGGCGGCGCCGTCCGCGTCGCCGGCGGCCGTGCGCCCTCCGCCCGGGCCCTCCTCCGGGGATGCGGCGGCGGGCGGCCACGCCGCTCGCGAGGCGGTTATCGGCACCGGGCGCCACGGCCCGGATTCCGCTGTGGCTCCGCGCGCCGGCGGCGCGCACGATGCGCCGACCGGCCAGTCGCGCCGCGCGGAGCGTCCTCCGGGGCCCGCAGGCCGGCGGGCGGCGGGCGCCGCCGCGGGCGCCGAGGCCGATCGCGAGGGAGACCACCGATGCAGGAGGGGCACGTCTACCGCCGGACCGACCTGGTCGGCAGCTCGAGCAGGTCGGTCAGCGACGCGATCGAGACCGCGATCGCGCGCGCCGCCAAGACCCTGCGCCACGTCGAATGGTTCGAGGTGGTCGAGGTCCGCGGGCGCGTGCAGGACGGCAAGGTCGCCCAGTACCAGGTCGCGCTCCGGGTCGGGTTCCGCGTCGAGGACTGACGGCGGGCCCGCAGGCCCGCACGGACGGCGTGACGAGCGGTTCGCCGCGCCGCGGGCCGCCGGCCGGGCCCGTCGCCCGGCGCCGCGCAAGGCCGTGCAGGCCGGATCAGGGGTCCGGTCGCAATCCCGCGGCGAGCGTGAACTCATCCGGCCGCGGCGTGTAGGTCAGGCCGCGGCGCGTGGCCCAGATGTTGACCTGGTGATGCAGCGGCAGGATGGGCGCGTCCGCCATCGCGGCGCTCACCGCCTCGCGCCAGTGCCGCAGGCGCAGGTCGCGATGCGGCTCGGCGATCGCGCGCGTGTAGAGCGCCTCGACCTCCGCGCTCGAATAGCCCGCGCGGTTCGCCACGCCCCAGCCGGGCGCGCGGCCGGGCGTCAGCAGCAGGGCGGCGACCATGTTCGCCGGCTCCGCCGAGGTGGTGAGCCAGCCGCCGAGCTGCGCGCTGAAGGCGCCCGCGGCCGAGCGGCCGAAGAAGACCGCGGAGGGCAGCGCCTCGACGCGGGTGCGGACGCCGATGCGCTCCCAGTACTGCGCGACGGCCTGCAGGATCTTCTCGTCGTTCACGTAGCGGTCGTTCGGGCCCGCGAGCGTCAGCCGGAACCCGCCGCTCCAGCCCGCCTCGGCGAGCAGCCGGCGGGCCGCGTCCGGGTCGTACGGATCGGGGCGGAGGGCCGGATCCGCCACGCCGAGCCCGTCCGGCTGGAGCTGGCCGGCCGCGACGGCCTGGCCCTCCATCAGCCTGCCGACGATCGCCTCGCGGTCGAGCGCGAGCGACAGCGCGCGCCGCACGCGGCGGTCGGCCAGCGGATTGCGCGCGAGCGGACGGCCCTCGGCGTCCGACACGCCGGGCGAAGGCGCGCGCGCGACGTCGAGGGACAGGTAGATCAGCCTGAGGCTCGGCGCGCGGGCAAGCGCCAGCGCCGGATCGCGCGCGAGCGACGCCGCGTCCCGCGCCGGGACCGCCTCGATGAGCTGCACGTCCCCGGCGCGCAGCGCGGCGACGCGGGCGCTGTCGCCGGCGATCACGCGGAAGGCGACGCGCGCCCACGGCACCGCCTGGCCGCCGCGCCACCAGGCCTCGTTCCGCTCGACCACGACGCGCTCCCCCGCGACGTATTCGCGCAGGCGGAACGGGCCCGAGCCGATGGCCGCGCGGCCGGCGGCGAAATCGGCGGTCGCGGCGCCGCGCGCGATCCGCTCCGGCACGATCATCAGGGCGGTCAGGTTCTCCGGCACCAGCGGCGCGGGACCGGCGGTGCGCAGCCGCACCACCTGCGGCGCCGCTCCGGCCTCCACCGCGATGATCCCGGCGGCGTAGTGGGTGACGCGGCCCGGACTGTTCGGCACGTTCGGCAGGCGCGCGAAGGTCGCGGCGACGTCGGCCGCGGTCACCGGCGCGCCGTCGGAGAACCGCGCCGCGGGGTCGAGGCGGAACTCCCAGCCGCTGCCGTCGGCCAGCGGCAGCCACTCGCGCGCCAGCGCCGGAACCAGGCGCAGCGCGGCGTCGCGGAACACCAGCGGCTCGAAGACGTGCAGCTGCAGCCCGAGGCTCGGCACGTGCGCGTGGTAGTGCGGATCGAAGGAGGTGGGCGGCGCGGCGAGGCCGATCGCGACGTCGCGCGCCGCCGCGGCCTGCTGCGCGCGGACCGCCGCGGGGAGCAGCGCGCACGCGACCGGAAGGGCGATCGCAAGGGCGGACGCCGCACGGCGGACGCACCGGTCGTCGCTCATGCGAACCTCCGAAGCCGGAGCCGCAACGGCGCGGCCACCCTTGCCCGGTCCGCCGCCGCCGGCCGCGGCGCGCGGTCCGGCCGGACATGGTGCCACTCTAGCGGGCGCGCCGCGGCCGACGCCAGCCGGACGCGCCACCTGTTCCGCAGCTCCGGCCGCCCGTGTCACGGCCCCGCCCGCCGGCGCGCGATCCCGTCCCCGCCCGCGGCGCGCCGACCACGGGCGTTGCGAACTCCCCGCGCGATCAAGAGACGGTGAGGCGCAGGGCGCGCCGGGCCGGCCTCCGCCGCGCGACGGGAGGCATCCGCCCGCCCGCATTCCGGGCCGCGGGACCGCCGTTCCTCCGGCCGGCGCCCGAAGCGCCGCGCAGCGCGCCCCTCCGGCGCGCGGGGCGGACGCAACCGGAGCGGCGATCTCGGCATCCGTCGCCGGACCGCGCATCGCCCGTGGCGACGGACGCGCCCGCAGCTGCGGCATGACGGGACCCCGGTCCTGGATTAGGGTTCCGCTTCGAGCGCACCGCCGGAGGTGACGCGATGATTCCTTCGGAACGCGCCGCTCAGCCGCGGGCCCCGCCGTCCGTGTACCGCTTCGCCGCCTTCGCCCTGGACACCGAACGGGGCACCCTGATGGATGCGGCGGGAAGAGAGGCCACGCTGCGGCCGAAATCCGCGGAGGTCCTGCGCTTCCTTGCCGAGAACGCCGGGCGCGTGGTCTCGCGGGAGGCGCTGATGTCCGCGGTCTGGCCGAACGTGTTCGTCACCGACGACAGCATCACCCAGTGCATCACCGAGATCAGGCGGGCCCTGGGGCCGGAGGCGACGCGGCTGCTGCGCACCTTCCCGCGGCGGGGCTACCTGCTGGACGTCGCGGTGACGCGACGGGACGCCCGCGGGCCGGATGCCGAGGCCGGCAGGCGCGCGCCCGCGGGCACGGCGTTCGGCGACGACCGGCCCTCGGTCGCGGTGCTGCCGTTCCGGGTCCTGCACGGCGACCCGCAGCAGAGCTGGTTCGCCGAGGGCATCATCGAGGGCATCATCCACGTGCTCTCGGGCATCGGGAACCTGTTCGTCATCGCGCAGGCCTCCGCCGCCGCCTATGCCGGCACCGGCCCCGATCCGCGCCGGGTGGCGGACGAGCTCGGGGTCCGCTACGTCCTGCGCGGCACGGTGCAGCGCTCCGGCGAGCGGCTGCGCATCACCGCGCAGCTGGTGGACGCGCTGGACGGCAGGGTGCTGCGCGCCGAGAAGCGCGACGGCGCGACCGCCGACCTGTTCGAGATGCAGGACCGCATCGCGGCGCAGGTCATCGCGACGATCGCGCCGACGGTGCACGAGCACGAGCTCCGGCGGGCGATGCGCAAGCCGCCCAGCAGCCTGACGGCGTACGACCTGGTGCTGCAGGCGCTCGACCTGATGCCGCGGCTCGACTCCGGCCTCTACGACCGGGCGGGGAGCCTGCTGCGCCAGGCGATCGCCCTCGACCCCGGCTTCGCGCCGGCGCGGTCCTACGCGGCGCTGTGGCACCTGATCCGCATCGCGCAGGGCTGGACCCCGGATCCGGCCGGCGATTCCGCCGCCGCCGCGCGCGACGCCGCCGCGGCGCTCGAGCGCGAGCACAACAACGCCACGGCGCTCGCGATCCAGGGCCACATGCTGTCCTACACGCGCCGGGAGTTCGCGGCCGCCGCGCGGATCCTCGAGCGGGCGACCGAGGCGGGCCCGAGCAACCCGACGGCCTGGGCCTTCCGCAGCGCGACCACCGGCTATCTCGGCGACGGCCCGCGCGCGGTCGAGCAGGCCGAGCACGCGATCCGGCTCTCGCCGATAGACCCCTTCGTCTATCTCAGCGAGCACCTCCTGTCGCAGGCTCACTACATCGCCGGCAACTACGCCGAGGCGGTGCGCTGGGGGCGCTGGGTGGCGCAGAAGAATGCGCGCCACGCCGCCAACCTGCGCACCCTGACGGCCTCCCTCGTCGCCAGCGGCGAGGCCGAGGAGGCGCGCGCGGTCGCGCGCCAGCTCCTCGCCCTCAATCCCGGCTTCCGTCTGGCCCGCTTCGCGGCCCGCACGCCGCTCGCCGGCCGCGCGCTGGAGCACTTCCTGGCACGCCTGCGCGCGGCGGGCCTTCCGGACTGAAGGCGCAGCGCGGCCGAGGGCAAAGGGAGGAAACGATGGTCGGCAACGTCGGGAACGTGGGCAACGTCGGGAACATCGGCAATGTCGGCGCCGGGCCGGGCCACGCGGCGCTGCCCGACCGCATTGACCTGCCCTTCGTGGCGGAGACGGTGGCCGGGACCGCCGCCCCGGTCGCGGGAATCCTCGTCCCCGAGGCGCAATGGGGCAGCCGCGACTGGGGCGCCGAATGGTGGGCCTGGCTCGCGCTCCTCGAATTCGCCGGCACCGGCTGGCAGCGGCGGATCGCACGGCTGGAGCCGGCCATGCCGGCGCCCGGGTCCGCGGCGGAGAAGAAGGAACTCGACGACCTCGTCGCGATGGCCCAGGACGAGCGCGCCGACGCGCTCGGCGAGATCCTCGCCCAGAACGCCTTCTACACCGACATCATGGCCCCGTTCGCGGCGCTCCTCAGGATCTCGCCGTCCACGCACCCGGCGAGCTTCCGGCTGCTGCACATCGCGGGGCTGCTCGGGATCCTGACCTCGATGCACTTCAAGCAGGCCTCCCGCCGTCCGCGGCCGTCCCAGGTCTGTCCGGCGCTGCTGCCGCCCCTTCCCGTTCCCGGCCACCCGGCCTACCCGAGCGGGCACGCGACCCAGGCCATGCTGATGGCGCTCTGCCTGGAGGAGGCGATGAAGGCGCCTCCGGTCCGCCCCGAAGGCGCGGAACGGCCGCCGCGCGGAGCCGAGACGGCGCGCTCGCGCCGGATGGGGCCGCTCCTCGCGACGCTGGCGATGCGCATCGCCCGCAACCGCGAGATCGCCGGCCTGCATTTCCCGAGCGACAGCGCGGCGGGCCGGGACCTGGCCCGGCAGGTCTTCGCCCTCCTGAACCCCGACCCGCCGCCGGCGCAGCCGACGCTGTTCCTCGCGACGCTCGAGAAGGCGCAGCAGGAGTGGGCGTCGTGAGCGGCGCCTGGCGCCCGCCCGCCGCCGATGCTCGCGCGCGGCTCGCGCCGCCGCCGGACGAGCCGCCGCCGCTCGATGAGGCGCTGCATCCCGTCCTGGCCCGGGTCTGGCGCGAGATCCTGTCCTGCGGCACGCCGCAGACGCCCGGGATCGCGGCGGTGCTGGACGCCGAGGCCGGCGGATACCTCCCGGGCGGCACCTGTCTCGAATCCAGCCGCAACTGGAGCGGCGCGCGGGCGGTCCCGGTCGGCGGGCAGCGTTTCCGCTTCGTCGCGGGCGGCTGGCAGGCGCCGCGGCTCGCGCCGGCCGCGGCGCCGGACGCGGCGGGGCTCGACCACCGCTGCTCGGTGTGGA
Source organism: Caldovatus aquaticus (assembly GCF_019458025.1). GTDB lineage: Bacteria > Pseudomonadota > Alphaproteobacteria > Acetobacterales > Acetobacteraceae > Caldovatus > Caldovatus aquaticus. Next base: position 15,185 of record NZ_JAHZUY010000023.1, on the reverse strand, counting down.
TCGGCTTCGGCGGGCACCGGCTGTGGAGCCGCGCGCTGCCGCAGCTCGGCACGCTCCACATCGCGGGCGCCCCGGACCGCCACCTGCCCTTCGTCCAGTGGTGGATCAGGGGCAATCCGCGCTCCGGCGCGCTCATCCTCGACCGGCCGCGGATCGGACCGGGCGAGCGCGTCCTCTGCTTCCTCTGGCTCCGCTCGCCGTGGCAGGCGGCGATCTGGCTGGCGAACGCCAACGCGCGCACGCCGCCCGTCGCCGCCTGCCTCCGCTCTCCGGACGACGGGGTCCCGGCGGCCGGCGCATCCGCCCAGTGGATCGTCGAGCGGCCGCGCGACCCGAGGACGAAGGCGCTGCATCCGCTGGCCGACTTCGGCACCGTCGTGTTCGGCGACGCGGCCGCCGGCGCGACCGGCGTCCCGGAACGTCCGGCCGGCGCGGACCGCCTGCATCGCATGATCGCCGCGACGGGCCTGCCCCGGCGGAGCCGCTGCATCGCCGCCCCGCGGCGGCGCACCGGCCCGCGCGGCCCTCTCGTCGAGGTCACGTTCCGCTGAGCCGGCACGGCCGGCGCGCCGGGCCTCCGGTGCGGCGGGCGGTGCGGTTCCTGCTGACGGCCGGTCGCCGAAGGTGCAAAGTCGCCCGCGAGGACGGTGCCTCATGACCGATGGCCGCGTGCGGCGGCGCGCGCTGCGCCTGTTGCCGATGCTGCCGCTCCTGGCGATCGGCGCGGGCTGCGCCGGCGCGCCCGGCGGCACCCAGCCGCCGCCGGGCTTCACCGCGGACACCTTCGGCCTTGCCGGCCTGCTCAGCGGCGCCAGGGCGACCGAGGCGGGCTGCCGGGCGCTGCCCGACGGCCTCTGGGTCGGCACGGCGGACGGGCGCCGCAGCGAATGCATCCGCTACCACGCGGCGGGCCTCGACGGGCCGCCGCCGCGACCGGCGACGGCGCTGGTCTGGATCCCGGGCGACCCGACCGGCGCCACCTACCGCATGGCGGGTGGAAGGCCGCGGCTCGAGAGCGCCAGCATGCTCTACGAGCTGACGGCCGAGCTGCGGTGGAGCGGGGCGGAGATGCTCAGCGCCGTCATGGGCGGGCTGCCCGTGGTCCTGCTCGCCCGGCCGGGCATGCACGGCTCCTCGGGCGACCAGGCCCAGGACCGCCACTCGCACGACGAGGTGGAGCTCCTCGACGCGGCGCTGACCGAACTGCGGCGGCGCCATCCCTGGATCCGCGACTTCGCGGCCGTGGGCTTCTCCTCCGGCGGGACCGTGCTGGCCAACCTGCTGACGCGGCGGGCCGACATCCGCTGCGCGGTGCTCGCCTCGGCGCCGCTCGACCTCGGCGAGTACTACCGCACGGCCGGCGGCGGCGGCGGCGGCGGGGTGGCCGCCCTGGACAGCCTCGCCATGCGGGACGACCTCGCCGATCCCATGCGCGCCCTTGCGGGGGGCAGGAAGCTCCCTGCCGATGCGACCGTCTTCGTCATGGGCGACCACCACGACCGGAGGGTTCCGGCGGCCGCCTGGGAGCATTGGGCCGAGGCCGCGCGGCGCGCCGGCCTGCAGGTGCTGATCGCGGAGATCCCCGGTCACGACCGGCCGGACCTCGGCGGCCCGGTCGAGACCCGGCACCACACCTCGGGCCGCGCCCTGGAGGTCGGCTATGCCTGCGCGTCGGGAATGGCGCCCGCGGACGTGCAGCGCGCCCTCGTCACGGGCGAGCCGCTCCTGCTGCCGCGCGGCCGGCGCCTGGACGGCGCGGAAATCCGCGACGCCTTCGCGGGCCAGACGCTGCACGGCACCGCATGGCAGCCGCGGGCGCTCGTGCTGACCGTCTGGATGCCGGACGGCCGGCTGTACCAGGCGAGCCCGCGCCGCCCCGGCCGGCGGATCGCCGAGCTGCGCTGGTGGGTGGAGGGGGACCGGCTCTGCACCTCGCGCCACGGCTGCGGGGAGGTGCGCGCGGACGGGGCGCTCCTGCACGTCGTGGCCGGCGATCCGCCGCGGCTCGCCGCGACCTACCTTGCGGTCGCCGGACCGCGGCCCGCCGCCGACACCGCGCCCCGGCCCTGACGCGAGAGGGCCGGCGCCTGCCGGGGCAGGGCCGGCCCTGGGCCGCGTCGCGGTCGCGGCGGGCGGCGCGTCAGCGCGCCGGCGTGGCGTAGGGCGAGGTGTAGACGACCTGCATCTCGTCGCCGCCGCCGGTCACCCAGGCCTCACGGCCAAGGCGCACCGTCTCCGGCCGGAGGTAGACGACCTCCGGGCCGTCCCCGGCGCCGCCGGTCAGGTGCGCGACGCGCCCCGGCTGCGCCAGCTCGGCACCGGCGCCGGCGCCGGTGGCGCTGTACAGGATCACCATCTCGTCGCCGCCGCCGTGGATCGTCGCCACGCCGCCGCCGACGATATTCCCGGCGGCGCCGCGCTCCGGGCCGCGGAAGCCGGCCTCGGGGGCCTGCGCCCGCGCCGTGGCGAGCGTCGCCGCCGCGATGCCGAAGGCGAGTGCGGCGATGCCGGAGATACGGATCGTCTGCGCCTGTCCGAACATGGGGCTCTCCTTCCGTCCTTCGGTGCGCCTGCGCCTGCCGCGCCGGCGCCCTGTTTCCCCCCAGGCGCGATCGCCGCTGCTCCCTGGCCGCGATCCCCCGGGATGAGGCCGCACACCGCGGAGCGGACGGCACGTCGTGCCGTGCGAGGGGATCGCACCGATCGGACGGGCCGCGGCCGGAGCAGATCGCCTCGATGCCGCTCGGCGTGCGGTGCTTGGGACGATGCGCCCGGCTCGGGGGGAAAGTCCCGAAAGGCGTCCGAAACTGCGCCGAAAGCCAGGGGCATCGCGCACGGGCGGCGGGAGCGAGAGCAGCGCGCCGGGGCCGCCGGGCGCGGGCACCGGCGGCTGCGCCGCCGGCCCGCCGCCGCGCCGCGGCCCCCCGCGCCGCCCGGGCATCGCGCCTTGTCTCCGCCGCGGCGCGCTGGGCCGGGCCCGTCCTCAACGCGTGCCGCCGTGCGCTCTCTCTGTCTCCGCCTCTCCCGCCGGGCGCGGTGCGGTCCGCGCACTCCGACGCCAGACGAAGGCGATGATCTCCGCCACCGCCTGGTAGTATGCGACGGGGATCTCGGCCTCCAGTTCCAGCCCGTAGAGCGCGCGCGCGAGCGGCGGGTTGGACACCACCGGCACGCCGTGGCGCTCCGCCTCGGCGCGGATGCGCGCGGCCAGCGTGTCCACGCCCTTCGCCACCACGCGCGGCGCCGCGCTCGAGCCGCGCTCGTAGGCGAGCGCGACCGCGTAGTGCGTCGGGTTGGTCACCACCACCGCCGCGGTGCGGACCGCCGCCAGCATGCGCCGCCGCGACCGCGCCTGGCGGATCTGGCGCAGCTTCGCCTTCACCTGCGGGTCGCCTTCGCTCTCGCGCAGCTCCTCGCGCAGCTCCTGGCGGCTCATGCGCAGGTGCCGCAGGTGGCGCCAGCGCGCGAGCAGCAGGTCGAGCGCGGCGATCAGCGCGAAGGCGGCAAGCCCGGCGGCGACCAGGCGCGCTCCGGCCGCGGCCATGGCGCCGGCCAGGCCGGCCGGCGACAGGTGCAGCGCCGCAGCGACTTGCGCGAGGTCATGCGGCGCCGCCGACCACAGCGCCGCCCCCACGGCGCCGAGCTTCAGCGCGGTGCGCACCCATTCGGTCGCCGCCTCCGCCCCGACCAGGCGCCGCAGCCCGGCGCGCGGGCTGATCCGCGCGAGCTGCGGCCGCAGCAGGCGCGGCGCGACCAGCCCGCGCGTCTGCAGCAGCGTTGCCACCGCCGCGCCGAGCGCGGCCCCGCCCGCCCCCGCCGCGATCGCCAGCGCGCCGGTCCGCGCGATCTCCGCCGCCGCTTCCTGCCAGGCCAGCGCGTGCCCGGCTTTCGCGAACACGCCGCGCATCGCGCGGAGTGCCTCGGCGCCGAGCGGCGGCAGCGCCACGGCCGCGACGACCAGCCCGCCCGCCAGCGTGCCGAGCGCCACGGCCTCGCGCGACAGCGCGACCTGGCCCTCCTCGCGCGCCCGCTCGATGCGGCGCGGCGTCGCCGGTTCGGTCCGGTCCTCGGCGCCCTGTTCCCGCGCGTCGTCCCCGGCCATGGCCGGCGCCCGTCCTCAGCCGCGCCCGGCGAGCGCCGCGAAGGCCGCGGCCGCCGCCTCGGCGAAGGCGTCCATCATCGCCGGGAAGAGCAGCGCGAACAGCGCGAGGCCGAGCAGAAGCTGCCCCGGCGTGGCGACGAAGAAGATCTGCACCTGCGGCGCAAGCCGTGCGAGCAGCGCGAGCGCCAGGTGGAACAGCACGGCGGCCAGCACGAAGGGAGCGGCGAGACGCAGCGCCAGCGCCAGGCTGTCGCTCGCCGCCTGCGCGGCGAGCTCCGCCGCCTCGCCGGCCGGCCAGGGGGCGCCGGGCGGCAGCACCGCGTAGCTCTCGGCAAGCGCGCGCAGCGGCAGCGCGTAGAGCCCCGAGCCGAGCACCAGCACCGCCCCCGCCAGCAGGAGCAGCCGCGCCGGCGCCGTGCCCTGCGCCCCGAACTGGGGATCGGGCGCCAGCACCGTCGCCAGCCCCAGGAGCAGCGCCACCGCCTGCCCGGCCATGCCGAGCGCGAGCGCCACCAGCCGCGCCAGCCCGCCGAGGAACAGCCCGGCCAGGGCCTCGAGCGCCAGCAGCCGCAGCGTCTCCGCCGGGGCCTCGGGCGCCGGCGGCAGCGCGGGCGCGAGTCCCGGCAGCAGCAGCGGCACCAGCGCCAGGCCGAGCGCGAGGCGCGGCATCGCGGGGACCTCCTGCTCGCCGAGCCCGGGCAGCAGCATCGCTGCCGCCCCGATGCGGGCGAAGACCAGCACGGCCTGGAAGGCGAGCGTCGCCAGCGGCGCGCCGCCGGACAGGCCCGCCATCGCCGTCTCCGCCCCGGGCGGCATCAGCGCAACCCCGTCGCGACCGCCGCCTCGAACAGCCGCTCGGCGTAGCTTCGCAGCGCCTCCGCCATCGGCGGTCCGAGCAGCAGCAGCGCCGCGCCCAGCGCGGCGAGCTTCGGCAGGAAGGCCAGCGTCGCCTCGTTGATCTGCGTGAGCGCCTGCAGCAGCGCCACGCCGAGCCCGATGGCCAGCATCGCGAGCAGCAGGGGACCGCCGAGCTGGACGGTCAACCACAGCGCATCGCGCGCCGCGAGCACGACCGGGTCGTTCATCGGCGGAGAGGCGCCGTCATGCAGGCGCCGCGCCCGCGCCGCCACCCGCGCCCCGCAACCGCATCGCCGGGCCGCATCCTGCGGGCCATGCCGGTGCCGTCAGATCGGCATGCGCATCACGTCCTGGTAGGCGGCAACCACGCGGTCGCGCACCGCGACGGCGGTCTGGAGCGCGAGTTCCGCGCTGGAGACCGCCAGCACCACGTCGGTGACGCTGCCCTGCCCGAGCAGCGCCCGCGTGGCGGCGACATCCGCCGACCGGCCGAGCTCCACCGCGCCCTCCACGGCGCGGCGCAGCGCCGCGCCGAAACCTCCCTCCGCCTGGCCGGCGGCGGTCGCCGTGCCGGCCCCGCCCGGCGCCGCCGCGGCGGCGCCCCCGGCGGCACGATAGGCCGCCGCGGCGACGGCACCGGCCGCGCCGGCCAGCAGCGGAGCGGCGGCGAGCAGCGGCGCCGCCATCAGCGCAGCGCCTCGATCGCGCGCGCGAGCATGCCGCGCGTCGTCTCGAGCACGGCGAGGTTCGCCATGTAGCTGCGCTGCGCCTCGCGCATGTCCATCATCTCCACCAGGCTGTCCACGTTGGGCTCCTTGACGTATCCGCGCGCGTCGGCGGCCGGGTGCCCGGGATCGTAGCGTTCGGGGAACGCCCCGGGCTGGGCGCCGATGCGCGCCACCCGCACCGTCGCCGCCCCGAGCGCGCGATCGAGCCGGTTGGCGAAGACCACCGTCTTGCGCCGGTAGGGGTCCGCCCCCGGCGTCTGCCCGGTGCTCTCGCGGTTGGCGAGGTTCTCCGCCACCACCCGCAGCCGCACCGACTGCGCCTGCATGCCCGCCGCCGAGATCCGCAGCGCCCGCTCGAGGTCCATCCGAGCCTCCCTCCCCTCTCGCCCGCCCGCGCCTAGCCCGGACGCCCGAGCGCGGCGCGGAACATCGCCAGGTAGCGGCGGTGCAGCCCCATCGCGAGCGCATGCGCCGCGTCCGTGTCCGCGACCCGCAGCGCCTGCTCGTCGAGCGCCACGGCGTTGCCGTTCGGCGCGCGCTCCGCCGCGTTCCGGTCCTCGACCGCGCGCCAGGCGCCGGCGCCCTCCCGCGCCGGCCGCAGATGCCCCGGCTGCGTCACGGCGAACGCCGCCGGCGCGGCGCCGCTCCGCGCCAGGATCTCCGCGAAGGGCCGCAGGTCGCGCGGCCGGTAGCCGGGCGTGTCGGCGTTCGCGATGTTCTGCGCCAGCACTTCCTGGCGCCGGTCGAGCCACCGCAGGCGGTATTCCGCCAGCGCGATCGGGCCGCTGCGTGTCGGGTCCATGCGCCGAGCCTGCCACCGCACGGCGAAGAATGGGTTAAACGGCGACGCGGGGCGGGCGCAGGACTTCAGTAACCGCAGCCGTGCATCCCTTCGGCCATGCATCCGCCGCCATCCGCCCCGAACGCCGCCCCGAACGCCGCCGCCGCGAATGCCGCGATCGAGTCCCTGGCCGCCACCCTTGCGGTGGCGGATGCGCTGGTCGCAGCGGGCCGTGCCGTGGATCTCGCGGGCCTCGACGCCGAGGCCGAGGCGCTCTGCGCGGCGGTGCTCGGCCTCGACCGGCACGTCGCGCGCGGGCTGCGCCCCGCGCTCGAGCGGCTCGCCCGCCAGGTGGACCGGTTGCGCGCGGGACTCGCCGCGCCGGCCGCCGCGGCGCACGCCGCGCCCTGATCCCGGTCCGGCCGCCGCCGCATGCCGACGGGATTCGCCGCCGATCCGGCCAGCCTGGCGGGCGCGCTCGCCGCCCTCGCCGCCGTGCTCGCGCTCATCGCGCTGCTCGCCTGGGCGGCGCGGCGCTCCGGCCTCGGCGCCGGGGCGCGCGCGGGGCGCCGCCTCGTCCTGGTCGAGGTGCTGGCGCTCGATCCGCGCCGCCGCCTGCTCCTCGTGCGCTGCGACGGGCGGGAGGCGCTGCTCCTCACCGGCGGCGGCCAGGACGCGCTGCTCGGCTGGCTTCCCGCGCGCGAGGAGGCGCCGCGGCCATGAGGCGCCGCGCCGCGCCGCACGCGGCGGCCGGCCTCCTGGCCGCCGCGCTCCTTCTGCTCGCGCCGCGCGCCGGCGCGCTCGCGCAGAGCGTCAGCATCGACCTCGGCGCCGCCGGCGAGCCGGGGGCGACGGCGCGCCTGGTGCAGCTCGTCGCGCTGATCGGGATGCTCTCCCTCGCGCCCTCGCTGCTGGTGATGGCGACCGCCTTCGCGCGCATCGTCATCGTGCTGTCGCTGCTGCGCAGCGCCATCGGCGCGCAGGGCATCCCGCCCAACCCGGTGCTGATCGGCCTCGCGCTGTTCCTGACGCTGTTCGTCATGCAGCCCGTGCTCGAGGCGAGCTGGACCCAGGGCCTCGCCCCGCTCGCCGAGGGCCGGATCGGCGAGATCGCCGGCCTCGAGGCCGCAGCCGAGCCGTTCCGCCGCTTCATGGCGGCCCAGGCGCGCGAGCAGGACCTGGCGCTGTTCCTCGACCTCGCCGGCCTGCCCGCGCCGGCCGCCGCCGACCAGACCCCCTGGCGCGCCCTGGTGCCGGCCTTCCTCGTCGGCGAGCTGCGGCGCGCCTTCGAGATCGGCTTCCTGCTGTTCCTGCCGTTCCTCGTCATCGACATGGTGGTGGCGAGCGTCCTGATGTCGCTCGGCATGATGATGCTGCCGCCCTCGGTCGTGTCGCTGCCGTTCAAGCTGATCTTCTTCGTCCTCGTGGACGGCTGGCGGCTGGTGGCCGGAAGCCTGGTGCAGGGCTTCGCCGCGAGCTGAGCGCGCCATCCTGGACTCCCGCCGCGCCCGCGCCCCATCCTGCGCGCATGGGCCGGCAGGCCGGGCGGAGAACGAGCTGCGGGGTGGTGGTGACCGACGGCGCGCGGGTCCTGCTCGGCCGTCCGCCGCAGTCGCGGCTCTGGGACATCCCGAAGGGCCTCGCGGCCCCGGGCGAGACCCTCGCCCAGGCCGCCGCGCGCGAGCTCGAGGAGGAGACCGGCCTGCGGGTGCCGCCGGAGGCGCTGGCACCCCTCGGCGTCCACGCCTACCGGCCGGGCAAGGACCTCGCCCTGTTCCTCTGGCGGCCGCCGGCGATGCCCGATCCGGCGACGCTGCGCTGCCGCTCCACGGTCCGCCTGCCCGGCGGCAGGCGCATCCCGGAGATCGCCGCCTTCGCCGTCGTGCCGTGGGAGGAGGCGCTCGCCCGGGTCGGCAGGAACCTGGCCCGCGTGCTGACGGAGGCGCGGCAGAGCCCCGCCTGGCCCTTCCCGGACCCCGCCTGAACCGCCCGCCGCCGGCTCAGCGCCGCGGCAGGTGTTCGGCGATGTAGGGCGGCAGATGGAAGGCGGCGACGTGCACTTCCGGCGTCCAGTAGCGCGTGGTGCCGAGAATTCCGGCCGTCGCCGCCCGCCGCCGGATCTCTTCCGCCCCGAGCCGGCGCATCGCCGGGTCCTTGGCCGCCCAGCCCAGGGTCATGAACCCGCCGACATAGGTCGGGACCGCCGCCACATAGGCCCAGACGTCGGGGAAGGCCTTCGCCCGCCGCGCCGAGCTGTCGTGCAGCTCCTGCGCCTGCATGAAAGGCACGCCGCACTGGTTCACGATCAGCCCGCGCGCGCTCAGCAGGCGGGCGCTGTTGGCGTAGAACTCCTCGGTGAACAGCACCTCGCCCACGCCGATCGGGTCGGTGCTGTCCACGATCACCGCGTCGAAGCTCGCCGCCGGGGCCTGGCGGACGTAGTCGATCCCGTCGCCGATGATCACCTCGGCCCGCGGATCGTTCCAGGCGTCGCCGGCGATTCCCGGCATGTGCTCCCTGGCAAGGCGGATCACCTCGCTGTCGATCTCGACCATCACCGCGCGCTCGACGCCCCGGTGCTGCAGCACCCGGCGCAGCACGCCGCCGTCGCCGGCGCCGATGATCAGCACCCGCTTCGCCTCGCCATGCGCGAGCAGCGGCACATGGGTCAGCATCTCCTGGTAGATGAACTCGTCCGCCTCGGTGATCTGCACCACGCCGTCGAGCAGCATGACGCGGCCGTGGCTCTCGCTCTCGAACACCATGATGTCCTGGAAGGGCGAGCGCACCCGGGCAAGCTCGCGCCTGATCCGGAAGCGCTGGCCCCAGCCGGGGTAGAGCGTCTCGTTCACCCATGCGTCGGTCGCCATCGGACCCTCCTCCGAGGACGGACAGGAAAAGGGCCGGACCGACCGGCCCGGCCCCGTGATCGCCGCGGCGGGCCGGGGTTCAGCCGACCAGGCCGCGCTTGTGCTCGGCGAGCTGCACGCGCTCCGGCGCGAAGCCCCGCTTCAGCACGGGGATCGCCCGATAGGGGTCGCACTCGCCGCACATGAAGAGGTCGAGCGCGGCGTAGTCCCGCTCGGGCCAGGTGTGGATGGAGATGTGGCTCTCCGCCAGCACCAGCACCCCGCTCACCCCGCCGTTGGGCGAGAAGTGGTGGAAGTGCCCGTGCAGGATGGTGGCGCCGCTCACCTCCGCCGCCTCGCGCAGCACGCGGTCGATGTGGTCCGGGTCGGCCAGGTTGGTCGCGCCCCAGAGATCCACGATCAGGTGCGTCCCGGCGTAGCGCACGCCGTTGCGGAAAACGAAGTAGTCCTTCGCCTTCCCGGTCACGCTCTCCGAGCGCGTCTCAGTCTCGCAAGTCCGGGCTTCGCTCGGGAGCTCCGAGACCATCCCCGGTTGGACGAGAGCTTCCATCGTCGGGCTCCTTCCAGCCAGCAGATGACCAGGGCGATCGGGGATTCGATCAGGTCAACGGCGCGCGCATATGGGGCAAGCGGCCCCCCATCGCAAGGGAAAATTTCCCCCCTCGGCCGGAATTTCCGCCGGGCCGCCCCGCGTCGGACGCGGGACTCATCGCGTGACGGGCGCGCCTGTCCGCAATGCCTCCAGCCGTGACGGCAGCGCGCGGATCAGCTCCAGCTCCCGTTGCAGGCGCGGCAGGTCGGCGAGGCCGCGCGGCGGATCGGCCGTGAGCATGGCGAAGGTCTCGGCCAGCGGGCCGTCGCGCATGCGCGCGCCGTAGTCGGCCCGCAGGGCGGCCAGCCGCGCCTCGTCGCCGGCCAGCGCCGCGAACGCCGCCAGCCGCGCCAGGGCGCGCCGGTGCTCCGGCGCGAGCGGGGCGGGCGATGCCGGCAGCGTGGCCGCGAGATGGGCCGCCAGGGCCGCGGCCGCCCCCGGCCAGTCCTCGGCCTCGGCCAGCAGCTCGGCGAGCGGCGCCGCCCCCGCCGCGCCGAGGCCCCGCAGCAGGGCGGCCGCGGCGTCGCGGTCGCCGCGGCGGGCCAGGGCGCGGGCGCGCAGCACCTCCCGCTCGGTCGCCAGCGGCGCGGGCAGCGGTTCCGCCGCCGTCTCCTCGAGCGCCGCCAGCGCGCCGGCGGCATCGCCCTCCCGCAGGCGCAGCGCCGCCAGCCGCGTCCCGAGCGCCGCCCGCGCCGCCGGCGTCGCGCTCCCTGCCGCCGCCTCATGCAGCAGGCCGGCGGCCCGCTCGGTCAGATCGAGCGCCACCAGCCGGTCGGCCAGCAGCGTCACCGCCGCCACGCCCTCCTCGCCCGCCTCCGGCAGCAGGTCGCGCCGCGCATCCGCCAGCGCCACCGCGGCGAGGGGCGGCACCTTGGCCATCGCCTCCAGCAGCGCCTCCCGCAGCAGCGGCCGCAACGCGGCGGCGTCGGCGGGGCTCTGCGCCTCGACCTCCTGCAGCAGGACGAAGGCGCCCTCGGCGTCCCCGGCCTGGCGCTTGAGGGCGGCGAGGCGCATCCGCGCCTCGCGCTCCAGCGCGTCGCCGCGCCAGGCGTAGAGCGCGGCCTCCAGCGCCGCCGCCGCGCCGGCGGCGTCGAGCGCGCCGGTGGCAAGGCGGAGCTCCACCGCACGCCGGATCGCGCGCGCCCGGGCCAGGCGATCGCGCCCGCGGGCGACCGCGTCGTAGCCGGCGAGCGCCTCCTCCACCCGTCCCTCCGCCTCGGCGAGCCGGGCCCGCGCCAGGGCGAGGCCGGGCGCCGCCTCGTCCCCTTCCAGCAGGCGCCGCGCCAGGGCGAGCGCCGGCGCGCCGCCCGCCTCGATCAGGGCCTCGGCGGCCGGCGCCAGCAGCCTGGCGCGCAGCGCCTCCGGATAGGTCAGGAGCAGCGGCGCCGTGGCGGCGAGCGCCGGCGCCGCCTCGGCCGCGCCGTCCCGGGCGGCGGCGAGGAGGCCGCGCCAGAGCAGCGTCTCGTCGGTTTCCGGCAGGCGATGGTCCTCGAGGGCCGGCGCCGCCTCGGCGATCCGGCCGGCGAGCAGGGCCGCCGCGCCATGCGCCAGCAGCAGCCGGGGATCGTCCCTGGCCTGTGGCGCCTCCTGGAAGGCGAGGGACGCCATCGCCTGCGCTTCCGGCGCCAAGCCGAGGGCGAGCAGCGTCTCGGTCGCCTCGCGCCGCAGCGGCGCGCGGGCGAGCGGCGGGGCCGCCGCGATCGCCCCCCGCAGGTCGCGCAGGCGCGCCGCCAGCGTCGGCCCGCCGGCCGGGCGCAGGTCGAGCACGCGGCTCATGGCCGCCGCCTCGGCCGCCAGCGGCGGGGTGCGCCAGGCCTCGCCGAGGATCAGCGCCGCGCCGCCCGCCGCCGAGAGCGTGAAGCGGTCCGGGCCGGCGCGCAGCACCAGCGCGTCCGAACGCGCCAGCACCACCGCGCCGAGCGCGCTCGGCAGCAGGTCGAACTGGGCGCCGCGCCGGGCAAGCAGCAGGGCCTGTCCCCCTTCCCGCACCGTGCCGACCAGCAGGGGCGCGCCGGTTGCGGGATCGGCCAGGACGACGGCCCGGCCCGGCCGGGCGGCGCGGATGACGAGGCGCGGCGGCTCGGGCTCCGCCTCCGGCACGAGGACGCGCAGGCCCGGGAGCCCCTCCGGCCGTGCCTCGACCAGCCAGCCGCCGCGGTCCGGCGCGGGGCGCGGCACCAGCCGGGCAGGGGCCGCGAGCCGCAGGCGCAGCACGGTGGCGTCGCCGCTGGTCCAGGCCTCGGCGGCGCCGAACAGCGGATCGCCGGCGAGCGCGCCCAGATCGAGCGGCGCGGCGGCATCGAAGACCACGATGGCGGCATCGCCGCGGCGGAAGGCGGCGGCGCCGACCTCGGGGCCAAAGGGCAGCAGGAGCGCGCGTCCCGGGGCCTCCGGCGCGGGGACGAGACGCACCGGGCGCGGAGGGGGTGCGGAAGGCGCCCGAGCGGAACCCGGGACAGGGGTGGCCGCGGCCGGCGGCGCGGCGTCCGGCGCGCGCGCGGCCGCCGGCGCGGCGGGGCCGCCGGCTTCCGCGGACGCGACGCCGCCGCCCGGTCCCGCCGGGGCGTCGGCCGCTCCGGACGGAGACGGCGCGGACGGCGCCGCGACGGACGCGAGCGGCCCCCGCGGCGGCGGCGCCTCGACCGGATCGCCCGCCGGCGCCGCCGCCCCGTCCACCGCCTTGCCCGCCGAGGGGGCAGGAAGAGGCTCGGCCCCATGCGGCCCCGGGCGCCCGTCCGGCGCGGCCGCCGCGGGAGCGGACGCGCCGCGGACGGAGGACGCAGCGGGGGCCGCACCCCCGGCCCGGGCGGCCGGCCGCGTCGCGTCCCCGCTGATGGCGCCCGCCGCCCCCTCGTGCCGCGGCCGATCCGCCGCCCCGCGTGTCGGCGCCGGGCCCGGGGGTTCGCGCCCCCGCTCCGGCGACCGCGCCCGCTGCGCCGCACGCGCCGGCGACGCCCTCGGGCCCTCTCCCGCCCCCCCGTCCCGCGACGCGCCTTCCGCCGCCTGCGGCCGCTGCCCCGGCGCCGGGGGCGCATCGGCCAGGTCCAGCACCACCCGGCCGTCGGCGAGGCGGAAGTGCCGCGGCTGCACGCCGGGGCGCAGGAGGATGTCCGCGCCGTCCCCGGTCGCGGCGAGGCCCGCGACATGGCGCGGCAGCCGCGACGCCGCCGGAAGGTCGAGCACCAGCCCCCCTGGCGCGTGGAAGCGCAGCGCGATCCGCTGCTCGTCCAGGCGCTCGACGCGGTACGCCAGGGCGGAGGGGCTGTCGAAGACGATCCGCCCGAAGCCCGGGTGGTTCCCCACGCGCACGCCGATCCGCAGCGGCGCGGCCCGGTCCGGCCCCGCCGCCGGCACGGCCTCGAGCGCCTGCGCCGGCGCCGCCGCCAGGGCCAGGACCAGGACGATGCGGGCGGCCCGCCCGGCCCCGAGGGGGCCAGGGCGCGGAAGGGCGCCGCGCATCAGTCGAAACTCGCCAGCAGGCGGTCGATCTCGTCCTGGCTGACGCCCGCGCCGGGCAGTTGCGGCCCCTGCGCCAGCGCCTGGCCCTCGGTCGGCGGCGGCCGCGCGCCTGCCGCCGCCTCCGCCGGCGATGCCGCGGCGCCGCCCGCGTCCGCCGCCGGAGCCACGCGCGCGACGGTGCCGACCACGGCGGCGACGCGCGCCTCGATCGCCTTCAGCGCCGCGACCACCTTGGCGATGCGCTGGCCGGTGATGTCCTGGAAGCTGCACGCCTCGTAGATGCGGGTGATCGCGCCGCGCAGCGCCGCCTGGCCCTCGCCGCCGAGCTGCGGCTCCAGCCGCTCCAGCGTCTCGCAGCAGTCGAGGATCTCGTTGGTCGCGGCCGCGGTGTGCTCGACCACGGCGTCGAGCTCGTCCGTCGCGCTCGGGATGTGGCTCGCGGTGATGTCCTCGACGCCGAGCGCGGCGATCTCCGCCTTGACGCGCCGGACGGTGCGGCCGAGCGCCTCGAGCTCCGCCAGCAGCGCGGCCTCCTTCGCCGTCAGGTCGCCCTCGAGGCTTCCGAGCACGGCGCGCACCGCCGCCTCGATCGCCTCGGCGGAGGGCGGCGGGGGCGGCGCGGCGGCCGCGGACGCGCCGCGGCCGCGGAGGCCGTCAGGCATGGGCCAGCACCTTCTCGATCTTCTCGCGCAGCGTCTCGGCGTTGAACGGCTTGACGATGTAGTTGGAGACGCCCGCCTGCTTCGCCGCGATCACGTTCTCCGTCTTGCTCTCGGCGGTGACCATGATGAAGGGCGTGGCCTTCAGCCTCGGGTCCGCCCGCACCTCCTTCAGCAGGTCGAGGCCGGTCATCGGCTGCATGTTCCAGTCGCTGATCACCAGCCCGAAATTGCCGGCGCGCAGCTTGGCCAGCGCCTCCCGCCCGTCGGTCGCCTCCTCGACGTTCTCGAATTCGAGCTGCTTGAGGAGGTTGCGGATGATCCGCAGCATCGTGCGGTAGTCGTCCACGATCAGCACGTTGATGGACTTGTCCATGATCCCTGCCGCGTCCCCTTCCATGCTCGCGGCGCACCGCCGCGTCCCCGCCGGCGCCGGGCGGCGCCCCGTCCGTCGCGGGCGCCGCCGTCGGCCGGGCACCCCGGCCCCGCCGCGCCGCGCCCCGCCTCCTGCGCAGCCAGACGCATCGCCTCAGCCCCCGTCCGGCTCGCGGACCGGCGGGCGGGCGCGTTCGCCGCGCAGGCGCGCGAGCTCCGCGGTCGCCTCCCGCGCCCGCTCCGGCCGCATGGCGCCGATCACCGGCGCCGCCTTCGCCTCGCGCATGCGATCCAGGATCTGCACCAGCACCGGCATCTCGAGCTCGTCGAAGATCGCCGCCGCCTCGCGCGGGCGCATGCTCTCGTAGACCCGCACCAGCCCGCGCCAGCCGCTCTCCTCGCGCTCGGCGCGCGCCTGCTCGAGCGCCTCGAGCCGCTGCTGCAGGCGCGCGAGCTCCTCGATCCGCGCGGCGAGCCGGCGCTCCGCCGCGGCGAGCACGATCTCCCGCGTCGCGAGCGCCTGCTCCCGCGCCTCGAGCGCGGCACGCCGTTCCCGCAACTGCCCGAGCAGCGCGCGCTCCGCGGCGGCGGCCTGCGTCTCCGCCGCCGGCGCCGCGGCCGCAGGGGCGACGGCCGGCGCGCCCGCGGCCGGCTGCGCCGCAGCCGCCTGCACCAGCGCGGCCGGCGCCGGGCGGGCTACCGCCGCCGGCCGGGAGGGCGGTGCGGGCCCGCCCGGCCGGGCAGCGGGCACCCCGCCCTGC
>NZ_JAHZUY010000022.1 GCF_019458025.1 Caldovatus aquaticus | reverse complement strand
CCCCCGGCGTCGCGCAGCAGGGCGCCGCCCGGGCCGTCGCCCTCCCACCAGGCGGGGTCCTGGCCGCAGGCGAAGTCCCACACCCGCCCGGCCAGCGGCTCGGCGAGCAGCAGCGCCGCGCCGGGCGCGGCGGCGTGGCGCCGCACGGCCTCCAGCAGCGCCGTCGCGTTCCCTCCGCCGCCGGCCGCGAGCGCCGCGCCGAGGCCGAGGATCAGGTCGGCCGGCCCGCAGGCCGGGGCGCCGTCGGCGCGCAGCGGGTCCCAGGTCTCCCGGGCGAATTCGACCCCTCCGGCGGGGCCGGACAGCGGGGCGGTGGCGCGCGCGCCCGCCGCCGCCCCGCCGGTCGCGGTGTAGAGCACCCGCCGCCCGCTGCGCCGCAGCGCCGCGAGCGCCTGGCGCGTCAGCACGCCCGCCCCGCCGGCGCCGAGCTCGAGCACCCGCAGCGGCCGCTGCTCCGGCCAGGCCGCGGCGTGCGCCGCGACCGCGGCGGCGAGCACCGCCGCCAGCCGCGCGAAGCCGCCGCCGTCGGGCGGCGGCATCCCGGCCGCCTCCGCCGCGGCCGCGCCGGGCCGCAGCGCCGCCGGCAGGCGCTCCGCCGCGCGCGCGAGCCAGGCCAGCTCGTGCGCGAGCTCCGGCTGCTCGGCCAGCACCGAGCGCCAGATCTCGACCGCCGGCGGCAGCGGCGGGCCGAGGTCGAAGCGCCATCCCGCCGCGCTTCCCTCCGCCTTCGCGGCCAGCCCCTGGGCGGCGAGCAGGCGCAGCAGCGCGCGCTGGTAGGGCGTGACGCCGAGCGGCGCGCCGGGCGGCAGGGCGGCGAAGGCCGCGTGTGCCGCCGAGGCGGCGAAGCCTTCGAGCAGCAGCGCCGTCTCGCCGAGGTCGCGCGCGGCGTCCGCGGCGCGTGCGGCGGCGAGCGCGGCGGCGAGGTCCGGTCCCTGCGGCGTCTCCGCCGCCGCGGGCAGCAGCGCGACGCGGAACAGCCCCTCCGCCGCGGCGGCGCGCGGGCCGAGCGGCAGGCGCTGCAGCCACAGCCCCTCGATGCAGGCGATGGCCTCGCCCGCGGCGTCGCGCAGCACCAGATCGGCGGCGAGGAAGCGGGTGCCGCGCCGGCCGAGCGCGATCCCGGCGCTGGCGATGGGGGCGGCGCCGCGCGTCGCCGCCACGCGGCCGAAGCGCACCGGCACCAGCGCCTCCCCTTCCGTCGCGGCGTGCCCGGCGAGCAGTCCGACCAGCCCCTGCAGGGCGCCGTCGAGGCGCACCGGATGCAGCGTCCAGCCGGCATCGGCGGGCGCCGCCTCCGGCCGGCGCAGCACGGCACGGGCGCGCTCGCCCGCGGCGTCCACCTCGACCCGCTCGACCGCCTGGAAGGCGGGGCCGTACTCCAGGCCGCAGCGCGCGGCGAGCCGCACCACCTCGGCCCCCGCGACCACCCGCGCCGGGGCGAAGCGGTCGGCGGTCGCGGCCGCCGCCGGCAGGCGGGGCAGGGCGGCGAGGCGGCCGCAGGCGTGCAGCGTCCAGCCCTCCTCCGACAGCCGCCGACGGCTCGCCAGCGCGAAGCCGCCTTCGCCGTCGAGGGTGCAGCGCAGCTCGCGCGCCCGCGCCGCCTCCAGCGGCAGGGCCCGCAGGATGCGGAACTCCGCCACCTCGAGCGCCGCCGCCTCCGGCGCCCGCGCCGCGATCGCGGCGAGCGCCATCTCCACCATCGCCGCCGCCGGCAGCACCGGCTCGCCGCGCAGGCGGTGATCGGCGAGCCAGGGCTCGGCCTCGGTGTCGAGAGTGCGGGTCCAGACGAGCGCCGGCTCGGCGCCCGCCTCGCGCCAGCCGAGCAGCGGGTGCTCGCGCGTCGCCTCGGTGAGGCGGCGCGACTCCACCGTGGCGGGGAACCAGACGGACGTGCGCTCGAACGGCGTCTTCGGCAGGGCGCGCCGCTCGGCCGGGCCGGCGAAGCCCGGGCCGCTGCGCGGGTCGGCGCCGCGCGCGAAGGCGCGGTCGGCGATGGCGGGGAAGGGATCGGCGCCGGGCGGGTCGCGGCGCGAGAGGGTGGCGAGCACCGCGCACTCCCCGGCGGCGTCGCGCAGCGATTCGCGCAGATAGCCCTGCAGCACCGGGTTGGGGCCGATCTCGAGGAACAGGCGCGCGCCGGCGCCGGCGGCGGCGCGCGCGGCGTCGAGGAAGCGCACCGGCTCGCGCAGGTTGCGCCACCAGTAGGCGGGGCCGCACGCCTCGCCGGCGAGCGCCGCGCCGGTGACGGTGGAGACGAAGGGGATCGCCGCCGGGCGGGGCGCGAGCCCGGCGAGGTCGGCGAGCAGCCCCGGCCGCACCGGCTCCATCGCCGCCGAGTGGAAGGCGTAGTCGAGTTCGAGCGGGACGAGGCTCCAGCGCCGCCGCTCCGCCTCGGCTCCGAGGCGCGCGAGCGCCGCCTCCGGCCCGGCGAGGGTGAGCGCGGCCGGGCCGTTGATCGCCGCGATCTCGAGGCCCGGGCCGCACGCCGCCAGCACCGGCGCCGCCGCCTCCGGCGTGGCGCCGCCGAGCGCGGCCATCCGCCCCGCTCCGCGCGTCGCGTGCTGGTGGCGCGAGCGGGCGACGATCAGCCGCGCCGCCTCCGCAAGGTCGAGGATGCCGGCGCACCACGCCGCCGCCACCTCGCCCACCGAATGGCCGAGCACGAGCGCGGGCGCGATGCCGTGCGCGCGCAGCGCCGCGACGATGCCGACCTGCACGGCGAACAGCAGCGGCTGGGCGAGGTCGGTGCCGGCGAGCGCCTCGGCCGTCACGCCCGCCTCGAGCAGCGCCAGCGGCGAGACGCCGAGCCGCGGGGCGAGGGCGGCGTCGGCCTCCGCCACCCCGGCGCGGAAGGCGGCGGAGGCGGCCAGCGCCTCCCGCGCCATGCCGGCCCATTGCGCGCCGTTGCCGCTGAAGACGAAGGCGACCGCGCCGCGCACGGCCGTCCCGTGCGCGACCCCGGCGCCCGCCCGCCCCTCCCGGCGCCAGGCGGCGAGGGCGGCGGCGAGCGCCGCCCCGTCGCCGCCGCGCAGCGCGAGGCGGTGGGCGAACAGGCCGCGGTGCCGCGCCGCGCCGCGCTTGAGCGCCGCGACCCGCGCCGCGTCGGCGCCGGCGAGCACGGCTTCCCAGCGCTCGGCGAGCGCCCGCAGCGCCCCGGCGGAGCGGGCCGAGAGCAGCAGCGGCGGCTCCGGCGCCTCCGGCGCGGCGGCGGCCTCGCGCGCCGCGCGGCGGCGGCGCGGCGCCGGGCCGAGCAGGGCGGTGGCGTTGGTGCCGCCGAAGCCGAAGCTGTTCACCCCCACCACCGCGTCGGCACGGCGCGGCAGCCGCTCCGCCGCGGTGGCGACGCGCAGGCCGAGCGCGGCGAAGTCGATCGCCGGATTGGGCGTCTCGCAATGCAGCGAGGGCGGGATCGCGCCGTGCTCCAGCACCAGCATCGCCTTGAGCAGCCCGGCCATGCCGGAGGCCGCCTCGAGGTGGCCGATGTTGGTCTTGACCGAGCCGATCGGCAGCGGCGTGCGCCGGTGCCGGCCGATCGCCGCGCCGAGGGCGCCGGCCTCGACCGGGTCGCCGGCCGGCGTGCCGGTGCCGTGCGCCTCGAAATAGACGAGGCGGTCCGGCGCGACGCCGCTCGCGGCCAGCACCTCGGCGAGCAGCGCCGCCTGCGCCTCCCCGCTCGGCAGCGACAGGCCGACGGTGCGCCCCGCCGCGTTCACCCCGCTGCCGAGCAACACGGCGCGGATCGCATCGCCGTCGGCGAGCGCGTCGCGCAGGCGCTTCAGCACCACCACGCCGGCGCCCTCGGCCCGCACGTAGCCGTCCGCCCGGGCGTCGAAGGCGCGGCAGCGCCCGGTGGGGGAGAGCATGCCGGCCATCGAGAAGCCGATGAAGCCGTAGGGGCTGAGCAGCATGCTGACGCCGCCGACCAGGGCGGCGGCGAGGCGCGGATCGTCGCGCAGCGCCCGCGCCGCGAGGTGCAGCGCCACCAGCGAGGAGGAGCAGGCGGTGTCCACCGTCTGCGCCGGGCCGTGCAGGTCGAACGCGTTGCTCAGCCGGTTGGCGAGGATGGACAGCGCGTTGCCGGTCATCTGGTAGCGGTCGGCCGCGGCCGGGTCGGCGAGGCGCAGCTCGGCGTAGTCGGTCGAGGAGCCGCCGACGAAGACGCCGACCCGCTGCCCGGCGACCCGCTCGGCCGGCCAGCCGGCGTCCTCCAGCGCCTCGGCCGCGACCTCGAGCAGGAGGCGCTGCTGCGGGTCCATCTCCTGCGCCTCGCGGGGCGAGAGGCCGAAGGCGGCGGCGTCGAACATGCGGGCCGCGTCCTCGCCGCCGACCGGGTCGAGCACGCCGGCGGCGAAGGTGTAGCTCCGCCCCGGCTCGCCGCGGCGGGGGTGGAAGAAGCGCGCCTGGTCGAAGCGGCCGGGGGGCACGGTGCCGACCGCGTCCCGCCCCGCGGCGAGCAGGCGCCAGAAGGCGTCGAGGTCGGACGCGCCGGGCAGGCGGCAGGCGGCGCCGACGATGGCGATCGCCTCGGCGGCGCGGCGGAGGCGGCGCGGGACGGTCATGCGGAGGAGGGCGGCTCGCCGCGGGCAGGGGGGCGGCCCGGCGCCCGAGCCCTCCGGCGTGGCGCCGCCGACCGGCTCGCCGCGGGCAGGGGGGCGGCCCGGCCGGCGCGGCGACCGCGCCCGGCGGGAGGAAGCGGATCTCACGCTTTCGTCATGGCACACCGGCGTTGCCGGCGGCAACCGCCGGGGCCGTGGCCGCCGCTGACGCTGCCGGGCGCAGGCGGCCGCCGCCCGCCCAGGCGATCGCATCGGCGCGCGCTGCCGAGCCAGCGGCGCGGGCGCCGTCGCGCGACGCCACGATCCGCGCCAGCAGTTCCTCTACGCGCGCGAAATGATCCGCCCAGCGCGGCGGCCGCCAGTGCCGCAGCCGCTCGAGCTGCGCGGCGCGCGCCGCGGATCGCGCATCGGCGTAGTCGAGGATCGCCCTTGCCCAGCCGGGTCCGTCCAGCGGATCGAGGTAGTCCGGCGCCGTCCCGCCGACTTCGCGCAGCGCCGGGATGTCGCTGGCCAGGGCCGGCGTGCCGAGCGCCAGCGCCTCCGCGAGCGGCAGGCCGTAGCCCTCGGCGAAGCTCGGGAACAGCAGGGCGCGGGCGCTGCGCAGCAGCCGCAGGACGGTGTGGTCCGTGGCCGGCCCGACCTCCTCCACCAGGCCGCGCAGCGCGGTGCAGCGGTCGAGCAGGTCGAGGACGTTCTCGTTCTCCCAGCCGCGCCGGCCGATCAGCAGCAGGCGCGGCGCGTCCGGCCCGAGCCGGGCGGCGAAGTCGCGCCAGAGGTGCAGCAGCAGCAGGTGGTTCTTGCGCGGCTCGATGGTGCCGAGGGTGACGAAATAGGGCGGCCCGGGCCGCTCCTCCGGCGGGGGCGGCGGCAGGCTCGCCCCGGGGCGGGCCGGGGCGAGCCCGAGGCCGAGCGGGGCGACGGCGACCGGCGGCGGGCCGCCGCGGCGGATCAGGTGCGGGCGCAGCGCCGCCTCGGTGGCGGCGGAGTTGACGATCACCCCGTCGGCGAGCGCGCCGACGGTCGCCAGCCGCCGCAGGTGCCGCTCGGCCTCCCCGGGCCGGCCGTATTCGGGGTAGGCCGCCGGGATCAGGTCGTGCACCAGGGGCACGAAGGCGACGCCGGCCCGGCGCAGGCGGGCGATCGCCGCCTGCCGTTCGAGCGCGCGATGGGAGACGGAGAGCAGCACGCACGGCCGGTGCGGCGTCGACCGCACCAGGCGGCGCAGGGCGCCGCGGCCGAGCCCCGCGAGCAGCGCCGCCTGCGCCATCGCGCCGGTCCGCGCCGCCCGCCGCTGCGCCCGCGCCAGGACGGCGGGCGGGCCGGCGCCTGCCCAGAGCTCCTCCAGCGCCGCGAGCATGGCCTGCACGGTCCGGCGCGGGACGGCGGCGAAGTCGCCCCAGGCGCCGAGGCCGACGAAGCCGACCCGATCCGGCTCTGCAGCGGCGAGCCAGTGGCGGGCATAGGCGGCCTCCACCCGGTCGATCCCGGACGGGGCCTGCCGCTGGCCGCAGCTCAGCAGCCTGGAGACGTCGAGCAGAACATGCACGGCTGGCGCTGCCTCGATCGGGATGGACCTCGGGAGCAGTCTGCCCGCGATTATCAACTCCAGGTTGCCGCCCGGGGCGCGATGCGGAGGCGCGCACGCCGTCCCGCATGCCGCGGGTCCGGCAGCCCTCGTTCCCCATCAGCGCGGCGGCGATTCGGCGACGCCCGAAATGATCGCGAAATCGTGAGGGGCTGTCAATGAAGTCCTTGGCCGGGGGGCGGCAATCGTCCCCTGTCGAAAGGCAGGATTGACAACGGTCCTGTTCTTCTCCGGGCGGTTGCCGCCGTTCTTCTTCCGGCGGTTGCCGGCGCGCCCGCCCGCCGGTCCCGGCGTCCGCCCGCGGCCTGGCCGGGCGCGGCTTCACCGCGGCTTAACCGCGTCCCGCGCAGCCTCGCCGCGGAGGCCGAGGCGCGCATGGACGGCGACCCGACGCTGCTGCAGCTCGTCGCCCGCACCGCGGCGGCGTACCTGAGGGTCGTGCTCGCCGATCCCGACACCGTCCGGCGCATGGTGTCGCCGGGGCTCGTCGCCGCCATCCTCGGCACCGGGGTGTCCCACGCCCTGGGGCTGCGGGAGGCCTACCGCAGCTACGCGATGCGCCTCGCCTTCAACGGGGCGATGGTGGTGCTCTTCTACCTGGTGCCCACCCTGCGGCTGGCGGCGGCGCGCCTCGGGCTCTAGAACGGATCGCGGACGACTGGAAGCAGCCGGCGCGGCGGCGGCCGAACGGGTTCACGCGCCGGAACCGTCGCCGCGCGCACCGCCGCGGGGGAACGGCTCTGGCGCGGAACGCGGAGCGCCGGAAACAGCCGGGAGCGCGAAGTCCGCTCGACCGGCAACGCGCCGTTGCCGCGCGTCCGGCCGGGCGGAAACCGCTCGGCAGGCAAGGCAGGGGCGGCCGCCGCGCAGGGTCCGGCCGCTCAGCGCTCGCAGCGGAGGAACACGGTGCTCGGATGCGCCGCCTCGCCGACTTCGGCCGCGCTCCGCTCCGGCCCGCGGCTCTCGGCGAGCCGCGGCGTCACGCCGGCGCGGCGCAGGAAGTCCAGCGCCTCCGTTCCCTTCACCGCGAAATTCACGTTCTGCGGGATGTCGCCCGTGAATTGCGCCACCCGCTGGGCGTTCAGCTTGCTCACCACCACCCCGACCACGTGCCCCAGGCGGTCGAGCAGCGGCCCCCCGGAATTGCCCGGCTGCACCGGGGCGCTGATCTGGAACTGCTGCGGATTGTCGCGCAGCCCGGCGAGCGCGCTGACCTCCCCCGTGGTCAGGGTCGGACCCGAGGACAGCAGGCCGGAGAGCGGAAAGCCGTAGGTCACCACGCCCTCGCCGCGGCGCACCGGCGGCGCGGCGCGGAAGGCGAGCGGCGGGCCGGGATCGCCCGGCACGGCAAGCAGCGCGAGGTCGCGCTGGCGGTCCACCTGCGCCGGCGGCACCGCGGCGAGCAGGCGGTTGTCGGCGGTGCGCACCAGCACCCGGTTGCAGTCGGCGATCACGTGCTGGTTGGTCAGCACCCGGTCGCGCGCCACCACGAAGCCGGTGCCGGAGGAGGCCCGCGCGTTCGGATTGATCCGCACCGGGCCGGGCGCGGGCGCGGCGGAAGCGCCGGGCGGCGGCGCCGGCGGCGGGGGCGCGGCCGCCATCACCTGCGCCGGCTCCGCGACCAGGGTGCGATTGGCGCAGATGTCCTGGTCCATCAGGCGCGCCTCCCGCCCGTCGGCCAGGACCAGCCGGATGTCGAAGCGGCAACCGGCCCGCTCGCCCGGCCGGATCAGGAAGACGCGGTCCGGGGCGAGCGGCCGCTCCAGCAGGTTGCGGCCCCACTCGCCGCGGCCGCTGCGCACGGCGTGCAGCGCCGTCACCTCCTGCCCGGTGCGGTTGACGATGCGGAACGGCTCCCGCTGCGCCTGGCCCGCCCCCTGGCCGGGTGGGGGTGCGGCGGCCGGCTGCGCCCCGGCCGGCGACGGCGGCACCGCGGCGGCGACCAGGGCCGCTCCGGCCAGCAGCGGCGCGACGAGGGCGGGCAGCGGCGGCATCGAACGGCGCGAAGGCGACATGGCGCGCGGCATGTCGGGCAGCCGTTGCGCCAAGTCAATGCAGCCGTCCGCGGACCGCCCGCCGGCGGGACTTGCGCCCGATCAAGGCGGCGCCGGCGCCGCGGCGGTCCCCTGCCCGGCGCGGCGCCCTCCGCCGCCGCCTTGACCTTCCCATTGTGGGAACCCCCATCTGGGCCTGCAGAGGAGCCCCCGCATGCCCGAAGCCCCCCTGACCCCGACCGGATCGCGGCTGGTCCTGCCCATCGCGGGCATGACCTGCGCGAGCTGCGCCGGCCGCATCGAGCGGGCGCTCCTCCGCGTGCCGGGCGTGGCCGAGGCCCATGTCAACCTCGCCGCCGAACGGGCCGAGGTCGTCGGCACCGCCTCCGCCGCCGCGCTCGCGGAGGCGGTGCGAGCGGCCGGCTACACGGTGCCGGAGGCGGTCTTCATCCTGCGCCTCGGCGGCATTACCTGCGCGAGCTGCGCCGGGCGCGTCGAGCGCGCGCTCCTCCGCGTGCCGGGCGTGATCGAGGCGCGCGTCAACCTCGCCGCCGAGACGGCGCGGGTGCGCGCCGTCGCCGGCACGCCGGAGGCGTCGCTGGTCGCCGCCGTGGAACGCGCCGGCTACCAGGTGCTCGGCACCGAGGGCGGCGGCGCGGCGGCGGAGGCCGAGGGCGCGGCGCGGCTCGCGCGGGAACAGCGGCAGCTCCTCGCCGCGGCGCTCCTCACCGCGCCCTTCCTCGGCGGCATGCTCGGGACGCTGCTTGGCCGCGACTGGATGCCGGGGCCGTGGTGGCAGCTCGCGCTCGCCACGCCGGTGCAGTTCTGGCTCGGCGCGCGCTTCTACCGCGCCGGCTGGGCGGCGCTGCGCGCCGGCACCGGCAACATGGACCTGCTGGTCGCGATCGGCACCAGCGCGGCCTGGGGGCTCTCGGCCTGGCTGCTGCTGACCAGCGGGCCGCATCACGGTCCGCAGCATCACGGCCTCTACTTCGAGGCGAGCGCGGTCGTGATCTTCTTCGTCCTGCTCGGCAAGCACCTCGAGGCCCGCGCCAAGCGCGCGACCGGGGCGGCGATCCGCGCGCTGCTCGCGCTGCGCCCGCAGACCGCGCGCCGGCTCGACGCCGCCGGCATGGAGACGGAGGTCCCGGTCGGCCTGCTGCGCCCGGGCGACCGCGTGGTGATCCGCCCCGGCGAGCGCATCCCGGTGGACGGCCGCGTGCTCGAGGGCCGCTCCGGCGTGGACGAGAGCGCGCTGACCGGCGAGAGCCGGCCGGTCGAGAAGGACCCCGGCGATGCCGTCGCCACCGGCACCGTCGCCCTCGACGGCCGCCTCGTGGTCGAGGCCACCGCGGTCGGCGCCGACACCACCCTCGCCCGCGTCGCCGCGCTGGTCGAGGCCGCGCAGGCGAGCCGCGCCCCGGTGCAGCGCCTGGTGGATCGCGTCAGCGCCGTCTTCGTCCCGGTGGTGGTGGCGATCGCCGCGCTGACGCTCGCCGGCTGGCTGCTCGCCGGCGCCGGCGCGGAGCGGGCGGTGCTGAACGCGGTCGCGGTGCTGGTCATCGCCTGCCCCTGCGCCCTCGGCCTCGCCACGCCGGCGGCGATCATGGCCGGCACCGGCGCCGCCGCGCGCGCCGGCATCCTGGTCCGCGACGCCGAGGCGATCGAGCGCGCGGGTGACGTGACCCTGGTCGCCTTCGACAAGACCGGCACCCTGACCGAGGGCCGGCCGCGCCTTGCCGCCGTGCATCCGGCGCCGGGCGTGACGGAGGCCGAGGCACTCGGCCTCGCCGCCGCGCTGCAGGCGGGCAGCGAGCATCCGCTGGCGCGCGCGGTGCTGGAGCGGATGTGCCCCGCCGCCCCGGCGGAGCAGTTCCGCGCCCTGCCCGGGCGGGGCGTCGAGGGCGCGGTGGCCGGGCGGCGGCTGCTCCTCGGCAGCGAGCGGCTGCGCGCCGAACGCGGCGCCGACCCCGCTCCCGCGCTCGCCGCCGCGGCGGCGGCGGAGGCGGCGCAGGGGCGCACCCTCTCCTGGCTGATCGAGGACGGCGCGGCGCCGCGCGTGCTGGCCCTCCTCGCCTTCGAGGATGCGCCCAAGCCGGGCGCCGAGGCCGCCATCGCCGGGCTCAAGCGGATGGGCGTGCGCGTGGCGATGATCTCCGGCGACAGCCGCGCGGCGGCGGAGGCGGTGGCGCGCCGCCTCGGCCTCGACGACGTCGCCGCCGAGGTGCTGCCGGCGGACAAGGCGGCGCGCGTCGCCGCCTGGCGCGCCCAGGGGCACCGCGTCGCGATGGTGGGGGACGGCGTCAACGACGCCCCCGCGCTCGCCGCCGCCGATCTCGGCATCGCCATGGGCACCGGCACCGACGTCGCGATCGAGGCCGCCGGCATCACCCTGCTGCGCGGCGATCCCGCGCTGGTGCCGGCGGCGCTCGAGGTGACGCGGCGCACCCTGCGCAAGATCCAGCAGAACCTCGCCTGGGCCTTCGCCTACAACGTCGTCGGCCTCCCGCTCGCCGCGCTCGGCCTGCTCTCGCCGGTGCTGGCGGGGGCGGCGATGGCGCTGTCCTCCGTCTCGGTGCTGACCAACGCGCTGCTGCTGGCGCGCTGGAGGCCGCATCCATGATGACCATCGGCGAGGCGGCCGCCGCCTCGGGCGTCTCCGCCAAGATGATCCGCCACTACGAGACGGTCGGGCTGCTCCGGCCGCACCGGGCGGCGAACGGCTACCGCGTCTACGCGGACGCCGACATCGCCGTGCTGCGCTTCATCCGCCACGCGCGCGACCTCGGCTTCCCGCTGGAGAAGGTGCGGCGGCTGCTCGCGCTGTGGCGCGACCGCAACCGCAGCAGCGCCGAGGTGAAGCGGCTGGCGCTGAGCCACGTCGAGGCACTGGAGGCGAAGGCCGCGTCGCTGCGCGCGATGGCGGCGAGCCTCCGCCAGCTCGCCGAGCACTGCCACGGCGACGAGCGGCCCGAATGCCCGATTCTCGACGAGCTGGAGAAGGCCCCATGATCGAACTGAAGGTGGAAGGCATGAGCTGCGGCCACTGCGTGAAGGCCATCACGCAGGCGATCCGGCAGCGCGATCCGAAGGCGGAGGTGCAGGTGGACCTCGCCGGCGGGCGGGTGCGGGTGGAGACGCGCCTGCCGCGCGCCGAGGTGGTCGCGGCGGTGGAGGAGGAGGGCTACACGGTTCCGCCGCAGGGCTGAGCCGCGCCGGCGCCGCGCCTGCGGCCGCCCTGCGCCGCCGCCCCTCGCGGTCCCTTCCCGGCTGGGCCGGCCCGGCCCCGCGGCGGTTGCCGGGAGCGGGCGGCGCGGCGATGCTCGCCGCCCGAGAGGGACGGTAAGGAGGGAGTCATGGACCGGGACGCCGCCTGGCCAGAGCGGATCGCCGACGAGGAGGCGCTCGAGGAGGTGCTGAGCCGCCCCGACGCGGCGCTGCGCGCCGACCTCGCCGCCGTGCCGGGCGACCTCCTGGTGCTCGGCGCCGCCGGCAAGATGGGGCCGACGCTCTGCCGCCTGGCGAAGCGCGCCGACCCGGCGCGGCGGGTGATCGCGGTGGCGCGCTTCTCCGAGCCCGGGCTGCGCGAGCGGATGGAATCCTGGGGCGTGGAGTGCCGCGCCGCCGACCTGATGGACCGCGCCGCCCTCGCCGCGCTGCCGGAGGCGCCGAACGTGGTCTTCATGGCGGCGCGCAAGTTCGGCTCGACCGGCAACGAGCCGCTGACCTGGGCGATGAACGTGCTGCTGCCGGCGATGGTGGCGGAACGCTTCGCCGCCGCGCGCATCGTCTTCTTCTCCACCGGCAACGTGCTGCCGCTGGTCCCCGTCGCCTCCGGCGGGGCGGACGAGGGGGTGGCGCCGGCGCCGGTCGGCGACTACGCCGCCTCCTGCCTCGGGCGCGAGCGGGTGTTCCAGCACGCGGCGGCGACCCGCGGCACCGCCTGCGCCGGCATCCGGCTGAACTACGCGGTCGAGCTGCGCTACGGCGTGCTGCACGACGTGGCGGCGAAGGTGCGCGACGGCATCCCCGTGCCGCTCGCCATGGGCCACGCCAACGTGATCTGGCAGGGCGACGCCAACGCCTGGGCCTTGCGCGCGCTGCGCCACGCCGCGCCCGCCTGCCCGGTCCTCAACGTCACCGGGCCGGAGACGGTCGCGATCCGCTGGCTGGCCGAGCGCTTCGGCGAGCGGCTCGGCCGCGCCCCGGCGTTCGAGGGGGCGGAGGCGCCGGACGCGCTGCTCTCCAACGCCGCGCGGGCCTTCCGCTGCTTCGGCTATCCGCGGGTGCCGCTGCTGCGGATGGTGGACTGGGTGGCGGACTGGGTGGCGCGCGGCGGGCGGACGCTCGGCAAGCCGACCAGGTTCGAGGTGCGGGACGGGCGGTTCTGAGACGGCGTTGACAGGGCGCGGCGGCGGGGGGACGAAACGCGCGGAGCGGCCGGGGAGGGAGAGGTGCTGCGCTGGAGCGACTGGCCCGCGGGGATGCTGGAGCGGCTGCGCGAGGGCTGCGTGATCCCGGCGCATCCGCTGGCGCTGACCGCGGAGCGGAAGCTGGACGCGCGGCGGCAGCGGGCGCTGTCGCGCTACTACCTGGACGCCGGCGCGGGCGGGCTCGCCGTCGGCGTGCACACCACGCAGTTCGCCATCCGCGAGGCCGGGCTCTACGAGCCGGTGCTGCGCATCGCCGCCGAGGCCGCGGCCGAGCGCGGCGGCACCGCGATCCTGGTCGCCGGCGCGATCGGCCGCACCGGGCAGGCGGTGCGCGAGGCGCGGATCGCGCGCGGCCTCGGCTACCACGCGGTGCTGCTCTCGCTCGCCGCCTTCCGCGGCGCCTCCGAGGACGAGATGATCGCCCACTGCGAGGCGGTGGCGCGCGAGATGCCGCTGTTCGGCTTCTACCTCCAGCCCGCGGTCGGCGGGGTGCCGCTGCCGGCGAGCTTCTGGCGGCGCTTCGCCGCGATCGAGAACGCCGTCGCGATCAAGATCGCCCCCTTCAACCGCTACGCCACGCTCGACGTGCTGCGCGGCGTGCTGGAGGCGGGGGCGGAGGAGCGCATCGCCCTCTACACCGGCAACGACGACCACATCGTCGCCGACCTCCTCACCCCCTTCGCGCTGTGCCACGACGGGCGCGAGGTGGTGCTCCGGATCGTCGGCGGCCTGCTCGGCCACTGGTCGGTCTGGACCAGGGCCGCGGTGGACCTGCACGCGCGCTGCCGCGCCGAGGGGCGGGGGCTGACGCTGCCCGCCGGCCTGCTCGCGCTCGATGCGCAGGTGACGGAGATGAACGCCGCCGTGTTCGACGTCGCCAACGGCTTCCGCGGCGTGATCGCCGGCTGCCACGAGGTGCTGCGCCGCCAGGGGCTGCTCGAGGGCACCTGGTGCCTCGACCCGGAGGAGGGCCTCTCGCCCGGCCAGGCGGCGCTGATCGAGGCGGTGGCGCGCCGCTACCCGCAGCTCACCGACGACGCCTTCGTCCGCGACAACCTGCACCGCTGGCTTTCCTGAGGAGAACCCGACGCATGGCGGAGCGCCGCATCGGCATCATCATGCATGGCGTGACCGGGCGCATGGGGACGAACCAGCACCTCGTCCGCTCCATCGCCGCGATCCGCGCCGACGGCGGCGTGCCGCTCGCCGACGGCGACCGGCTGATGCCCGACCCGATCCTGGTCGGGCGCAACCGCGAGAAGCTGGAGGCGCTGGCGAAGGCGCACGGCATCGCGCGCGTCTCGACCGACCTCGACGCCGCGCTCGCCGACCCGCGCGATGCGGTGTTCTTCGACGCCGCCACCACCCGGATGCGCGCCGGGCTGCTGCGCAAGGCGATCGCCGCCGGCAAGCACGTCTATTGCGAGAAGCCGAGCGCGGACAACCTCGCGGACGCGCTCGAGGTCGCCCGCCTCGCGCGCCGGGCGGGGGTGAAGAACGGCGTGGTGCAGGACAAGCTGTTCCTGCCCGGCCTGCGCAAGCTGAAGCTGGTGATCGACTCCGGCTTCCTCGGCCGCATCTGCGCGGTGAAGGGGGAGTTCGGCTACTGGGTGTTCGAGGGCGACCTGCAGCCGGCGCAGCGGCCCTCCTGGAACTACAGGAAGGCCGAGGGCGGCGGCATCATCCTCGACATGCTCTGCCACTGGCGCTACGTGCTCGACAACCTGTTCGGCGAGGTGCGCGCCGTCTCCTGCCTCGGCGCCACCCACATCCCGGAGCGGGTGGACGAACAGGGGCGGCGCTACAGGGCCGACGCCGACGACGCCGCCTACGCCACCTTCGAGCTCGCCGGCGGCATCGTCGCCCAGATCAACTCCTCCTGGGTGACGCGCGTGCGGCGCGACGACCTCGCCGTGTTCCAGGTGGACGGCACGCACGGCAGCGCGGTGGCCGGCCTGCAGAAGTGCTGGACGCAGAGCCGGGTCAACACCCCGAAGCCGGTCTGGAACCCGGACGTGCCGCAGACCATCGACTTCTTCGCCGGCTGGCAGGAGGTGCCGGACACCGAGGCCTACCCCAACGGCTTCCGCGCCCAGTGGGAGCTGTTCCTGCGCCACGTCGCGGGCGAGGTGGCGGAGTTCCCGTGGGACCTGCTGGCGGGCGCCAAGGGCGTGCAGCTCGCCGAGGCCGGGCTGCAGAGCTGGCGCGAGCGGCGCTGGATCGACCTGCCGCGGCTGGAGGCCTGAACGCCATGCCGACGATCGCCCTGCCGACCGCGGACCGCCGCCTCGTCCCCTTCGCCACGAGCGCGCCGCGCGAGTTCCCGCGCGCGACGCCGCCCTTCCCGCGCGTCGCCCTCGCCGCGGCGCACGTGGTGGCCGACCCGCTCGCCGAGCAGGACCCCTGGCTCGACGTGCGCATCGACTGGGAGCGCACCGTCGCCTACCGGCGCTACCTCTGGTCGCTCGGCCTCGGCGTCGCCGAGGCGATGGACACCGCGCAGCGCGGCATGGGCCTCGACTGGGAGGGGGCGAAGGAGCTGATCCGCCGCTCGCTCGAGGCGGCGCGCGACACCCCGGGGGCGGTGATCTTCTCCGGCGCCGGCACCGACCATCTCGCCCCCGGCCCCGAGGTCACGCTCGACGACGTGATCCGCGCCTACGAGGAGCAGTGCGGGGCGATCGAGGCGATGGGCGGGCGCATCGTCCTGATGGCCTCGCGCGCCCTGGTGCGGGCGGCGCGCGGCCCGGCCGACTACGAGCGCGTCTACGGCCGCATCCTCTCGCAGCTCCGCGCGCCGGCGATCATCCACTGGCTCGGCGAGATGTTCGACCCCGCGCTCGAGGGCTACTGGGGCAGCCGCGACCACTGGCAGGCGATGGAGACCGCGCTCGCCGTCATCCACGCCAACGCGGCGAAGGTGGAGGGGGTGAAGATCTCCCTCCTCGACAAGGACAAGGAGATCGCCATGCGCCGCCGCCTGCCCAAGGGCGTGCGCATGTACACCGGCGACGACTTCCACTACGCCGAGCTGATCGCCGGCGACGAGCACGGCCATTCCGACGCGCTGCTCGGCATCTTCGATCCGATCGCGCCGGCGGTGGGGGGGGCGCTGGCGGCGCTGTCGCGCAACGACCTCGCGGCCTTCCACGCGATCCTGGCGCCGACCGTGCCGCTCTCGCGCCACATCTTCCGCGCGCCGACCCGCTTCTACAAGACCGGCGTCGTGTTCCTCGCCTGGCTCAACGGGCACCAGGACCACTTCGTGATGGTCGGCGGGCAGCAGTCGGCGCGCTCGATCCTGCACTTCGCCGAGCTGTTCCGCCTCGCCGACGCCGCCGGCCTGCTGCGCGACCCGGATCTCGCCGTGGCGCGGATGCGCCACCTGCTCGCCCTGCACGGCGTCGCCTGAGCCATGCTGCCGCTCTCGCTCAACACCGTCACCGTGCGCGAGCGCTGGTCGCTCGCCGAGTGCATCGAGGGCTGCGCGCGCCACGGCATCCCCGGCATCGCGCCCTGGCGCGACAAGCTCGCCGAGATGGGCCTCGCGCGCGCCGCACGGCAGATCCGCGACGCCGGCCTCGCCGTCACCGGCCTCTGCCGCGGCGGCATGTTCCCGGCCGCCGACGCCGCCGGCCGCGCCGCCGCGATCGAGGACAACCGCCGCGCCATCGCCGAGGCGCACGCGCTCGGCGCCGCCTGCCTCGTCGTCATCGGCGGCGGGCTGCCGCCCGGTTCCAAGGACCTGCCCGGCGCGCGCGAGATGGTGCGCGAGGGCCTGCACGCGATCCTGCCCGAGGCGCGCGCCGCCGGCGTGGCGCTCGCGCTCGAGCCGCTGCACCCGATGACCTGCGCCGACCGCTCGGTGCTCTCGACCCTCGCCCAGGCGCTCGACCTCTGCGACGAGCTGGGCGAGGGCGCGGGCGTGGCGGTGGACTGCTACCACGTCTGGTGGGACCCGGACGTCGCGCGCCAGATCGCCCGCGCCGGGCGGCGCATCCTCGGCTTCCACGCCTGCGACTGGCTGGTGCCGACCACCGACCTCGTCTTCGACCGCGGCATGCCGGGCGACGGCGTGATCGACATCCCGGCCCTGCGCCGCATGGTGGAGGGCGCCGGCTATGCCGGCTTCCTGGAGATCGAGCTGCTCTCGCGCCGCTGGTGGGCCGAGGACCCGGACCACGTGCTGCGCGTGATGAAGGAGCGGCACCGGAGCGCCTGCTGAGGCGCGCCGCCGCCTGGACGCGAGGCCCCGCTTCGGGGATAGGAGGGGCGCCAGGAGAACGCCGCATGATCCGCCGCCGCACGCTGCTCGCCGCCGCGCCGCTCGCGCCCGGCCTCGCCCTCGCCCAGCCCGCCGTCTGGGCGCCGACCCGCCCGATCCGCTTCGTCGTCCCCTACGCCGCCGGCGGCAGCACCGACGTCGCCACCCGCATCCTCGCCGACCGCATGGCGGAGCTCCTCGGCCAGAGCGTGGTGGTCGAGAACCGCGGCGGTTCGGGCGGCAACATCGGCGGCGAGCTGGCGGCGCGCGCCGAGCCGGACGGGCACACGCTGCTGATGGCGGGCACCGGCCTGCTCACCACCAACCCCCACATCTACCGCTCCATGCCCTTCGACCCGGCGAGGGACCTGGCGCCGGTCTCCCTCGCCTACACCTCCGACATGGTGATCGTCGTCCACCCCGGCGTGCCCGCGCGCACGCTGGCGGAGTTCGTGGCGCTGGCGAAGGCGCGGCCGGGCGCGTTCTCCTTCGGCTCGTCCGGGCACGGCGCCTCCACCCACACCGCGACCGAGCTGTTCAAGATCGCCGCCGGCATCGACCTGCTGCACGTGCCCTACCGCGGCAGCGGCGCCGCCATGAACGACCTGGTGGCCGGCACCATCCAGATGATGCTGCTGCAGATCGCGGGCGCGGTCGGCAACATCCGCGCCGGCCAGGTGCGGGCGCTGGCCGTCACCGGGCCGCGCCGCCATCCGCTGCTGCCCGAGGTGCCGAGCATCGCCGAGGCCGGATGGCCGGAAGCGGTCGCCACCTCCTGGGGCGCGGTGATGACCGCGGCCGGCACGCCGGAGCCGGCGATCCGCCGCCTCAACCAGGCGGTGCGGCAGGCGCTCGAGTCGGAGCGGGTGCAGGAGCGGTTCCGCAGCGTCGGCGTGGACGGCGCCTCCTCCACGCCCGAGGAGCTCGCCGGGTTCCTCCGCGCCGAGCGCGAGAAGTGGGGCCGCGTCGTGCGCGAGGCGCGGATCAGGGTGGAGTAGCGGCGCCGCCGCCGGCGGGGGGCGGCCACGCCGCGCGCGGCATCTCCTCCATCGCCGCATAGTCCGGCTCGACGCTCGCCCCGAGGCCGGGCGTGTCGAGCGAATCGAGCGCCAGCATCCCGTCGCGGATCGCAAGGCGCGGCCCGCGCGGCGTCGCCGCGTAGAGGTCCGGGTGCGCGGCGAGGAAGCGCGCCGCCTCCGCCGCCGGCCGGCCGGCGAAGCCGTCCACGAAGTGGTGGCCGTTGCGCTCGACGTGGTTGAGGCCGAGCAGCGCCACCAGGGCGAGGTCCTGCTGCACGCACACCCCGGCGAGCGTCGTCAGGTCCTCGGCGCTCAGGAAGAACCGCTCGCCGCGCTCGGCCGCGTTCCACGCCCGGCAGCGCGCGAGGTTGACCAGCGACCGCCACACCCCCTTGCACGCCTTGCTCGACACCCCGGCATAGCCGAGCGCGCGCGCGCGCACGAAGGCGTCGAGCTCGCCGTCGCTCTCGTCGATGATCACCGGCCGGGCGGCGGCGAGCGTGGCGATGCCGGTCGCGAGCGCCTGCGCCCGCTTCACCGGCTGCTCGATGAACAGGATCGCCGCGCGGAGCCGCGCCAGCCGCGGCTCCGCCTCGATCGCCCGCCACAGCGCGAGCGCGCCCTCCGCGTCGGCGTACTGCTCGTTGCCGTCGAGCGTCGCGTAGTAGGCGCCGGGCAGGCGGTCGAGCACCGCGGCGATGCGCGCAAGCCGCTCCACGTCGGCCGCCGCGTCGCCGCCGACCTTCAGCTTGAAGTAGCGGTGGCGGTAGGCGGCGACCACCTCCTCCAGCGTCTCCGGCAGGCCGTCGCCGACGCGCTCCGCCTGGTCGGCGGCGGTGATCGGGTCCACGAGGCCGACCGTGTGCCGCGCATGCACCCGCCGCAGCGGCGCGAGGCCCGCGAGCATCGCCGCGAAGTCGAAGCCGGCGAGGTCGGGGATGACGGGGTGCGGCGCCATGCCGCCGATGTTGGCGCGCATCCCGGCCCAGAAGCTCGCGCCGTGCAGCTTGAGCAGCGCATCGAGCGCGGCGCGGTCCACCAGCGCGCGGCCGTAGCTCGCCACCAGCGGGTTCAGCCCCTCGCGCGCGCAGGCGGCGACCTGGTCGGCGTAGGCGTCGGCGAAGTGCCCGAAGGCGGTGTTGGCGCCGGCGGCGAGCGAGGCCTCGCCCGCGATCTCCAGCGCGCGGCGGAGCTGGTGCTCGTTCTGCGCGTCGGTCCAGCGCGGGTCCTTGTCGAACCACTTGGCGGCGAGCGTCTCGGCCGCCACGCCCCAGCCCTCGCGCCCGTCCTCGGTGCGGATGCGCGCGCGCACCACCGCCTGGCGGCCGTGCGTGACGGTGACGACGCCGAAGCGGAAGGGCAGGCGCAGGCGGAACGGCCATTCGCGCCGCTCGATGGCGAGGATGCGGAAGCGCGGGGCGGCGGTCATGCGGCGGGCTCCCCTTCCTGCAGGCCGCGCAGGTAGCCGATGGCGCGCGCGGCGCAGGTCGGCCCGTCGGGCAGGTACTCGAACGGCTCCACCGCGCAGTCGCCGGCGTAGCCGGCGCGGCGCAGCGCGGCGAGGATCGGCCCGAAGCGGTCGGCGCCCTGGCCCGGGGCGCGGCGGTTGCGGTCGTTCAGGTGCACATGCGCGATCAGGCCGGTCGGCACCCAGCGTTCGAGCAGCGCCGCCGCCGGCTCCGCCTCGCCGTTGCCGGCGGCGCAGACGTCGAGCATGGTGCGCAGGCCCGGCACGCCGAGGCGCCGCACCACCGCCGCCGCCTCGGCGACGGTCGTCACCCAGTTGGTCTCGCGCGGCGCCAGCGGCTCGAGGCAGTAGGTCAGGCCGGCGCGCGCCGCCCACTCGCCGGCGCGCGCCATCGCCTCCTCGGCCCGCGCCGCGTCGTCCGGCCCCGCCACGCGCCGCTGCGCCGGCGAGCCGTGCACCAGCAGCCGCGCGCCGAGGTCGGCGGCCAGCCCGATCAGCCGCTCGATCACCTCGAGCGTGCGCGCGCGCACCGCCGGATCGGCGCTGGTGATGGAGAGGCCCGGCGGCGCCACCAGCAGCCAGTGCAGCGAGGTGATGGCGAGGCCCGCCTCCTGCGCCGTCCGCCGCAGCTCGGCGCGCCGCGCCGCGGGCAGGAGATGCGGCGCCTCGCGGTCGAGGGTGAAGGGGGCGATCTCGATGCCGTCGTAGCCGAGCGCGGCGGCGAGCGCGCATTGCCGCGCGAAGGGCAGCACCGCCACCACCTCGTTGCAGAGCGCGATGCGCATCACGCCTCCTCCACCGCCACCGCCCGTCCTTCTTGCGCCGAGCGGCGCGCCGCGTCCAGCACCAGGGCCGGGAGCAGCGCGCCGGCGCGCAGATCGGCCTCCGGCGCGCGGCGGGCGGCGAGGCAGTCGAGGAAGGCGGCGAGTTCCGCCGCCACCACCTGCACCGGACCGGCCGCCGGCGCCGCCACCGTCTCGGCCGGCGCGTGCTCCGGCACGAAGGCGCCGCCCGCGGCCGGGCGGTGGCGGCCGCGGCGCAGCCGGAAGGTCTCGGCGGCGAAGTCCACCTCGGCGAGCGCGGCGCTGCCGGCGACGGCGATCTCCTTGCGCGTCTCGGCGCCGGGCACCACGGCATCCGGCCAGCGGCCGGGCAGCACGCAGCCGGCCTCGATCAGCCCGAGCGCGCCGTCGG
Organism: Caldovatus aquaticus; assembly: GCF_019458025.1. Taxonomy (GTDB): domain Bacteria; phylum Pseudomonadota; class Alphaproteobacteria; order Acetobacterales; family Acetobacteraceae; genus Caldovatus; species Caldovatus aquaticus. Next base: position 28,055 of record NZ_JAHZUY010000022.1, on the reverse strand, counting down.
CGAAGCGGAGCTGCAGCACGGCGAGATCCTCGCGCCCGCGCCCGAGCGGATCGGCGAGCTGGGCGAACACCCGCGCCACCGGCGCCCCGGCGAGCCAGGGCAGGAGGTCGGCGAAATGCACCGCGTCGTTGAGCAGCGCCCCGGAATCGCCGCGCGCGCGCTTGAGGCCGGAGAACCGCCCCGCCAGCCAGTGCAGGCGGCCGAACGCGCCCTCCGCGATCAGCGCGCGCAGCGCCCGCGCCTTGGGGTGGCTGCGGAAGTAGAGGCCGACCTGCACGATCCGTCCCCGCTCCGCGGCGAGGCGGAGCAGCGCCCGCGCCTCCTCCGCCCGCTCCACCGCCGGTTTCTCGAGGAACAGGTCGCGCCCGGCGCGGAGCACCGTCGCGGCGAGCGCGGCGTGGGTCGGGACCGGGGTGGCGAGGATGACGGCGTCGCAGGCGGCGAGCCCGGCCTCCAGGCCGGCGGCGAGGCGGAGCCACGGGAACGCCGCGCGGGCGGCGGTCGCCGCCGCCGGATCGGGATCGAACCCCAGCACCCGCGGCGCCAGGCCGAGCGCGGCGAGCGCGGCGAGGTGCACGCGCCCGAAGGCGCCGCAGCCGAGCAGCAGAAGACGCGGCGCATCGGCCGGCATGGCGCCGAGTGGAGGGCGCGCCCCGGCCGGCGTCAAGCCCGCCGCCCGCGGCCCCGGCGCCCGGCCGGCGCGTCGGCGCGGCATGGCCGGGCGAGGACGGCGGCGCGCCGGCCGCCGCTTGACGCGCCGCCGCGCGCCGCCGAGCGTCGCCGCGCCATGCCCGCCTTCCGCCCGCTTGCCGCCGCCGACCTGCCGCGCGCCGCCGCGCTCTCCGCCCTCGCCGGCTGGAACCAGACCGCCGCCGACTGGGCGCTGTTCCTGCGCGAGGGGGAGGTGCGCGCGCTCGACGACGGCGACCCCGCGGCGCTCGCCGCCACCGCCGCGATCCTTCCCTACGGCGCCGAGGTCGCCTGGATCGCCATGGTGCTGGTGCGCCCGGACCGGCGCCGCCAGGGCCTCGCCACCGCGCTGATGCGCTGGGCGGTCGCGGCGCTCGCCGGCGTGCCCTGCGTCGGGCTCGACGCCACCCCGGCCGGGCGCGAGGTCTATCGCCGCCTCGGCTTCCGCGACGCCTGGGGCTTCCGCCGCTGGGCGCTGCCCGCGGCGCTGCCGCGGGAGCCCGGCGTGGCGCTGCGCCCGCTGCGGGAGGCGGACTGGCCGGCGCTGCTCGCCCTCGACGCCGCCGCCTTCGGCGCGCCGCGCGCGGCGCTGCTGCGCGACTTCGCGGCGCGGCTGCCGCAGGCGGCGTGGGTCGCGCCGGATGCGGCCGATGCGCCGCGCGGCTTCATCCTCGGGCGCGAGGGCCTGCGCGCGCCGCAGCTCGGCCCCCTGCTGGCGCCGGATGCGGCGACGGCGCGCGCGCTCCTCGCCGCCGCCCTCGCCGCGCTGCCGCCGGCCGCGCCCGGCGCGCCGCGCGCGCTCGCCGACCTGCGCGACGCCGCCGCCGGCATCGCCGCCTGGTGCGCCGCGCACGGCGCGACCGCGCAACGGCCCTTCACCCGCATGGTGCTGGGACGCACCACCCCGCCCGGCGATCCGGCGCCGCTGATCGCCCTCGCCGGGCCGGAATTCGGCTGATCGGCGTGCCTTGACGCCTGCGCGCAGGGCGCCGCACCATCCGCGCCACCAGCGGGTCGCCCGCCCGCCGCAACGGGCCTTCGAGGGAGGCGAAGATGCAACGCAGGGAATTCCTCGCAGCGACCGCCGCCGCGCTCGCCGGGGTGGCGCCGGCGCGGGCCGGGGCGCAGCCGCTGCCGAACCTCCCCTGGCGGCCGGAGCGGCCGGTGACGATCATCGTCCCCTGGGCCGCCGGCGGCAGCACCGACCAGATGGCGCGCATCGTCGCCGCCGAGCTCGAGGCCGCGATCGGCCAGCGCTTCGTGGTGGTGAACCAGCCCGGCGCCTCCGGCTCGATCGGCACCCGCAACGCGCTCGAGGCGCCGCGCGACGGCCTCACCTGGGCCGCCGGCGCGGCGGTGGACGTCGGCTGCTACAAGGTGCTCGGCCTGCTCGACACCGAGCTCAAGGACTGGCACCTGTTCTTCGCCGTCGCCAACGTCAATATCGTCGTCGCCAACCCGAACAGCGGCTTCCGCGACTTCGGCCAGCTGCTGGAGGCGCTGAAGGCGCGCGGCCAGTCCATCGGCATCTCCACCGCCGGCGTCTCCTCGGCCGGGCACAATTTCATGGAGGCGATCCGCGCCGCGACCGGTATCCAGTACCGCCACGCCACCTACGACGGCGGCGCGCCGGCCACCGTCGCCGCCGTCTCGGGCGAGGTGCCGGTGGGCGCCGTGCTGCTGGTCGAGGCGGCGGAGATGATCAAGGCGCGGCGCCTGATCCCGCTCGCCGTGCAGGCCGAGCAGCCGGTGACGCTCGCGGGCTACGGCGAGATCCCCTCGATCCGCCGCTGGATCCCGGACATCCCGGCGCCGCTCAACTATTTCGGCATCTGGACGCCGAAGGGCGTGCCGGAGCCGGTGATCCAGACCATGACGCGGGTGTGGGAGGAGCGCATCGCGAACTCGCAGCGCCTCAAGGACTACGCGGCACAGCGCGCGGCGCTGTTCACGCCGCTCCATGGCCAGCGGGCCTACGACGAGGCGTGGAAGATGGTGCGCCAGACCGCCTGGCTCTACTACGACGGCGGCAAGGCGCGGATCTCGCCCGACACGATCGGAATCCAGCGGCTTTGAGCGGCAGCGACCCGGCGGCGCCGGAGGTCCACTCCCCCTTCGCCGGCGAGCGGGCGCCGGTCTCGCCGCGCGCCGACCTGCTCGCGGCGGCGGTGCTGCTCGCCTTCGGGCTCGCGGTGCTGGCGCTGTCGCTGCGGATGCCGACCTTCGCCGAGCAGTCGGGCACCGGCCTGACCGCGCCGGGCATCGTGCCGGGCTTCCACGGCACGGTGATCGCGCTGCTCGCGCTCGTGCTCGGCCTGCGCGCGGTGCGGCGCGGCGCGTTGCGCGGCGGCGCGCCGGGCCCGGCCAGGGCGCCGCGGCGGCAGGACGCGCTGCGCCTCTCCGCCGCCGCCGCGCTCGGCACGCTGTATGCCGGGTTCCTGGTCGGGCGGCTGCCCTTCTGGCTCGCGACCGCCCTGTTCGTCTTCGCCTTCACCGCCGGCTTCGAGTGGCCGCGCGGCCCGGCCGGGCGCGGGCGCCGGCTGGCCGAGGCGGCGGCGCTCGGGCTTGGCACCGGATGGGCGGTGCAGCTCGTCTTCGAGGACCTGTTCCTCGTGCGCCTGCCGTGATCGCCGACGATGCTTGACGCGCTCGGCATGCTCGGCGCCGGCTTCGCCCATGTGCTGCAAGGGGGCGCGGCGTTCCACGCGCTGTGGGCGACGCTGGTCGGCATCGTCATCGGCGCCCTGCCCGGGCTGACCGCGACCATGGGGGTGGCGCTGCTCACCACGCTCACCTTCTCGATGGACCACTCGGTGGCGCTGCTGGTGCTGGTCTGCGTCTATGTCGGCGCCATCTACGGCGGCTCGCGCAGCGCGATCCTGCTCAACATCCCCGGCACCCCGGCCTCCGCCGCCTCGACGCTCGACGGCTACCCGCTGGCGCGGCAGGGGCTCGCCGGCCGGGCGATGGGCATCTCCACCTCCGGCTCCTGGCTCGGCACGCTGTTCGGCACGCTGTGCCTCGCGCTGTTCGCCCCCGTGATCGGCGAGTACGCGCTGGAGTTCCAGTCCTACGAGATGTTCTGGGTGGCGATGTTCGGCATCGTCATCGCCGGCTCGCTCTCCGGCGGCGATCCGCTGAAGGGCTACATCGCGGGCTTCCTCGGCCTGTTCGTCGCCACCATCGGGCAGGAGGCGAACCACGCCTATCCGCGCTTCGCCTTCGGCAGCACCGACCTCGCTGGCGGGCTCGGCCTGCTGCCGGTCCTCGTCGGCGTGTTCGGCGTCGCCGAGGTGCTCTCCGCCATGCGCGGTCCGGCGGTGCGGGCGGTGTCCTCGAAGATCGATTCCGTGATCCCCCGCCTGCGCGACGTGCTGCAGTACTGGCGCACCATCCTGCGTTCCGGCGCGATCGGCACCTTCATCGGCGCCATGCCCGGCCTCGGCGAGGACATCGCCGCCTGGACCAGCTACGCCGCCGCCAAGCGCGCGAGCCGCGAGGCGGAGAGGTTCGGCAAGGGCAGCATCGAGGGCCTGATGGCCGCCGAGACGGGCGAGAGCGCCTGCGTCCCCGGCGCCATCATCCCGGTGCTGACCCTCGCCGTCCCCGGCAGCGCGCCGGCGGCGGTGCTGATGGCGGCGATGATGATCCACGGGCTCAACCCGGGCCCGATGCTCGCGATCACCACGCCGGAGTTCATCTACCAGATCGTCGCGATGCTGATCGTCGCCGACATGGTGAAGCTGTTCTACGGCCTGATCCTGGTGCGCCCGCTGCTCTGGGTGCTGCTGATCCCGCGCGAGCGGCTGATGCCGGTGGTGTTCGTGCTGTGCTGCGTCGGGGCCTTCGCCATCACCTCGCGGCTGTTCGACGTCTGGGTGATGCTCGGCGCCGGGCTGGTCGGCTTCGTGCTGCGCGAGCTGCGCTTCCCGATGGCGCCCCTCGTGCTCGGCATCGTGCTCGGCGACCTGCTCGACAAGAACCTGCTGCGCGGGCTGGTGCTCTCGGGCGGCGACGTCACGCCGTTCTTCACGCGGCCGATCAGCGCGGTGCTGGCGGGGCTGGTCGCGCTGATGCTCCTGATGAGCGTCCCCGGCGTGAACGCCCGCCTCGCGCGGGGCGCGCGCGGGCTGTTCGGCGCGCTCCGGCGGCGGCCGGCCTGAGCGGCCGCTGGACCGCGCCGCGCCCGGGTGGCAATGCTCCCCGGCGCGGCCTCGCCGCGCATCGGGAGGGACGAGGGATGCGCATCGAACTCGTGGCGAGCGACGGCCACCGCCTCGGCGCCTGGCGCGCCGGCCCGCCGGCGGCGCGGCGCGCGCTCGTGGTGGTGCAGGAGATCTTCGGCGTCAACCGCCACATGCGCCGCGTCTGCGACGCCTTCGCCGCGGAGGGCTACGCCGTGGTCTGCCCGGCGCTGTTCGACCGGGTGGAGCGCGACGTCGAGCTCGGCTACGAGGCGGCGGACGTCGCCCGCGGCCGCGCGCTGCGCGAGAGGATCGCCCCCGCGCAGGTGATGGCCGACATCGAGGCCGCCGCCGCGGCGCTGCCGGCGGGGGCGAGGCGCGGCATCGTCGGCTACTGCTGGGGCGGCACCGTCGCCTGGTGGGGGGCGACGCGCAGCGACCGCTTCGCCGCCGCCTGCTGCTGGTACGGCGGCGGCATCGCCGCGACCAGGGACGAGACGCCGCGCTGCCCGGTGCAAATGCATTTCGGCGAGCTCGACCAGTCCATCCCGCTGGCGGACGTGGAGGCGATCCGCGCCGCGCAGCCGGGGGTGGAGATCTTCGTCTATCCCGGCGCCGGCCACGGCTTCGGCTGCGAGGAGCGCGCCTCCTACAAGCCCGACGCGGCCGCGCTGGCGCAGCGGCGCACGCTCGACTTCTTCGCCCGGCATCTCGGGTGACCGCCGGCGCCGGGCGCCGCCCGGTCCCGGCCGCCGCGGAGGCGCGGCGCCTCAGGAAGGATGAGGAAGTGGTGCGGTCGAGAAGATTCGAACTTCCACGGGGTTTCCCCCACCAGCACCTCAAGCTGGCGCGTCTACCATTCCGCCACGACCGCTCGCGACAGGCGGGGGCATATAGCCGATGACGGCGCCGGCATCAACGCGCCCCGGCGATCCTGGTGCGGAGCCGGAATGGATTGTCGCCGACGCCCCGGTGCCCTATCCGGAGGCGCTGGCGGCGATGGCGGCCCGGGTGGCGGCGATCCGCGCCGGGGCGGCCGGCGAGCGGGTCTGGCTGCTCGAGCACCCGCCGACCTACACCGCCGGCACCTCTGCCCGGCCGGAGGACCTGCACGACGCGGCCCGGTTCCCGGTGTTCCGCGCCGGCCGCGGCGGGCAGTGGACCTATCACGGGCCGGGCCAGCGCACGGCCTATGTCATGCTCGACCTCGCCCGCCCGCACGGGCGCGTGCCGCCGCGGGACGTGCGCGCCTACGTGCACGCGCTGGAGGAATGGCTGATCCGCGCGCTGGACCGCTTCAACATCCGCGGCGAGCGGCGCGCGGGCCGGGTCGGCATCTGGGTCGCCGACCGCGCCGCGGGGGGCGAGGCGAAGATCGCCGCGATCGGCGTGCGGGTGACGCGCTGGGTCTCCTGGCACGGCGTCGCGCTCAACGTGGACCCCGATCTCTCGCACTTCTCCGGCATCGTCCCCTGCGGCCTCGCCGGGCACGGCGTGACCAGCCTGTGGCGGCTCGGCGTCACGGCGACGATGGAGGAGGCCGACGCCGCGCTGCGGGCGGCGTGGGCGGAGGTGTTCGGGGGGTAGAGCCGATTGTGGAGGGCCGGGGACGGCCGGGCGCGTGGATCCTTCCGGATCGGATCACGCGCCGGCGCCGTCCCGGCGCCCGCGGCCGGGCGAGGAGGGCGCTAGGCCGCTCCCGCCCGCCGCTCGCCGCCTGCCGGCCGCCCGCTGCGGTGCCGGTCGTTGCGCCCACCCCGGCAGAGGCGCGGATCGGGCTCGGCCAGGCCGTCGCGGAAATCGGCGTCGCGCCAGCGGCGGTCCTTCCGGTCCGGTGCCGCTGCGGGAACGGGACGCGTGCGGCCTTCGCGGCTCGGCGCAACGCCGCTGCCTCCCGGTGCCGGCGGCTGCCGCGTCGGCGGTCGCGGCGGGCGGCCGTCCGGCCGCCTCCCGCCGCCGGCGCCCGCCCCAGGGGGGGCGAGCGCCGCGCCGCGCTCCTGCCGCCGGTCCTCGGCGGGCAGGCGCAGGCGGATCAGCCTCTCCACCGCCGCGAGCTTCTCCCGCTCCTCCGGCGCGCAGAGCGCGATCGCGACGCCGGAGGCGCCGGCGCGCGCGGTGCGGCCGATGCGGTGGACGTAGCTCTCCGGCGTGTCCGGCAGGTCGAACTGCACGACATGCGTCACGCCGTCCACGTCGATGCCGCGCGCGGCGATGTCGGTCGCGACCAGCACCGGCGCGCGGCCGGCGCGGAACTCGGCGAGCGCGCGCTCGCGCTGGCCCTGGCTCTTGTTGCCGTGGATCGCGTGGGCGGCGATGCCGTCCTGGCCGAGCTGCTTCACGACGCGGTCCGCGCCGTGCTTGGTGCGGGCGAAGACCAGGGTGCGCCCGACGCCCTCGCCGCGCAGCAGCTCGGCGAGCAGCGCCCGCTTGCGCGCCGCCTCGACGAACAGCACGCGCTGCGCGATGCGCTCGACGGTGGTCGCCGCCGGCGTGACCTCGACCCGGGCGGGGTCGCGCAGGAGGTCGGCGGCGAGGCGCTCGATCTCGCGCGGCATGGTGGCGGAGAAGAACAGCGTCTGCCGGTCCTTCGGCAGGGCGGGCACCAGGCGCCGGATGTCGGGCAGGAAGCCCTGGTCGAGCATCCGGTCCGCCTCGTCGAGGACGAGCACCCGCACCGCGTCGAGCCGCAGCGTGCGCCCGTTCAGGTGGTCGAGCAGCCGCCCCGGCGTGGCGACCACGATGTCCGCCCCGCGCTCGAGCGCGCGCACCTGCGGCCGGTGCGGCACGCCGCCGAAGACGGTGACGACGGACAGGCCGAGATGCCTGCCGTAGGTCTTGAACCCGTCGGCGATCTGGCTGGCGAGCTCGCGCGTCGGGCTCAGCACCAGGGCGCGGCAGCCGCCGCGCGGCGGCCGGCCGGGCGTGGCGGCGAGCCGCTGCAGCAGGGGCAGCGCGAAGGCCGCGGTCTTGCCGGTGCCGGTCTGGGCGATGCCGAGCAGATCTCGGCCCTCGAGCGCGAGCGGGATCGCCTGCGCCTGGATCGGGGTGGGGGAGGCGTAGCCGGCCTCCTCCAGCGCGCGCAGCAGCGGCGCCGAGAGGCCGAGGGAAGGAAAGGACATGAAGGGAGGCGCACTTTCGCGGACGCGCCGCGCGCCGAGCGCACGGGGCGTCATGGGGTTGCAGCGAGAACACCCCGCGTGCCTGGAGCTGTTCCGGTGGATGCCTGGCGACCGGCGCTCCGGCCCGGCGCAGCCCCCGGAGGGGCGACCGATCACGCAACCGGAGCGACGCAGGGCGCGCGGGATCGCGCGCCGGCCAGGCGCATATGCCCGCTTGGCGGACGGATTGCAACCCGCCGCGACTCAGGCGGTCGGGCGGCGGTGGAATCCCGGTTCGTCCGGCGGGTCGGCGAATTCCTCGACGATGCGGTCCACCCGCGCGAGGCGCGGCCCGGCGCGGCAGGCGGTGAGGAGCGCCTGCACCGCCGCCTCCTCGCCCGCCACCAGCGCCTCCACCGCGCCGTCGAGGGTGTTGCGGACCCAGCCCTGCACGCCGAGCCGCGTCGCCTCCCGCACCATCCAGTCGCGGAAGCCCACGCCCTGCACGCGGCCCTCGATGCGGATCCGCCGGCCCTTCACCGCCGGCGCGCCCCGCGCGGTTCCGTCATCGGCGTCCCGCCGCCCCTGCCCGCACGTCCCTCACTCCGAGCTTGCCAGATCCATCAGCCGCCGTGCCAGCGCCACCTCGGCCGCGATGCGCGCGCGCCGCGCGGCCGCCTCGGCGTCCACGCCCCAGAACGCCTCCTGGAAGGCCTCGTCGAGCGTGGCGAGGCGGAACGCCTCCGCCGCGTCGAGCCGCCCGAGCGCCAGCGCCAGGCCGAGCACCACGCTGCCGAGCGCCGGCACCGCGACGCCGAGCGCCGCAAGCTCGAGCGGCGTGCGCGCCGCCACCGCACGGCGCAGCGCGGCGAGCGCGGAGGGGTCCTGCGCCACCGGCATCACGCCGGAGGTGACGCGCAGCGGCGCGTCGAGCTGCAGCGCCGCCCAGTCGAGCAGCGGCTGCCATTCCGCCGCCTGGCGCTCGGCGAGGCGCCGCTCCTCGGCGCGGTAGCAGAGCAGGTCGGTCTCGGCGTATTTCGCGATCGCCGCGACGGTGGGCGCGGGGTCCGGCGCGATCCGCTCCTGCGCGGTGCCGACGAGGCGGGTGAGCGGCAGCGCCTCCAGCCCCGCCTCGCCGCCCTTGCCGCCGCCGGCGGCGTTCCACACGGCGGCGAGCGCCACGGCGAGGCGCCGGTGCGCGACGCGCCGCGGCGCGCCGCCGGGCAGGCGGACCGGGCGGCCGTCGAGCAGCACGGCGAAGCCGCCCTCCGGCAGCGGGGCGATGGCGGCGGTATCCCAGAATCGTCTCATGATCTCTCCCGGCCCTTGCGCGGCGGGGGCGGCGGTGGCGCGGCGGCGCCGTCATGCCCGGGGCGGTCACGCGGCGCCAGGGGGCCTCCCCGGCCTCATCGCCCGAGCAGGCCGCGCAACAGGTTCTGCACCGGCGGGGGCACGCCGCCCGGCAGGCCGGGCGCCGGCTCGCGCGAGGGAGCGGCCGGCCGCGCCTCGGCGGGCCGCTGCGCCGGGGCCGCGGCCGGCGCCGGACGGCTCTCGCCTCGCGCCACGGCGAGCTGCGCGGCGCAGTCCGGCAGCGTCGCGGCCGCGCCGCCGCCGAGGGCGCCGGCCAGCGCCTGCAGCGTGCGGTCCGGCGTGTTCTGCAGCGACAGGAAGGCCTCCAGCCCGCCGGCCGCCGCCGCGGCGGGGTCCACGCCGAGGCGCGGCGCGGCCAGCGTGCCGGCGACATGCACCGGCGCGCGCACCGCGACGCCCGCGGCGCGGATGTCGGGCAGGAGGCGCAGCGCCAGCGACTCGTCGCGCAGGTTCAGCGCGCCGCCGCCGCCGAAGCGGCCGATCGCCGAATCGAGCAGCATCGCCTGGCTGCGCGCCACCCCGTCCTCGACGGCCACGCGCAGCGCCAGACAGGAGACGGCGATGCGCGCGGGCAGCGGCGGCAGCGGCAGGTTGCTCCGGCGCAGCGGCGCCAGGACCGGCTCGAGCAGCGCCGCCTCCACCTCGCCCTCCGTCGCGGCGAGGCCGAGCCCGCCGTCCAGCGTCGCCGCCAGGGCGCGGGTGTCGCGCCCGCGGCCGCGCAGGTCGGCCGCCAGCCAGAGCCGGCCGGCGGCGCGCGGCGGCTGGCCGAAGGCCGCGAGCAGCCCGGCGAGATCGAGGTCCGGCGCCCGCGCGGCGAGGCTGACCGCCGGCGGGTCCTGCCGCGCCTCCACGCCGAGGGTCAGCGACAGCGCGCCGCCCTCGCGACGGCCGGCCGTGGGCGTCGCGCCGGCGCGCAGCCCCGCGCGGCCCCGGCCCGCCTCCAGCGCGATCTGCGCCTCGACATCGCGCCAGACGGCGCCGCCCGGGCCGGAGAGCACGGCGATGCGCCAGACGAGATCGGCGTCGAGCAGCCCCAGGGCGGCGACGGGCAGCAGGATCTCCGGGATGACCCGCCGCGGCGCGACATCGCCGGGCGGCACGGAGGGCGGCGGCGCCGCCGCGGCCGGGGAAGCGGCGGCCGGGCGCGGCGGCAGCAGCGCGTCGAGCCGGAGCCGGCGCGAGGCGAGCCGCGCGGCCACCGCGTCGCGCGCGCCGATCGCGTAGGCGACCTCGCCCGCCACGTCGCCCGCCGGGGACTCGAGGCGCAGCTCGCGCAGCACGGCGCCGCCCGCGAAGCCGACGCCGCGCTCGGCGAGGCGCGCGGCGAGGGTGACGTCGCGCAGCGGCGGCAGCGGCCCGTCGCCGAGCAGCGGGCGGAGTTCGGCGAGATCGGGGACGCGCCCCTCCAGCCGGAGATCGACGCCGGCGATCGCCCGCGGATCGGCGATCGCGCCCTTCACCGTGCCGCTCGCCGCGCCGGCGCCGAGCGCGAGCTCGACCGGGAAGGGCGCGTCGCCGCGCAGCAGGGCGAGCGGCGCGCCGAGCGTCCCCTCCAGCCGCAGCGGCAGCGGGCCGAGCGCCGCCTCGACCGCCACCTGCACCGGCCGGTCCGGCGCCGGGGCCGCGAGGTCGAGCCGGTTCAGCGCCAGCCCCTGGCGCAGCGCGCCGAGGTCGCTCGGCCCGGCGCGCAGCCGGAGATCGGCGACGGTCACGGGCCACGGCGCGCCCGCCTCGGCCGCGGCGAGCTCGGCGCTCGCCGCCACCTGGCGCAGCGGCGGCAGCGGCAGGTCGGGAACCAGCGGGGCGAGGCGGGCGAGGTCCGCCGCCTCCGCCCGCACGCGCAGCCGCCAGCCCGCACCGGGCGCCGCCAGCGCGCCCTCGGCGTCGAGGCGGAGCCCCTCGGTGTGCGCGCTCAGGCGGACCGGCCAGGCGCGGCCGGGACTGCCGAGGGCGGAGAGCGGGCCGCCCTCGGCGCGCAGCGCGACCGGGACGCCGGCGTGCTGCAGCGTTCCCTCCAGCCGGACCGGCCCCTCCGCCGGCGCCGCCGCGTCCAGGCGGGGAATGGCGATCGCGACGACGCGCGGCGACGCTCCGCCCGGAGCGGCGCGGTAGGTCACGCGCCCGCGCTCCACGGTCAGCGCGTCCACCGCGATGCCGAGGCGGCGCCCGGCCTCGCGCGCCGCCTCCGCCGGGCGGGACGCCCCCTCGGCGGCCGGCACGGCGGGCGCGGCGGCGGGCTGGAACAGCCAGTTCGGGCGACCCTGGGCGTCGGCCTCCAGCAGCAGGTCGGGCTCGACCAGCACCAGACGGCGCACCCGGATCTCGCGCGCGAGCAGCGGCAGCAGGGCGAGGCGCAGCTCGGCGCGGCGCAGGGTCAGCATCTCCGGCCGGCTGCCGCCCGGCAGGTTGGCCAGCGCCACCCCCTCGAGCGCGATGGCGGGGGTCAGGCCGAAGGCGACCGAGACCGGCCCGGCCAGGGTCAGCGTCCGCCCGGTCGCCGACTCCACCGCGGCGGCGAGGCGCGGCTTCCAGGCCTCGGCGTCGAAGGTGGCGAGGAACAGCCCCGCCGCCGCCAGCGGCAGCAGCAGCAGCAGGAGGAGGAGCGCGACCAGCACCCGGCGCAGCGCGCGGCGGCCGCGGCGGCTTTCGGCGGGAGCGGGGGCGGCGGTGGCGGGCATCGGGCGGCTCCTTCCCCGCGGCGACTACGCGCGGGCGGGGGTTCGGTCGTGACGGGCGGAGCGGGAGGTTCAGCGCGACGCGCGGCGCGGCGGCGGGGTGCGCGGGCGGTCGAAGCCGAGGAAGGCGAAGGTCTCCTCCATGTGCGGCGGCAGCGGCGCGGCGACCTCCAGCACGCCGCCCTCCGGATGTGGCAGGCGCAGCGCGCGGGCGTGCAGGTGCAACAGCGGCGGCAGGCCCTCGATCATCGCCGCGGCGCCGCCGTACTTGCCGTCGCCGAGGATCGGCGTGCCGAGGCCCTGCGCGCAGTGCACGCGAAGCTGGTGGGTGCGGCCGGTGAGCGGGCGCAGCTCGAGCCACGCCGCGCGGCGCTGCGCGGCGTCGAGCACGCGGTAGTCGGTGACCGCGCGCGCCGCCTTGTCCGCGCCGGGCTCCGCCGGCGCGGTGCGCTCGCCGCGCGGGCCGGACTGCCGGGCGAGCGGCAGGTCGATCCGTCCGGCCGCGGGCGCGGGGCGGCCGACCGCCACGGCCCAGTAGATCTTTTCCACGTCCCGCCCGCGGAACGCGGCGGCGAGCTTCGCCGCCGCGGCGGCGCTGCGCGCCAGCACGAGCACGCCCGAGGTGTCGCGGTCGAGCCGGTGCACCAGGCGCGGCCGCTCCTCCTGCCCGAAGCGCAGCGCGTCGAGCATGGCGTCGAGATGGCGCGTCAGCCCGGGCCCGCCCTGCACGGCGAGGCCGTGGGGCTTGTTCAGCACGATCACGCTGGCGTCGCGGTAGAGCACCATCCGCTCCAGCAGGCGCGCCTCCTCGGGCGAGACCGGGCGCGGCGGGCGGCGCGGCGCCTCGAGCGCCGGGCCCTCGGGCAGCGGCGGGATGCGGATCTGCTGGCCCGCGAGCAGGCGTGTGCCCGCCTCGGCGCGCTTGCCGTCCACGCGGATCTGTCCGGTGCGCAGCATCTTCTGCAGCGCGCCCTGGGTCAGGCGGGGGAAGTGGCGGCGGAACCAGCGGTCGAGCCGCGTGTCCGCCTCCTCCGGCGCGACGCTGCGGTGCTGGATCGCGGTGGCAGCGGGGGGCGGGGCGGTGGCGGAGACGGGAGGCGTGCTCATGGGATCGCGGCGGGACGGCTGTCCATGTGGCGGCTGCCGTCGCGCCTTACCAGCCCGGTCGCCGGGGATCACGTCCCCGCCCGCCGGGTGGCCGGGAGGGTGGCGCGCCGGGCCTGTCCGCTGCCCGGCAACGGGCCGCACCCGGGCGCTTCGCGCGCGCGACGCCCCCCGGGCTCCGCGCCCGGCCTGGCGCCCGCCGCGCGCGACCGCTGCCGGATCGCCCGGCTCGGCTGGCGAGATCCTTTGGGGGGAGACAAGGGCGCCATTGCGCCGCACACTGCCGGGAGGGGCCGGGTGGGGCCTTGCCCTACTGATGCGGCCCCCGGTGGCCTCTCCCGGTGTGCCGCCCGCGCCAACCGCTACGCCGAGGCCCGGGCGAGTGCCCCGGCGATCGTCGCGGCATCCTGCGGAGGTGGAGTCACCGCTCCCTCCATGCCTGGACGGCAGGCCCGCGGGCGGGAGCCCCGCCCGTGGGCCCCTTATACAAGGCGCGGCGCGAGGGACGGAGTCAAGGGGCCGGGGCGCACCATCCCGTGCATCGCCGATCCCTGCGCGGGCGGGCCGTTCCGGCCGGCAGGCGGCGCGGGCCGCGGTGCCTAGAGGCGCGGCGTCAGCACCAGGCGGCGCTGCGCGAGCTCGGCCGCGTCGAAGCCCACCACCTGGCCGGCGCGGTTGCGCACGACGCAGCCGTCGGGGCGGAATTCCAGCACCGGCATCACGGTCTGCACGTGCAGCCGCTCCCGGGCGCTGCCCATCCGGTCCACCACCACGCGCACGGCGGAGGCGCGGGCCGGGTTCGCCCCGGTGGTGAACATGGCGTAGCGGATCGGGAAGGCGATCCCGGCGCCGCGCCCGTCGGTGAGGTTGTGATGGATGACGGCGCGCATGTTGTCGTGCGAGTTGGAGGCGTGGAACATCAACGCCCAGGCGTCGTGCCCGGCCGGGCTGTTGAGCGCGGCCATGGCGAACTGGAAGACGTCGAGGGTGCGGACGAAGGCGGTGAGGAAGATCGCCTCGTGCTGGCGGCGCTGGGCGGCCTCGTCGTCCGGGTGGAGCTCGGCGTATTCCTCGCGGGCGGCGAGCTCCTCGGCGTAGCGCCGGCGCAGCTCCTCGTTGCTCAGGCGCTCGTGGCGGGCGAGCGGGTGGCCGACCTGGCCGCCGCTGCCCGGGTAGGAGGAGGCGCGGCCCTCGGATTCGCGCACCAGGCGTTCGACCTGCTCGAGGGTGAAGGGGGGTGGCATGGGCCGCGCGCCTCGGTCGGGTCCGGGGCGGCATTCTGGCGCGCCGCGGCGGCGCGGGGCAACACGGGCGGCGCCGGCGCGGAACGCGGCCGCCGGTCGCCGCGGCCGCCGCGCGCGCCTCCGGCGCGGCGCAACCCCTGGCGCGCCGCGCCGGAGGGCACCCTCCCCGCGCCCCGGCGGGCGCTCAGCCGCCGCGCGCCTTGCGCGCCCGCAGCGCCTCCCAGTGCCTCAGGCGCTCGGCGATCGCGGCCTCCGCGCCGCGCCCGCTCGGGCGGTAGAAGCGCTGCCGCTCCATCCCCTCCGGGAAGTAGTCCTGCCCGGAGAAGCCCTCCTCCTCGTCGTGGTCGTAGGCGTAGCCGCGTCCGTAGCCGAGCTCCCTCATCAGCCGCGTCGGCGCGTTGAGGATGTGCTTCGGCGGCATCAGGCTGCCGGTCTCGCGCGCCGCGCGCATCGCCGCGCCGAAGGCGGCATACACCGCGTTCGAGCGCGGCGCGGTGGCGAGGTGGACGACGAGCTGCGCCAGCGCCAGCTCGCCCTCCGGCGAGCCGAGCCGCTCGTAGGTCTCCCACGCCGCGATCGCGAGCGGCAGCGCCGTGGGATCGGCGAGGCCCACGTCCTCGGCGGCGAAGCGCGTCAGGCGCCGGGCGATGTAGCGCGGGTCCTCGCCGCCCTGGAGCATGCGCGCGAGCCAGTAGAGCGCGGCGTCCGGGTCCGAGCCGCGCAGCGACTTGTGCAGCGCGGAGATCAGGTTGTAGTGCTCGTCGCGGTCCTTGTCGTAGAGCGCGGCGCGGCGGGCGAGCAGCGCCGACAGCGCGGCGGTGTCGAGCGGCGGCTGGTCCTCCGGCAGGGCGAGGAGCTGCTCCGCCATGTTCAGCAGGTAGCGGCCGTCGCCGTCGGCCATGGCGCGCAGCGCGGCGCGCGCCGCCTCGTCCACTGGCAGGGCACGGCCGGTCGCGGCCTCGGCGCGGGCGAGCAGCCTCTCCAGCGCCTCGTCGTCGAGCCGGCGCAGCACCAGCACCTGGCAGCGCGAGAGCAGGGCGCCGTTCAGCTCGAAGGAGGGGTTCTCGGTCGTCGCGCCGACGAGGGTCACCGTGCCGTCCTCGACGACGGGCAGGAAGCCGTCCTGCTGGGCGCGGTTGAAGCGGTGGATCTCGTCCACGAAGAGCAGCGTGCCCCGGCCCGCGGCGCGGCGCCGGCGCGCCTCGTCGAAGGCGCGCTTGAGGTCGGCCACGCCGGAGAACACCGCCGAGAGCGGCACGAAGGCGAGCCCCGCGCGCTCGGCGAGCAGGCGGGCGATGGTGGTCTTGCCGGTCCCCGGCGGCCCCCAGAGGACCAGCGAGGCGAGGCTGCCGCGCGCCAGCATGCGCGTCAGCGCGCCCTCCGGGCCGAGCAGGTGATCCTGCCCGACCACCTCCTCCAGCGCGCGCGGGCGCAGCCGGTCGGCGAGGGGGCGGCGCGCGTCGTCCGGCGCCGGCGGCGCGGCCGGGGCGGCGGGCGGCGGCCCGAACAGGTCGGGCGCGGCGGGGATGGCGGGGGCGCGGCGGGGCGGCGGGGACATGCGATCGGCATCATAGCGCGCCGGCCCTGCGGGCGAGGGCGCGGCGGGCGCGGGACGGCCCCGCCTGGCCTCCGCCTCGGGGGTGCGTCCGCGCGGCTGGGGTCGCTGCGGCGGCTCCGGCCCGTTGTCTGCGGAGCCGCTGCGCGCGTCCGGCCGGTTCCGGCCGTCCGCGATCGGCTCTAGGGTGGGGAGGAACCTGGGAGGATTCAACGCCGTGCCGCCTGTCCCGCCCCGCCTGTCGCGCCGCGCGCTCGCCGCGGCGCTCGCCGCCGGCGCCGCCGCCCGGCCTGCCGCCGCACAGGGCGCCGGCGCCGCGCCGTCCTGGTCGCCGAGCCGTCCGATCCGCCTCCTCGCCGGCTATCCGCCCGGCGGCGGCGTGGACACCACGGCGCGGCTGCTCTCCGGCCCGTTCGCGGCCCAGCTCGGCCAGCCGGTGGTGGTGGAGAACCGGCCCGGCGCCGGCGGCTCCCTCGCCGGGGCCGAGGTGGCGCGCGCCGCGCCGGACGGCCACACCCTGTTCGTGGACGCGAGCCCGCAGGTGGTGAACCACGTCCTGCTGAAGAACCTGCCCTTCGACTACGCCACCGCCTTCACGCCGATCAGCCAGGTGATCGTGCTGCCGCAGATCATGATCGTGCACAACGGGCTGCCGGTGCGCACGCTCGCCGAGTTCATCGCCTACGCCAAGGCGCGGCCGGGGCGGCTCTCCTACGGCTCCTCCGGCAACGCCACCGCCTCGCATCTCGGCACCGAGCTGTTCCTGCGCCGCGCCGGGCTCGACATCGTGCACGTGCCCTACCGCGGCGGCACGCCGGCGCTGCAGGACCTGCTCGGCGGCAACGTCGCCTTCGTGTTCGGCACCGTCTCCTCCTCGCTCCAGCTCGCGCGCGAGGGGCGGGTGCGGCCGCTCGCCGTCACCACCCTGCAGCGCATCCCGCCGCTGCCCGAGGTGCCGACCTTCGCCGAGCAGGGCTTCCCCGGCTACGAGCTGAACGAGTGGAACGGCGTGTTCGCGCCGGCCGGGCTGCCCGCGCCGATCGTCGCGCGGCTGCACCAGGCGGTGCTGGCGGCGCTGGCCGATCCCGTCGTGCGCCAGCGCGTCGAGGCGCTGGGGGCGATCCCGGTCGGCAGCGATCCGGCGACCTTCGCCCGCTTCCTCGCCGAGCAGCGCGAGGCGATGGGCCGGCTCGCGCGCGAGATCGGGCTCGAGGCGGGGTGAGCGGGAGGGGCCGCGCCCGCGCGGCGGTGCCCGTCCTGCCGTCCCGCGCCGGGCGCGGACGGACGGCAACGGCCGGCTGCGCGGCGGCTCCGGGCGCGGCCGGCCGGTGCGGTCGCGGCGGCTCCCCGAACGGACAGGCGGCGCCGGTGCCGCGCGCCGGCGCCTGCCGCGGCGGGCGGATCGTGACGCGGCGCGGGACCGCCCCCCTGCCGCGGCTGCCGGCGTTCCTGCTGCTGGGCGCGGCGCTGCTCGCGCCGGGCGCGGCGCGCGCGGCGGAAGAGACGCCCGGCGCGGCGGCCCTGCTCGGCCAGCCGGTCGCGGCGCTGCTCGGGCAGCCGGGGGTGGCGCTCGGCCTGCGCCTGGCCGGGGGCGGATGGCAGCACGCCCTGGCGGAGGCGGCGCGCCTGCCCGGGCCGCCGCTGCGCCGCGCGGCGGACGGGCGGCACCTCTTCGCCTGGGGCTGCGCGCCGGAGGCCGGGTGCGGCGCGCGCGGCCTGTTCCTCGCCTGGGATCCGCAGGGCGGACGGGTCTTCGCGGCGCTGGTCGAGAACGGGCAGCCGGTGCTGTTCGTCCCGCCGCGGCGCAGCCGGGAGTGGCCCGCGGCGCTCGCCGCGCCGGTGCAGGCGTTCGACGCCGGCGTCGCGGGACGGCTGCGCTTCGGCCGGTGAGCCCCCGCCGGCGGGCGGAGGATGCGGCGCGGGAGGCCGTTCGCCCGGCCCGGAGCGCGGAGGTCGTTACGCGCGGCGAGGATTCCGGTGTAGACAGGAGCGAGGCCGGCGGCGACGCGCCGCCCGGCCTGCGGAACCTGACGGATGCCGGAGGCGATGGGCCGATCCGTTTCTCCAGCCGTGTCACCGCGCGGCGCGATCGGGCCGGCGCGGCGCCCTGCCGCCACGCCCGGTCGCGGCCCCGCGATGCCGGCCGGCGGGCGGCCGCGGCGCGCCCACGCCCGGCCCCGGCGCGCGGCGCGGGCGGCATGAGCGCCTCCGCCCTGCTCGCCTGCATGGCGATGGTGGCGCAGATGTTCGACCTGCCGCCGCGGCTGCTGCCGGCGATCCAGGCGGCCGAGGGCGGCCGGGTCGGCGCGGTGCGGGCGAACCCGAACGGCACCGAGGACCTCGGGCTGATGCAGGTGAACACGGTCTGGCTGCCGCAACTGGCGCACGCCTCGGGCCTGCCGCCGGAGGAGCTCCGCCGCCGGCTGATCCACGACGGCTGCTTCTCGATCCAGGTCGCGGGCGCGATCCTGCGCATGCACCTCGACGCCGAGCGCGGCGACCTGCTGCGGGCGATCGGCAACTACCACTCGCGCACGCCGGGGCGGCACGAGGCCTACCAGGAGCGGGTGATCGCCGCCGCCATCCGCTTGTTCGGGCACGGCGGCGCGGGCGGCGGCGACGGCCAGCGCCGCGGGCGGTGACCTAGCGCCGGCCCCCTGCCGGCGCGGGCGGTCCGGGCACTCACCACCGCGAAGGACGGCCGGACCTCCCCGAAGCCGTCCCGGCCCGTCCGGGGCGGGCGCTACGCCCGCAGCACCGCTCCGGTCGCCTTCGCCACCGCCTGCACCACCTTGTCGGCCACGGCCTCGATCTGGGTGTCGGTCAGCGTCGCCTCGCGCGGCTGCAGCGTCACCTGGATGGCGAGGCTGACCTTGCCCGGCGGCACCCGCTCGCCGGCGTAGCGGTCGAACAGGATCACGTCGCTGATCAGCGCGCGGTCGGCGGCGCGGGCGGCCCTCAGCACCGCCTCGGCCGGCACTGTCTCGTCCACCAGGAAGGCGAAGTCGCGCCGGACCGGCTGGAAGGGCGGCAGGTCGGGCGGGCCGCGCCGGCGGCGCTTCGGCTCGGGGATGGCGTCGAGGAACACCTCGAAGCCCACCGCCGGGCCGGGCAGGTCGAGCGCGGCGAGCACCTGCGGGTGGATCTCGCCGAAGGTCGCCAGCGCCTGCTTCCCCTGCCGCACCACGCCCGAGCGGCCCGGATGGTAGAAGCCCGGCGCGTCCGCGGTGACCGTCAGCGCCGGCATCGGCACGCCGAGCGCGGCGAGCAGCGCGA
Source organism: Caldovatus aquaticus (assembly GCF_019458025.1). Lineage (GTDB taxonomy): Bacteria > Pseudomonadota > Alphaproteobacteria > Acetobacterales > Acetobacteraceae > Caldovatus > Caldovatus aquaticus. The sequence continues at coordinate 8,858 of NZ_JAHZUY010000022.1, read as the reverse complement.
AGGCGTCGCCCTTGGCGTCCATCGCGTCCATCCGGCGCGAGGGTTCGGCCCAGTGGCGCGGCGTCGCGCCGACGCGCACGCCGGCGGCGATCTCGCGCTGCCCCTCCGGCGTCGGGTCGCGGTAGCCGCCGCCGACCTCGGCCAGCGCCACGTCGCCGAAGCCGCGCGCCGCGTTGCGCCGGGCGGCGAGGAGCAGGCTCGCGAGCGGGGTCGGGCGCATCTGGTCGAGGTCGGAGGCGATCGGGTTCTCCAGCCGCAGCGCCGCCGGCGCCTCGCCGAACAGCGCGGCGAGGCGGGAGTCGAGGAAGCCGAAGCTTACGCAGTCGAGCATCCCGCGCGCCGCCAGCACGCGACGCGCGAGCGCGGTGCGTGCCTGCCGCGGCGTCAGCGCCGGCGGCGGCACCGGCGAGGCGAGCGGCAGCGAGACCGGCGGCACGCGGTCGAGGCCGCGGATGCGCAGCACCTCCTCGATCAGGTCGCACTCCGGCTCGATCTCGGCGCAGCCCTCGGCGGCGGCGCGCGCCCGCTCCGCGGGCAGGCCGGGCGCCTGGTCGAGCGCGCCGGGCTGGGCGATGTCGTTGCGCCAGGAGGGGACGGCGACGGTCACGCTCTCCGCGTCGCGCCGCTCCACCGCGAAGCCGAGCCGCTCCAGCACGGCCACCGCCTCCTCGGGCGGCACCTCGGCGCCGCCGAACTCGGCGAGGCGGCGGAAGCGCAGCGTGGCGCTGCGGCGCCAGGCGGGCTCGGCGCCGGCCGCGACCACCTCGCTCGCCTCGCCGCCGCAGAGCTCGAGCATCATGCGCGTCGCCGCCTCGAGCGCGGGCGGCATCAGCGCCGGGTCGACGCCGCGCTCGAAGCGGGCGCGCGCGTCGGTGCGGATGTCGTGGCGGCGGCCGGAGAGGGCGATGCGCACCGGGTCGAACAGCGCGCACTCGATGAAGGCCTCGGTCGTGTGCTCGTCGCAGCCGGTGTGCTCGCCGCCGATGATGCCGCCCAGCGCCTCGGCGCCGGCGGCGTCGGCGATCACGCCGTCCTCCGCCGTCAGCACGTATTCCCTGCCGTTCAGCGCGACCAGCCGCTCGCCCTCGCGCGCCATGCGCATGGTCAGCACGCCGCCCTTCACCTTCCTCACGTCGAAGACGTGCAGCGGGCGGCCGAGGTCGTAGGTGAACCAGTTGGTCACGTCCACCAGCGCGTTGATCGGCCGCAGCCCGATCGCGGTGAGCTGGTCCTGCAGCCACTTCGGGCTCGGGCCGTTGGAGAGGCCCCGGAGCGCGCGCCCGAGCACCCAGGTGCAGGCGCGCGGGTCGGCGATCTCCCAGCGCAGGGGGCTCGCGAAGCGCGCCGGCACCGGCTCGGGGCGCCACGGCCGCAGCGTGCCGAGCCCCGCCGCCGCCAGGTCGCGGGCGATGCCGCGCACGCCGAGCGCGTCGCCGCGGTTCGGCGTGACGCCGATCTCGATCACCGGATCGTCGAGCCCGGCCCAGCGCGCGTAGCTCTCGCCGACCGGCGCCTCCTCCGGCAGCTCGACGATCCCGGTGTGGTCCTCGCCGAGCCCCATCTCGCGCGCGGAGAGCAGCATGCCGTTGCTCCTCACGCCGCGGATCTCGCCGACCTTGAGCGTGATCCCGGTGCCCGGGATGAAGGAGCCGGGCGGCGCGAACACGGCCTTCATGCCGGTGCGCGCGTTGGGGGCGCCGCAGACCACCTCGACGATCCTCCCCTCGCCCGCGTCCACCTTGCAGACGCGCAGCCGGTCGGCATTCGGGTGCGGCACCGCCTCCACGACGCGCGCGATGCGGAAGGGGGCGAGCGGGGCGGCGCGGTCCTCCACCCCCTCGACCTCGAGGCCGATGGCGGAGAGGGTCCCGGTGATGCGCGCGAGCGGCGCGTCGGTGTCGAGGTGGCGGCGCAGCCAGGAGAGGGTGAACCTCATCGCCTCACACCCCCTCCGCCAGCGAGGGCGGGGAGAGCGGATCGGCGCGGTAGTGGCGCAGCCAGCGCACGTCGCTCTCGAAGAAGGGCCGGAGGTCGGTCATGCCCTGCTTGAGCATGGCGATGCGCTCGATCCCCATGCCGAAGGCGAAGCCCTGCCAGACGCGCGGGTCGAGCCCGCAATTCGCCAGTACCTTCGGGTGCACCATGCCGCTGCCGAGGATCTCCAGCCAGTCCTCGCCCTTGCCGAGCTCGCCGGTCCTGCGGTTCCAGCCGATGTCCACCTCCATCGAGGGCTCGGTGAAGGGGAAGTAGCTGGCGCGGAAGCGCACCGGCAGGTCGCGGATGCCGAAGAAGGCGCGCAGGAAGTCGATCAGGCAGCCCTTGAGGTGGCCGAGGGTGATCGCGCGGTCGATCACCAGCCCCTCCACCTGGTGGAACATCGGCGAGTGGGTCGCGTCGTGGTCGGCGCGGTAGGTGCGTCCCGGCACGATCGCGCGGATCGGCGGCTCCTGCGTCAGCATGGTGCGGATCTGCACCGGGGAGGTGTGGGTGCGCAGCACCGGGCGGCGGCCGTCGGGGCCGGGGGGCAGGTAGAAGGTGTCGTGGTCCTGGCGCGCCGGGTGGTGCTCGGGGATGTTGAGGGCGCCGAAATTGTGCCAGTCGCTCTCGATGTCCGGCCCCTCGGCCACCGCGAAGCCCATGGCGCCGAAGATCGCGGTCAGCTCCTCGACGGTGCGGCTGATCGGGTGGATGCCGCCGTCCTGCGCCGTGCCGGGCGCGGTCGGGCGCGGGGGGAGGGTGACGTCGAGCCGCTCCGCCCGGAGGCGCGCCGCGAGCGCCGCCTGCTCGAGCTCGGCGCGGCGCGCCTCGATCGCCGCCTCCAGCTCGGCCTTCAGGCGGTTCAGCGCGGCGCCGCGCTCGCGGCGCTGCTCCGCCGGCACCTGGGCGAGCCCCTTGAGCAGCGCGGTCAGGCGCCCGTTCCGGCCGAGCGTGGCGACGCGCACCGCATCCCAGGCGCGCAGGTCGGTGGCGGCGGCGAGCGCCGCCTCGGTCTCGCGCCGCAGCGCCTCCAGGTCGTCTCCGGCTGTCGTGGTGGTGATCGCCTCGGTCATGATCCCGGTTCCGGATGCGGAAAGGGCCGCTCCTCCGCGGAAGCGGCCCCCTGCTGAACGCCTCGGCGCGGGGCGGTGCGCCCCGCGGTGGCCGCTTACGCCGCCGGCGCCGGCTGCGGGCGGGCCGCCCGCGCCTTCTCGACCAGCGCCGCGAAGCCCTGCGGGTCGTCGAAGGCGATCGCCGCCATCACCTTGCGGTCGAGCCCGATCCCCGCCGCCTTGGCGCCGGCGATGAACTGGCTGTAGGTCATGCCGTGCTCGCGCACCGCGGCGTTGATCCGCTGGATCCACAGGCCGCGGAAGTCGCGCTTCTTGTTGCGGCGGTCGCGGTAGGCATAGCGCAGCGCCTTCTCCACCCGCTCCAGCGCGACGCGGTAGGAGGTGCTGCCGCGGCCGAAATAGCCCTTGGCGAGCTTGAGGATCTTCTTGTGACGGGCGTGCCTGGTGACGCCCCGCTTGACGCGCGCCATCGCTCAGCCCCCCTCAGCGATCAATCCCGTAGGGCATCCACTGCTTCACCGTCCGCGCGTCCTGCGGGCAGAGCACCTGCATCCCGCGCCCCTTGCGCTTCGCCTTCTGGGTGCGGGCGGTGAGGTTGTGGCGCTTGTTGCCCGGGCCCGCCAGGACCTTGCCGGTGGCGGTCAGCCGGAAGCGCTTCTTGACGCTCGACTTCGTCTTCATCTTGGGCATTTCGGACCTCCGGGCCGGAAGCGCCCCGGCGGCGCGGGACGCGGGACCGCGGCCGGGCATGCCCGTCCATCGCACCGGCGCGCGGGGGAGGGGGCGCCTATAGCCGCGCGGGGGGCGCGCCGCAAGGGTTCCGCCGCGCCCCCGCCATTCCCAGAATAGAGGCGGCAGCGAGCGGACGGGCGAGGGCGGGACGGCATGACGGCGACGCAAGCGCGACAGGCGATCCTGATCGGCCGGGGCGAGCGCCCCTGCGAGCTGCTCCTCTCCCGCGCCAACCGGCACGGGCTGATCGCCGGCGCCACCGGCACCGGCAAGACGATCACGCTCCAGGTCCTGGCCGAGGGCTTCTCGCGCGCCGGCGTCCCGGTGTTCTGCGCCGACATCAAGGGCGACCTTGCCGGCCTGAGCCGGCCCGGCCGGCCCGACCCGAGGATCGAGGCCCGCGCGCGCGCGCTCGGCGTGGCCGACTTCGCCTACGAGCCCGCTCCGGTGGTCTTCTGGGACGTGTTCGGCGAGCAGGGCCACCGCCTGCGCGCCACGGTCGCCGAGATGGGGCCGCTGCTGCTCGCGCGCATGCTGGAGCTGAACGAGACGCAGGAGGGCGCGCTCACCATCGCCTTCCGCCTCGCCGACGACGAGGGGCTGCTGCTGCTCGACCTCAAGGACCTGCGCGCGATGCTGAGCCACCTCGCGGAGCGGGCGGAGGAGATCGGCACCGCCTACGGCCACGTCAGCCGGGCGACGATCGGCGCCATCCAGCGCCGCCTGCTGATGCTGGAGCAGGCCGGGGCCGGCCACTTCTTCGGCGAGCCGGCGCTCGACCTCGCCGACATGATGCTGCTCACCCCCGAGGGGCGCGGCGCGGTCAACGTGCTGGCGGCGGACAGGCTGGTGCAGAGCCCCCGCCTCTACGCGACCTTCCTGCTCTTCCTGCTCTCCGAGCTGTTCGAGGAGCTGCCGGAGGTCGGCGACCTCGACCGGCCGAAGCTCGTCTTCTTCTTCGACGAGGCGCACCTCCTGTTCCGCGACGCGCCGAAGGTGCTGGTCGAGAAGGTCGAGACGGTGGTGCGGCTGATCCGCTCGAAGGGCGTGGGCGTCTATTTCGTCACCCAGAACCCGCTCGACCTGCCGGCGGGCGTGCTCGGCCAGCTCGGCAACCGCATCCAGCACGCGCTGCGCGCCTTCACCCCCGCCGAGCAGAAGGCCGTGCGCGCCGCGGCCGCGACCTTCCGCCCCAACCCGCGGCTCGACGTCGAGCGCGCGATCGGCGAGCTCGCCGTGGGCGAGGCGCTGGTCTCGACGCTCGCCGCCGACGGCACGCCGACGCCGGTGGAGCGCGCGCGCATCTGCCCGCCGCGCTCGCGCATCGGCGCGATCACCGCCGAGGAGCGGGCGGCGATCGTCGCCCGGAGCCCGCTTGCCGGCCGCTACGACCGGGAGCTGGACCGCGAGTCCGCCTACGAGCTGCTGACCGGCCGCGCCGGCACGGCGATCGCCGATCCCGGCCCGCACCGCGCCGACCCCGCGCCGGTGCGCGGCGACGATCCCTGGGGGGGCATGACGGCGCCGCGGGGCCGGATCCCGGAGATCCCGCCGCGGCGCATCCCGGCGCCGGCACGGCCGCAGGCGCCCGCCGGCGGCGGAGGCCTCGGCGGGACGCTCGGCGGCATCCTCACCGGCAACCGCGGACGGCGCGAGGGGGTCGCCGAGGCGCTGGCGAAATCGGCCGCCCGCAGCATCGGCGCGGCGGTGGGCCGGCAGATCGGCCATGCGGTGCTGCGCGGGGTGCTCGGCACGATCCTGCGCCGTTAGCCCGGGGCGCCGACGGCCGCGCCGGCCGGGGGCGGCCCTTTCCGCACCGCGCCGGTACCGTTGCGGCGGATGCAGCCGAGCGGGAAGCGCGCGGGGCGGGTCGCGACCGCGCGCCGCCGCCTTGCCCTAGGGCGTTCGCCGCACCGCCCTTCGGCCTGGCCGGCCGGCCGCGCCTCCGGCGCTCGCCTCGCCCCTCCGCTCCCCGGCCAGCGGCCAGGGCGGCTCCACCCTTCCCTGCGCCGCGCTCAGGGCTTGCGGAACAGCGCCTCCGCCGCGCTGCGCTGCGCCTCGCGGGCGGCGATCACGGCCTCGGTCCGGGCGATCTCGGCGCGCAGCGCCGCGACGTAGGCCCGCATCTCCTCCACCGACCAGCCGTCCAGCGCCGCCGGCTCCAGCCCGCGGCGCCCGCCCGGCTGCGCCGCCGCGGATCGGCGCCGCCGGTCCTCCTCGTCCTCGGCCATCGCGCGTCCTCTGCTGCCTCGCGTGCCGCCCCGGGCTTTGACCCGTCGGCTCCCCACCCTATATCCTGTGCAACTCCTGCCAGGGGAGGGAGGCGGCCAGCCTCCCCCCTCGCCACCCCTGGCCCCGACCCTGAAGGTCCCCCCATGCCGCTGCCCCTCATGCCGAAGGCCACCGCCGTGTGGCTGATCGAGAAGACCTCGCTGACCTTCGACCAGATCGCCGACTTCGTCGGCATGCATCCGCTCGAGATCCAGGCCATCGCCGACGGCGAGGTGGCGCAGGGCATCGTCGGCTTCGATCCGGTCGCGAGCGGCCAGCTCACGCGCGAGGAGATCGCCCGCTGCGAGGCCGATCCCACCGCGCGGCTGCGGCTGAACGAGCCCTCCGTCCCCCTGCCCAAGCCGCGCGGCAAGGGCGCCCGCTACACCCCGGTCGCCAAGCGCCTCGACCGGCCCGACGCCATTGCCTGGCTGCTGCGCCACTATCCGCAACTGCCCGACTCGGCGATCGCCAAGCTGCTCGGCACCACCAAGGAGACGATCCAGAAGGTGCGCGACCGCACCCACTGGAACAGCGCCAACATCAAGCCGCGCGACCCGGTGATCCTCGGGCTCTGCACCCAGTCCGACCTGAACGCGGCGCTTGCCGCCGCCGGCATCAACCCGGCCGGATCGCCGCCGCCGCAGCAGCAGCACCTCTCGGGGGACGCGGCCTGAGGCCGACCGCGGGCGGCGGGAGCCCTTCGGGCGCGGGCAGGTAGCGCGGCGGCGGGGAAGCCGCGCGGCGCGCCGGGGCCGCCGGCGGGCGCGGTCAGCCCGCCGCGGCGGCACCCGGCTCGCCGAGCAGCCGGTCGAGCTGCTCCCGGGTCAGCTCGCCGGTGTCCGGCCTGCCCAGGCTGCGCTGGAAGGCGCGGATCGCGTCGCGCGTGCGGGGGCCGACGATGCCATCCGCCGCGCCGGCGTCGAAGGCGCGCGCGTTCAGGGCGCGCTGCACGCGCAGCGCGGTCGCCCGGTCGAGCGTCACCACCACGTCCGCCGGCGCGGCGGCCGCCGCTTCCGGCGCCGGCGGCGGCGCGAGCGCCGCCTCCTCCGCCTGGCGCAGCTCGGCGGCGAAGACCGCGCGGTGGGGTTCCACGGCGTAGCTCCAGACCGCGTCGCCCGTCCGGCGCAGCGTGTCGGGGCGGGCCAGCCGCACCGCGCGCAGCGCGAAGCGCCAGCCCGCGCCGTTGCGCGCCAGCAGCGCGTCGGCGCCGCCGGCCGCGGCGGCCAGCGCCCGGCCGCGCTCCGTGGCGGCGAGCCGCGCGATCTCGATCACCGGGCACGCGCCGGGCTCGGTCCGCCAGCGCGCGCGCGGCGCCAGGCCGATCACCGGCTCCCGCCCCTGGGTCTGCGAGACCGGCTCGAGCACGCCGCCATTGCCGTAGGCGCCGAGCGCCTCGGCGGCCGGGATGCCGGCGGCCGCCAGGCTGTGGTCGCGGAACAGCAGGTCCACCTCCACCGCGCGTACCGCGAGCGGGCCGGCGTTGCGGATCTCGGCGCACAGCGCCGCCTGCCCGCCGGCTTCCGTCCGGCCCGGCGCCGGCCAGCCCGGTGCGGGCCGGGAGGCGACGGCGACGAACCGGCTCGCGTAGTCGGCGGCCAGCGCCTCGGCCAGCGCGTCGCGCGCCGCCTCCACCGCCGCCTCCGCCTCCCGCGCCCGCGCGGCGGCGTCCTCCGCCGCCTGCCGCGCCGGTGCGGCGGGCGGCACCTCCGCCTCCAGGGCGGCGGCGTGGGCGGCCTCGACCGTCGCAAGCTCCGCCCGCGCCGCCTCGAGCCGCGCCCCGGCCGCCTCCAGCGCCGCCTGGCGGGCGGCCGCCAGCGGCTCGGCGGCGGCGCGGAATTCGGCCGCGCGGAGCTGCAATTGCTGGCCGGCCTGCTCGATCTCGGCGCGCGCCCGGCGGATCTCGGCCTGGGCGGCGGCGATGGCCTGGGCCGCCGCCGCGCGCGCCGCCTCCGCCTCCTCCGCCGCGCGGGTCTCGCGCGCGACGGTGCCGCGCAGCGCCGTCGCGCGCAGGGTCACGGCGCCGAGCCGCTCCTGCGCGTTCTGCGCCAGGGCCTGCGCCACCGCGGCGGGATCGGCGCACTGCGCCTCGCGGAAATTCTTCAGCGCGTCCTCGCCCAGCCAGACCAGGGCGCCGCTCAGCATGCTGGCGTCGGTGCCGCGCAGCGCCACGCTCGCCTGCAGGCCGAGGATCGCCGAGGTGAAGTAGGCCTCCAGACGCTCGCGCTTCTCCGTGCAATAGAGGAAGGGCGGCATCCCCTCGGCCTGCTCCTTCAGCCGGGTCAGCGCCGGCAGGCGCTGCAGCACGAGCGGCCGCACCGCGTTCCGCGCCTGGCCGAAGAGCGCGGTGAACTCGCCCTCCAGCAGCAGCAGCCGGCGGTCCTCCTCGCGCGCGCCGCGCAGATGGGCGTCGTCCACGCGGGCGCCGGGGGCGAGGAGGGCGGCGCGCTGGCGGGCGATCTCGGCGATCGCCTCCTCGTGCCGGGCGAGCTCGGCCTGGGCGGCGCGGGCGCGCGCCGCCGCCGCGTCGCGCGCCTGCTCCCCGGCCTGCCGGGCCTGGGCCGCGGCGGCGAGGCGGCGCTCCCCCTCCGCCAGGAGCCGTTGCGCCTCGGCGCGGCGGGCGAGCAGGGCGGCCTGCTCGGGCGGCACCTCCGGCAGGCGCGCGGCCGCCTCGTGCTCGGCCTGGGCCGCCGCGACCGCCGCCCGCAGCGTGGCGAGGGGCACGGCGAACCGGGCCTCGACCGGGGCCCGCGCGGCGGCCGCGCGCTCCTCGGCGGCGGCGAGGGCGACGGCCGCGTCCTCCCG
>NZ_JAHZUY010000021.1 GCF_019458025.1 Caldovatus aquaticus | reverse complement strand
TGCGGGGCCTGTAGCGTTCGGCGTCGCGCGGGAAGGCAACCTTGCGCGACGAGGTGCCGGGGATGGCCGCGGCGGCGCCGGCGGTTGGCGTCGCAGCCCTTGTCGGCGACGAGTTCGCGGGGCGGGGCGACAGCCGAGACCGGCGTGGCGGCGGCGGTGACGGCGGCGCCGTTGCCGCCGGTCGGCAGGATCGCGTGCGGGCGGCCTTGCTCGTCGCAGAGCGCGTGGCCCCTGGCGGGGCGCCCACCGCGCGAGCGGCCGATCGCCTGGTGGCTGGCATCGCCTTCCCCCCCTTTCGCGCCGGCCGCCGAGCGGTGCGCCTTCACGGCGGCACTGCCGATCGGCGCGCCCCGCGGCGGGTCGGCGCAGGCGACGAGGGCGGCGAGGATGCGCTGCCAGAGCCCGCGTTGGCTCCAGCGGTTCCAACGGTTGAAGACGGTGGCGTATGGCCCCTATTCCGGCGGCAGGGCACGCCAGCGGCAGCCTTCGCGGAAACGGTGCACGATGCCGCCGATCCCCCGCCGGTCGTCCACGCGCCGCGGCCCGGTGTGGACCATCGCCGGATGCGGCTCGCTCGCCGCCCACGGCACGTCGCTCAGCCCGAACAGGCGCAACACGGTCCATCCCCCCGCCGTTGGGCAGGGCGAATCATCGCACCGTTCCCACGGCAATTGGGCGCAGACCCTGGGGCGGGTCTCCCTCGGATCGGAACGGCCGCCGTCGGCGAGGGGGGCGCGGCGTCCGTTCGCGCCGAGGACGCCGAACGTGCCGTCGATGGTGTCGCCGCGGTCGCTGACGGCGCGGCGTACGGGGGGCGAGGCCGGACGTGCCGCTCGGCGAAGAACCGCGCGATTGGGGGCGCGCCGGACTGCGGGCGGCAGGGAGAGCCGGCGCGGGCCGGTGGTCGCGATCGCCTCGCGCACGCCTTGCGCCGTGCGGCCGTCCGGGATGCCTGCATCCTCTGCATTGCGGGGGCGCGGGCGACGCGGGGCGGGGAGGCTTTGCGCGAGCGGGGCGCTGAGACGCGACAGGGGGGCGCGGAGACCCGCGCCGTAAACCGCGCCGCCGCGCACGACCGGCGCGCCGATGCCCGCGGCGCGGAAGCTGGCGGCGCAGGTCGCGCGCCTCGGGGGCGTGCGGGACGGCGGCGATCACGCGCGCGCTGCGCGCGCCACGCCCCCGCGGCGGACCGTGACCATGCCGGCCCGGGTCTCGGCGACCAGGACCGGGCGCACCCGGGGCCGCGCCGGGGCCGTCTCTCGCGCCGGAGCCGAGTGCGGAGGACTGGAGACGGGCGGGACGGCGGATCCGGCCGGCAGACCACGCGCCGGAGCCTTTCGCGCGCGCGGCTGGGCGGCAGCGGCGCCGCGCGCGACATCTCACGCCGCGGGCAGGTCCACCCAGGCCAGCGGGCCGCCCTTGCCGGCGCCGAGATCGAGGAACACCGCCCGCCCGCCGAGCGCGCCGACCTGCTCGTAGGGCCGCCCGTCGGTGGAGCGCCGGTCGTGTCCGCAATAGACGGTGAGGCCGGGCGGGATGCGGTCCACCCAGCGGTGCACGCGCTCGGGGTAGCCGTCCGGCCGCATCCGGCCGGTCACCTGGCCGAACAGGGCGCGGCTGACGAGGCCCTCCGGCCGGCGCGTGCCGGCATCGGCCGGCGGCGGCCGCAGCAGCATCGCGTCGTGGAAGGCGGCGTGGACGAAGAACCGGTCGCCGTCGCGCAGCCAGGCCGGGGCGCGGGCGATCTCCGCCACCGCGCGGGCCATGAGCACCGCCCCGTCCGGCGCGCGCGCGAGCTGCTCGAGCGTCGCGCCGAGCCCGTCCTCCGCCACCCGCACCGGCTCGCCGCGCAGCGCCCGGCGCAGCTTGTGGTCGTGGTTGCCGAGCAGGAACAGGCCGCGGCGCTCGTCCAGCAGCGCGAACATGCGCCGCAGCACGCCGGGCGAATCGGGGCCGAAGTCCGTGAGGTCGCCGAGCTGCAGCACGAACAGCCGCGCGGCGCGCGCGCCCTCGACGGCATGGGCGAAGACTTCGGCCTCGCCGTGCACGTCGGCGACGACGCGCAGCCCGGCGAAGCCGCGCCGCCAGGGCGGCTCGATCATGCCGGCGCCGCCTCGGGGCGGCGGCGCATGGCGGCGAAGGCGGCGAGCGCGCGGGCGCGCCCCGCGGCCGGGTCCACCAGCGGGCGCGGATAGTCGCGCCCGAGCACGACGCCTGCGGCGCGCCGCACCGCCTCCGGCGCCTCCCACGGCCGGTGCAGGAAGCGGTCGGGTAGGCGGGCGAGTTCGGGGACGAAGCGCCGCACATAGCGGCCCTCGGGATCGAAGCGCTCGCCCTGCCGCACCGGGTTGAAGATGCGGAAATAGGGCGCGGCATCGGCGCCGCAGCCCGCCACCCACTGCCAATTGGCGCTGTTGTTGGCGAGATCGGCGTCCACCAGCGTGTCCCAGAACCAAGCGGCGCCGTCATGCCAGGGCTGCAGCAGATGCTTGACCAGCACCGATGCGGCGATCATCCGTACCCGGTTGTGCATCCAGCCATGGCGCCAGAGCTGGCGCATCCCGGCATCCACGATGGGAAAGCCGGTCTCGCCGCGCTGCCAGGCGCGCAGCAGGCGCGCGTCGGGCGCCCAGGGAAAGCCGGCGAAGGCCGCGCGCAGCGGGCGCTCCGGCAGCTCCGGGCGGTGCCACAGCAGGTGGTGGCAGAACTCGCGCCACAGCAGCTCGCGCAGGAAGGGCTCGGCCGCGGCACGGTCGCCCTCCTCCGCCGCGGCGCGGACCGCGTGCCAGACCCGCCGCGGCGAGATCTCGCCCCAGTGCAGGTGCGGCGAGAGGCCGGAGGTGCCGTCGGCCTCGCTTGGCCGGTCGCGCGCCGCGGCGTAGCCGTGCAGCCGGCCGGCACTGAGGAAGCGTGCGAGCCGGGCCTCGGCCCCGGCCTCGCCCGGCTGCCACAGGGCGGGGAACGCCGCCGCCCAGTCGGGGGGCCGCGGCGTGAGGCGCCAGCTCTCCAGCGCCTCGCCCGCGGGGGCGCCGTCCGCCGCGCGCAGCCGAGCCGGGGCGGGCAGCGGCGGCGCCAGGTGCTCGAGCCGAGGCCGCACGGCGCGGGCGAAGGGCGTGAACGCTTCGTAGGCCCGGCCCGAGCCGGCGCGCAGCGCCTCCGGATCGTGCAGCAGCGGCAGTTCGTGCAGGACGAGCCGCACCCCCTGCCCGGCCAGCGCCGTCGCGACCCGCCGTTCCTGCTCCCGCGCCCAGGGCGCGCAGAGGCGGTTCGCCAACACCGCGTCGGCACCGACCGCGCGGGCGAGCGCGGGCAGGACGTCTTCCGCGCGCCCGCGCGCCAGATGCAGCCCAGCCCCTTTCGCCCGTAGCGCCGCCGCGAGCGCGGCGAGGCTGTGATGCAGCCACCAGCGCGCCGCCCCGCCCGGCGCCCAGCGCCCGGCGGCCGCCTCGTCGCGCACGAAGACGGGCAGCACGGGGCGGTCCCCGGCGGCGGCGAGGGCGGGGTTGTCGGCGAGGCGGAGATCCTGGCGGAACCAGATCAGCACCGGCGCGGGCGAGGTCGGGCGAGGCATCGGGGCGTGCGGCATCGGCAAGGATGTGGGAGGGCCGGCGCGACCGGGAAGCGGCGCGCCGCAACCCCGGGCCGTGGCGAGCCGGCGAACCGGTCCGGCGCGGGAGCGTTGCCCGGGCGGGACGCGCGGCGGGCCGGTCCCGGCCGCGCGTAACGGAAGGAGCGGTCCCGATGACACTCTGGCACCGGCGCGGACTCTTCGCGGCGGACGCCGCCGGGCTCGGCGCCGCGGCGCTGCTGCTTGGCCAGGGCCGCGCCGCACGGGCGCAGACGGTGGTCGCGCCCCCCGGCTCGACCGTGGTGATCACGCCGCCGCCGGCCGCCGGCCGCAACCTCGCGGACACCCTGGCGGCCGATGGCCGGTTCGGGCGGTTCCTCGAGCTGCTGAGCCAGGCCGGCCTGGTGGACGCGCTGCGCGGCGCCGGGCCCTTCACTGTCCTCGCGCCGGCCGATGCGGCCTTCCAGGGCGCGCCGGCGGCGACCGCGACCCGGTGCGGCTGCGCGCCCTGGCGCAGTACCATCTCGTTCCCGGCCTGCCCTACGGCACGGCCCTCCCCGCGGCGGGCGACCGCCGGATCCGCACCACGAACGGCAACGACCTGCGCATCGAGGCGGGCGGGGGCCCGGACGTCGCGATCACCAATCCGGCGCCCGGGCTGCAATCGGGCGGCTTCGGCGCGGCGGGCCAGAACGTGATGCCGCCGGCGCACCTGGCGGGGCCGCCGGTCGTGGCGAGCAACGGCGTGATCTGGCCGATCACCGGGGTGCTGTTCCCGTAGCGCCCGCGGCGGCGCGCCGGGGGGCGGGCGCAGGCAGGCTGTAGAGCCGCTCGCGCCCGAGCAGGAACAGCCGGGCGCCGCGCGGAAAGAGCGCGGCGATCGCCGGATCGCCGACATCGAGGCCGCCGGCATAAGCGCCGAAGGCGGGCAGCAGCACGCGCCGCGCGTCGGCGACGAAGCAGGGGCGGGTGACGCCGCCGCAGCGCGTCGGCGCCGTCGCCCGGGGGTGGAAATGGCCCGACACCTCGGGCGTCGCGCCGCCGCCGATGTGGCGGAAGGCGACCGGCCCCTCCTGCCATTCCGCCGCCGCCCGGCCGGGCAGGTCCCCGGGCGCGGCCGGGTCGTGGTTGCCGAGCACCCACACCACCTCCACCCCCTCGAGCAGGCGCCGCAGCAGCGCCGCATCGGCGGGGGCGAGGCGGGCATGGCCCTCGGCGTCGTGGAAGCTGTCGCCGAGCGCGACGAGGCGGGCCGGGCGGTAGCGGCGCAGCAGCGGCGCGAGGCGGGCGAGCGTCTCGCGCGTGTCGTAAGGCGGCACGAAGCGGCCGCCGCGCGCCGCGAAGTGGCTGCCCTTCTCGAGGTGCAGGTCGGCGACGGCGAGCAGCCGGCGCGCGGGCCAGAACAGCGCGCCGGAGGGGTCGAGCATCAGCCGCTCGCCGGCGAGGTGGAGGGGTGCGGCACTCATCGGGACTCCTCGCATGGCGGATGGCCGGAGCCGCCCGCGCCCGGCCGGGCTCGCTGCGACGGCTTCCGCGCGCTGCCTGCAGAGCCGGTCCGCGCGCCCGGCGCCCGCCCCCCGTCCACGACCGGCCCTACCCCTACGAGCGGCCGATGCGGCGCGGGGCCGGGCGGAGGAGGCGCGCGCCCCCGGCCTGCTCCGCGCGCGGCCGGCGCGGGCGGTCCACCACGCCGGGGCGCAGGCGCACCCTCCCGGTGACGGCGGCGAGCGTGCCGGCGAAGAGCTCCGCGCCCTCCGTCGCCTCGGCGACCAGCGCCGCGGCCTCGGCGAGCAGCGCGTCCTCGGCGCCGCCCGCGACCCATTCCTGGCCGTGCTCGATCAGCGCCGGCACGGCCAGCGGCGAGACGCGATCGAGCCGCAGGTGCCGGATGCGCCCGCGCGCGCGGGCGAGCAGCCGGGCGATGCGGGCGACGTCGGTGAGGCCCGCCGCCGCCTCCTGCCGCGTGGCGCGCAGCAGCACGTGGTCGGGCTCGTGCCGGCGCAGCACGTCGTAGATCAGGTCGGCGCTCATGCTCATCTGCCGCCCGGACCTCTCGGCGCCGGGGTGGCGCTTGTCGATCAGGCCGGCGATGGTGGCGATGTTGCGGAAGGTGCGGCGGAGCATGGAGCTTTCCGCCATCCACTCCTCGAGGTCCTCGCCGAGCAGGTCCTCCTCGAACAGCGCCTCGACCGCCTCGGGCTCGAAGGCCGACCAGGCGGCGAGGACGTAGTCGGTGGCGAGATAGCCGAGCGGGCCGTAGCCCATCCGCTCCATGCGCCGGGTCAGCAGCATGCCGAGCGTCTGGTGGGCGAGCCGCCCCTCGAAGCAGTAGGCGACGAGGAACCACCGCCCGCCGCGCGGGAAGGTCTCGACCAGCAGCCCGTCGGGCTCGGGCAGCGCGGAACAGCGCCGCTGCAGGGCGAGCCACTCGCGCACCGCGGCGGGCAGCGCCCTCCAGCGGCGCGGGTCGTGGATGATCTCGCGCACCCGCGCCGCGAGGCGGGTGGAGAGCGGCATGCGCGCGCCGGCATAGACGGGCACGCGCGGCTCGCCGCCGGCGCCGCGCGAGACCAGGCAGGTGAGCCCCTCCAGCCCCTCGAAGCGCAGCGCCTGGCCGGCGAACAGGAAGCCGTCGCCGGGGGAGAGGGTGGAGACGAACCACTCCTCGACCTCGCCGAGCACCGGGCCGCCGCGCAGCCGCACCTTGAGCACCGGCGCCTCGACGATGGTGCCGAGGTTCATGCGCAGCTGGCGCGCGGCGCGCTGGCTGCGCAGGTGGATCCGGCCCTCGGCGTCGCGGAACAGGCGGCGGAAGCGCTCGTAGGCGCGCAGCGCGTAGCCGCCGTCCTCGACGAAGCGCAGCACGTCGTCGAAGTCGCGGCGCGAGAGGCCGGCGTAGGGGGCGGCGCGGGTGACCTCGGCGTAGAGCTCGTCCGGGTGGAAGGGGCCGTGGCAGGCCATCGCCAGGACGTGCTGGGCGAGCACGTCGAGGCCGCCCGGCCGCGGCGGGTCGCCGTCCAGCTCGCCGGCGGCGATGGCGCGGAGCGCCGCGACGCACTCGATCACCTCGAAGCGGCTGGCGGGGACGAGGACGGCGCGCGAGGGCTCCTCCATGCGGTGGTTGGCGCGGCCGACGCGCTGCAGCAGGCGCGCCACCCCCTTCGGCGCGCCGACCTGGATCACCTGGTCCACCGCGCCCCAGTCGATGCCGAGGTCGAGGCTCGAGGTGGCGACGACGGCGCGCAGCTTCCCCGCCGCCATCGCCGCCTCCACCTTGCGCCGCTGCTCGACGGTGAGGCTGCCGTGGTGCAGGGCGATCGGCAGGGTCTCGTCGTTGAGGCGCCAGAGCGCCTGGAAGATCAGCTCCGCCTGGGCGCGGGTGTTGACGAAGACGATGGTGACGCGGGCCGCGCGGATGCGGCGGTAGATCTCCGGCGCGCTGGCGAGGCCCATGTGGCCGCCCCAGGGCAGCTCGCCCTCGGGGAGCAGGAGCGAAATCTCCGGCGCGGCGCCGCCGCGGGCCTCGATCAGCCGAACCTCCGCGGCGCGGCCGGTGGGGGAGAGGAAGGCGCGCAGCGGCTCGGGGTGGGCGACGGTGGCCGAGAGGCCGATGCGGCGCGCCTGCGGCGCGAGGGTGCCGAGGCGCGAGAGGCAGAGGGCGAGCTGGTCGCCGCGCTTGGTGCCGGCGAGCGCGTGCACCTCGTCCACCGCCACGGCGGCGAGGCCGCCGAACAGCGCGCGCGCCTCCGGCAGGGTGAGGAGCAGGGTCAGGCTCTCCGGCGTGGTCAGCAGGAGGTGCGGCGGGTCGGCGCGCTGGCGGGCGCGGCGGTTCGGGGGCGTGTCGCCGGTGCGGGTCTCGATGCGGACGGGGAGGCCCATCCCGGCGACCGGCGCGGTGAGGTTGCGCGCGATGTCCACGGCCAGCGCCTTGAGCGGCGAGACGTAGAGGGTGTGCAGGCCGGGGCGCGGGGCGCGGTGCAGGTCGATCAGGCTGGGCAGGAAGCCGGCAAGGGTCTTGCCGCCGCCGGTGGGGGCGACGAGCAGCGCCGATTCGCCCGCCTCCGCCGCGGCGAGCAGGGCGAGCTGGTGCGGGCGTGGGGTCCAGCCGCGGGCGGCGAACCAGCCGGCGAAGGGTTCTGGCAATGTTCCCATCGGCGGGGCACTATGGCGGGCGGCGGCCGCGGCGGGAAGGGCCGGGCCGCCGCCCGAACGCAAGCGATGCCCCATCCCGAGACCTGGCTGCGCGTCACCCCCGCCGGCCTCTGGTGCGAGCCCGGCGATTTCTTCGTGGACCCGACGCGCGCGGTGGCGCGGGCGGTGATCACCCACGCCCATGCCGACCACGCGCGGCCCGGGCATGAGGCGGTGCTCGCCACCGCCGAGACGCTCGCCCTGATGCGGGCGCGGCTCGGCGAAGGGCGCGCCGGGCGGCGGCAGCAGCCGCTCCGGCCCGGCGAGGTGGTGGTGCAGAACGGCGTGCGCCTCTGGCTGCGCCCGGCCGGGCACGTGCTGGGGAGCGCGCAGGTCTGCCTGGAGTGGCGGGGCAGCCGGGTGGTGGTCTCCGGCGACTACAAGCGCGCGCCCGACCCGACCTGCGCGCCCTTCGAGGCCGAGCGCTGCGACGTCTTCGTCACCGAGGCGACCTTCGGCCTGCCGGTGTTCCGCCACCCGGAGCCGGAGCGGGAGATCGCGCGGCTGCTCGCCTCCGTCGCCCTGTTCCCGGAGCGGACGCACCTCGTCGGCTGCTACGCGCTCGGCAAGTGCCAGCGGCTGATCGCGCTGCTGCGCCGCGCCGGCTGGCAGGCGCCGATCTGGCTGCACGAGACGCTGCTGGCGGCGTGCCGGACCTACGAGGCGCTCGGCGTGCCGCTCGGCGACCTCCGGCCGGTGACGGCGGCGCGGCGCGCGGCGCTGCGCGGGGCGATCGTGCTGGCGCCGCCCGGCGCGGCGGCGGAGCGCTGGGCGGAGCGGCTCTCCGATCCGGTGATCGCCCTCGCCTCCGGCTGGATGCGCGTGCGCCACCACGCCCGGGCGCGCGGCGTCGAGCTGCCCCTCGTGGTCTCCGACCACGCCGACTGGGACGAGCTGAACGCCACCATTGACGAGACCGGCGCGCCGGAGGTGTGGATCATGCATGGCCGCGACGACGCGCTGGCGCACGCGCTCGGCCGGCGCGGCATCCGCGGGCGCGCGCTGCACCGCGTGGGGCGCGGCGCGGGGGAGGCGGACGCGGCGCCCGGGCCGGCGGAGGACGCCGCGGCGTGAGCCTTCCGGCCTTCGCGGCGCTGCTCGAGCGCCTGGCGTTCACGCCGGGCCGCGACGGCAGGATCGCCCTGCTCGGGCGCTGGTTCGCGGAGCAGCCGGACCCCGAGCGCGGCCTCGGCCTCGCCGCGCTGACCGGGGCGCTCCCCTTCGCCCCCGCGCGGCCCGCGCTGCTGCACGAGCTCGCCGCCGCGCGGCTCGACCCGGTGCTGCTGGCGCTCTGCCGCGACTACGTCGGCGACCTCGCCGAGACCGTCGCCCTGGCCTGGCCGCGGCGCGCCGGGGGCGACGCCCCGCCGCCCGCCCTCTCCGCGGTGGCGGAGGGGCTTGCGCGCACGCCGGGGGCGGAGCTGCCGGCGCTGGTCGCGGGCTGGCTCGATGCGCTCGACGCCGAGGGGCGCCTTGCGCTGCTCGGGCTGGTCGCCGGCGGCCTGCGCGCCGGCGTCTCCGGCCGGCTCGCGCGTCTCGCCCTCGCCGCGTGGTCGGGCAGGCCGGTCGAGGCGATCGAGGAGGTCTGGCACGGCGTCGCGCCCCCCTACCGGCCGCTGTTCCGCTGGCTGGAGGGCGGGGGCGAGCGGCCCGATCCGGGCGAGGCGCCGGTGTTCCGTCCGCTGATGCTCGCCCATCCGCTGGCGGAGGGCGACCTCGCCGCGCTGCGGCCGGAGGAGTGGCGCGCCGAGTGGAAGTGGGACGGCCTCCGCGTCCAGCTCTGCGCCGGCCCCGGCGGACGGCGGATCTGGCGCCGCGACGGCGAGGACATCTCCGCCGCCTTCCCGGAGATCGTGGCGGCGATGGACTTCCACGCCACGCTCGACGGCGAGCTGCTGGCGCTCCGCGACGGCGGCGAGGCCGCGCCCTTCGCCGACCTGCAGCGGCGGCTGAACCGCAGGACCGCCGGGCCGAAGCTGCGGCGCGACTGCCCGGTGGGGGTGCGGCTCTACGACCTGCTGTTCGACGGCGCGCAGGACCTGCGCGCGCTGCCCTTCGATGCGCGCCGCGCGCGGCTCGAGGCCTGGATCGCGCGCGTGCGGCCGGCGCGGATGGACCTCTCGCCGCAGATCGCCTTCGCCTCGGTCGCGCAGCTCGCGGCGCTGCGCGCGGGGGCGCGGGACCCCGCGATCGAGGGGCTGATGCTGAAGCGCGCCGACAGCCCCTATGTGGCGGGGCGGGTGAAGGGGCTGTGGTGGAAGTGGAAGCGCGCGCCGCGCGCGGTGGACGCCGTGCTGATGTACGCCGGGCGCGGCGGCGCGGGGGCGCCGGGCGGCTTCGGCGACTGCACCTTCGGCCTGTGGCGCCCGGACGGGCGCGGCGGCGAGGAGCTGGTGCCGGTGGGCAAGGCGCATCCCGGCGGCACGGACGAGGAGCGGCTGTGGCTCGAGCGCTGGATCCGCGCCCACACCGTGGCGCGCTTCGGCCCGGTGCGGGAGGTGGAGAAGGCGCTGGTGCTGGAGGTGGCCTTCGACGCCGTGCAGCGCTCGGCGCGGCACAAGGCGGGCGTGGTGCTGCGCGCCCCCCGCATCCTGCGCGTCCGCCGCGACAAGCCGGCGGAGGAGGCGGACCGGCTGGAGGCGCTGCTGGCGCTCGCCGGGGATGGCGCGGCGCCGGCGGGGACGGCGGCGGATTGACCCCGGGCGGCGCGCATGGTGCGCTGGCGCGCCCAGCGATCCCGGAGGAGGCGCCCGCCATGCCGCTCGTCCCCAACCGCGCCAAGCAGAAGCTCGCCCGGAACGAGCTCGCCCTCGGCTTCGGGGTGAACCACCTGCGCGGCCCCGCCACCGGCATGATCGCCGCCGCCGCCGGCTACGACTGGCTGTTCATCGACATGGAGCACGGCGCGATGAGCGTGGACGACGCCACGCGCATCGCGATCGCCGCGCTCGGCCAGGGCGTGACGCCGATCGTGCGGGTCTGCAAGGACGCGCTGTTCGAGGGCACGCGCTGCCTCGACAACGGCGCGCTGGGCGTGGTCGTGCCGCATGTGGACACGGCGGCGGAGGCGCAGGCGGTCGCCGACGCCTACCGCTACCCGCCCATCGGCCACCGCTCCTGGGGCGGGGCGCCGGCGCAGTACGGCTACCTCGCGCCGGGCAACGCCGAGGCGCAGCGGGAGCTGAACGAGGCGGTGCTGGTCGCGGTGATGATCGAGACGCCGCGGGCGGTGGAGAACGCCGAGGCGATCGCCGCCGTGCCGGGGGTGGACGTGCTGCTGATCGGCACCTCCGACCTCACCGCGACGATGGGCATCTCCGGCCAGATCGCGCACCCGGACGTGCGGCGGGCGTACGAGCGGGTGGCGGCGGCCTGTGCGAAGCACGGCAAGACGCTCGGCATGGGCGGCGTGTACGACGAGACGACGGCGCGGGACTACATCGGCCTCGGCGCGCGCTTCGTCCTCTCGGGCAACGACCATGCCTTCCTGATGGCGGGCGCGACGGCGCGGGCGAAATTCCTGCGCGGGCTGGAGTAGGAGCCGTCGCCCCCGGCCGACCGGGGGAATTCCGTGGCGCGCGGCGGCCGGACCGGCGGGGATGTCCGGAGCGGAAGGCGACGGCGAGGGAGGTCGCGATCCGGCCGGCGCCGGAGGCGGAGGCGGAGAAGGGCGGCCGCCTCCGCGGCGAGGCGTTCCGGGAGACCAGCGAACGCCATGGCGTCGCGCCGGTCTTCCCGGCGACCGAGGCTGCGCCGCCTCGGCGGCGTCCTCCGCCATCCCGCGGCGTTCGGCGCGGTCGCCGAGGCGGCCGGCACGGGCCGGATCCGCGGCTTCGATGTCCTCGGCGAGCGCGATCCGATCCGCGCCGTTGGCCCGACCGCCGCCGGCCGGCGGCGTGGGGCCGCGGCATCGGGCGGCGGCCGATTCGGGCGGTGCGCGACCGGGCGCGCGGCGTCCGGCTGCCGCGAGGCGGTTTCCCCTGCACGTCCTCGCGCCCCACGCGGCGCCCGGCGTCGCGGGGCGGGGGCCGATGTCGTCCTGGGCGGCCGGCGGGCGCGCCGCCGGGCCGGGACACAGGACCGCCGGCCGCGGCGGACTGCGCGGTGTGCGCGGCGCTGCCTCGCCCGGGGCGCGGCCACCCCCGCCTGCTGCGCCGCGCGGGGCGCTGGCGGCCGGGACGCCGGTCGTGGCGTCGCGCGCGGGCCGGGTGCGCGCCCGCCGGGCCGCGCCGCGGTCCCGGCTCGCCGATCCCGGCGTCGCGGAGGCCGGGGAGACGGTGCGTGCGCTGCCGCCCGGCGCGGCGCGCGGCGAGTCGCCCGCCTTCCTGCTGCCGGCGCGGCAGGCGCCGGCCTGTTCCGCTGGTGCCTGGGGGCGGGTTTCCGCGCGGTCGGGCGGTGACGGGCGCGTCTCGGCGCGTGCCGCGCGCCGCGGGGCGGTTCCGTTCCCTCCGCGCTGCGCTGACCGGCGGCGCCCCGCGCGGACGCGGCGGCGCCCGCCGCCGGGCGGAGCGCGGTCCGGCCCGGCCCTGTCCCGGGCGCGGGGCGGGGTGGCGCGGGACGCAGTTGCGAACGGCTCGCAACTCGGTTAGGGTATTTGCGAATCAATCGCAACAAAGGGGGTTCCGCGATGCGCCTCGACCGCCGCCGCCTGGTTCTGCTTGCCGCGATCGGCGCCACGGCGGCGCTGGTGCCGGCCGCCGCAGGGCGCGCGCAGCAGGGGGGCGGCGGCGAGGTCGCCGTCTATTCCGCCCGCCACTACGACACCGACCGCCAGCTCTACGAGGCCTTCACCCGCGAGACCGGCATCCGCGTCCGGCTGATCGAGGGCGACGCCGACCAGCTCATCGCCCGCATCCGGTCCGAGGGCCGCAACAGCCCGGCCGACGTGCTGATCACGGTGGACGCCGCCCGTCTCGCCCGCGCCAAGGAGGCCGGCCTCACCGCCCCGCACGGCTCCGCCCTGATCGCCGAGCGCGTGCCGGCCGCGCTGCGCGACCCGGACGGGCACTGGTTCGCCGTCTCGCAGCGCGCCCGGGCGATCATGTACGACCGCGAGCGCGGCGCCCCGGAGGGGCTCGCGCGCTACGAGGACCTCGCCGATCCGCGCTTCCGCGGCCAGATCTGCGTCCGCTCGGGCAGCCACCCCTACAACGTCGGCCTCGTCGCCTCGATCCTCGCCGCGAACGGGCCGGAGCGGACCGAGGAATGGGCGCGCGGGCTCGTCGCCAACATGGCGCGCCCGCCGCAGGGCGGCGACCGCGACCAGTTCCGCGCCATCCCCGCGGGCCAGTGCCGGATCGCCATCGCCAACACCTACTACCTCGGCCAGTACGGCCGGTCGGAGAAGCCCGAGGACCAGGCGCTGTTCCGCCGCATCGGCGTGATCTTCCCCAACCAGGCGCCGGGCGACCGCGGGACGCACGTGAACATCTCCGGCGCTGCGCTGGTGCGCACCGCGCCGCATCGCGCGGAGGCGGTGCGCTTCCTCGAATACCTCACCGGCCCCAGGGCGCAGGAGCTGTTCGCCCTCGGCAACATGGAGTACCCGGCGGTCGCGGACGCCCCCCTGCACCCCGCCCTCGCCGCGATGGGCCGCTTCCGCGCCGAGCCGCTCGACGCCGCGGGCGGCGCCGCACGGGCGGCCGAGGCGCTGCAGATCATCCAGCGCGCGGGCTGGCGCTGAGGCAAGGGCCGGGGGGCGGCGCGAGGGAGGTCTGCCTCTGCCACGGCCTGACCGAGCGGCGGATCGCCGCGGCGATCGCGGAGGGCGCCCGCCGCCCGAAGGCGGTCCACGACGCCTGCCGCGATCCGCGCCCGCTGCGGCGGCTGCGCGCGCGCCATCCGCGCCGCGATCCGCGAGGCCGCGGCGCGCCAGGCGTGCCCGCCCGGCGGCGCCTGGTTCGCGCAGGCGCGTCCGGCCGCGGCTGGAGCCGCGCTCGCGGGCCGGGCCGCGCCCGCCGCGGCGGCCCCGGCTCGCGGTCTGTCGGGCCGATCCCCGGCCGTCCGCGTTCCGCTGCGGCGCGTCCCCCGCGACGAGGAGGGGACGGGGCCTTCCTCGGCCGCCCGTTCGCTCCGGTCCGCCGGACCGGCGTCGGGCGTCGTGTCTGGCGCGCCGCCGCGGGGCGCCGGCCCCTGGACCGGGTTTCCCGCCGCCGCTAACCACCGCGCCGGTGTCCCCGGATCGCGCGCCTGCCCCCGCCGTGCTGCAGGTCCTGCCCGCCCTGGTCTCCGGGGGGGTCGAGCGCGGCACGCTCGAGATCGCCGAGGCGCTGGTCGGCGCCGGATTCCGCGCCCTGGTCGCCTCCGCCGGCGGGCCGCTGGTCGCGGCGCTGGAACGCCTCGGCGCCCGGCATTTCCCGCTGCCGCTCGACCGCCGCACGCCGCCGGCGCTGTGGCGCAACGCGAAGGCCCTCGCGGACCTCGCGCGCCGCGAAGGGGTGGCGGTGATCCACGCCCGCTCCCGCGCCCCCGCCTGGTCGGCGCTGCTCGCCGCGCGGCGCAGCGGGGCGCGCCTCGTCACCACCTATCACGGCGCCTACAACGAGGGCTTCCCCGGCAAGCGGTTCTACAACTCCGTCATGGCGCGCGGCGAGCGGGTGATCGCGATCAGCCGCTTCATCGCCGGGCTGATCGCCGAGCGCCACCGCACCGATCCGGCGCGCATCCGGGTGATCCCGCGCGGCGTGGACCTGCGCGCCTTCGATCCGGCGGCGGTGGCGCCGCAGCGCCTCGCCGCGCTGCGCGCCGCCTGGGGCCTGCCGGGCCCCGGCGCCGGCGCCCCGCCGGTGGTGATGCTCCCTGGCCGGATCACGCGCTGGAAGGGCCAGGCGGTGCTGGTCGAGGCGATGGCCCGGCTGCCCGGGGAGGCGATCGCCCTCCTCGTCGGCGGGGCGGAGGGCCGTTCCGGCTTCCGCGCCGAGCTCGAATCGCTGATCGCGGCGCGCGGCCTCGGCCGGCGGGTGCGCCTGGTGGGCCCCTGCGAGGACATGGCCGCGGCGCTGCTGCTCTGCGACGTGGCGGTGAACGCCTCGACCGACCCCGAGGCCTTCGGCCGCACCGTGATCGAGGCCCAGGCGATGGGCCGGCCGGTGATCGCCACCGACCATGGCGCGGCGCGCGAGACGGTGGCCGAGGGCGAGACCGGCTGGCGCGTCCCGCCCGGCGATGCGGCGGCGCTGGCGGCGGCGCTCGCCCGCGCCCTCGCCCTGCCGCCCGAGGCGCGGGCGGCGATGGGGGCGCGGGCGCGCCGGGCGGTGGTGGAGGGCGGCTACACCACCGAGGCGATGCAGCGCGCCACCCTCGCCGTCTATCGCGAGCTGCTGTGAGCCCGCCTCTTCCCCCCGCGCCCGCCGAGGCCCGGCGCGTCCTGGTCATCAAGCTCGCCGCGCTCGGCGACTTCGCCCAGGCCTTCGGTCCCTTCGCCGCGATCCGCGCCCGCCACCGGGCGGCGCGCATCACCCTGCTGACCACGCCGCCCTACGCCGAGCTGGCGCGCCGCAGCCCCTGGTTCGACGAGGTCTGGACCGACGGGCGTCCGGCCTGGGGCGACCTCGCCGGGCTGTGGCGCCTGGCGCGGCGGCTGCGCGCGGCGCGCTTCGACTTCGTCTATGACCTGCAGACCTCGGCGCGCTCCTCGCGCTACCGCTGGTTCGTCGGGCGGGCGGCGGGCTGGTCCGGGATCGCGCGCGGCTGCTCCCACCCCCACGCCAATCCCCGGCGCGACGCCATGCACACGCTGGAGCGCCAGCGCGAGCAGCTGGAGATGGCGGGGATCGCGGAGTTTCCCCCCCCGGACCTGTCGTGGCTCGACGCCGACCTCGCGCGCCTCGGCCCGCTGCCGCCGCGCTTCGCGCTGCTGATCCCCGGCGCCTCGCCCGGCCGGCCGGCCAAGCGCTGGCCGGCGGAACGCTACGGCGCGCTGGCGGCGCTGCTCGACCTGCCCGCCGTCGTCGTCGGCGGGCCGGCGGAGGCGCCGCTCGCCGCGGCGATCCGGGCGCGCGCGCCGGGGACGGTGGACCTGACGGGCCGCACCGGCTTCGCCGATCTCGGGGCGCTGGCGCGGCGGGCGGCGCTCGCGGTCGGCAACGACACCGGGCCGACGCACCTGGTGGCGATGTGCGGCTGCCCGACGCTCGCGCTGTTCGGCGAGGACAGCGACCCCGCGCTCTGCGCCCCCTGCGGCCCGCACGTGGAGGTGCTGCGGCACGTGCCGCTGGCGGCGCTCGAGCCGCGGCAGGTGGCGGCGGCCCTGGCCGGGCTGGCGGCGGGGGCGCGCGGCGAGGAGGCCGCGGCGGGCGGGACGCCCCCGGTGCCTTGACCGGGCGGGGCCGGGTGCCCATGGTCCGGCCGCCCGCGGCCGTCCCGCCCGGCCCGCGGGCGCCGCCCACCCTGTCCGGACCTTGAGGAATTCCCGCCCGATGCCCGCGATCATCCTGCCCGACGGATCCGTGCGCCGCTTCGACGGGCCGGTCACGGGCGCCGAGGTCGCCGCCGCGATCGGGCCCGGCCTCGCCAGGGCGGCGCTGGCGATGAGCGTGGACGGCAAGCTGAGGGACCTCTCCGCCACGCTCGACCGCGACGCCGCGGTCCGCTTCATCACCCGCAAGGACCCGGAGGCGCTGGAGCTGATCCGCCACGACGCCGCCCACGTGCTGGCCGAGGCGGTGCAGACGCTGTTCCCGGGCACCCAGGTGACGATCGGCCCGACGATCGAGAACGGCTTCTACTACGACTTCGCCCGCGACGAGCCGTTCACGCCGGAGGACTTCCCCGCGATTGAGGCGAAGATGCGCGAGATCGTCGCGCGCAACGCGCCCTTCGTGCGCGAGGAATGGCCGCGCGAGGAGGCGATCCGCTACTTCGAGGCCAGGGGCGAGCGCTACAAGGCCGAGATCATCCGCGACCTGCCGCCCGACGAGGTGATCTCGATCTACCGCCAGGGCGAGTGGCTCGACCTCTGCCGCGGCCCGCACATGCGCACGACGGGCGATGTCGGCACCGCCTTCAAGCTGATGAAGGTGGCCGGCGCCTACTGGCGGGGCGACCACCGCAACCCGATGCTCTGGCGCATCTACGGCACCGCCTGGCGCGACCAGAAGGAGCTCGAGGCCTATCTGCACCAGCTCGAGGAGGCGGAGCGGCGCGACCACCGCCGGATCGGCAGGGAGATGGAGCTGTTCCACCTGCAGGAGGAGGCGGTCGGCAGCGTCTTCTGGCACCCGAAGGGCTGGCGCCTCTACCGCACGGTGGAGGGCTACATGCGCCGGCGCCTCGACGCCGCCGGCTACCAGGAGGTGAAGACCCCGCAGCTCGTGGATCGCAGGCTCTGGGAAGCCTCCGGCCACTGGGAGAAGTTCCGCGAGCACATGTTCCTCGCCACCGTCGAGGACGAGGACGAGAAGGACCGCGCGCTGGCGCTGAAGCCGATGAACTGCCCCTGCCACGTGCAGATCTTCAACCAGCGCGTCCGCTCCTACCGCGAGCTGCCGCTGCGCATGGCGGAGTTCGGCTCCTGCCACCGCTACGAGCCCTCCGGCGCGCTGCACGGGATCATGCGCGTGCGCGCCTTCACCCAGGACGACGCGCACATCTTCTGCGAGGAGCACCAGATCGCGGAGGAGACGGCGCGGTTCGTGGACCTGCTGGCCTCGATCTACCGCGACCTCGGCTTCGACCGCTTCACGGTGAAGTTCTCCGACCGCCCGCCGGTGCGGGCCGGCGACGACGCCACCTGGGACCGGGCGGAGGCGGCGCTCAAGGAGGCCTGCCGGATCGCCGGCGTCGCCTACGCGCTGAACCCGGGGGAGGGCGCGTTCTACGGCCCGAAGCTGGAGTTCGTGCTGCGCGACGCGATCGGGCGCGAGTGGCAGTGCGGCACGCTGCAGGTGGACTTCGTGCTGCCCGAGCGGCTCGGGGCCGAGTACGTCGCCGAGGACGGCACGCGCCGGCGCCCGGTCATGCTGCACCGTGCCATCCTCGGCAGCTTCGAGCGCTTCCTCGGCATCCTGATCGAGCAGCACGCCGGGCGCTTCCCGCTCTGGCTCGCCCCGGTGCAGGTGGCGGTGGCGAGCATCGTGGACGACGCCGCGCCCTTCGCGCGCGAGGCGGCGGAGGCGCTGCGCGCGGCCGGGCTGCGGGTCGAGCTCGACCTGCGCAACGAGAAGATCAACCGCAAGGTGGTGGACCACATCGCGCAGCGCGTGCCGGTGCTCGCCGTGGTCGGGCGGCGGGAGGCGGAGGAGCGGAGCCTGGTGCTGCGCCGCCTGCCGGGGCGCGAGCAGGAGACGCTCGCGCTCGCGGCCGCCGTCGCGCGCCTTGCGGCGGAGGCCACGCCGCCTGATCTCAAGGTTGCGGCGGGCTGACGGCCCGTCCATATTATACGATCGTTTCCATAGCCGAAGGAGTCGACCCATAGCCAGAGCACCCTTGCCCGCCCAGATGCCGACCCGCGAGGGCCCGCGGGTGAACGAGGAGATCCGCGTCCCGCAGGTGCGCCTCATCGACCAGAACGGTCAGATGATCGGGGTGGTGAGCACGCGCGAGGCGCTGCAGCGCGCCTACGACGCCGGCCTCGACCTGGTCGAGATCAGCCCCAACGCCACCCCGCCCGTGGTCAAGATCCTGGACTACGGCAAGTTCAAGTACGAGCAGCAGAAGAAGGCCAGCGAGGCCCGCAAGAAGCAGAAGGTCGTCGAGATCAAGGAGATCAAGGTCCGCCCGAACATCGACGACCACGACTACGCGGTGAAGATGCGGGCGATGCGCTCCTTCCTCGAGGAAGGCGACAAGGTCAAGGTGACGCTCCGCTTCCGCGGCCGCGAGATGGCGCACCAGGACCTCGGCGCCAAGGTGCTGGAGCGCATCCGCAACGACCTCGGCGACATGATCAAGGTCGAGCAGTTCCCGCGCCTCGAGAACCGGCAGATGGTGATGGTGCTGGCGCCGAAATAGGCGCCGGCGCCGGGGGCCGGGCGGGATCGCCCGCGGGCGCCCGTCTGCGGCGGCCCCGCGGCCGGCCGGCGGGCCGTGCCGCCCGGGCCGGACCGCGGGAGGCGCGGGCGCGGCGGCCGCCGCGCCGGGCCTGCCCGCGCTTGACCGGCCTCGGCCGAGGGCGTAGCAAGCCACCCTTCTCGGGCCGACCCCGAACCCTCAAGTCCCCCGCCGGGCGGGGGGCTCCGCCGCTCCGCGAAGGCTCGCGCAGCGGCGCGTTCGGCTTTGGGGCGCCCGCAACGATGCAGGAGCAAACGGACCGCCGATGTTCGAGGCGCTGTCCAGCCGGCTGACCGGGGTCTTCGACAAGCTGCGCCGCCGCGGCGCGCTCTCGGAGTCCGACGTCAACGACGCGCTGCGCGAGGTCCGCGTCGCGCTGCTCGAGGCCGACGTCGCCCTGCCCGTCGTCAAGGACCTGATCGCCAGGGTGCGCGAGCGCGCGGTGGGGCAGGAGGTGATCCGCTCCGTCTCGCCCGCGCAGCAGGTGGTGAAGATCGTCCACGACGCGCTGGTCGAGGCGCTCGGCGGCGGCGCGCACGACGACGGCAGGCGCGGCCTCGACCTCAACGCGCCGGCGCCGGTGCCGATCCTGATGGTCGGCCTGCAGGGCTCGGGCAAGACCACCACCGCGGCCAAGATCGCGCTCCGGCTCAGGACCCGCGAGCGGAAGAAGGTGCTGCTCGCGAGCCTCGACGTGCAGCGCCCGGCGGCGCAGCTCCAGCTCGCCCAGCTCGCCGAGCGCGCGGGGGTGACGAGCCTGCCGATCGTGCCGGGACAGGGGCCGCTCGAGATCGCCGCGCGCGCGATGGACGTCGCGCGGCGCGAGCTCTACGACGTGGTGATCCTCGACACCGCCGGCCGCCTCGCCATCGACGAGGCGCTGATGGCCGAGGCCGCGGCGGTGAAGGCGGCGACGCGGCCGCACGAGACGCTGCTGGTCGTGGACGCCATGACCGGCCAGGACGCGGTCAACACCGCCAAGGCCTTCCAGGAGAAGGTCGGCGTCAGCGGCATCGTCATGACGCGCGTGGACGGCGACGCCCGCGGCGGCGCCGCGCTCTCCATGCGTGCGGTCACCGGCGCGCCGATCAAGCTGCTCGGCAGCGGCGAGAAGATCGACGCGCTCGAGGACTTCCACCCCGACCGCATCGCCTCGCGCATCCTCGGCATGGGCGACATCGTCTCGCTGGTCGAGAAGGCCGCCGAGACCATCGACCGCGACCAGGCCGAGAAGCTCGCGGCCAGGATGCAGAAGGGCCAGTTCGACCTCGAGGACTACGCCGCCCAGCTCAAGCAGATCGGCAAGATGGGCTCGCTCTCCGGCATCCTCGGCATGCTGCCCGGCCTCGGCCGCTTCAAGGAGCAGATCGAGCAGGCCAATCTCGACCAGACCGTCCTCAAGCGCCAGGCCGCGATCATCAGCTCGATGACGCCGCAGGAGCGGCGCCGGCCGGAGATCATCAAGGCCAGCCGCAAGCGCCGCATCGCCGCCGGCTCCGGCACCTCCGTGCAGGAGGTGAACCGGCTGCTCAAGCAGTTCGACGAGATGTCGGCGATGATGAAGCGCATGAGCAGGCTCGGCCCGAAGGGGCTGATGCGCGGGGGGCTCGCCGCGCTGCTCCCCGGCGGCGGCCGCCAGCGACCCTACTGAGCACGACCCTTCCCAGCGACAGGACCAGGAGCACCGAGGAAACCGATGGGCCTCAAGATCCGCCTCGCCCGCGCCGGCGCGAAGAAGCGCCCCTACTACCACATCGTGGTGGCCGACAGCCGCGCGCCGCGCGACGGCCGCTTCGTCGAGAAGGTCGGCACCTACAACCCGATGCTGCCCTCGGACCATCCGGAGCGCGTGCGCCTCTTCGCCGAGCGCATCCTGCACTGGAAGAGCCAGGGCGCGCAGCCGACGGAGCGCGTCGCGAAGTTCCTCGGCAAGGCCGGCCTCGCGCCGATGCCGGAGATCCGCCCGCAGCCGAAGCGCTCCCTGCCGAAGAAGAAGGCGCAGGAGCGGGCGGCGGCGAAGGCGGCGGCCGCGGCCGGCTGAGGACGCCGCGGCGGACGGGCCACGGGCGATGGCGGGCGGGCGGCGCATCCTGGTGGGCGAGATCGGCCGGCCGCACGGCGTGCGCGGCCTGGTGCGGCTGCGCAGCTTCACCGCCGACCCCGCCGCCATCGCCGCCTACGGCCCGCTCACCGACGAGACCGGGACGCGGCGCTTCGTGCTCACCCTGAAGGGCGAGGGGCTGGCGCAGATCGAGGGGGTCGCCGACCGCGACGCGGCGGCGCGCCTCACCGGCACCCGCCTCTATGTCGAGCGCGACCGCCTGCCGCCGCCGGAGGACCCGGAGGAGTTCTACCTCGCCGATCTGGTCGGCCTCCCCGCCGTGACGGAGGCGGGCGAGCCGCTCGGGCGCGTGCGCGCGGTGGAGGATTACGGCGCCGGTCCCTTCCTGGTGATCGCGGGCGGGCCGGACGGGCGGGAGCGGCTGGTGCCCTTCACCAGGGCGGCGGTGCCGGTGGTGGACCTCGCCGCCGGGCGGATCGTCGTCGCGCCGCCGGCCGAGATCGAGGTGCGGCCGGAGGCGGCGCGGGAGGACGCGGCATGACGGCCTGGCACGCCTCCGTCCTCACCCTGTTCCCGGAGATGTTCCCGGGCCCGCTCGGCTTCTCGCTCGCCGGCAGGGCGCTGCGCGAGGGGCGCTGGCGGCTGGAGGCGATCGACATCCGCGCCTTCGCCACCGACCGCCACCGCAGCGTGGACGACGCGCCCTTCGGCGGCGGCGCGGGGATGGTGCTGCGCCCGGACGTGGTGGACGCGGCGGTCGCGGCGGCGCTGGCGGGCGGCGACCCGGCGCGGCCGCTGATCTACCTGACGCCGCGCGGGGCGCTGCTCGACCAGGCGATGGTGCGCGAGCTCGCCGCCGGCCCGGGCTGCATCCTGCTCTGCGGCCGCTACGAGGGCGTGGACCAGCGCGTGATCGAGGCGCGCGGCATGCGCGAGGTCTCGATCGGCGACTACGTGCTCTCCGGCGGCGAGCCGGCGGCGCTGGCGCTGCTCGATGCCTGCGTGCGCCTGCTGCCGGGGGTGATGGGCGAGGCGGCGAGCGCCGAGGAGGAGAGCCACGCCGCGGGCCTGCTCGAATACCCGCACTACACCCGCCCGGCGGAATGGCAGGGCCGGCGCGTGCCGGAGGTGCTGCTCTCCGGCCACCACGCCGAGGTCGCGCGCTGGCGGCGGGCGGAGGCGGAACGGATCACCCGCGAGCGGCGCCCCGACCTGTGGGCGAAGCGCGCGGCGGGCGGCGGCGCGACCGCCGCGCCCGATTGCCACGGGCGGGCGGAGCCGCCTAAACGAGACGCGAGGAAGGACCACGAGCGATGAACCTGCTGCAGCAATTCGAGGCGGAGCAGATGGCCCGCCTCGCCGCCGCCCGCCCGGTGCCCGAGTTCGGCCCCGGCGACACGGTGCGCGTGATGGTGAAGGTGATCGAGGGCGAGCGCACCCGCACCCAGGCCTACGAGGGCGTGGTGATCGCCCGCTCCAACCGCGGCCTGAACAGCAACTTCACCGTGCGCAAGATCAGCTACGGCGAGGGGGTGGAGCGCGTCTTCCCGCTCTACAGCCCGAACATCGCCGAGATCCAGGTGGTGCGGCGCGGCCGCGTGCGGCGCGCGAAGCTCTACTACCTGCGCGGACGCACCGGCAAGTCGGCCCGCATCCAGGAGCGCCTGGGCGGCGCCGCGCTCGCCGCCAAGGGCGCCGCCGCGGCGGGCGAGCAGCCCTCCGGGCAGCAGGACTGAGCGGGCGAGGGGTGGGTGCGATGTCGGAGCGGAAGCCGCGCACGCTGTTCGACAAGATCTGGGACGCGCACGTCGTCGAGACGCTGCCGGACGGCACGGCGCTGCTCTACATCGACCTCCACCTCACGCACGAGGTGACGACGCCGCAGGCCTTCGACGGCCTGCGCGCGGCGGGGCGCAAGGTGCGCCGCCCCGAGGCGACGCTCGCGGTGGTGGACCACAACATCGCCACCGACGAGTCGCGCCGCACCGGCATCACCGACCCCGAGAGCCGGCTGCAGGTCGAGACGCTGGAGCGCAACGTGCGCGAATTCGGCGTCCCCTACATCCCGCTGCTCGACGAGCGCCAGGGCATCGTCCACGTCATCGGCCCCGAGCTCGGCCGCTCGCTGCCCGGCATGACCATCGTCTGCGGCGACAGCCACACCTCGACGCACGGCGCCCTCGGCGCGCTCGCCTTCGGCATCGGTACGAGCGAGGTCGAGCACGTGCTGGCGACCCAGACGCTGCTGCAGAAGCCGGCCAGGAACATGCGCGTTCTGGTCGAGGGCAACCTCGCCTTCGGCTGCACGGCGAAGGACATCATCCTCGCCATCATCGGCCGGATCGGCACCGCGGGCGGGACCGGGCACGTGATCGAGTACGCGGGCGACGCCATCCGCGCCCTCGACATGGCCGGGCGCATGACGGTGTGCAACATGTCCATCGAGGCCGGCGCCCGCGCCGGCATGATCGCCCCGGACGAGACCACCTTCGAATACATCCGGCGCACGCCCTTCGGCCCGAAGGGCGAGCAGCTCGAGCGCGCCCTCGCCTGGTGGCGCACCCTCCCCTCCGACCCCGGCGCGCGGTTCGACAAGGAGGTGCGCCTCGCCGCGCACGAGATCGCGCCGCAGATCACCTGGGGCACCAACCCGGAGGCGGTGGTGCCGATCACCGGCACGGTGCCGGACCCGGAGGACGAGCCGGACGAGGCGAAGCGCGCGCAGATGCGCCGCATGCTGGACTACATGGGCCTGACCCCGGGGCAGCGGCTTACCGACCTCAAGGTGGACGTGGTCTTCATCGGCTCCTGCACCAACAGCCGCATCGAGGACATCCGCGCCGCCGCCGCCATCGCCAGGGGCCGCAAGGTGGCCGAGGGCGTGCGGGCGATGGTCGTCCCCGGCTCCGGCCTGGTGAAGAAGCAGGCGGAGGCCGAGGGGCTCGACCGCATCCTGCGCGAGGCCGGCTTCGAGTGGCGCGAGCCCGGCTGCTCGATGTGCCTCGGCATGAACCCGGACAAGCTGAAGCCGGGGCAGCGCTGCGCCTCGACCTCGAACCGCAACTTCGAGGGGCGGCAGGGGCCGGGCGGGCGGACCCATCTCGTCTCGCCGGCGATGGCGGCGGCGGCGGCGATCGCCGGGCGCTTCGTGGACGTGCGCGACTACCAGCCGAGGGAGGCGCTCTGATGCAGCCCTTCACCAAGCTCACGGGGATCGCCGCGCCGCTGCCGCGGGCGAACGTGGACACCGACCAGATCATCCCGGCCCGCTTCCTCAAGGCGATCACGCGCCAGGGCTTCGGGCGGCACCTGTTCGCCAATTTCCGCTACCGCGAGGACGGGTCGGAGAACCCCGACTTCGTCCTCAACCAGGAGCCCTACCGGCGGGCCGAGATCCTGATCGCCTTCGAGAATTTCGGTTGCGGCTCGAGCCGCGAGCACGCGCCCTGGGCGCTGCTCGACTTCGGCATCCGCTGCGTCATCGCGCCCTCCTTCGCCGACATCTTCCACAACAACTGCTTCAAGAACGGCATCCTGCCGGTGCGGCTGCCGCGCGAGGTGTGCGAGAAGCTGATGGAGGACGCGCGGATGGGCGGCAACGCCCGCCTCACCGTGGACCTCGAGCGCCAGGTGGTGGTGCGGCCGAACGGCGAGGAGATCCCGTTCGAGGTGGACCCGCTGCGCCGCCACCTGCTGCTCAACGGCCTCGACGACATCGGCCAGACGCTGCAGCACGCGGCGGCGATCGACGCCTTCGAGGCGCGCCAGCGCGCGCAGCAGCCCTGGCTCTACGCCTGACCCGAACCAGCGAACGTCCCGAGGGGAGCGCGATGGCCGCCAACAAGAAGCTCCTGGTCCTGCCCGGCGACGGCATCGGGCCCGAGGTGATGCGCGAGGTGCTGCGCGTCATCGACTGGCTCGACCGCCGCCGCAAGGTCAGCTTCGACCTGGAGGAGGGCCTGGTCGGCGGCGCCGCGATCGACATCGAGGGCGCGCCGATCTCGGAGGCCACGATCACCAGGGCCAAGGCCGCCGACGCCGTGCTGTTCGGCAGCGTCGGCGGACCGAAATGGGACGGGCTGCCGTTCGAGAAGCGCCCCGAGCTCGGCATCCTCCGGCTGCGCAAGGAGCTCGGCCTGTTCGCCAACCTGCGCCCGGCGATCGTGCTCGACGCGCTCGCCGACGCCTCCTCGCTCAAGAAGGAGCTGGTCCAGGGCCTCGACCTCATGATCGTGCGCGAGAGCACGGGCGGCATCTACTTCGGCGAGCCGCGCGGCATCGAGACCCTGCCCGACGGCCGGCGGCGCGGCGTGGACACCGAGGTCTACACCGAGGACGAGATCGCCCGCGTCGCCCGCGTCGCCTTCGAGCTGGCGCGCAAGCGGCGCGGCCGGCTCTGCTCGGTGGACAAGGCGAACGTGATGCAGTCGGGCCGCCTCTGGCGCGCCGTGGTCGGCGAGGTCGGGCGGAGCGAGTTCCCCGACGTCGAGCTGACCCACATGTACGCCGACAACTGCGCGATGCAGATCGCCTCGCGGCCGAAGCAGTTCGACGTGATCGTCGCCTCCAACCTGTTCGGCGACCTGCTCTCCGACCTCGCCGCGGCGCTGACCGGCTCGCTCGGCATGCTGCCCTCGGCGACCCTCGGCGCACCGGATTCCTCGGGCCGGCGCCATGCGCTCTACGAGCCGGTGCACGGCTCGGCGCCCGACATCGCCGGCAAGGGCATCGCCAACCCCTGCGCGCAGATCCTCTCCTTCGCGATGCTGCTGCGCTGGTCGTTCGGCATGGAGGAGGAGGCCCGGCTGATCGAGCGCGCGGTGGAGCGGGTGCTCGCCGGGGGCCTGCGCACCGCCGACATCATGCAACCGGGGATGGCGCGCGTCGGCACCTCGGTGATGGGCGAGGCGGTGGTGCGCGAGCTCGACAAGCTTGCCGCCTGAGGCGGCCGCGGACGGCGACGGGGGTTGCGGAGCGCGGTCGGCTCCGCTATCTCCCCGCCCGCTCGACGCCGGCAGCGATGCCGGCCGCGGGGCGCCCGTAGCTCAACTGGATAGAGCATCAGACTACGGATCTGAGGGTTAGGGGTTCGAATCCTCTCGGGCGCGCCAGTTTCCGCAGCCGCAGTCGAACGAGGGCGTTCGCGCTCCGCAGCCGCGGAAGGGCGCGGAGTGCCGCGGCGCCGCGCCGGGCAGGCCGTTCGCGGCAGGCGCGGCGGCGGCGTCCTGTTCCGGGAATCGGCCGCGGTCACGCCCCGCCCCTTCGCCCGGACCGCGCGCGCCGCGACGGGACCCTGTCGCGATAATTCTGGGCAGGCGGCGGCCGGCATGCCAGCGTCGCTCGGCGCGCGGGGCGGCGAGCGCCGGAGCGAAACCGCGCGCGGGCGGGAAGGAGCGGGAAGGAGCGGAGGCGGTGAGGCACGCGATCCGTGCCGCCGGATGGGCCTGTGTCGCGCTCCTGGCGCTGCTGTCCCTGCTGCCGGCCGAGGAGATGGTCCGCACCGGCGCCGGAGGGGACATCGAGCACGCGACGGCCTATGCCGGCACGGCCCTGCTCCTCGGCCTCGCCTACCGCGGGCCGGTGCGGATCGCCATCGCCCTGGTCGCCTACGCGGCGGTGCTGGAGCTCCTGCAGGGCCTTTCGCCCGGCCGGCATCCCGCCCTTGCCGACTGGCTGGCCGGCGCCGCGGGCAGCCTCGCCGGCGTCGGGGCGGCATGCCTGGCCGCCGCGCTGTGGCCGGCCGTCCGGGCAAGGCGGCAGGCGCCGGGGGCGGGATAGGCGGCAGCCGGGCCCAGGTGCCGCCGGCGCCCGCGCCAGGGCCGCGGCGCGCTGCCGGCCCGGGCGGGGCTGCCGAAAAGCGACAGCGCACGGCGCCGCAGCCCGCCGTCGGACCGCCGCGCCGCGCCCGGGACTTCGCTTGCGATCGTGGACGGCTTCCGCTCCGGCCGGTTCGAGCGCACCATGGCAACCACCGCCCGCTGTCCCCGCAAGGTCACGGAAGATCACGGACGATGAATCTCGCGCGCTTTCCCCGCATCCGCCTGGGCCACCTCCCGACGCCGCTGGAGCCCCTGGAGACCCTTTCGAAGCACCTCGGCGGCCCCAGGCTCTGGATCAAGCGGGACGACTGCACGGGGCTGTCCACCGGCGGCAATAAGACCCGCAAGCTGGAATACCTGATGGCCGAGGCGCGCGCGCAGGGCGCCGACACGGTCATCACCCAGGGCGCCACCCAGTCCAACCACGCCCGCCAGACCGCGGCCGCCGCGGCGAAGCTGGGCTTCGCCTGCCACATCCTGCTCGAGGACCGGACCGGCTACACCGATCCCGCCTACACCCGCTCCGGCAATGTCCTGCTGGACAAGCTGCACGGCGCCGTCGTCTCGCGCCGCCCGGGTGGTGCGGACATGCAGGCGGAGATGGAGGCGCTGGCCGAGGAGCTGCGCAGGGCCGGCAGGCGCCCCTACGTCATCCCCGGCGGCGGCTCCAACCCCGTCGGCGCCCTCGGCTATGTCGGCGCGGCGCTCGAACTCGTGGCCCAGGCCGCCGCCATGGACCTGCGGATCGACCACGTGGTCCACGCCACCGGCAGCGCCGGCACCCAGGCCGGGCTGGTCGCGGGCCTGGTCGCGCTGAACAGCGGCATCCCCGTGCTCGGCATCGGCGTACGCGCGCCGCGCGAGCGGCAGGAGGCCAACGTGCTGGCGCTGGCGCAGCGCACCGCCGAGCATCTCGGCCTGCCCGCCGGCACGGTGCGCGCCGAGCATGTCCGGGCGAATTGCGACTATGTCGGCCAGGGCTACGGCATCCCGACCGAGGCCATGGTGGAAGCCGTGAAGCTGGTGGCGGAGAAGGAGGGCATCCTCCTCGACCCCGTCTATACGGGGAAGGCGATGGCCGGCCTGATCGACCTGATCGGCAAGGGCTACTTCCGGCCGGAGGAGAACGTGGTCTTTCTCCACACCGGCGGCGCGGTGGGCCTCTTCGGCTATCCGGACGCCTTCGGCCTGCCCGCCGATTCGCCGTAGGCCGCCCGCGCGGCCCGCCGTGCCGGTGCGGTCAGCGCCGGCGCAGCGCCGCGACGTCGCGCACCGCGCCGCGCGCCGCGCTGGTGGCCATCGCCGCGTAGGCGCGCAGCGCCGCCGAGACCTGGCGCGGGCGCGGCGCGGCCGGCTGCCAGGCGGCCTCCCCCCTGGCCTCCATCGCCGCGCGGCGGCGGGCGATTTCCGCCTCCGGCACCGCGAGGTGGATGCGCCGGGCGGGGATGTCGATCTCGATCCGGTCGCCGTCCTCGACCAGTCCGATCAGCCCGCCCTCCGCCGCCTCGGGCGAGACGTGGCCGATCGAGAGCCCCGAGGAGCCGCCGGAGAAGCGCCCGTCCGTCACCAGGGCGCAGAGCTTCCCGAGGCCCTTCGACTTCAGATAGCTGGTCGGATAGAGCATCTCCTGCATCCCCGGCCCGCCGCGCGGTCCCTCGTAGCGCACGATCACCACGTCGCCGGGCCGGACCGCGCCGCCGAGGATGCCCGCCACCGCCGCCTCCTGGCTCTCGAAGATCCGCGCCGGGCCGGCGAAGCGGAGGATGCTCTCGTCCACCCCCGCGGTCTTCACGATGCAGCCGTCCTCGGCGAGGTTGCCGTAGAGCACGGCGAGCCCGCCGTCGGCCGAGAAGGCGTGCGCCACGTCGCGGATCGCGCCGCGCGCGCGGTCGAGGTCGAGCGCGTCCCAGCGCGCGCTCTGGCTGAACGCCTCGGTGGTCGGCACGCCGCCCGGCGCGGCGCGGTAGAAGACGCGCACCGCCTCGTCCGCGGTGCGCCGAACGTCCCAGCGCTCGAGCGCCTCGGCCAGGGTCGGGGCGTCCACCCGGCCGACCGAGGTGTCGAGCAGCCCGGCGCGGTCGAGCTCGCCCAGGATGCCCATGATGCCGCCGGCGCGGTGCACGTCCTCGACGTGCACGTCGGCGACCGAGGGCGCCACCTTGCACAGCACCGGCACCCGGCGCGACAGGCGGTCGATGTCGCGCATGGTGAAGTCCACGCCGGCCTCGTGCGCGGCGGCCAGCAGGTGCAGCACGGTGTTGGTCGAGCCGCCCATGGCGATGTCGAGCGTCATCGCATTCTCGAACGCGGCGAAGGTGGCGATGCTGCGCGGCAGCACGGAGGCGTCGTCGGTCTCGTAGTAGGCGCGGGTGATCTCGACGATGCGGCGCCCGGCCTCGACGAACAGCCGGCGGCGGTCGGCGTGGGTGGCGACCAGGGTGCCGTTGCCGGGCAGCGCGAGGCCCAGCGCCTCGGTCAGGCAGTTCATCGAGTTGGCGGTGAACATGCCGGAGCAGGACCCGCAGGTCGGGCAGGCCGCGCGCTCGATCGCCTGCACCTCGGCGTCCGTCACCGTGGCGTCGGCGGCGGCGACCATGGCGTCGATCAGGTCCACCGCGCGCCGCTGCCCGCGGTGCACCACCTTGCCGGCCTCCATCGGCCCGCCGGAGACGAAGATCGCCGGGATGTTGAGGCGGAGGGCGGCCATCAGCATCCCCGGCGTGATCTTGTCGCAGTTGGAGATGCAGACCATGGCGTCGGCGCAGTGCGCGTTGACCATGTACTCCACGCTGTCGGCGATCAGCTCGCGCGAGGGCAGGCTGTAGAGCATGCCGTCGTGGCCCATGGCGATGCCGTCGTCCACGGCGATCGTGTTGAACTCCCTGGCCACGCCGCCCGCGGCCTCGATCTCGCGCGCGACCAGCCGGCCGAGGTCGCGGAGGTGGACGTGGCCGGGGACGAACTGGGTGAAGCTGTTGACCACGGCGATGATCGGCTTGCCGAAGTCGGCGTCCTTCATGCCGGTGGCGCGCCAGAGGCCGCGGGCGCCCGCCATGTTGCGGCCGTGGGTGGTGGTGCGCGAGCGGTAGCTGGGCATGGGGGATCCCTGGAACGGAGGTCTGAGGCCGGGCCGGTGCCGGGCGCGCCGTGCCCGAGGGCGCCCGGCCGGGGGCAGGGCGGCGGATGCTAGCCGCCCGGCTGCGACAAGGCCACCCGGGCAAACCCGTAGGAGCCGTTTCCGCTCGGCGCTGCGCGGCGACGGCTCCGGCTGACGGTGCGGCGAACAGGCGCGCGCCCCGGCTGTTTCCTGCCCGCCGCGATCCGCCCTAGGGTGGCGTCTGCCGCCGGCGCGCGCCCTGTTGCACGCACGCTCGCCCTGCCCGGCCGGGGCCGCGAGCGCCGGCCGCAGGCGCGGCGCGGCGGGGATGCGCCGCTGCGATCGCCGCTCCCGCGATCGTCGTCTCACGGGCGAGTCCGCGACGGCGCCCTTCCGCGCCCCGTGCGGCCCGAACGGGGAGGCAGGGGAGTGGCGGAGAGGGTGTCCGCCAAGAGGACGTCTCGGGCGGGTGCGGGACGTTTCCGGCCGACCGGGCGAACCCGGCCTTTTCCAAGGCTTTCCCGGCGATCCCTGGCGCATGTTGTCGCCCGTTGTGTCACGCCAGCGCAACGCCTATGGTGGGATCAATGGTGGGATCGGCCCGGGTGAGGGGGCGCTGATCCCCCCTGCGGCGGAGAAGGGCGCGGCGGGCGATCCCACCGCAGCGGGGCGGGCGCCAGGCGCAAGCCGGGGTTGGTCCCGATCCCACCTGGCGGAGCGGAGGGCGCGATGCGGCGACGGCAGGCGACGGCAACCGAGGTGCGGGCGGTGTTCCAGCGCGGCGCGCCGTGCCGCTTCTCGGTCGGGGACGGGCTGCATCTCTGGGTGCGCGGCCCGGGCCGGGCGCAATGGGTGCTGCGCTACCGCGCCCCGGACGGGCGGCGGCGCGACATGGGGCTTGGGACCTTCCCCGGGGTGCCGCTCGCCGAGGCGCGGGCACGGGCGCAGGCGGCGCGGATGGCCGGGCGCGATCCGCTGGCCGCGCGCGCGGCCGAGCGGCGGGCGCGGGCCGAGGCCGAGGCGCCGGCGCGGCAGACCTTCCGCGCCGCCGCCGAGGCGCTGATCGCGGCGAAGCGCCCGGGCTGGCGCAACGCCAAGCACGCCGCGCAATGGCAGGCGACGCTCGCCGCCTACGCCTATCCCGTGCTCGGCGACCTCGCGGTGGCCGAGGTGGATACCGAGGCGGTGCTGCGGGTGCTGCGCCCCTTGTGGCAGCGGGCGCCGGAGACGGCCTCGCGGCTGCGCCAGCGCATCGAGGCGGTGCTGGATGCGGCGACGGTGAAGGGTTGGCGCGCGGGGCCGAACCCGGCGCGCTGGAAGGGGCATCTCGATGCGCTGTTGCCGCCGCCGCGCAAGGTGCAGCCGGTGCGCCACCATCCGGCGCTGCCCTGGCCGCAGATGCCGGCCTTCCTGGCGGCGCTGGCCGAACGCGAGGGGGTGGCGGCGCTGGCGCTGCGCTTCGCGATCCTGACGGCCGCGCGCACCGGCGAGGTGCGCGGCATGACCTGGCGCGAGGTGGACCTTGCGGCGCGGGTGTGGACCGTGCCGGCGGCGCGGATGAAGGCCGGACGGGCGCATCGGGTGCCGTTGTCCACGGCGGCGCTCGCGGTGCTGGAAGCGGTGCGCCCGCTGGCGGCGGGGCCGGACGCCTTCCCCGCCGCGCTCGAGACGGCGGACGCCGAGGCAACCGAGGCCACCCGCAGCGCCGACGCGCCCGCCCTGCCGAGCGGCTTCGCCATGCGCCGCGATGGCCTCGCGCCGCAGCGGCGGCGCCCGGTCCGGGGTCGCGCCGCAGGATGGCGCCCGCGCCGCATCCGCCCTAGATCAGCGCCGGGGCGGGGCCGGGCCCGGCCGCCGCCCGCAGCGCGCCGCGCGGGAGACGCCGCAGACATGCCCATCGACGAGAGCCTGCCCTTCCTCCCCGTCAACATCGCCGTGCTGACGGTGAGCGACACCCGCGACATGAGCACCGACCGCTCCGGCCAGGCGCTGCAGGAGCGGATCGAGGCCGCCGGCCACCGCTGCGTCTCGCGCGAGATCGTCAGGGACGAGGCGGACGCGATCGAGGCGGTGCTGCGCCGCTGGATCGCCGACCCGAAGGTGGACTGCGGCATCACCACGGGCGGCACCGGCATCACCGGGCGCGACGTCACGCCCGAGGCGTTCCGGCGCGTGCTCGAGAAGGAGATCGAGGGCTTCGGCGAGCTGTTCCGGATGCTGAGCTACCGCAAGATCGGCACCAGCACGATCCAGTCGCGCGCGCTCGGCGGCGTCGCCGGCGGGACCTACCTGTTCGCGCTGCCCGGCAGCACCGGCGCGTGCAAGGACGCCTGGGACGACATCCTGGTGTTCCAGCTCGATTCGCGGCACCGGCCCTGCAACCTGGTGGAGCTGATGCCGCGGCTCAGGGAGCACCTGAAGGCGGGCTGAGCGGGGGCGCGGGGCGCGCGCCCGGGCACGGCCCGCCCGCGCGGCGCCCCGCTCACTCCGCGCGGATGCCGAGTTCGCGGATCAGGCCGCCCCACTTCGCCGCGTCCCGGCGCAGCAGCGCCCCCAGCGCCTCGGGCGGCTCGTTCTGCACCTCGACGCCGATCTCGGCCATGCGCCGCGTCACCTCGGGCAGGGCGAGGACGCGGTTGATCTCGGCGTTGAGCCGCGCGACGAGCGCCGGGTCCATGCCGCGCGGGCCGAAGCAGCCGTACCACACCGCCATCTCGTAGCCGGGCAGCGTCTCGCCGACCGTCGGCACCTCCGGCAGCAGGGCGGAGCGCCGTCCCTCGGTCACCGCGAGCAGCCGCAGCCGCTCCGCGCGCACATGCGGCAGGGTCTGCGTGCCGGCGCTGAAGAGGAGCTGCGCCTGGCCCGCCACCGTGTCGAGCACTGCCGGCGCGCCGCCGCGATAGGGCACGTGCAGCATGCGCACCCCGGCCATGCGCTCGAACAGCGCCGCGCAGAGGTGGTTGGTCGAGCCCGGCCCGGCCGAGGCGTAGGCGATCCGCTCCGGGTTCGCCTTCGCGTGGGCGACGAACTCGGCGACGGTGCGTGCCGGCACCGCGGGATGCACGACCATCGTGTTGAGCACGTAGGCGAGCAGCGCTACCGGCGTGAAGTCCTCGACGCCGTCGAAGGGCATGTTCGGCATCAGCGCCGGGTTCATGGCGTGCGTGCTCATCGAGCCGAACAGGATCGTGTGGCCGTCCGGCGCCGCCTTGGCGACGATGTCCGAGCCGAGGTTGCCCGAGGCGCCGGACCGGTTCTCCACCACCACCGGCTGGCCGAGGGCAGGGCCGAGGCGCTCGGCGACCACGCGGGCGAGGATGTCGGTCGAGCCCCCGGGCGCCCAGGGCACGATCAGGCGCACCGGGCGCTCCGGATAGCGCGCGGCGGGCGCGGCCGGCGCCGCGGCCGCGCCGGCGGCGCCGCCGAGAAGGCCGGCGGCGGCGAGGCGCCGCCTCGGCAGGGGGGTTCGCAGGGTCACGGTCGGGCGCCCTCCGCGGATTCGCTCCTGGCTCAGAGGCGATAGACCGGGCCGCGGCCCCCGGGCAATGGCGGCGGGCGTTCCTCGAGGCCGAAGGGAAGGCGCGGCGCCGGCGGCGCGGCACCGCCCTCCTCCGGCGGCCCGCCGCCCGCCTGGGCGGCGCCGTCCTGCAGCAGCGCGGTGACGAGAGCCGCGAAGCCGGCGGCCCGGCGCAGCTCCATCGCGCCGGGCGTGGCGGTCAGGAACACCCGCACGAAGCGCGTCCGCGCCACGCCGAGGCAGCGCAGCCCGTTCAGCCGGCGCCCGTCCGCCGCCGCCTCGGTCAGGGTGGCGCAGCGCACCAGGGGCTGGCCGCGCAGCGCGACGAGGAATTGCTCCTCCGGCTCCGCCGGGCGGCGCGGCGGTCCGGCATCGGGGAGGCCGATCATCTCCGCAGCCAGCATGCGCTCGAACTCGGCCGTGGCCGCGGGCGCGCGCGGATCCT
Organism: Caldovatus aquaticus; assembly: GCF_019458025.1. GTDB lineage: Bacteria > Pseudomonadota > Alphaproteobacteria > Acetobacterales > Acetobacteraceae > Caldovatus > Caldovatus aquaticus. The sequence goes on along the minus strand of NZ_JAHZUY010000021.1, from coordinate 15,030 downwards.
CGCCGGCGACGTCCGCCGCCTCGTCGCGCGCGACGAGCACGACCGAGGCCAGCGCGCCGCCTTCGTCCGGCGCGTAGCGGACGGCGAGGCCGGAGCCGAGCCGCGGCAGGACGACGCTCTCGACGGCGCCCCGGCGCAGGCCGAGGAGCTCGGCCGGCAGGCGCAGCGCCATGGCGGCGGTGGCGAGCTGCCCGTCCCCCGGCCCCGGATCCGGCTGCGTCTCCGGGGCGCCTGTGCACGCCGTGGCGAGCAGCAGGGGGAGCAGCGTCGCGGCTGCCGGGCCTGTCGCGGGCCGCCGCGTGCGCTCGGGGGAAGTCCGCACCCGTCCGTCTCCTTCCTCGCGCTGCGCCGGACGGCAGAGTCGGCGCCGCGCGGCGCTCCGGCAAGTCGCGTCAGCGCGACCGCATCGCGGCGGCGCGCGCAGGGCGCTCCGGGCCGGCCCGTCCGGCGAAGACCGCGATCGGGCGGGCGCCGGCGGCGGCGCCGCGGATGGCCCGCCGCGCCGCCCGGCCGGACCGGGGCGATGCGGCGGGCGAGGCCGGGCGCGGTCGCGGCCGGACGGTCCGCCGGCGGCGCCGCGCGGGCGGCCGCCGAGGGGGGGGACCGGTGCGGCGCGGCAGGGCGCGGCAGGGCCGCGGCGGCATCGCCGCCGCGAGCGGGTGGACGGGACGGCGCGGCGGCGTCACGGGCGGCCGCCGGCGGTCTGCAGGGCGCGCAGCGCCTCGGCGGTGTCCACGTCGCGCAGCCGGCGCAGCAGCACGACGCGCCGCCCCCCGCAATTCGCGAGCGTGTCGGCGAGCGCGTTCGGCCCCGACCAGCGCACGCGGGCGAAGGGATGGGCCGGACGCCGCGCGCCGAGGCCGACCAGCCAGTAGCCGCCGTCCTCGGCCGGACCGAACACCGCGCCGGCGCCGCCGGCGAGGGCGCGGAAGGCGGCCGCCACGTCGGCCGCCGCGAGGCCCGGGATGTCGCAGCCGACCAGCGCCACGCGCGGCCGGTGCGGCCGCATCGCCCGCGCCATCCGCGCGCCGAGGTCGCCGCCGCCCTGCGGCACGCGCGGCGGCTCGCGGCGCCGCGCGAGCCCTGGCGCGAGCGGCCCCCAGCGCCGCGCCGCGCCGTCCGGGGTGAGCGCCACCAGGCAGCGCCAGCGCCGGTCGCGGCCGAGCCGGCGCAGCGTCGCCGCGAGCATGGCGCGATGGAAGCGCAGCGCCGCGAGCGCGCCGACGCCGCGTGCCAGCCGCCGCTTCACCGCGCCGAGCCGGGGGGCGCGGGCGAAGACGATCAGCACCGGGCGGCGATCGCGGCCGCCCGCCGGCCCCGGCGCCCCTCCCGCGCCGGCGGCGCGGAGCGACGCGTCCCGGCCGGGAGCCGGCGGGACCGTGGCCGCGCTCCCGGCCGCGCTCCGGTGTGCGCCCGTCGCCGGGCGCCTCATCGCCCGTAGAGCGGAGCGAGGCGGCGCGCCGGCACGCCGAGGCACCACAGGGCGAGGCAGGCGAGGTTGCGCGCCGAGCGGCGCTTCCACCCCTGCGCCCGCCAGCGCGCCGCCGAGGTCACCGCCGGCACGTCGAGCGCCACCAGCCGCCGCCGGCCGAGGCGGCGAACCAGGTCCACGTCCTCCATCAGCGGCAGCTCGGGCCGGAAGCCGCCGAGCGACTCGTAGAGGCGGCGCGCGATCAGCAGCCCCTGGTCGCCATAGGGGAGGGCGAGCCACCGACAGCGCCAGGCGACCAGGCGCTCGAGCCGGCGCGCCTGGGGCGCGGGATCGTCGAGGGCGAAGCGGAAATACGCGGCGCGCCCGGCATTCGCGGGATCGGCCGCGAAGCCCGCCGCCGCGCGCGCCCAGCCCGGGGCGAGCACCGTGTCGGCGTGCAGGAACAGCAGCCAGTCGCCGCGCGCCACCTGCGCCCCGGCCGCGAGCTGCGCGCCGCGCCCGCGCGGCGCGGCGAGGACGCGCGCGCCGAGCGCGGCCGCGACCGTCGGCGTTCCGTCGCTGCTGCCGCCATCGGCGACGACGACCTCCTGCGCCGCGCCGCCGAGCGCCGCGAGCGTCGCCGGCAGCGTGCCGGCGGCGTTCAGGGTCGGCACGACCACGCTCAGGGCGCCGCTGGCCGGGGCTCCTCTCCCGGCTGGCCTCCGCGACTCGCGCCCGCCGCGCGGCGGGACGGCGCGGCCCTTGCGTTCCCTGCCGGGACGCTGCCGGCCGGCCGCCGCCGGCGCCGCCCCGGAACAGCCCGCCGGGCGCCGTGCCCGCGCGCCAGGCGGGCCGTGGGCGGCGCGGCGCCGGCGCCCGGCGAGGGCGGAATCCCGGCCGCCGTCGTTCCTGCCTGGCGGGCGGCGCGGCGTGCCGGTCGCGCGCCGGGGGCGCCGCCGCACGGCCGCGCCCCCCGCACGCCGGCCGGCGCCCGCGCGGCGCCGCCGGAACGGCCGTCGTCCCGCCCCGCGGCGCCTGTCGCCGCGGCAGGGGGGAGCCTGCCCGGCACGACCCGGCGCGGGCCACGACCCCGCAGGGAGCGGCTGCGGGCCTCGTATCGGCTTCCGGGGTTCGGCAATCCCATCCTCCACGGGCCGGCCCTGCCGGTGCGGCACGCCACGATTGAAAATTCCGGGCCGCGCCGTGGCAAGAGGCCGGCCGGCGCGCCGCGCAGTTCTTATTCTGTTCTTGACGTCGGCGAGTCCGGTCTGGCAGGCTGACACGGAACGGAAGAGGAACGCGCGCCATGCCCGACGGCTCCGCCGCCCCGTCGCGTCCCGCCGCCGGGACGCCCCCGCTCGCCCGCAAGGGCCGCGGCGCCCTGACCAACGCCCTCTCCCCCCGCTTCGAGCGCACCCTCGCCGAGCCTTTCGACGACGGCTGGGGCACGCTCGCCGCCGAGCTCGCCGACCTTCCCCCGCTGCCGACGACGCTGATCCGCGACCGGACGCGCTCGGCCATGGCCTGGAACGACAGCCCGGACATCGGCTTCGACCGCTCGCTCAACCCCTACCGCGGCTGCGAGCACGGCTGCATCTACTGCTACGCGCGGCCCTCGCACGCCTATCTCGGCTATTCGCCGGGCCTCGACTTCGAGACCCGCCTCGTGTTCAAGCCCGAGCTGCCGGCGCTGCTCGAGAAGGAGCTGCGGCGGCCCGGCTACGTGCCGCGGCCGGTCGCGCTCGGCGCCAACACCGATCCCTACCAGCCGGTCGAGCGCACGCTGCGGATCACGCGCGGCGTGCTCGAGGTGCTGGAGCGCTTCGGCCATCCGGTGACGATCGTCACCAAGTCGGCCGGCGTGCTGCGCGACCTCGACCTCCTGCAGCGCCTGGCGGCGCGCGACCTGGTGCATGTCTGCCTCTCGGTGACGACGCTCGACAATGCGCTGGCGCGGCGGATGGAGCCGCGCGCGGCGGCGCCGGCGCGGCGTCTCGCCGCGCTCGCCGAGCTGCGCCGCGCCGGGGTGCCGGCCGGCGCGCTGATGGCGCCGATCATCCCCGGCCTCAACGACGCCGAGATCGAGCGGGTGCTGGAGGCGTGCGCGGCGCACGGCGCGCTCGGCGCGGGCTACGTGCTGCTGCGCCTGCCGCACGAGATCGGGCAGCTCTTCGAGGAGTGGCTGCACGCGCACTTCCCCGACCGCGCCGCGCGCGTGCTGGCGCTGGTGCGCGAGACGCGCGGCGGCGCGCTCTACGACGGCCGCTTCCGGCTCCGCCAGACCGGGACCGGCGCCTATGCAGCGATGATCGCGCAGCGCTTCCGCGTCGCGCTGAAGCGGTTCGGCCTCGACCGGGGGGAACGCGGGCCGGGGCTCGACTGCACGCGGTTCCGGGTGCCCGACGACAAGGCGCCGCTCGCCCCGGGATCCGCCAACAGGTCCGCGGCGGTGCCGGAGGGGCAGCTGGCCCTGCTCTGATCGGATCGCGGGCGACCGGGAGCGCGAATCCGCCCGAGCGACGACGCGCCGGAGCCGTCGCCGCGCGCAGCCGGGCGGAAGCGGCCCCGGCGGAGGGCGGATCGGGCAGCTCGGCCGGGCGCGCCGGAGCGGCGCGATCCGCGCCCCGTCAGGCCGGCAGCAGCGCCTGCGCCTCCTCCCACAACCGGCGCACCAGCTCCGCCGCCGGCTCCGCGCGGGCCAGCGCCGCCGCCTGGCCGGCCCAGGCCTGCATGCGATCCAGCTCGCCCGCCGCCTGCGCCGCCTCGCGCATCGGCGTCGTCAGCACGCGCTGCACGGGGTAGGGCGCGGGCGGCGGCGCGTCCGGGGCGGCCGCCGCCCGCACGTAGCCGGTGGCGAGGGCGCGGCCGAGCCGGCCGCTGAAGGCGCGCGTCAGCATCGTTCCCTCGGGCTCCGCGCGGCCGAGCGCCTCGGCCCAGGCGGGGTGGATCCCGGCCTCGGGGCAGCGCAGGAAGCCCGTGCCGATCTGCACTGCGCTGGCGCCGAGCGTCAGCGCCGCCGCCACGCCGCGCGCGTCGGCGATCCCGCCCGCGGCGATCACCGGCACGTCCAGCGCGTCGGCAAGGCGCGGCACCAGGGCGAAGAGGCCGGTGAGCTGCGCCTCGGCCGCGGCGGCCTCGAAGGCGCCGCGATGCCCGCCGGCCTCGGCGCCCTGGGCCACGATCGCGTCCGCGCCGGCCGCCACGGCGGCGCGCGCCTCGGCCAGCGTGGTCGCGCAGGCGAACCAGGCGATCCCGCGCGCCTTCATCGCCGCGACGACGCGCTCCGGGAACACGCCCATGATCGAGGAGAGCACCGCCGGCTGCGCCGCGAGCATCGCCGCGCACTGGGCGTCGAACTCGGGCAGCAGCGGACCCTCGCCGGGCGGCGCCGGGCGCGGGCCGAAGCGCGCGAGGAAGTCGGCCACCGCCGCCTCGCGCGCGGCGTCGCGCCGGGGCGGCGGGTCCGGGATCCAGAGGTTCATCTGGACGCTGCCGTTGCTCCGCGCGCGGAAATCGCGCGCCCAGGCGAGGATCGCCTCGGGCGTCATCATCAGCGCGCCCATCCCGCCCATGCCGCCGGCATTCGCCACCGCCGCGGCGAGCGCCGGCGGACAGGCGCCGGCCATCGGCGCCTGGAGGATCGGCACGCGCAGGCCGAACCGCGCGCAGAACGCGGCGGCGCGGGCGCGCGCGGAGGCGGCGGTCTTCGTCCGGGCGGGGCGGGAGGGGAGGGTCCTCGACGGGTCCGTCATGGCATCGCCTCGGCGGCTGGGGACCGCAGGCTAGCCCTGCCATCCTATCGCGAAAAACGATTTGTCCAGATCGGTGCGATCTGCGTTCGCGATGATTGCCGGGCGGCGCGCCCGGCTCAGGCCGCGGCCTGCGCCGTCGCCGGCGGCCGGGCGCAGGCGAGGAAGGCGGCGAGCGCGCTCGAGAGGTGGCCGTCGTGGCGCCGGATGAACACCGTCTCGACCCGCGCCTCGGCGGGCGGGAGGGCGTGGACCGCGACCCGGTTCTCCTCGCGCCAGACGGGGCCGATCAGCGCGCGCGGCAGCAGCGTCACGCCGAGCCCGGCCGCGACGCAGCCCAGGATCGCCTCCAGCGTGCCGAACTCGAGCAGCCGCGGGCGGGGGACGCCGCGCCGCGCCAGGATCGTCTCCAGCCGCTGGCGGTAGGAGCATCCGGCGCGCAGCACGACGATGCGCACCTCGCCGCGCCGCACCAGCGCGTCCAGGGAGGCGACGCCGGGCGCGGTGAGCACGGCGAGCTCCTCCTCGAACACCGTCTCCTTCGCCAGGTCGGGATGGTCCACCGGGCCGCAGACGAAGGCGCCCTCCAGCCGCCCGGCGAGCACCTCCTCCACCAGTTCGCAGGTCGTGCCGGTGCGGAGCGAGAGGTCCACCGCCGGGTGCGCGGCGGCGAAGGCGGCGAGCACGGGCGGCAGCCGCAGCCCGGCCGTCGTCTCCAGCGCGCCGACCCGCAGCGGGCCGCGCGGCGTGCCGTCGTCGCGCGCGGCGCGGCAGGCCTCCTCGAGCAGGCGCACGAGCCGCGCCGCGTAGGGCAGCAGGCGCCGCCCGGCCGGGGTCAGGGAGACGCCGCGGGCGTGGCGCTCGAACAGCGCGACGCCGAGCCGCGCCTCGAGCTGCCGGATGCGGGCGGTGACGTTCGACTGGACCGTGTTGAGCTCGGCCGCCGCCCGGCTCATCCCGCCGAGCCGCGCGACCGCCTCGAAGATGCGGAGTGCGGAGGCGTCCATGGGCGCGAGGATACGCCAGGACGCGGCCCGGGCGCGATGCCCGCGCGCCGGCACCTCCTCGTCCGCGCGGATGCGAATCGCGCCGGGCCGGGCTATGGCTGGGCGCCATGCCGGATTTCAGCCTCGAAGCGGCGGCCGGGGCCGTGCGCGTCGCCGGGGTGGACGAGGCGGGGCGCGGGCCGCTGGCCGGCCCGGTGCTCGCCGCGGCGGTGGTGTTCGCGCGGCGCCCGCCGCGCGGCCTCGCCGCGCTGCTCGACGACAGCAAGCGGCTGTCGGCGGCCGCGCGCGAGGCCGCCTTCGCCGCGCTGCGCGAGGCCGCGGCCGCAGGGCGGGCCGAGATCGGCATCGGCGCCGCCTCGGTGGCCGAGATCGCGCGGCTCAACATCCTGCGCGCCACCCATCTCGCCATGGCGCGGGCGCTCGCCCGGCTGCCCGGCGGCCTGCCCGACCTCGCGCTGGTGGACGGCGACCGGCCGCCGCCGCTGCCCGCCGGCGCGCGCTGCGCGGTGCGCTGCGTCGTCGGCGGCGATGCGCGCAGCCTCTCCATCGCCGCCGCCTCGATCGTGGCCAAGGTGCTGCGCGACCACGCCATGCGGCGGCTCGATGCGCGCTGGCCGGGCTACGGCTTCGCCCGCCATGCCGGCTATCCGACGCCGGCGCATCTCGCGGCGCTGGCGCGGCTCGGCCCGACGCCGCACCACCGCCCCGGCTTCGCGCCGGTGGACCAGGCGCGACTCGCGCTCGACCCGCCGCACGCGGCGGTTGACACGGCCGAGTCGCGCAAGCGATTCTAAGAACTTAGCGCTCTCCCGCCTGGAAGGACCGCTCTCCCTTGGGCACCGGCCTCGACCTGCCGCTCGACCGGATCCTGGTCGGCGACTGCGTGGAGCTGATGCGCCGGCTGCCGCCGGCCTCGGTGCACGCGATCTTCGCCGATCCGCCCTACAACCTGCAGCTCCGCGGCGAGCTGCGCCGGCCCGACGACTCGCTCGTGGACGGCGTGGACGAGGAGTGGGACCGCTTCGCCGACTTCGCCGCCTACGACGCCTTCAGCCGCGCCTGGCTCGCGGAGGCGCGCCGCGTGCTGCGCAAGGACGGCACGATCTGGGTGATCGGCGCCTACCACAACATCTTCCGCCTCGGCACCGCGCTCCAGGACCTCGGCTTCTGGATCCTGAACGACGTGATCTGGCGCAAGGCGAACCCGATGCCGAACTTCCGCGGCCGGCGCTTCACCAACGCGCACGAGACGCTGATCTGGGCGGCGCGCGGGCGGGAGTCGCGCTACCGCTTCAACTACGCCGCCATGAAGGCGCTCAACGACGACGTGCAGATGCGCTCGGACTGGTTCATCCCGCTCTGCACCGGCGCCGAGCGGCTGCGCGACGCGCGGGGCGCCAAGCTGCATCCGACGCAGAAGCCGGAGGCGCTGCTGCACCGCGTGATCCTCGCCTGCACCGCGCCGGGGGAGGTGGTGCTCGATCCCTTCCTCGGCTCCGGCACCACGGCGGCGGTCGCGCGGCGGCTCGGCCGGCGCTTCATCGGCATCGAGCGCGATCCGCGCTATGCGGCGGCGGCCGAGGCGCGCATCGCCGCGGTCGAGCCGCTGCCCGAGAGCGCGGCGCTGACGCTGCCCGCGAAGCGCGAGCAGCCGCGCATCCCGTTCGGCGCGCTGGTCGAGCGCGGCCTGGTGCCGCCCGGCTCGCGGCTCTGCGACCGCCACCGCCGCTTCGTCGCCGAGGTGGGCGCCGACGGCTCGATCCGCTGCGGCCGCGCCCAGGGCTCGATCCACCAGGTCGGCGCGGCGGTGCAGGAGGCGCCCTCCTGCAACGGCTGGCTGTTCTGGCACTGGCTCGCGCCGGACGGCCGCCTGCGCCTGCTCGACGAGCTGCGCGGCGAGCTGATGGCGCAGGACGCCGGCGCCGCGGTGCGCAGCGGTTGAATTTCGGCCAAGAAACAATCGCGGCGGCGCAGGACCGGCCGCCCAGTGATCACGTTGTCGTGAGGATTCCGCGGTTCGGCAAGGCGAGGTTGAATCGGCGATTCCTGACGCGGAACGCTTCGATCTCTTGCTGACAGCGCGGTTCGTGGCGCATATCCTATCTTTCGTTCGTGGCGCTGTGCCCAGCCGGGTTGACCACGCCGCGTTCCGTATTTGGGATTTGGGTGCAACTCGCGGCGGATTTCGGCTCCGACCGGGCGGCGACGTCCGGGGCGGGGGCGTGGCGCCGCAGGCGGCGGAGCGGCTGGCCCGTCTCCGCCGCCCGTTTTCTCCTCCGGCGCGAAAGACTGCGGCGACGCTGCGGCCGGCGGCATGAGGGTCCGGCCGCCCTGCGGCGGGCCGCGCCGGCCATCGGGTCGTCGCCGCGAGAGGGCAGGGTTCCCGCCTCGCCTCCGCAACCGCTCCGCCGGCGTGCGGCCCCCTCAGTCCGGCCGCCGCGCCGCCGCAGGGAGCGAGAGAATGGCAGGGGCGCTCCCGGTTGCGGCGGGAGCCGACGGGGCGGCGGCGTTCGGCAGCAGCCGCCGGGCCGGAATGACCACCGTGCACCGCAGGCCCGCCGGGAGCCATTCCATCGCGACCGTCCCGCCGAGCTGGTGCCGCACCGTCTGCTCGATCAGCCGCGCGCCGACGCCGCCGCCGCGCGCGGCCGGCGCGGGCAGGCCGCCCGGCCGCGCCGGGACCGGCGCCGCCGCTGCCGTCTCCCGCCGGATCGCGGGACCGCCCGTCTCCGCCCAGACGAGGCGCAGCCCGCCGCCCGCCTCCGGCGGCAGCGGCGTCCAGCTCACCTCCACCCGCCCGCCGGCGGCCGAAAGCGCGCCATGCTTGGCCGCGTTGGTGGCCAGCTCGTGCAGCACCATCGCCACCGGCTGCGCCGCGTCCGGGGCGAGGCGCACCGGTGGTCCGGAGAACGCCGCCCGCCCGGCGTAGGCGGCCAGCTCCTCGCCGGCGAGGGTCTGCAGCTCGGCCCCCGACCAGCGGTTCTGCGCGAGCAGGTTGTGCGCGCGCGCCAGCGCGTCGATCCGGCCCTCCACCGTCTCCGCGAAGCGCGCCGGATCGTCGCGGCGCGACAGGCGCAGCAGCGCCTTGGTCACCGCGAGCACGTTCTTGGCCCGGTGGTCCACCTCGCGCGCGAGCAGCGCCTGGCGCTCCTCGGCCGCCTTGCGCTCGCTCACGTCCTGCACCACGCCGGCGAGGCGCAGCGGCGCTCCGCTCTCCGGGTCGCGCGCCACGACGGCGCCGTAGTCCGCCACCCAGGCCCAGTCGCCGCCGGGGCTCGCGCGCCGCACCCGATACTCGACGGCGAAGCCCTCCGCGGCGCCGGCGAGGGCGGCGGCCAGGGCGGCGTCCCGCTTCGGCAGGTCCTCCGGGTGGATGCGCGCGCGCAGCCCCGCCTCGCCGTCCTCCGCGCCGCCCCTGCCGGGCGGCCCGCCGTAGATCTCGGCTGCGCGCGCATCCCAGCTCGCGCCGCCGCCGGCGCCGATCTCGCGCTGCCAGGTGCCGAGGCCGGCACCCTCGAGGGCGAGCCGCAGCCGCGCCTCGCCCTCCGCGAGCCGCGCATTCGCCGCCTCCAGCTCGGCGGTACGCGCCGCCACCCGCCGCTCGAGCTCGGCATTGAGCTGCGCCAGGCGCCGCATCGCGGCGCGCCGCTCCGCGACCGCGGCGCCGAGCGCGTGCGCGGTGCCGGCGGCGACCACGAGGAAGATCTGCAGGAGGACGGTCTGCGCCGCGAAGGGCAGGAATTCGTTGGCGAAGGGGCCATAGCCCGCGCTGGTGCCGGCGACCGCCACGGCGGTGAGCACGGCGACCGCGAGCGCCACCACCCCCGGCCCGAAGCGCAGCGCCGGCCAGAGCAGCGGCGGCAGGGCGAGGAAGGACACCGGCGCCCGCACGGTGGAGTCCCAGAACACCAGCGCCGACATCAGCGCCACCAGGGCGAGCGCCGCCGCGGCCTCGGCCGCGCGCCGGCGCAGCGCCGCCGGCCCGGGCATCGGCTGGTCGCCCCACGCGGCGAGGCCGAGCATCACCGGGGTGCCGACCGCGATGCCCACCGCGTCCGACGCCCACCACACCTTCCAGGTGTCGAGCGCGGCGCCGGGCAGCACATCGGCGGTCGCCACCGCGCCGAGGGTCGCGCCCACGGCCGGCGCCGCCAGCGCCGCCGCGAGCACGGCGAGCAGGTCGCCGAGCCGGTCGAGGCGCGGCGGCTGGCGCGAGCGGCGGAGGTGCTGGACCAGCATGGCGCCCAGCACCCCCTCGAGCGCGTTGGCGCCGATCAGCCCCAGGGTCGCCGGGACGCCCCGGCCCAGCAGCAGCACGTCGGCGGCCAGGTTGGCCGCCGCCGCGGCGGCGATGACCGGCGGCCACAGGCGCCGGTCCGCAGCGATCAGCAGGGCGGCGAGGTAGAGCCCCGCCGCGGGCCAGAAGGTGGCGACCCGCGCCGGTCCGCGCGCGGCGTCGTGGTCGGCGAGCACCCCGGCGAGATACCCGAGCAGGAACAGCGCCAGCAGGACGAGCGCCGGCACCGCGATCGCGTGCGGCCAGGGCGGCGCCGTGCCGCGCCGGTCCGCGCTGCCGGCGCCGTCGCGGCGCGGCGCGCCGGACGCCGGCGGCGCCGTCGCGGCGAGGGGTTGGGACCTTACCAGACGCACCCCCGCCGGGGCCGGGCCGAACGGGCGGGAGATCGAGGGCCTGGTCAGCATCGTGCCGCCGGCGCCCTCGTCGTCGCTGCCCCGGTTCCGATCCGCCTCGCCATCATCCGCCTGCCAGCGCTCCGCTTCGCCGCCAAAGGCGGCCCCCGCCCCTTCCACCTGTCGCCTGCCGGTCTCGCGACCCTGGTCGGTCCGCCGCGGCGCTGCCGGTCGGCCGGGGGCGCCGGACCCCTGGTCGGCGGCGGCATGCCGGACGGCGGCCCGGAAACGATACTAACCCGGAATTGCGCCGGACCGCGTTGGCGAAATTGACGCTGCCGGCGAACGAGGCACCGGGCCGGGCGGGCCTCCGCCCGGCTCGCGCGGCGCCCCGTGCCCCCGCGGCGCCCCGGAGGGCCCGGCCGCCGGCGGTCCGCCGGGACATTCCTGGACGGCGCGCGGGCGCGATCCGCCGCGGGGCCGCCTCCCGTGCTGCCCAGGCGGACGGGGGAGCAGGTCACGCCGCGTCGGGTCGCTGCGGGGCCGCCTGCGACGGAAGCGCGGCGCCCCTGGCGGCGAGGGCGAGCAGGCGGCGCATCGCGGTCGGCACCACCGCCGCCGCGGCCGCCGGCGACCGCCAGTCCCAGCCCGCCTCCGTCCCGGCCCCGGCGGGGAGCGTGGCGGCATAGAGCGCCAGTTCGAGCGTGAAATGGGTGAAGCCGTGCCGCACGCTGCCGGGCAGCAGGCGCCAGGGCAGGCCGGGGAGGGGCGCGTGCGCCAGCGCCTCGTCGCGGCTCCAGGGCGCGTCGCGCCAGGGGGTGCCGGGCAGTTCGAGCATGCCGCCGAGCGGGCCTCCGGGCGGCCGGCGCCGCAGCAGGATGCGCCCGCTCGCCGGATCGCCGAGCAGGAAATGCGCGCCGTGGCGGTGCGGCCGCGCCCGCCTCTCGGCCCGCCGCGGCAGGGCCTCCGCCTCGCCGCGGGCCGCGGCCGCGCACCCCTCGCGCCAGGGGCAGGCGCCGCAGGCCGGCCGGCGCGGGGTGCAGACCGTGGCGCCGAGGTCGAACAGCGCCTGGGCGAAATCCCCCGGCCGGGCGCGGGCCGCGGCTTGCGCCAGCAGGCCCTGGGCGAGCGCGGCAAGCCGCGGCCGCGCCCCCGGCAGCGGCGCCGCCACCGCGAACAGCCGCGCCATCACCCGCTCGACGTTGGCGTCCACCGGGACCACCGGCGCGCCGAAGGCGATCGCGGCGACCGCGGCCGCGGTGTAGGCGCCGATGCCGGGCAGGGCGCGCAGGCCGGCCGGGTCGCGCGGGAAGCCGCCGGCCGCGGCGACCCGCCGGGCGCAGGCGTGCAGGTTGCGGGCGCGGGCGTAGTAGCCGAGGCCGGCCCACTCCTCCAGCACCGCCGATTCGGGCGCCGCCGCCAGCGCCTCGAGGCTGGGGAACCGCTCGAGAAAGCGGCGGAACCGTGGCGCGACCGCCGCCGCCGTGGTCTGCTGGAGCATGACCTCGGACAGCCAGATGCGGTACGGATCGGGGGCGCCGGCGCCCTGGCCCGGCGGGATGCGCCAGGGAAGGTCGCGGCGGTGCCGGTCGTACCAGCGGAGCAGCGCGGCGGCGGACGGGGTCACGGCGGGCGGCGGGGGCGATGGCGTCAGGAAGCGACGGGGCGACGGGCGGCGACGGCCTCTCCGACCGCCGCGCCGGCGGCGGGGCGGAGGACGAGGCGCGCTGCTCCGTGGGCGGTCCGCGTCCGCTCGGCGCCATCCTGCCGCGGCTGACGCGCCCCGCCTTCCGGCGCCGCAGCCCGGCGGCGGCGCAGATCATGGCGGACTGGCCGGCGGTGGTGGGGCCCGCGCTGGCCGCCGTCACCGCGCCGCGCCGGCTCGTCCAGGGCACGCTGACGCTTGCCTGCGCCGGGCCGGTGGCACTGGAACTCGCGCACCTCGCGCCGCAGCTCGTCGCCCGGATCAACGCCCATTGCGGCCGGATGGTGGTGCAGCGGCTGCGCTTCGTCCAGGCCGCGCCGCCGCTCGCGCCGGACGCGCCCCGCCGCGCCGCCGCCGGGGGCGGCCCCGCGCCGGGCGCCGCCGCGGCGGCGCTGCCGGGGCCGGTGAGGCAGTCGCTCGCGCGCGTCCCCTCCGAGGCGCTGCGGGCGGCGCTGGAAAAGCTGGCACGAGGGGTCTATCGGGGTGGCGAGGACAGGCGGGACGGCGATTCCGAGGACCCGGCCGTCCCCGGGGAGGCCCCATGACACTGCTTCGACGCACGCTTCTCCTGGCCGGCGCCGGTCTCGGCGCCGTTGCCGCCGCCGACCCTCTCGCGCCGGCGCGCGCCCAGGGCGCGGGCGGAACGCCGCCGCAGCCCGCCGGTGCCGACCCGCGGCTCGCCGAACGCTCGGTCGGGCGCCCGGACGCGCCGGTGACGGTGATCGAGTACTTCTCGCTCACCTGCAGCCATTGCGGCGCCTTCCACCGCGAGACCTATCCCCGGGTGCGGAAGGAGCTGATCGAGACCGGGCAGATGCGGCTGGTGTTCCGCGACTTCCCGCTCGACCAGCTCGCGCTCGCCGCGCATTGCGTGGCCCGCGCCCTGCCGCCCGACCGCTACGAGGGCTTCCTCTCGGCGCTGTTCGCCGCCCAGGACCGCTGGGCCTACGCCCGCGGCGCGGACCACCTGGCCGAGATCGCCAAGATCGCGGCCGTCGCCGGCATGACGCGCGAGCAGGTCGAGGCCGCGGCCCGCGACGAGACCCTGCAGCGCGCCGTGCTCGAGAGCCGCCTGCGCGGCGAGCGGGACCACCAGGTGAGCGCGACGCCGACCTTCGTCTTCGGCGAGGCCGGCAAGGTCCGCCAGTCGGGCAACATCGGCTTCGAGCGCTTCGCCCAGCTGCTGGCGCAGGCCCGCCAGGCATCGTGACCGGGGAGGCGGACCTTCCGCCCGCCGCGCCCGGCGAGGGGGCGGAGATCCTGCCGGCCGGCTCGCCCGAGCGCAGCGCCGAGCAGCGCGCCGCGGCGCGCCGCGCGGTGCTGACGCGGCTGCGCATCGCCGGCTTCAAGAGCTTCGCCGAGCCGACCACGCTCGAGGTCCTGCCCGGCCTGACCGGCATCGTCGGCCCGAACGGCTGCGGCAAGTCCAACGTCGTCGAGGCGCTGCGCTGGGCGATGGGGGAGACCTCCGCGCGCGCGCTGCGCGGGGGCGAGATGGACGACGTCATCTTCGCCGGCACCGCGACCCGGCCCGGGCGCAACATCGCCGAGGTGACGCTGACGCTCGAGGAGGCCGCGGGCCTCGCCCCCCCGCCGCATCACGACGCGCCGGAGCTCGAGATCACGCGCCGCATCGCCCGCGGCGAGGGGACGAGCTTCCGCGTCAACGGGCGCGAGCTGCGCGCGCGCGACGTGCAGACCATGTTCATGGACCTCGGCTCCGGCGCGCGCGCCTCGGGCATGGTGAGCCAGGGGCGGGTCGCGGCGCTGATCGGCGCGCGGCCCGAGGAGCGGCGCCAGGTGCTGGAGGAGGCGGCGGGCATCGCCGGCCTGCGCGCCCGCCGCCACGAGGCCGAGCTGAAGCTGCGCCAGGCCGAGGCCAACCTGACGCGGGCCGAGGACCTGCTCGGCCAGCTCGAGGCGCAGCGCCAGTCGCTGGCGAAGCAGGCGCGCCAGGCGAGCCGCTACCGCAACCTCTCCGGCCTGGTGCGGCAGGCGGAGGCGGAGTGGCTGGCGCTGCTGCGCGCCCGGGCGATGGCGGCGCTCGCGGCGGCGCGCGCCGCCTTCGCCGCGGCGCGGGCGGAGACGCGGCGCGCCGAGGCCGAAGCGGAAGCGGCGGCGCTGCGCGCCTTCGCGGCGGAGCGCGACCTGCCGGGGCCGCGCGCCGCCGAGGCGGAGGCGCGCACCGCCCTGGAGCGCCGCCGCGTCGAGGCGGAAGGGCTGGAGCAGGAGGAGCGCCGCGCGCGCGCCGCGCTGGAGGCGGCGGCGGCGCGCCTCGCCCAGATCGGGCGCGATCTCGCCCATGCCGAGCGGCTCGCGGGCGACGCGGCGGCGGCCGAGGCGCGGCTCGCCGACGAGGACCGCGCCCTCGCCGCGATCGAGGGCACGCTGCCCGCCCGCCTCGCCGCCGCCGAGGCGGCGCTCGCCGCGGCCGCGGCGGCGGCGCGCGAGGCCGAAGGCGCGGCGAACCGCGCCACCGAGGAGGCGGCCGAGGCGGCGGCGCGCGCCGATCGCGTGCGCGCGGAGCTG
>NZ_JAHZUY010000001.1 GCF_019458025.1 Caldovatus aquaticus | reverse complement strand
CGCCGCGGCGGCGCGAAGGGGGGTGTCGCATGGCGCGGTCATCCTGCCCCGTGGCGCCGTCCTGGCAAGCGGCGCTCCGGCGCCGGCGTTTCGCCGTTCTCCCGATTCGTTGCGTTCTCTCGCAACCGTGACGTGCGATGACCTGCGGTTGAACCGATAATCCACAACCGAGGCATTGGTTGCTCGGAGTACCGTCGTGAGGATTGTCACACGAGCGCTGCCGGCATTCCGCACGCGTCCGGCGGCGCGGCGCCGGGTGGTGCTGCTGGCGGAGGACGAGGCGCTGCTCGCCGGGCTGCTGGGCGACCTGCTGGCGGCCGAGGGCTTCGAGGTCGTTCTCGCCGCCGACGGGCTCGAGGCGCTGGAGCGGGCGGGGCGCCGGCACGTGGACGTGCTGCTGACCGACCTCGACATGCCGCGCCTCGGGGGGCGGGAATTGATCCGGCGGCTGCGCGCCGGCCGCCCCGCTCTGCCGGTGGTGGTCATGACCGGGCGCCTGCCTTCCGAGGACGGGGACGCGCTGATCGGCGGACCGGGCTCGCCGGCCGAGCCCTTCGCGCTGCTCGCCAAGCCCTTCGCGCCGGAGCGGCTGATCGAGGCGGTGCGGCGCGTGCTGGCCGGGCAGGCGTGCCTGGCGGCGGTCGGCTGAGCCGGAGGGGCGAGCCGGGCGGCGGGCCGCGGCGTGGTGCCGCGTTGACAGCCGGCCCCCAAAGGCGATAGTCCCGCGCGCTCCCGCCGGTTCGCCGGTCCCTGCGGAGGGGTGCCCGAGCGGCTAAAGGGGACGGACTGTAAATCCGTTGGCGCACGCCTACGTTGGTTCGAATCCAACCCCCTCCATAGGATCGGCGGGTGCCAAGGGACGACGCCGCGGAGCGCGGCGGTCGCTCCCGCCGGGGACGCGGCGGCGGTCCCGGGACGCCGCGGGTGTAGCTCAATGGTAGAGCCCCAGCCTTCCAAGCTGGTTGTGCGGGTTCGATTCCCGTCACCCGCTCTTTCGCCCGCGCCGCCGCCGGCCCCGTCGCGCCGGGAACGGCGCCCGCTGCACGCTGCCGGATCCGCTCCCGATGGCGCCGCCGGGGGCGCGAGGCGTCGGCCGGACGCCGGCCGCGCGGTGCGCCGCATCCGCCATGCGCGCCGGTGCCGCCCTCGACAGCCCTGCGGCACTGACCTATAGACCGGCCTTCGCGCGCGGCCCGGTCGGCCGGGCGGCGCGTGGAGGGGCGTAGCTCAATTGGCTAGAGCGCCGGTCTCCAAAACCGGAGGTTGGGGGTTCGAGACCCTCCGCCCCTGCCAGCGCCAATCCGGCGGCCGCGCGGACCGGGACGTTTCTCCGGGGCGGCGCCCCTGCGGGCGCCGCCCGGCTTTCGTTGAAGGATTGGGACTTGGCCAAGCTCGACCCCGCGCAGTTCATCCGCGAGGTGCGCCAGGAGGTGAACCGGGTCACCTGGCCCACGCGCAAGGAGACGCTGATCACCACCGGCCTGGTGCTCGGGATGTCGGCGCTCGCCGCGCTGTTCTTCCTGGTGGTGGACCTGGTGATCTCGCAGGTCATGCGCGGCGTGTTCGGGCTCGGCTGATGCCCGGGCGGGTGCGGCGCGGCCGGCCTGTCGCGGCGCCAGGGGCGCGTGGCGATGCCGGCCGGGTCGCAGGATGAGGGAGGCGCAAGCGAGCCGCCATGGCCGAGAAGAAGTGGTACGTCATCCACGTCTATTCGGGCTTCGAGAAGAAGATCGCCCAGCAGATCAAGGAGCAGGCGGCGCAGAAGGGCCTCGCCGACAAGATCGAGGAAGTCCTGGTTCCGGCCGAGCCGGTCACCGAGGTGCGCCGCGGCCAGAAGGTCGAGACGGAGCGCAAGTTCTTCCCCGGCTACGTGCTGGTGAAGACGGAGATGACCGACGACGTCTGGCACCTGATCAAGAACACGCCCAAGGTCACCGGCTTCCTCGGCGAGCGCAACCGCCCGACGCCGATCCGCGAGGCCGAGGCGCAGCGCCTGCTCAAGCAGGTGCAGGAGGGGGTGGAGAAGCCGCGCCGCCCGAGCGTGGTGTTCGAGGTGGGCGAGCAGGTGCGCGTCGCCGACGGCCCCTTCACCAGCTTCGTCGGCGTGGTCGAGGAGGTGGACGAGGAGCGCGGCCGGGTGAAGGTCTCGGTCAGCATCTTCGGCCGCGCCACGCCGGTGGAGCTGGAATACGGCCAGGTGGAGAAGATCTGAGGCGCGACGCGGGAGGGCGCGCCGACACGCCGCCCCCCGCCGCTCCGCCCGGCCCGGAGCCGCTCCCGCCCGGCGGTGCCCGCGGCAGCGGCTCCGGCCCGTCGCTTGCCGGGCCGAGCCACGCGCCCGGCCGACGCCCGGCCGTCCCGGAGCCGCCCTAGCGGCGGCCGCCGTCCGCCGCGGCCGGCGCGGCGAGGTCGCGCCCCAGCGCCGCATCGCCCGTCCCCGCATAGCGCGCCCGCAGCTCGCGCTTGAGCAGCTTGCCCGCGGTGTTCTTCGGCAGCGCGTCGGTCACGATCACCCGCTTCGGCACCTTGTACGGCGCGAGACGCTCGCGCGCGTGGGCGATCAGCGCGCGCTCGATCTCCTCCGGCGCGAGGCCGGCCGCCTCGGCGCGCGGCACCACCACGGCCGTCACCGCCTCGATCCAGCGCGGGTCGGGCACCGCGATCACCGCCACCTCGGCGACCGCGGGGTGGGTGAACAGCGCCTCCTCCACCTCGCGGCTCGCCACCAGCACGCCGCCGGTGTTGATCAGGTCCTTGGTGCGGTCGACGATGTAGAGGTATCCCTCCGCGTCCACCTCGGCGACGTCGCCGGAGTGGAACCAGCCGCCCGCGAAGGCGCGCGCCGTCTCCTCCGGGTTGTCCCAGTAGCCGACCAGGAGCTGGGGCGAGCGGTGCACGATCTCGCCGCGCTCGCCCGGCGCCACGTCGCGCATCGCGGCGTCCACCACCCGCGTCTCGACGTTAAGGATCGGCCGGCCGACCGAGCCGGGGCGGGCGTCGTGCTCCTCCGGCCTGAGGACGGTGGCGAGCGGGGCGATCTCGCTCTGGCCGTAGCAGTTGAAGGGCCGCACGCCGGGCAGGCGCTCGCGCAGCTCCTGCAGCACCGGCACCGGCATGATCGAGGCGCCGTAGTAGATCTTGCGCAGCGAGCGCAGGTCGCGCCGGGCGAAGTCCGGGTGCCGCAGCAGGCCGATCCAGACCGTGGGCGGGGCGAAGAAGGAGCTGATCCGGTGCCGCTCGATCAGCTCCAGCACGCGCGCGGGCTCCGGCGCCTCGATCAGCACGATCGAGGCGCCGACCAGGAGCTGCGGCATGGTGAAGCAGTGCATCTGCGCCGAGTGGTAGAGCGGCAGGCTGGCCAGCACCCGGTCCTCGCCGGCGAACTCCAGCTCGACGATGCAGCTCATGTATTCGGCGAGCAGGGCGCGGTGGGTCATCATCGCGCCCTTGGGCAGGCCGGTGGTGCCCGAGGTGTAGAGGAGCTGCGCCACGTCCTCGTCGCGCACCGCCTCGCCCGGCGGCGGGTCGCCGGGCCCGCCCCAGCGCGCATCCCCTGCCGCGGCCAGCACGTCGAACTCGCCCGGCCCGGCGGCGCCCTCCTCGAGCGTGCCGGCGACGGCGATGCCGAGTCGGCCGCGCACCGCCTCCGCGGTCGCCCTCAGCGCCGGCTGGGTGAGCAGCGCCGCGGCGCCGGACTGGCGCGCGATGTGCTCGAGCTCGCCCGCGGTCAGCGCGAAATTGGCCGGCACGTGGATCAGCCCCGCCCGCGCGCAGCCGAGCCAGGCGAGCAGGTAGCCGTCGGAGTTGCGCCCGTAGGCGAGCACGCGGTCGCCGGGCTTCAGGCCCTGCGCCAGCAGGCAGCGCGCCACCCGGTCGGCGGCGAGGTCGAGCGCGGCGTAGCTCCACAGCCGCTCGCCGAAGCGGAGCGCCGGCCGGTCGCGGAACCGCCGGGCGGAGCGCCGCAGCGCGTCGCCGATCGTGTTGCGCCTCGCGCGCTGCTGCTGGGCCGCTTCGCTTCCCGCCGTCATCCCTCTCCTCCCCGGTCCGCCTCTCCGAGCCGACGCGGGGCGAGGATAGCAGAGGACGCGGGCGACGCTCAGCGCCGCAGGAAGTGCGTCCCGACCGAGTCCAGCACCACCACGCCGTCCGCCTCGCGTGCGAGCAGGTAGCGCAGCTTCGCCACCCCGAGCGGGCGGCCGGAGCGCGAGGGCTGCACCTCCAGCACCTCCACCTTCAGCCGCACCGGCTCCCCGGGGCGGAGCGGCGCCGGCCAGCGCGTGTCGATCCGGTTGCCGCCGAGCGAGACCGCGGCGAGCCAGCCGCTCCGCATCAGATGCCCGAAGGTCGCGGCGAGGGTGTGCAGGCCGCTCGCCACCAGCTCGCCGAACAGGCTCTCCCGCGCCGCCTCGCGGTCGAGGTGGAAGGGCTGCGGGTCGTAGCGCCGGGCGAACTCGATCACCTCCGCCTCGCTCAGCGCGAAGCCGCCGAGGTCGTAGGTCTGGCCGGGGGCGAGCTCGTCGAGCGAGCGGAGGGGCGGGATCGTCGCTGGCGTGGTCATGCGGTGCGGGGCGGCGGGCCGCCGGGCCGTGCCGGCGAACCAAGGGGACAGGCGCGGACGCCCGGCGGCGGGCGCGCCGCAAGATCTGCGCGATCGCGCCGCCTCCGGCAAGCGGCCGGGGCGGACTCCGGGCCGCGGCGGCGACCGGGCGGCGCCGTGCCGGGGGCCGGAAGCGGGCGGCGGCGCTGGCGGCGGGCCGCCGCCGCCCCCAATTGGCGCCCGAGACCGGCAAGGCAATGCAAGGAGGAGACCGGCCCATGCTGTTCAGGCGCGATCGCGGCGGTGGCGGCGCGGAGGGGGCGGGCGAGGCCGCCTTCGCGGTCCGCAAGTCGGAGGCCGAATGGCGCGCGCAGCTCACGCCGGAGCAGTTCCGCGTGCTGCGCCAGCACGGCACGGAACGCGCCGGGAGCAGCCCTCTCAACGCGGAGAAGCGGCGCGGCACCTTCGTCTGCGCCGGCTGCGGCAACGCGCTGTTCGACTCGGGCGCGAAATTCGAGAGCGGCACCGGCTGGCCGAGCTTCTGGCAGCCCCTCGAGGGCGCCGTCGGCACCTCGGTGGACCGCCGCCTCCTCATGACCCGCACCGAGGTCCATTGCGCGCGCTGCGGCGGCCATCTCGGCCACGTCTTCCCGGACGGGCCGCCGCCGACCGGGCTGCGCTACTGCATGAACGGCGTCGCCCTGCGCTTCGAGCCGGCCGACGGCTGACCCGCGCCGGGGCCGGGGCGCGGCTCCCGCCGCGGGCGCGCCGCGGCGGCGCGGCGGAGTTCCCGGGCGGGAGGGGCCGGCGCGCCGGGGGCGCTTGAACGCGCCGCGCCGGCGCGTCAGGAATGATGCGGCCACAACCCGCTGCCCAGCCCGATGGAGCCGCCATGCGGCCTCCCCAGACCATCCGCCGTGCCGCCCTGCTGCTCGCCCTCGCTGCGCCGCTGCTCGGCCGGGCCGGGCCGGCCGGGGCGGACATCGTCTATGTGCTCAACTCCGGCGACGCCTCGATCACCGTCCTCGACGGCGCCACGCGCGAGGAGGTGCGCCGCATCCCGGTGCTGCGCGAGACCCACCACCTGGTGCTGACGCCGGACCGCCGCTCGCTCGTCGTCGCCGATTCGGGCGGGAACGAGCTGCTGTTCCTCGACCCCGCCACCGGCGCGCTGCAGCGGCGGGAGCGGATCAGCAACCCCTACCATCTCGACTACTCGCCGGACGGGAAGTTCCTGGTGATCGCCTCGCTGCGGCGCGACCAGGTGGACATCTACGACGCCGAGGGGCCGACCCTGCTGCAGCGCCTGCGCCTGCCGGACAAGCCGAGCCACCTCGCCTTCCGTCCCGACAGCCGCATGGTCTACGTGACGCTGCAGGGCAGCCGGTCGGTGGTGGCGATCAGCCTGGAGACGCGCCAGCCGGTCTGGCAGGCCGAGGTCGGGCGCGAGCCTGCGGGCATCCTCTGGCACCGCGGCAAGCTGATCGTCGGCATCATGGGCGCCGACCACTTCGCCGTGCTCGATCCCGAGACGCGGCAGGTGGAGCGGACCATCCCGGTCGGGCGCGGGGCGCACACCATCTTCGCCGCGCCGGACGGGCGCGTCCTCTACGCCACCAGCCGGGTGGACAGCCGCATCACCGCGCTCGACGCCGCCACGCTGGAGGCGCTGCACCGCTGGGATCTGCCGGGCGGGCCGGACTGCATCGCCTTCGACCCGGAGGGGCGGCTCTGGGTCACCCTGCGCTGGATCCAGCGCGTCGCGGTGATCGACCCGCGCACCGCGCAGGTCGAGACGATCCGCGTGGGGCGCAGCCCGCATGGCATCTTCGTCCAGCCGCGCGGCGGCGGATGAGGCGGCGGGCGCGCCGGCCGGTGCGCGGATGCGGACCGTGACGATGCGGCCATGCTTCCGCCCGCGCGGCGGGGACGGGCGGCGGTGAGGACGGCGCGGCGGCGGCTTGCCGTGGCGGCCGCGGCGCTGCTCGCCGCGTCCGGTCCCGCCGGCGCGCAGCCGGCGCCGCCCCGACCCTGCCCGGCCGGCACGCTCTACCTCACGATCGACACGGGCTGGTCGCGCGAGGCGGAGCGGATCGCCGACATCCTCCGCCGCCGCGGCGTGCGCGCCACGCTCTTCGTCGCCGACGAGCCGAGCTGGCGCGGCGACACCACGCTCTCCGACTCCTGGGGCGAATTCTGGCGCGCGCGCGCCGCCGAGGGCCACGCCTTCGCCAGCCACACCTGGCGGCACTGGTACTTCCGCGGCGATGCCGGGCCGGGGCGGGTGCGCTACGCCGCGCGCGACGGCCGGGCGGCCGAGCTGCTCGACCAGGCGGCGCTGTGCGAGGAGCTGCAGCGCCCGCTCCGCCGCCTGCGCGAGCTGGCGCCGGAGGCGCGGGTGCTGCCGCTGTGGCGCGCCCCGGGCGGCATCGCCACGCCGGGGGCGCTGGCGATGGCGCGCGCCTGCGGCCTGACGCACCAGGGCTGGACCGCGCACGGCTTCCTCGGCGACGAGCTGCCCTCCGACCGCCACCCCAATGCCGCGCTGCTGGCCCGCGCCCTGCGCACCGTGCGCGACGGCGAGGTGCTGGTGATGCACTGGGGCGTGCGCGGCCGGCGCGAGCCCTTCGCCGCGGTGCTCGAGCCGCTGATCGAGGGCCTCCAGGCCAGGGGTTTCTGTTTCGACACGCTGCCGCCACGAGGCCGTTAGGGAGGAGGCGCGAGGACGGAACCGCCCATGCTGCAGGACCTCTACGCCACCGCCACCGGCTGGATCTTCGAGCAGGCGATCCAGCCCGTCCTCTACGCGCTCGGCCTGATGGACTGGGCCGACGACGCCTACCAGTGGCTCGACTTCGCGCTGTTCGGGCTGGTGACGATCGGCGTCGTCTATGCCGTCTGCCGGCCGCTCGAGCTGTGGCGCCCGGTCGAGCGCTGGGACGACGGCGCGCCGGTGCGCACCGACGTGGTCTATACGCTGCTCACGCGCCTCGGCCTGCTGCCGATGCTCGCCTTCGTGCTGTTCGCCAGCCTGCAGGCGCGCTGGGAGGGGTGGATCGCCGATTCCGGCTTCGTCCCTCCCACCCTCGAGACGCTGCTGCCCTGGCTGCGCGAGCATCCCTTCTGGGCGCTGCTGCTCTACATCGTCGTGCTCGACTTCGGCGAGTACTGGCGCCACCGCCTGCAGCACCGCTTCCGCTGGTGGTGGGCGCTGCACTCGATCCACCACGCGCAGCGCCAGATGACGTTCTGGACCGACGACCGCAACCACGTGCTGGACGAGGTGCTCGCGGCGCTGTGGTTCGGCGGGCTGGCGCTGCTGATCGGCGTGCCGCCCGGGCAGTTCCCGGTGGTGGTGCTGGTGCTGCGGCTCGCCGAGAGCCTGAGCCACGCCAATGTGCGCCTCTCCTTCGGCCGGCTCGGCGAGCGGCTGCTGGTCTCGCCCCGCTTCCACCGCCTGCACCACGGCGAGCTCTCGGCCGGCGAGCAGGGCAGGAACTACGCCACCCTGCTGCCGCTCTGGGACTGGCTGTTCGGCACCGCCGACTTCCGCCGCGAGGTCTATCCGCGCACCGGCGACCCGGAGGCGCCGGAGGCGCTGGTGAGGGGCGGCTGGTGGCGCCAGCAGGTGGCCGGACTGCGGCGCATGGCGGCGGCGATCGCCGGACGCTGAGGCGCATCCGCGCGGCGTCTTGGCCGGGGCGGGCGTGTCGCCCTAGGCTCGGGCGAGCCGCCTGTTGTCCGGGAGCCGTCCGCCATGCATCGCCGCACCCTGCTCGCCTCGGGCGTCGCCGGGCTCGCGCTCGGCGCGCGCGCCGCCGCCGCGCAGACCGCGCCGCACCACGGCCTGCCGGTCCCGCCGGAGCAGCTCCGCGCGCTGCGCGGGCCGACGCCGCCCGGCCTCACGCCCGAGCAGCTCGCCCAGCGCGTCGTCGCGAGTCCGGCGCCGCCCGGCCGGCCGGGCCGCTGGGTGGCGCGCGCGCCGCTGCCCGTCCCGCGCAGCGAGATGGCCTGGGCCACCGCCTGGGAGGGGCGGATGCACGTGATCGGCGGCTACGGCGAGGGCGCGGTGGACCGGCCCTACCACCACGTCTACGACCCGCGCGAGGACCGCTGGCACCAGGCCGCGCCGCTGCCGCGCGGCGCCAACCATGTCGGCGTCGTCGCCGATGCCGGGCGCATCTACGCGCTCGGCGGGTTCACGGGCCAGAACCGCGGCGCCCACGCCGACGCCTTCGTGTACGACATCGCCGCCGACCGCTGGGACCGGATCGCGCCGCTGCCGCGCCCGCGCGGCGCCGGCGCGGTGGTCGCGCTGGACGGCCGCATCCACCACATCGGCGGCGCTTCCGACCCCGAGCGCGAGCGTGCCAGCGTCGGCTGGCACGAGGTGTACGACCCGCGGGCGGACCGCTGGGAGATCCGCAAGCCGCTGCCCGGCGCGCGCGACCACGCCGGCGCGGTCGCCCATGCGGGCCGCATCCACCTGATCGGCGGGCGCTTCAACACCTTCGAGTACAACACCGGCCTGCACCACGTGTACCTGCCGGACCGCGACACCTGGGAGGAGCGCGCGCCGATGCCGACGCCGCGTTCCGGCCACGGCCTCGTCGTGCTCGACGGGCGCCTCTTCGCCATGGGCGGCGAGACCGGGCGGTTCGAGAACGGCCGCCTCACCGGCACGGTGCACGGCCAGATGGAAAGCTACGACCCGGCGACCGACACCTGGGCGAGCCACGCGCCGATGCCGACGCCGCGGCACGGGCTCGGCGCCGCGGTGCTCGGGCGGTGGATCCATGTGGCGGGCGGCGGCCCGGTCGTCGGCGGCGCGCTGCAGACCTCGACGCACGAGGCCTTCACCCTCGACTGAGCGGCGCCGGACCGCTCAGCCGGTCGCCAGCCGGAAGGCGAAGCCGGCGAGCGCCGTGACGCCCAGCGTGCGGACCAGCCCGAGGTTCCACCAGAACAGGCAGGCCGCTGCCAGCGCCGCCAGCGCGAGCGCCGGCGGATCGAGACTCCCCGGCACCGGCAGGTCGAGCGCGAGCGGGCCGATCGCCACCGTCCGCACCGCGCCGAACAGCACGCGCAGCCCGAACCAGACCGCGAGGTTCAGGATCACCCCGACCACCGCCGCCGTCACGGCCGCCAGCGCGCCGGTCAGCGCGCGGTGCGCGTGCAGCCGCTCGACGAAGGGCGCGCCGAGGAAGATCCAGGCGAAGCAGGGGGCGAAGGTCGCCCAGAGCGTCACGATGGCGCCGAGCACGCCGCCCCAGAGGCCCCCGTCGCGGAAGGCGGCGAGGAAGCCGACGAACTGCAGCACCAAAATCAGCGGCCCCGGCGTGGTCTCGGCGAGGCCGAGGCCGGCGAGCATCTGGCCCGCGTCGAGCCAGCCGTAGCCCTCCACCGCCTCCTGCGCGACATAGGCGAGCACGGCGTAGGCGCCGCCCACGGTGACGACCGCCATCTTCGAGAAGAACCAGGCGATGTCGGCGAACGCCCCCGCGCCGGCCGCCATCAGCGCGGCCACCGGCGCGAGCCAGAGCGCGAGCGCCGCGAATCCCGCCCGCCGCGCCGCCGCCGTCATGCGCGCGACGCGGCCGGGATCGGCCGCGAGCGCCGCGTCGAGCAGCGCCGGCGGGCCGTCCGCCGCGGCGCCGTGCCCGGCGGCGCGGAAGTGCCGCGGCACCGCGTAGCCGATCGCCGCCGCGGCGAGGACGACGACCGGGAAGGGGACGGAGAAGGCGAACAGCGCGAGGAACGCCGCCGCCGCGAGCAGCCAGGCCGGCGGCGTCCTCAGCGCGCGCCGCGCGACGCGGAGCAGCGCCTCCACCACCAGCACCAGCACGGCGCATTTCAGCCCGAAGAACAGCGCGGCGATCAGCGGCACCTCGCCGTAGAGCGCATAGATGGCGCTGAGCGCCATCATCACCGCCGCGCCGGGCAGCACGAACAGCACCCCCGCCGCGACGCCGCCCTTCACGCCGTGCAGCAGCCAGCCGAGATAGGTGGCGAGCTGCGTCGCCTCCGGCCCCGGCAGCAGCATGCAGAAGTTCAGCGCGTGTAGGAACCGCGCGTCGGAGACCCAGTGCCGCTCGTCCACCACCTCGCGGTGCATCACCGCGATCTGCGCCGCGGGGCCCCCGAAGGAGAGCAGGCCGATGCGCAGCCAGACGCGCAGCGCCTGGGCGAAGCTGGGGAAGGCGGGGGCGGCGGGCCGCTGCCCGGCCGCCGCCCGGGCGGCGCCGTCGTTCCTCGGGACATCCCGGACGGGCGCGTGCATGTCACGCGCCCCGGCCCGGCGCCGGCCAGTTGTGCGTCTCGGCCGTGGCGTCGCGCGCCCAGCGGTGGAAGGCATCGTAGAGCGCCATCCCGGCCTCGAGCTGCTCGAGGTCGTCGCGGTGCATCCGCGACAGGCCGAGCGAGGCGGCGAGCAGCCCGGCCGCCTCCGGCGCGAGATCGAGCCGCGCCGTGTCCGCGCCGCGCACGATGACCGCGAGGCGCGCGAGCGGCTCCGCGCCGGCGAGGCCGAACTCCTCCAGCATCACGTCGAAGGTGCAGGCCTCGCCGCGGTGGCTCCAGAACACGCCCTCGATGTCGAAGGGCGCGGCGCCGAACCGTTCCGCGGCGGCGCGCACCTCGGACGGGGCGACGAAGAGGAACACCGCGGCGGGGTCCACGAAGCGGCGGATCAGCCAGGGGCAGGCGATGCGGTCCACCTTCGGCCGCGCGCGCGTCACCCAGACGGTGCGGCCCCGCGCGTCGCGCGGCGGCAGGCGGTCGGTGCGGACGAGCGGGGCGCCGGCCTCGCGCCAGGCCTCGAAGCCGCCATCGAGCGATTCCGCGCGGGCGCCGTGGTGGCGGAGCCAGGCGGCGACGCCCTGGCTGAGCTTCAGCCCGCGCTGGCAGACCACGGCGACGTGGCGTCCGGCGAGTTCCGGCGCCCAGTCGGCGACCGAGCGGTGATCGCGGCGCAGGGCGCAGGGCAGGGCGCGCGGATCGGCCGCGTGGTCCTGCTCGGTGCGGACGTCGAGGATCACGGGCGCGCCGGGCAGGCCGACGAGGCGCGAGAGCCGGGCAGCGGTGAGAATGTCTGGCGACGGCATGGTGCGTCACTCCCCGGAGGAGAGATGGACGCGATGCTTCGGCTGTCGCCTCACGGGGCGATCGCGGCCGGCCCCTTGTGCATGAGCATCCCTGAAGAGGCGGCAGGCCGTCAAGATCGCCGATGCCGGCGCGCGGGCTGCGCGCCCGGGTTGAGGCGGGCGCGGCGCCGCTGCCGCGCACGTGGCGGACACGGCGAGGAGGCAGCCGCCGGCCCGCACGGTCCGTCGCCGCACATCGTGGCGCGTCCTCCGCGCGATCCCGGGTGCGGCGAACCGCATCGGCGTCCCGCCTCCCGCGTTTCCTGCGCGCGCGTCCGCGTCGGATGCACGCCGGAGCGGCGCGCGAGCGCGACCCGCTGCGGCGTTTGCGCCGCGGCGTGCCGTCCGCGCCCGCCGCGGGACAACGGTCCTCCGCCTCCGCCGCGCGCGGTCGCGCCGGTGCGGCTGCGCGTCGCGTGACGGCGACGGAGCGGCAGGCGCGGCGTCATTCCGCGCGGCTCCGTGCGGAGTGCGATCGCGGCAGCGGAACGCGACGGCGCGCAACGCACCTTCCGCGCGCCTGCCGTGCGCGGCATCGCGGACGCGATGCACGGCGCGTCGCGCCAAGATCGCACGATCGGCATGCGCGCACGCGAGGACCATGCCGTTGCGCGCGGCACGTCGCGCGCTGCAGGGATCGCACGACGCATCGTGGCAAAAATGTGGCGCGCCGCGCCGCGCGAAAATGTTTGCATGGGCGTGCGATCATGCTAGCGACTCGCCGCCATGACGACCGCGAACGGAACGCCGGTGCCCCCGCGCCGGCGACGGGTAGCGGCGTGCCCGCGTGCGTTGCCGCGGGGCGCCCGGTGCAACGGGACAAGGGCGCGCGCCATGCGATGGAGGCAGCGGCGCGTGCTCGGCGCGACGCTCGGCTGCGCGATGGTCGCCGGGACGATGCTTGCAGCGACATCTCCCGCGCCGGCGCTGGCGCAGCCGTCGCCGGAGCGCCGCGCCATCGTCTCGCCGCGCGCCGCCTGTCTCGAGGCCGTGCGTGCGGCGGAACGCGCGCACGGCATCCCGGAAGGCCTGCTCGTCGCCATCGCGCTCAACGAGAGCGGGCTGCACGCCTACGCGCTGAACATCGGCGGCCGCTCCTACTTTCCCGCGAGCGCCGAGGAGGCGCGGCGGCTATACCGGAGCGCGCTCCTCGGCCGGCGCCAGGTGATGGCGGGCTGCGTGCAGGTGAACGCGGGCGTGCATGCGCGCGGCGGCGACTGGCCGCTCGATCCCGCGCTCGCCGCCGACTGGGCGGCGCGCTACCTGCGCAGCCACTACGAGCGCACCGGCGACTGGACGCGCGCCCTGATGCGCTGGCACGGCGGCTCGCCGCAGAGCTCGGCCCGCGTCGTCTGCCAGGTGCGCGGCAAGATGGAGGTGACGGCGCCGGGCCGGTCCGTGCTCGACGGCTCCCGCTGCGACGGCGGAACCGCGGTGGCGCGGCTGCGGCGCGACGGCCGGGCGCTGCTCGAGCTCGCCGAGGCCGCCGGCGAGCCGTGAGCCGCCGGCGGGCGGACGGGTGCGCCACCCGCCGCCGGTCCTCGCCGATCACGAGCCCGCCGGATCACGGCAACGTCACGCGCCGCGCGCGGCGGGCCGCTGCGCCTGCGCCCATCTTCTCCGTCGGCGCGGGCGGGATGAAGGACGTGTCGGGCACGGAAGCGGCTCAGCACCGGCCGGTCCTGCTGGTCGTCGAGGACGATCCGCTGGTCAGGCTGACGCTGGCGGACGGGCTGACCGAGGCGGGCTTCGCGGTGATCGAGGCGGGCGACGCGCAGGCCGCGCTCGCGCTGCTGTGCGCGCGCCGTGACGTCCTTGCGGTGCTGACCGACATCGGCCTGCCCGGCGGCGCCGACGGCTATGCCCTCGCGCGCGCCGCGCGCGTGCTGCGGCCGGGCCTGCCGGTCGTCTATGCCTCGGGCGGCCACCCGGCGATGGCCAAGGAGCGGGCGGTGCCCGGCGCGCGCTTCCTTGCCAAGCCCTTCACCTCCTCCTTCGCGGCGCAGGTGCTGCGCGAGGTGCTCGGCGCGCCCGGCGGCGATCCGGCGGCCCTGTCCGCACCGCGGCAGCGACGGCCGCGCGCCGCGGCCTCAGCGGGCCGGCAGGGAGGCCGCCGCGGCGCGCGCGAGGACGCGGTCCACGAACGCCTCGGCCGCGCCGAGATAGCCCGCCGGATCGGTCAGCCGCGCCAGCGCCGCCGCATCGAGCCGCGCCGCGACCGCCGGCTCGCGCGCGAGCGCCGCGGCGAGCGGGATGCCTTCCGCCCGGGCGACGTCGCAGGCGCGGTTCACGACGTGATGCGCCTCGCCGCGCCCGAGCAGGGGGGCGAGGCCCATCATCACCGCCTCGGCGACGATCAGGCCGCCGGTGCTCTCCAGGTTGCGGCGCATGCGCGCGGCATCCACCGTCATCCCCTCGGCGATCGTGCGCGCCTGCGCCAGCGCGCCATGGGCGAGCAGGAAGGCCTGCGGGATCGCCAGCGGCTCCGCCTGCCACGGGCCGGTGGCGCGCTCGTGGTCCTGCGCCATCGCGGCGAGCACCTGCGGCACCAGCGCGTGCACGCCGCGCGACTGGGCGAGCACGTACTCGCAGGCGATCGGGTTGCGCTTCTGCGGCATGGTGGAGGAGCCGCCGCGCCCCTCCTGGTGCGGCTCCGCCACCTCGGCGACCTCGGTCTGCATCAGCAGCATGACGTCGGTCGCGAGCTTGGACAGCGCGCCGCACAGCAGGCCGAGCCAGCACACCGTCTCCGCCAGCCCGTCGCGCGCCACATGCCAGGGGATGTCGGGTTCGGCGAGGCCGAGCTCGCGGGCGAGCCCGGCCGCGACCTCGAGGCCGCACGGGCCGAGCGAGGCCAGCGTCCCCGCCGCGCCGCCGAACTGCAGGCGCAGCACGCGCGGGCGCAGTTCCCGGAGGCGCTCGCGCATGGCGAGGAGGGGCGAGAGCCAGACCGCGCACTTGTAGCCGAAGGTGACGGGCAGCGCGTGCTGGAGATGCGTCCGCCCCGCCATCACCGTGCCGCGATGCTCGCGCGCCCGCGCGGCGAGCGCGGCGCAGAGCGCGTCGAGATCGGGCGCGATCAGGTCGAGCGCGTCTCGGATCTGCAGCACCAGCGCGCTGTCCATGATGTCCTGCGTGGTGGCGCCCCAGTGCGTCCAGCGCCCCGCCTCGGCGCCGGCGAGGGCGCTGAGCTGGCGCACCAGGCCGACCACCGGATAGCCGGTGTTGCGCGTCGCGGCGGCGAGCGCGGCGCGGTCCAGATTCTCCGCCCGCGCCGCCGCGGCGATGGCGCGCGCCGCGTCCTCGGGGATGATGCCGAGCCGCGCCTGCGTGCGGGCGAGCGCCGCCTCCACGTCCAGCATGCGCTGGAGCCACGCGGTCTCGCCGAAGACGCGGCGCATGGCGTCGGTGCCGTAGAGGGCGCCGAGCACGACCTGGTCGGCGGGGTTGACGGGATCGGGCGTCATGCGCGTGCGGCCTTCCTCGCGTCGGGCGGGTCCTGCCGCGGCAGGGAACCGCGCCGGGGGACGGCGGTCAACCGCGCCGCCCGCGGCGCGCGGCGCGCCGGAGGGCCGGTCAGCGTTCCCCCTGCTGCGCCAGGTAATGGGCGAGCGCCGCGAGCTGGGCGTCGCTCAGCCCGTACACCACCGCGTTCATGTTCGTGTCCGTGCCGCGCCGCGTGCCGTCGCGGTAGCCCCTGAGGCTCAGCAGCAGGTAGTCCTCGCGCTGGCCGGCGATGCGCGGCACCTGGTTCTGTCCGCGATAGTCCGGCAGGTGGCACACGCCGCAGTTCAGCCGCTCGGCGAGCAGCGCCCCCTCGCGCATCCGCGCCGGGTCGGGAGCGCCGCGGTCCTCCGGCGGGCCCGGCGGGAGCGAGGCATAGAAGGCGGCCAGGTCCTCGATCTGCCGGTCGGTCAGGTCGCGCGCGAGGTCCGGCATCGGCGGCGCGTCGCGCAGGCCCTCGCGGAACAGGATCATGTTGAGCACGATGGCCTCGGGCGGCTGGCCGGCAAGCGAGGGGACGTTCGGGGTCGGCGAGTGGCCGCGCTCGCCGTGGCAGCCGCCGCAGCCGCGCGCCTCGGCCAGCGCGGCTCCCCGCTGCGCGGCGTCGTTGCCGCCGGCTCCCGCCGCCGTGCAGAGAAAGGCGGCGGCCGCGAGGGCGACCGCCGCCAGGGACCGCAGCGGAAAGGTCACTGCGCGCGCGAGATGCGGTAGATCGCCCCGTTCTGCTCGTCCGAGACCAGCAGCGAGCCGTCGCGGAGCTGCAGCACGTCCACGGGGCGGCCGAGGAAGCGGTCGTTCGCCTGGTCGAGCAGGCCGGTCAGGAAGGGCTCGATGCCCGTCACGTTGCCCTGGGCGTCGAGCCTCGCCACCACCACGTCGTAGCCGATGAGCTGCTCGCGGTTCCAGGAGCCGCGGCGGGCGATGAAGATCTGGTTGCGATACTGCTCGGGGAACATGGCGCCGGTGTAGAAGCGCATGCCGAGCGCCGCAACATGCGGCCCGAGCGAGGCGGCGGGCTGGACGAACTCGCTGCAGTTGCGGCGCGGCACGGCGGGGTCGTTCCAGTCGCCGACGCAGAAGGGGAAGCCGTGGTCCTCGCCGGGGCGGCGGATGCGGTGCAGCGTGTCGGGCGGGACGTCGTTGCCGGCCCAGTCGCGGCCGTTGTTGGTGGCCCACAGCTCGCGCGTGACGGGGTGCCAGTCGAAGCCCACGCTGTTGCGGATGCCCTTCGCCTCGATCCGCCGGTCGGAGCCGTCGGGACGGAAGGAGACGATCAGCCCGTAGCGGTCGCGGTCGAACTCGCAGATGTTGCAGGGCACGCCGATGTTCATGGTGAGCCGCCCGTCCGGCGAGAAGGCGGCGAATTTCCAGCCGTGGTGCTCGTCCGGCGGCAGGTTGAAGGCGGCGGTCAGCTCCACCGGCGTGCCGGGATCGTCGAGCCGGCCCTCGATGCCGTCGTAGCGGAGCACGCGGTTGATGGCGATGACGTAGAGGCTGCCGTCGCGGAAGGCGACGCCGTTCGGCTGGTTGAGCCGCTCGGCGATGGTGCGGACGCGGCGCTGGCCGCCCTCGTCGGTCACGGCATAGACGCGCCCGATGACGCGCGTGCCGACGAAGACCGTGCCGTTCTGGCCGAGCGTCATCATGCGCGCGCCCGGGATGCCGTGCGCCCAGAGCTCGACGCGGAAGCCGGCCGGCACGCGCAGCGCCGCGACCGGCACCTGCTCCGGCGGCGTGACGGTCAGCCGCGGCGGATGCGGCGCGAGACGGGAATTCGCCATCTCGGGCGGGCGGCCCTGCGCCCAGGCGGGCGGGGGCTGCTGCTGTTGCTGCTGCGCCCACGCCACGCCCGACGCGGCGAGCGCCACGGCAAGGCCGAATGCAAGGCTTCTGCGGATCATGGACTGTCTCCCCAGGGCTGCGCCGCCGGGAAGGAGGCGGCATTGCAGCCCCGCGGGAGTGTCGGGCCCGCCCGGTCCTTCCGCGAGCCGAGCCTCGATCACAAAATGTTGAGGAACGGGCGGACGCGCCACCGCGCTCCTGCCGGGCGCGCCCGCCTCAGCCGGGCGAGGGGCCGCGCTCCGCCTGGCGCTGCGCCTGCTCGGCCGTGAGGGAGAGCGTCACGTGCCCGCCATCGCAGGAGGCGACCGCGTCGAGCGGGAGATAACGGTGCCCGCCGGCGCCGTGCGGGTCGTCGGAGCGGGCGAGCTTGATGCGGTCGCCCTCCACGCGGTCCACCGTGCCGACGTGCTGGCCGTCGGAACCCACGACCGGCATGTGCTCCGGATGTCCGAGGGATTGATCGTCGCCATCGGCCGCTCTCCTCTCGTCCTCGCTCCGCCTGGGCACGTGGCGGGCACGGAGGCGGCAACGGCGCGGCGGGCCCGCGGATGCGCGGCGTTCCGCAGCGGGATCGGTGCCGATGGCGTCCGGCGCGGCGCGGCTGCGCCGGCATCGCGGCCTGGCGGTCGCCGACGGTTCGCGAGGCCTCGCGCCGATCGGCGTCCGGGCGCGGACGGCGCGCCGGCCGGCGCGCTGCGCGAGCGGGGCTCCCGGACCGGCGGCGGGACCGGCGAGGACGGCGCCGCGGCCGCTGCGGCCGGCGGCGCGATGCGTCAGCCCTGCCGCTCGACGAGCAGCTTCTTGATCTCGCCGATCGCCCGCGCCGGGTTCAGCCCCTTCGGACAGGTGCGGGTGCAGTTCATGATGGTGTGGCAGCGGAAGAGCCGGAACGAGTCGTCGAGCTGGTCGAGCCGCTCGCCCGTCGCCTCGTCGCGCGAATCGGCGATCCAGCGATAGGCCTGCAGCAGGATCGCCGGGCCGAGATAGCGGTCGCCGTTCCACCAGTAGGAGGGGCAGGCGGTGGAGCAGCAGAAGCAGAGGATGCACTCCCAGAGGCCGTCGAGCTTCGCCCGCTCCTCCTTGCTCTGGCGCCGCTCGGCGTCGGGCGGCGGCGGACTGTCGGCCTTCAGCCAGGGCTCGATCAGGCGGTACTGGGCGTAGACCTGGCCGAGGTCCGGCACCAGGTCCTTCACCACGGGCATGTGCGGCAGCGGGTAGATGCGCACATCGCCCTGGATGTCCTCGATCGGCTTGAGGCAGGCGAGGGTGTTCAGCCCGTCGATGTTCATCGCGCAGGAGCCGCAGATGCCCTCGCGGCAGCTCCGGCGGAAGGTGAGGGTGCTGTCCACCTCGTTCTTGATCTTGATCAGCGCGTCGAGGACCATCGGCCCGCAGGCGTCGAGGTCGATCTCGTAGGTGTCGAGGCGCGGGTTTTCGCCGCTGTCGGGGTCCCAGCGGTAGATCCTGAAGTTGCGGACGTTCTTCGCCCCGGCCGGGGCGCGCCAGGTCTTGCCCTCGCGGATCTGGGAGTTCCTGGGCAGGGTGAAGGTGGCCATCGTGCGCCGTCTTTCCTCAGTAGACCCGGGCCTTCGGGGGGAAGACCTGCACCTCGTTGGTGAGGGTGCGCAGCTTCACGCCGCGGTAGCCGAGGCGCACGTTCCCCTCCGCGTCGCACCAGGCGAGGGTGTGCTTGAGCCAGTTCTCGTCGTCGCGCTCCGGGTAGTCCTCGTGCGCGTGGGCGCCGCGGCTCTCCTTGCGGGCCTCGGCGGAGACGATGGTCGTCATCGCGTTGCCCATCAGGTTCTCGAGCTCGAGCGTCTCGACGAGGTCGCTGTTCCAGATCATCGAGCGGTCGGTGACGCGCAGGTCGCTCATCCCCGCCCAGATCTTGCGCATCTTCTCCACCCCTTCGCGCAGCAGCGCGGAGGTGCGGAATACCGCGGCGTGGGTCTGCATGGTGCGCTGCATCTGCAGGCGCAGCTCGGCCGTCGGCGTGCCGCCCTTGGCGTGGCGCAGCCGGTCGAGGCGGTCGAGCGACTGCTCGCCGGCGCCGGGCGGAAGCGGCGGCTGGCGCGCGCCGGGCCTGACGATCTCGGCGGCGCGGTGCGCCGCGGCGCGGCCGAACACCACGAGGTCGAGCAGCGAGTTGGTGCCGAGCCGGTTGGCGCCGTGCACCGAGACGCACGCCGCCTCGCCCACCGCCATCAGGCCGGGCACGACGCGGTCCTCGTCGTCCGGGGTCGGGTCCAGCACCTCGGTGTGGATGTTGGTCGGGATGCCGCCCATGTTGTAGTGCACGGTGGGCAGCACCGGGATCGGCTCCTTGGTCACGTCCACGCCGGCGAAGATCTTCGCCGTCTCGGAGATGCCGGGCAGCCGCTCGTGCAGGATGTCGGCGCCGAGGTGCTCGAGGTGCAGCAGCACGTGGTCCTTGTGCGGCCCGCAACCGCGGCCCTCGCGGATCTCCATGCTCATGGCGCGCGAGACCACGTCGCGGCTGGCAAGGTCCTTGGCGGTCGGCGCGTAGCGCTCCATGAAGCGCTCGCCCTCGGAGTTGGTGAGGTAGCCGCCCTCGCCGCGCGCGCCCTCGGTGATCAGGCAGCCGGCGCCGTAGATGCCGGTCGGGTGGAACTGCACGAACTCCTGGTCCTGCAGCGGCAGGCCGGCGCGCAGCACCATCGCGTTGCCGTCGCCGGTGCAGGTGTGGGCGGAGGTGCAGGAGAAGTAGGCGCGCCCGTAGCCGCCCGTCGCCAGCACCGTGAGCTGCGCGCGGAAGCGGTGGATCGTGCCGTCCTCCAGGCACCAGGCGATCACGCCGCGGCAGGTGCCGTCGTCGTCCATGAGGAGGTCGAGGGCGAAGTACTCGACGAAGAACTCGCAGCCGTGCTTGAGGGACTGCTGGTAGAGCGTGTGCAGGATGGCATGGCCGGTGCGGTCGGCGGCGGCGCAGGCCCGCATCGCCGGCTCCTTGCCGAAGTGCTTCATGTGCCCGCCGAAGGGGCGCTGGTAGATGCGCCCGTCCTCGGTGCGGCTGAACGGGACGCCGTAGTGCTCGAGCTCGATCACCGCCGGGATCGCCTCGCGGCACATGTACTCGATCGCGTCCTGGTCGCCGAGCCAGTCCGACCCCTTCACGGTGTCGTACATGTGCCAGCGCCAGTCGTCCTCGCCCATATTGCCGAGCGCGGCGCCGATGCCGCCCTGGGCGGCGACGGTGTGGCTGCGGGTCGGGAACACCTTGGTGATGCAGGCGGTCTTGAGGCCCGCCGCGCCCATGCCGAAGGTGGCGCGCAGCCCGGCGCCGCCGGCGCCGACCACGACCACGTCGTAGGTGTGGTCCACCACCCGGTACGCGCCCCGGGACGGCTTGCCGATCGCGTTCATGTCCTGCCCGATCCGTCCATTCCGTTGCGGCAGCGCGGGGCTTCCGCCAGCCGGCGCAGGCCGCCCCGTCGCCGCCGCGCCGATCCCTCCGATCGCGGCCGCGCGGCCGGGGCCGCGTGGCCCGCGCGCCTTCTTCCGACGTGCAAGGCGGCCGCCCGCCTCAGCCCGCCGCCGCGGGGACGCCGCCCACCGCGAGGCGCAGCACCGCGAGCGAGGCGGCGAGCCAGAGCAGCGCGCACAGCCCCTTCACCGCCAGGATGCCGCCGATCCGGCCCCATTCCGAGCGCACATAGTCCTCGATGATCACCTGCACGCCGTAGGCGGTGTGGTGGAAGGCGGCGGCGAGGAAGGCGAGCAGCAGCACCGCGTTGACCGGCCGCCCGACGAAGGCCGCCGCCTCGGCGTGGCTCGCCCCGGCAAGGCCGGCGAGGGCGAAGATCAGCCAGATCGAGAGCGGCAGCAGCGCCACCGAGGTGACGCGCATCAGCCACCAGTGGTGCGCCCCGGACTTCGAGGCGCCCAGTCCCCGAACCCGTCCGAGCGGCGAGCGGAGCGTGGTGCGTTCGGCGAGTTCCTTGGCCATGGGTGGCGCGCCCGTCCTTCGCGTCCGTCAGAAGAAGGCGACCAGCACGACGATCCAGGTGAGGACCGTCAGCGCCGCCGTGCCGACCAGCACCGCCCGGCCGGTGCGGTACATGGTCGGGATCTCGTAGCCCCAGCCGGCGTCCCAGGCGAGGTGGCGCACCCCGTTCAGGGTGTGGAACCAGGCCGCCGCGGTCAGCCCGAGCAGCAGCACCACGCCGAGGAAGGAGGAGAAGAACCACTGCGCGGCGGCGAAGGCCGCGGGGCCGGCGGCCGCGGCGACCAGCCACCACACCAGGAAGAGGAGCCCGATCGCCCAGATCACGCCGGTGATGCGATGCGAGATGGAGAGCGCGCTGCTCATCTGCAGCATGTCGTAGACCTGCAGATGCGGCGACAGCGGTCGGCGGATCGCGGTGCCGTCCGACCGGTGGCCGATCATCGTCGCCTCCCGGCCGTCCTTCACGATGCTCATGCGCAGGCTGCTCCGGTTGCCGCCGAACGCGGTCGTGCCGGCGTGCGGACGGCGGAGGTCTCGGTCTCGCGGAGGGCTTTTATGCCGCGTCCCGGCGCGAGGTCAACGCGGAGCGTCCGGCCGCCCCCTCCCGGCCCGGCGCGGGCGCGCCGTCAGGTGGTCATCGCCGCGGCATTGAGCACGCCCGCCGCGATCGCGACCGCGGCCTTGAGCACCGCCCGCGCCATCGCCGCCGCCTCCTTCATCGCCGCGGCGCGCATCGAGCCGAGCAGGCGCGCCACCGCGAACCAGGCGCCGAGCTGGGCGAGCAGCGCGACCACGCCCCACACCGCGACGTCCGGCAGGTTCGCCGAACTGGCGATCGCCGCGGCGAGGGGGACGGCGAAGCCGAGCACGGTGCCGCCGAGCGAGACCGCGGCGGCGGTGTTGCCGCGGCGGATCAGCGCCAGCTCCTCATGCGGCGTCGCCCGGACATGCACGGCCACGGCGACGCCGAGCAGCGCCAGGCCGGCAGGGAAATGGGTGAGGAATCCCGGCAGGGTCGCGAGGCTGGTCATGGCGGCGTGGTGTCCCCCCTGGCGCGCATCGGCCGGCCCGTCACGGCGCGAACAGGTGCGGCACGAAGCGGCTGCTGTCGCGGGTGATCGGCGTCGCGTCCTCGCGGATGCCGAGGCCGGCGGGCTCGCCGGCGATCGCCCAGCTCCCGAGTACCGGATAGCGTCCGGCGAAGGCCGGCAGCTCGGCATAGGCCTGCCAGACGCGCGGCTGGTCGCCGTAGGGCCCGGGCGTCTCGCCGAGGCCGGGCGCGAGGATGTTCGCCCCCTCGCGCCCGAACAGCGGCTTCGCGATCTCCGGCCCGCCGGTCCGGCCCGGCTCGAGGAAGGCCGGGAGCAGATTCGGGTGGTCCGGAAAGAGATGCCAGAGCAGCGAGAGGAAGGCCTTGGAGCTCGGCACCAGGCGCCAGGCGGGCTCGATCCAGCGCGTCGCGGCGGCGCCGATGTGGCGGCCGAACGCCTCGCGCAGCGGCCAGTCCCAGGGGTAGAGCTTGAAGATCGCGGCGATCGGCTGCTCCTCGAGGTCGCGGAAGCCGCGTCCGTCCCAGCCGATCTCGTCGAGATGGAGGAAGGGCGCCTCGAGCCCCGCCTGCAGCGCCGTGTCGCGCAGGTAGTCCACCGTGCCCCTGTCCTCCGCCGAGTCGCGGGCGCAGGCGAAATGGACGCGGCCGGGCAGGCCGAGGCGCGGCCGGGCGGCGATCAGCCGCTCGTGGATCGCGTTGAACTGGTCCGCGGGCCCGGGGAAGGCGCTCGATTCCAGCCATTCCCACTGCACCGCCGCGGCCTCGAACAGCGCCGTCGGGGTGTCGGCGTTGTATTCCAGGAGCCTGGGCGGACCGGCGCCGTCCCAGCGCAGGTCCATCCGGCCGTAGAGCGAGGGCTCCTGCCGTTCCCAGGAGCGCCGCACCAGCGCCCAGGCGCCGTCCGGGATGCCGAGCGGGCGGTTGAGGCCGTGGCGGACGGCGTGGTCGGCGGCCTCGCGCATCCGCGCCTCGAGCTCGGCGGTGGCCGCCTCCGGCGTGTCCACCTCGGCGGCGGCGAAGCGGTAGTAGGCGGTCTCGTCCCAGTAGGGCTCGCCCTCGATCTCGGCGAAGACGAAGCCCATGCGCCGGGCGCGCGCCAGCCGGTCCGGCCGGGGGTCCTGGGGGAGGCGCTGCATCGCGGGTCCTCCCGCTCAGGAGCCGGCGCCGAAGCGGGCGGCGGTGCTGCCGAAGCCGCCGCGGGCCGAGGTCGCAATCGGGCTGCCGCCGCCGGCGGCCGGGGCCGTGCGCGCAGTGGCGCCGCTGCGGCCGAGGAACCAGGAACCGCCGGAGGAGCGATGGCCCGAGGAGGCGGCGGCCCGGGCGCAGATCTGCTCGGCGTCGGGGCGCAGCTCGCGGCGTGCGCGTTCGCACGCCTCGCGGTCGGAGTCGCCGCAGCCGCCGGGCCCGAGGACCGCCCCGCCGCCCAGGAGCACAGGGCGATCGCCTGGCTCCGTTTCATGCCGGACACGGTAACGGAGCCGGCGGGCGCCTGGCGAGCGCGAAACGCCGGCGGCGCCCCGCCGCCGGCGGCGGGCTCAGCCCTCGAGGAAGCTGCGCAGCGCCTGGCCGCCGCGGCTGCGCTCGAGCTTCTTCAGCGCCTTGGCCTCGATCTGGCGGATCCGCTCGCGCGTCACGTTGAAGGTCCGGCCGACCTCCTCCAGCGTGTGGTCGGTGTTCATGCCGATGCCGAACCGCATGCGCAGGATGCGTTCCTCGCGCGGGGTGAGGCCGGCGAGCATGCGCGCCGCCGCT
Source organism: Caldovatus aquaticus (assembly GCF_019458025.1). GTDB lineage: Bacteria > Pseudomonadota > Alphaproteobacteria > Acetobacterales > Acetobacteraceae > Caldovatus > Caldovatus aquaticus. The sequence goes on along the minus strand of NZ_JAHZUY010000001.1, from coordinate 176,813 downwards.
TCGCGCAGGCCGGCGCGCGCCGCGGCGTCGAAGGGGAGCACCGCGTTGCGGTCCTCGATCAGGTCGCCGAGGCGGCCGTCCTCGTCCTCGCCGATCGGCGCCTCGAGGCTGACCGGCTCGCGGGCGAGGCGGAGCACGGTGCGGACCTTCTCCTCCGGCATGCCGAGCCGCCGGGCGAGCTCCTCCGGCGTCGGCTCACGCCCGGTCTCCTGCGCGATGCGCCGGCCGGTGCGCGCGACCTGGGCCGCGGTCTCGGTCATGTGGACCGGGACGCGGATGGTGCGCGCCTGGTCGGCGATGGCCCGCGTGATGGACTGGCGGATCCACCACGTGGCGTAGGTCGCGAACTTGAAGCCGCGGCGCCAGTCGAACTTGTCCACCGCGCGCATCAGCCCGATCGAGCCCTCCTGGATCAGGTCGCCGAACATCAGGCCGCGGTTGCGGAACCGCTTGGCGAGATGGACGACCAGGCGCAGGTTGGCCCGCGTCAGCTCCTCCTTGGCCTTGCGCATCTCGCGCTCGCCGCGCACCGCCTCCGCGTGGATGCGGCGCAGCGCCGGGATGGCGATGCCGGTCTCGGCCTCGAGCCGGCGCAGCTCGGCGCGGATCTCGGCGAGGCCCTGGCGCAGCGCGGCGCGCGCGTCCTCGCGGGCGTCGGCCCGGCCGGCGGCGGCGCGCTGCAGGCGCCGCATCCCGGCCTCGCCGCCGTCCCACAGCCGGAGGAACTCCTCGCGCGCGATCCCGCTCGCCTGCGCGAGCCGCAGCGCCTTGCCGTCGAGCGCGGTGACGCGGCGGTGCGCCTCGCGCACCCGGCCGAGCAGCTCCTCGACGCGGCCCGGGCGCAGCCGCAGCGCGGCGATCCGGCCGGCCAGCGCGGCCGCGTCCTCGGCGCGCAGGGGCTCGCCGCGGGCGGCGCTCGCGGCGACCCGCTCCCGCTCGGCGAGCACGGCGTCGAAGGCGGCCAGGACCTCGGGCCGCAGGCGCTGTTCCTGCGTCAGCGCGGCGAGCGGCGCGGCGGCCGGGCTCCCCTCCTCGCCCGCCTCCTCCTCGGCGGCGGCCGGCGGCAGCGGCGGCGCCGCGAGCTCCTCCTCGCCGGCGCCGGCGATGACGGAGGACTCGAGCTCGATCAGGTCGCGCAGCAGCAGCCGGCCGGCGGCGACGGCGTCGCGCCAGGCGGCGAGGGCGGCGAAGGTGGTCGGGCTGGCGCTGAGCGCGGCGAGCATCGCGTCCCGCCCGGCCTCGATGCGCTGGGCGACGGCGATCTCCTCCTCGCGGCTGAGCAGCGGCGTGCCGCCCATCTCGCGCAGGAACATGCGGACGGGATCGTCGCTGCGGCTCGCCCCCGCCTCGGCGGCGCCCTCGGCCGGCTCGGCGGCGGAGACGGTCCTGGCCCCGCCCCGCTCCGCCCCGTCCTCGGCGGCGAAGCGTTCCGGCGCACGCGGCTCCGGGGCGGAGGCGACGTCCTCGCCCGCCCCGTCGGCGGCCTCGACCACGTCAATGCCCATCTCGCCGAGCATGGCGATGAGCTCCTCGATCTCGGCGGCGCCGATCCGCTCCGGGGCGAGCACCGAATCGATCTCGTCGCGGGTGAGCTGCCCGCGCTCCCGGCCGAGGCTCAGCAGCGTCTCCATCGTCGCGACCGGCAGGCCAAGCGCGGCCGCGCTCGCCTCCACCTCGGCCTGCTCCGCCGCGCTCCTGCCAGCGAACATCCCGTCCATTGACCAACACGCTCCTGCCCGGCCGGGTGCCGCCCGCACCGGGCCAAATAAACCCGCGGCGCGCGGCGAGGGATCGCTCCGCCACGCGCCGGTTCCAACGGTCTCCCCAACGCCGATGCGCACCCACAGGCGCGCGCCCGACGCACCCGCCCAGCCGGCACGCGACCCGTCTGTGGGCCGGTCCGCCGCCGGCCGCCGGGAAGGGCGGCGGAGCGGCCGCGACAGGGTCGGTCCCGATGGGAACGCGCCACATGCCGGCGCGCAGGCAATATGGGGTTTCCGGGGCGCGACCAATACCCTTTGAAACGGCCCGCGGGCAATCGGGAACGTCGCGCGAGGGTTGCGCGGAGCGAGGGGCAGGGCTGAGATCCGGTCTGGACAGCGGACCTCTCCCTGTGGTTCCGCCGCCGGAAGGGGCTTCGCCCGCTCCGGCGCTGCGGAGCGGGACCGGCCCCGGTTCAGACCGGCGGCGGGCGGCGCAATTCGGGCTCGACCAGGCGCTCGAACGCGGTCTCCCCGGCGGCGGCGAGCCGCGCCGGGCCGACCGCCTGGCGCGGGTCGGGGGCATTGCGCCAGGTCTTGTAGTCGTCCTGGAAGGGCAGGCCCATGGCCTCGGCCAGCAGGTGGATCCAGTTCACCACCCGCAGCCCGGGCCGGCCGCGCTCCAGCGCCACCGTCTCGCGGTGGCAGGAGTGGAAGAGGGTGACGAGGGCATCCGCCCCGGTCTCCTCCGCCGCCGCGAGGAGCGCGCGCTGCGCCGCGGCCAGCGCCCCCGGCACCCCGGCGAGGGCGGAGCACATGTGCCCCGGCGCACGGCAGGGGTGGTCCACGACCTCGAGGCCGGGGATCAGGCGGAGCAGGTCCGGGACCAGGGTGTTGACCGGCACCCGGCCGTTGAAGCCGTGGTGCAGGTGCGGTAGCGCCCGCCGCACGGCGACCGGATGGCGCAGCAGCGGCGCGAGGCGGTCGCGGCGGGCGTGCAGCACCTCGCTGATGTGCGCGGCGGCGAAGGCGGCCTCGGTCGCCGGCGCCATGAAGTCGTCCATGTTCATGTGGCAGGACGGGCACCAGGTGACGACGGTGTCGCGGCCGGCGGCGTTGAACGCCTCCACGGTGCGGCGCGCCATGGCGCCGGCGATGCGGGCGTTCGCCTCCTTCGGCGAGCCGCAGCAGTAGGCGGGACCGCCGGCCGGGTCGGCCGCCACGCCGACCGCCTCGAGGAGACGCGTCGCGAGCCGGACGATCTCGCCGTGGCGGGCGACGTTGCAGCCGAACCAGAAGACGACGCGGTCCGGCGCGGCCCCGGGGCCGGGGGGCGGGGAGGTCAGAGCCATCGCGCCTGCTCCTCCTCGGTCAGGGTCATGCGGGCGAAGGCCTTCACGCGGGCCGACCAGCCCGGGTCCTCCCTGGCCGGCAGGCGCGGCGGGCCGCCTTCCTCCTGCGCGCCGAGCGCGCCGCGCAGGCGCATGCCGGCGAGGCGCATCAGGAAGGCGGCGTCCAGCCGCTCCGGGCAGGCGGCGGTGCAGAGGCCGCTGCGGGTGCAGGCGCCGATCCAGGCGACCGCCTCCTCCGGCGCGGCCTGCGCCTCGCCGCGGAGGACGGCGCGCAGGCCGGCGGCGACGGCTTCCGGTGCGGCCGCGGCGACGGCGGGCAACGCGGGCACCATCGGGCAGGCGCCGACGCAGGCGCCGCAGGCGGTGCAGGCGGCGGCGAGCCGGGCGGACTCGGCGCGGATCAGGGCGGGAAGGTCGGCCGCGCGGGGCGGCGGCAGGCGGGCGCTCATGGCGCGGCGCCGGGGACGGCGAACGGCGCGCCGCCGCGGCCGGGGCGCGGCAGGCGGCAAAGGGACGGCCTGGCGGCGGGCGGGCGCATCGGCGGGGCTCCTGCAGGGGCCTCGGGAAATGCTAGAGCGGATCGCGGACGGCTGGAACCAGCCGGGCGCGTGAATCCGCTCGCCGGACACCGCGCCGGAGCCGTTGCCGCGCACCTCCGGGCGGAAACGGCTCCAGTGCCGCCGCGCGGCCCTGGGCGTGCCCGCCCTTGACGGGCCGGCCGTCCTGCCGCCCGATCGGCGGCGCCTGCGCCGCGGAGGGTGCGCCCATGACCGAAGCCGAAGTCAGCCTGCGCGAGCGGGTGAGGGACCCCCCTTCCGCCGCCCTGGTCGAGAGCTACTACCGCCCGGCGGTCGGGCGCGCGCTGGCCCAGGTGTTCGGGCACGAGATGTGGGCGCACTGCGCGCACGCCCTGATGCTGGAGCGCCAGGGCATCGTCGGGCGCGAGGCGGTCGCCGCCCTGCTCGGCGCCGTGCTCGACCTCGCCGAGCGCGGGCCGGAGGCGCTCGCGGTGGATCACCGGCAGGAGGACCTCTACTCCTACGTCGAGCGCGCGATCGTGCGGCGCCTCGGCCCCGATGTCGGCGGGCGGCTGCACACCGGGCGCAGCCGCAACGACCTCAACGCCACCACCTGGCGCATGGCGCTGCGCGGCGCGCTGCTGGAGGCGCTCGCCGCGCTCGCCGACCTGCGCGGCACGGCGCTGGCGCTCGCCGAGCGCCACGCGGCGGCGGTGATGCCGGGCTACACCCACGCGCAGCACGCCCAGCCGGTGACCTTCGGCTACTGGCTGCTCGCCGCGGCCGACGTGCTGGCGCGCGACCATGCGCGGCTCGCGGGCGCGCTGGCGCGGGTGGATCTCTGCCCGCTCGGCGCGGGGGCGCTGACGACGACGGCCTTCCCGCTCGACCGCGCGCTCGCCGCCGAGCTGCTCGGCTTCGCCGCGCCGCTCGAGATCGCCTACGACGCGGTCGCCTCGCGCGACGACGCGCTGGAGGCGGCGGCGGCGCTGGCGGTGCTGGCGACCTTCCTCTCGCGCCTCGCGACCGACCTCTACGCCTGGAGCACCTGGGAATACGGCTTCGTCGAGCTGGCCGACCGGCACTGCGCGGTCAGCTCGATCATGCCGCAGAAGAAGAACCCGGTGGCGCTCGAGCACATCCGCGCCGCGGCCGCGGCGGTGCAGGGGGCGCTCGCCGCCGCGCTCGGCTGCGCCAAGAACACGCCCTTCGCCGACGTGAACGACGCCGTGACGGCCGTGAACGAGCCGGTGATGGAGGCGGCGCTGCGCACGCGGCGCATCCTCGCGCTCCTCGCCGAGGTGCTGGAGGGGCTGACGCTCCGGCCCGAGCGCATGGCGCGCGCCGCGGCGGAGGGCTTCGGCAGCGCGACCGAGCTCGCCGACGTGATCGTGCGCGAGACGGGGCTGAGCTTCCGCATGGCCCATAACGTGGTGGCGGCGGTGGTGCGCGAGGCGATCGAGGCCGGGCGCGGCGCCGAGGCGATCCGCGGCGCCGACCTCGACGCCGCGGCGCGGGCGCTGTTCGGCCGCCCGCTCGGGCTGCGCGAGGAGGCGGTGGCCGAGGCGCTCGACCCGGCGCGGAACGTGGCGGTGCGGACGGTGCTGGGCGGCCCGGCGCCGGCGAACATGGCGGCGATGGGGGCGGCGCGGCGGCGCGCGCTGGAGGCGGACCGGGCGGCGGTCGCCGCGGCGGCGGGGCGCGTCGAGGCGGCGCGGGCGCGCTGCTTCGGGCTGGCGCGCGCGATGGCCCGGTCCGCCGCCCCGCCGGCCGCGCCGTAGGGCGCTTGCCGCGGCCCGGCCTGCAGGCCGGCGGGGCGTGCGCCCTGCGGTCCGATCGGGGCGTTGCCCCCGCCGCAGGCTGGCCACGCGCCGGGCCGCCGCGAGCCCGCCGGACGTGCGAGAATGGGGACGGCACCGCACACGCCTGCCGATCCGCGGTCCGCCGCGGGGACGGCGCGCGCGCCGGAGGGAAGGGGAGGGCCTGGCATGACGGGATGGCGGACCGATCCGGCGCCGCCCGGGCGCCGCGAGGAGCCTGCATGGTGAGACCCGCTGACGCGGCCGCGCCGCTCTCTCCCTTCGTCCATCTCCGCCGCATCTCCTGGGCGGAGACCGACGCGGCGCGGATCGCCTACACCCCCCGCTTCCTCGACTTCGCGGTGGAGGCGATCGAGGCGTGGTGGCGCGACCGCGTCGGGACCGACTGGTACGAGATGACCGTGGACCGGGGCATCGGCACGCCCTTCGTTCACGTCGCGCTCGACTTCCGCAGCCCGGTCACGCCGCGCGACACGCTGGCGACGACGGTGCTGCTGGTGCGGCTCGGCGGCTCCTCCCTGCGCTTCGCGGTCGCAGGGCGCGTGGGGGAGCGGCTGGTCTATGAAGGCACGCTGGTCTGCGCCTTCGTGGACGCCGCGGCGCTGCGGCCGGTCCGCGCCCCCGAGGAGTTCCGCGCGGCGCTGGAGCGCGAGGTGGCGCTCGCCGCCCTCGGCGCCCGCGGCTGAGGCGCGTTCGGCCCGGCCGGGACCCGCCGCCGCGCCCGCGGCAGGGCCGGCCGGTTCCGGCCGCCGCCCCGACCGGCTAAGTCCCCGCCGCACGGCTTCGCCGAGAGGACACCCGCATGGTCGCCTGGTTCCGCCGCATCCTGCCGCGCGAGGAGCGCTTCTTCGCCCTGTTCGACCGCCATGCCGGGATCATCGCCGCCGGCGCGGCCGAGCTGCGCGCGATGCTCGAGGGCGGCGACGCCGTGGCGCGGCACTACCCCGCGGTGCTCGCCCACGAGGACGAGGCGGACGCCGTGACGCGCGAGGTGGTGCAGGCGGTCCGCCGCACCTTCGTGACGCCCTTCGACCGCGGCGACATCCAGGGGCTGATCAGCCGCATGGACGACGCGATCGACGAGATGAAGAAGACCGCCAAGGCGGTCGCGCTGTTCGAGATGCGGGAGTTCGAGGATGGCATGCGCGAGATGGGCGACGCCATCGTGCGCTGCGCCGCGATCCTGCGCGAGACGGTCCCGCTGCTCGCCGCGATCGGCCGCAACGCCGGGCAGATCAACGCCCTCTGCGAGCAGATCCGCCAGATCGAGGGCGAGGCGGACGACGTGCACGACGCCGGCGTGACCGCGCTCTACCGGCGCTGCCGCGCCGAGGGCGGCGCGCTGGGCTACATCGCGGCGAGCGAGGTGTTCGACCGGCTGGAGAAGGTGGTGGACCGCTTCGACGACATCGCCAACGAGATCGAGGGCATCGTGATCGAGCACGTCTGAGCGGGAGCGGCCCGGATGGATGCGACCCTCGCCCTGCCGGCGCTCGCCGGCCTGATCGGCGTCGCGCTGCTGTTCGACTTCCTCAACGGTCTGCACGACGCGGCCAACTCGATCGCCACCATCGTCTCGACGCGCGTGCTCAGGCCGCACTACGCGGTCGCCTGGGCGGCGTTCTTCAACTTCATCGCCTTCCTGTTCTTCGGCGCGCACGTGGCGCAGACGATCGGCACCGGGATCGTGGACCCGCAGGTCGTGGACCCGCGCGTGGTGTTCGGCGCGCTGAGCGGCGCGATCGCGTGGAACCTCATCACCTGGGGCCTCGGCATCCCCTCGAGCAGCTCGCACGCCCTGGTCGGCGGGCTGCTCGGGGCCGGCGTCGCCAAGGCCGGCTTCGGCGTGATCGTTTGGTGGGGGCTCGGCAAGACCCTGGCGGCGATCGTGGTCTCGCCGCTGGTCGGGCTGGTCCTCGCGCTGGGGCTGGTGTTCGTCGTCTCCTGGCTCTTCGCGCGCGCCACGCCCTTCGCGGTGGACCAGGCGTTCCGCTCGCTGCAATTCGTCTCCGCCTCGCTCTACTCGCTCGGCCACGGCGGCAACGACGCGCAGAAGACGATGGGCATCATCGCCGCCCTGCTGTTCTCGCAGGGCCTGCTGGGGCCGACCTTCCACGTGCCGTTCTGGGTGGTCCTCAGCTGCTACGCGGCGATGGGGCTCGGCACGCTGTTCGGCGGCTGGCGGATCGTCAAGACGATGGGCTCGAAGATCACGCGGCTGACGCCGATGCAGGGCTTCTGCGCGGAAACCGGCGGGGCGATCACGCTGTTCGCCGCGACCGAGCTCGGCGTGCCGGTCTCGACGACCCACACCATAACCGGCGCGATCATCGGCGTCGGCACCTCGCGCCGCGTCTCCGCGGTGCGGTGGGGGATCGCGGGCAACATCGTCGTCGCCTGGGTCGTCACCATCCCGGCCGCCGCGGCGATCGCGGCCGCGGCCTGGTGGGCGGCCGGCGTCTTCGGATGAGCCGGGGGCGGGCGGCTCAGGCGGCCGCGGCCGGGGCGGGGAAGCCGTAGAGCGCCGCCGGGTTCTCGACCAGCACGCGCCGGCGCGTCGCCGCGTCCGGCGCCCATTCGCCGAGCAGGTCGAACAGCGCGCCGTCGTCGGGCACGTCGCGCGCGAGCGAGGGATGCGGCCAGTCGGTGCCCCAGACGCAGCGCTCCGGCGCGGCGGCGAGCAGCGCGCGGGCGAAGGGCGCGACGTCGGCGTAGGGCGGGCCCTCGGAGGAGATGCGGTAGCCGCACAGCTTCACCCAGGCGCGGCCGCTTTCCAGCAGCCGCAGCAGGGCCTGGAAGCCGCGGCCGTTCAGCCCCTCGGCCGTGCGCACCCCGCCCATGTGGTCCACCACCACCGGCACCGGCAGCGCGGCGAGGCGCGGCGCGAGCTCCGCCAGGGTATCGCCGTGGGTGTAGAGCTGCAAGTGCCAGCCGAGCGGCGCGATGCGCCGCGCCAGCGCGTCGAGCTGCTCGAGCGGCGTGCCGTTGCCGCTCACCGCGTTGAAGCGCGCGCCGCGAGCCCCGCGCCGCGCCATGGCGGCGAGCGCGTCGGCGCCGAAGCGCCCGTCGATCACCACCACGGCGCGGGCGCGGTCGAGGCCGAACGCCTCGGCCGCGTCCAGCGTGCAGCCGTTGTCGGTGCCGTACACGCTCGGCTGCACGACGACCATGCGCTCGATGCCGAGCGCCTCGGCCACCGTGCGGTAGGCGGGGATCAGGCATTCCTCCGGCGTGTAGCCGCGGCCCGGGTCCAGCGGGAAGCGGTCGAACGGGCCGAAGATGTGGAAGTGGCAGTCGCAGGCGCCGGCGGGGGCGCGCCAGGAGGGCGGCGTGACGGTGCGGAGCGGCGGCAGGCAGGGCTTCATCGCGACGGGCCTCACGGGGATTCTCGGCGGGAGTGCAGCAGGCCCGCGCCGCGGCGGGAAGGGGGGCGGCGCCCTCTTGCCCTGGCGCGGGAAGGCGCGAGAGACGCGCCAGCGGTCGAGCATGGCGCGGGTGCCTCTTGCCCTGGCGCGGGAAGGCGCGAGGCTGGAGCGGCGCGGCGGCGGCACGGGCTACTGCGCTGCGGGGCGCGGGTTCCGCCGGCGGAGCCACGGCGGCGCCGCGGCGCCGTGGGGGGACGGCCGGGCGGCGCGGCGCCGCGCGCTCCTCGCCGCCGGGGCGCTGGGCGGCGCCCGGCCGGCGGCCGCGCAGTGGCCCGGCGCGCCCTTCCCGTCGCGACCGCTCCGCATCGTCGTGCCCTTCGCCGCCGGCGGCAGCACCGACATCCTCGCGCGGCTCTGCGCCCAGGCGCTGACCGAGCGGCTCGGCCAGCCCGTGGTGGAGGAGAACGTCACCGGCGCCGGCGGCACGATCGGGGCGAGCCGCGTCGTCGAGGCGCTGCCGGACGGCTACACGCTGCCCGCCGGCACGCCGGGGCCGATCGCGATCAACCCGCATCTGCAGCCGCGCATCCCCTACCAGCCGCTGCGCGACCTGGCGCCGGTCGTGCCGGTCGGCGACAGCCCGGCGGTGGCCGTGGTGCGGCGCGATTCGCCGCTGCGCAGCCTGCGCGGACTGGTGGCGCGCGCGCAGGCGGAACCGGGGCGGCTGACCTTCGCCTCCGCCGGCGTCGGCTCCTTCGCGCACCTCAGGGCGGAGCTGTTCCGGTGGCGCGCCGGCGTGGCCATGGTCCGCGTGCCCTATCGCGGCACCGCGCCCGCCGCGGCGGACCTGATCGCCGGGCGGGTGGACACGATGTTCGAGAACTATCCCTCGGTGCAGGCCTACCTCGCCTCGGGCGAGGCGCGCGCGCCGGCGATCGCGGCGCGCCGCCGCTCCGCCCTGCTGCCCGAGGTGCCGACGGCGGCGGAGGAGGGGGTGCGAGTCCTCCTCCTGGTTCGGCCTGTTCGCGCCCGCGCGCACGCCGCGCGCGGCGATCGAGACGGTGAACGGCGCGATCGCCGCGGCGATCCGCGAGCCGGCGCTGGGACGGCGCCTCGCCGAGCTCGGGGTCGAGGCGGTGGGCGGCACGCCGGAGGCGTTCCGCGACTATGTCGCGCGGCGCATCGAGGAGACCGGCGCGGTCATCCGCGCCGCGGGCATCAGGCCGGAATAGCGGGTGCGGCGCGGCACCCCCTCAGCCCGGCTTCACCGCGGGGAAGACGGGGCCGTAGTAGCGGCGCAGCTCCTCGATCTGCTCCGGCGGCGGCTGGGCATAGGCGCCGCGGCGGCTGGTGAAGCGCCCGCCCATCAGCCGGTCGAGCTTGACCGCCGCCTCGCCGGCCTTGAGCAGCGCGATGGCGCCGTTCAGCACCGGGGCGCCGCGGCCGGCCTCGACGATGCCCGCCTCCGCGATCAGCACCATGGCGACGCCGACCGCCGGGATCACCACCTCCGCGCCCCGCGCGACGCACGCCTCGGCCGCGGCCCGGAAGGCGCCGAGGATGCGCTCGCGCACCGGCCCCTCCGCGAAGGCGGCGTCGAGGTCCGCCAGGCGCTCGAGGCGCATCCGCTCCACCGCCGCGACGCGGGAGGAGAGCCCGTAGCCCGCGACGTTCTCCGCCACCCGCGCGCCGTGCTTGTCGTTGGCGACGACGAGTCCGATCGAGGCGCCCATCTGGCAGGCGGTGAGCAGCGCCGTCTCGCACAGGCCGAGCACCGGCACGCGCGCCATCTCGCGCGCCGCCCGCAGCCCGGGATCGGCGATGTTGCCGAGCAGGACGGCGTCGAAGCCGGCGGCGTCGGCGCGGGCGACGTTCTCCAGCACCTCGACGGTCTCGACGAATTCCAGCGAACGGTACTGGTCGCCGATGCCGCCGCGCCGGGTGATGCCATGCACCTCGACCTCCGTGCCGGGATCGGCGGCGGCGGCGAGCATGCGGCGCAGCGCGGCGTTGTAGGCCGGCCAGGCGTCCGCGCGGGTCAGCGACTGGTACCAGAGGCGCATGGGGTCGCACTCCCGGGGATCGGGCGCCGCGCCGCGGGGCGGAGAGGCGGCGGTCGGCGGGAGGCGGCGCGTCGCTCCTCCCGCGCGCATGATCCGGGCGCGTGCCGCGGCGGTCAACCCGATGCGGCCGGCGCGGGCCTTACGCGCGGGCGCTGGACGAGCGTTGCGCGGAGGGCGGCGGCGCGGCCGGGCGCGACCGCGGCGCGCGGTGGTGCGGCGGCGGCCGCCTCCGGGACCGACCGGCTTGCCTGTGCGTGCGCTCGGCTTCCGGCTTCGGTGCGGGTGGTCAGGCGGACGGCTTCCCGCCGTAGCTCTTCGCCATACCCTCGGCGGGGTCTACCTGCGGGCCGTAGGGCATGATCGGGTAGCGCAGCCCGGCCCGGGAGAGCCCGTGCAGCCCGGCCACCGCGCGCGCGAGGTCCTCCGGCGGGCAGGCCATCAGCATCTCGTCGTCGGCGACGCCGCCGTAGCGCCGCTCCGCGTAGCAGGGGATGGAGAGCGAGACGCAGCGGTCGCGCAGCGCGCGCCCCCAGGAATCGGCGCAGGCGCTCTCGCCGGTGAGGGAGAAGTCGTAGCGCCGGTAGGTCCGCCACTGCAGGCCGTTGACGAACAGGATCATCTGCGCCGGATTGCCGTAGAACAGGCAGATGTCCGGCGGGTCGAGCCGCGCCGCGCGCAGCGGCGAGACGACGAGGCCCTTGTATCGCCCGGCCGGCACGCGCGGCATCTGCGCCTGGTGCGCCGCCGCGGCCTCGCGGTTCTCGAACCACACCCCCTCCATCTTGCGGCCCGAGAGGTAGAGGTCGGAGGGACCGCCGAGGCCGATCACGCCGCTGCAATTCGACAGTTCGGGCACGTTCTCCGCGGTGATGCCGAGGGTGAAGCCGGCGATCCGCGACTGCGTCACGAGCTGGCAGGTGGAGAAGCGCTTCCCCGGCGGCGGCCGGCGCAGGCCCGGGACCTGCGCCATTTCCTCGATGTTCTCGAACAGCTTCATGCCGATCGGCAGGGTGCGCAGCCGGAGCAGCGCGCCGAGCTGCTCGGCGAGCGCGGCGATGGCCTTGGCGTCGAGCGGCCTTGCGGTCGCGTCGGTCGGGGCGTCGGGCATGGCGCGGGCGTCTCCGGATGCGGCGGGCGTGACGGCCGCGCGGCATCGGCGTGGCCCGCCTCGGGGGAGCGGGCGCGATGGTGGCCTTCGGCCTGCTGGTCCGCAAGGCCTGCCTTCCCGATGCGGCAGGCGGCCGCACCGTCGGCGGGACCGGCCGGAAGCCGGGGCACAGGGCGCGGGCCGCGGGGGCGCTCGCGCGGCTCGGCCAGCCGCTCCGGCTGGCGCGGCGGCCCGGGGGCGGGGCGGGGGCGCGGCTTCCTCGCGAGGCTGGCGGCCGGATGGCAAGGCCAAGCGCGAGAAATTAACGCGTGATTAACGTCAACATGGGGTGTTCTCACGCGCCGGGCCGGGCTGCGCGGGGTAGGCTGTGCAGGAGATCACGAATGCGAGAGTGACGGCGACCGATGACGGTGACGGCCTTGACGGACGCAACGTCCCCTGCGCCCCGGCCCCTGTCGGCGGCGGCGCTGCTTCGGATCGTCGAGACCGCGCGGCGTTTTGTCGCGCTTCAGGAGCAGGCGGCGGCGCTGTCGGCCCTCTCGGCGCCGCCGCCGCTCACCTTCGCCGAGGGGGTGGAGCGCGACCTGCTCGCCTTTCGCCTCGAGCGCGCGGCGCGCGAGTTGTGCGAGGCGCTGCGCGCCGTGGACGGGGTGCCGCCGGCCGCGGCGGCACCGCAGGCGGGGTAGCGGGTTGCGCTTCGGGAGGCGACGCGCCGCGTCCGCGGCGACGGCATCGCCCGGCCGTACTCGGCTTGGCGGCGGACGCCTGGAGCCTTCGGCTTGTCCGCGTGCGGCCGCTCGGGGAGAATCGCCGTGCGGTCGTTATCGGTGCCCGACCTATCAACCGTTAGGTGACACGTCCGGAACGGTTCGCTACATCTTCGCATCATGGATGGTGGCGTGGCGCCTGGTGGCGAGGGCAAGAGGCCCGTGCCCGGCGTAGCAACCCCGGCGGCCGTCGGACGCGGAACCGCCGCGTTCGCCTTGGACCCGCCGCACCGCACCGAGGCCGCGCCAGCTGACCCCGGCGGCCCGGCGGAGCCCACCGCGCCGCTCGGCGGGCGCGCCCGCGCCGAAGCCGGCAGCCGCGATGGCCCCGCGGTGATGGACCGTTACGGCGCAGGGCGCGCGCCCGCCGCGGACCAGGCGCCGCCGCGCGCCGGGATCCGCCTGCGCCTGACACTGCTCGGGCGGGTGGACGCGTGGAGCCTGACCAGCCAGCGGGTGCTGCCGCGCACCCGCAAGGCGCGCGCGCTGCTCGCCATCCTCGCGCTGTCGGGGCCGCAGCCTGTCGCCCGCTCGCGGCTCGCGCATCTGCTGTGGTCCCGCCGCGGCAACGAGCAGGCGCGCGGCTCGCTGCGCCAGGCGCTGCACGAGCTGCACGAGGCGCTGCGGCCGGTCGGCGTGCCGCTGCTCGCCACGACGCGGACCACCGTAGCGCTGGACCACGACGCGGTGTGGACGGATGCGCGGGAGGTGGCGCGCGCGACGCCGGAGCACCCGGAGGCGCTCGACCTGCTCGAGGGCGGCGCGCTGCTGGCCGATCTCGAGGGGCTGGACAGCGCCTTCGACCTCTGGCTCGCCGAGCAGCGCCGCCGGCTGCGCGACGCCGCGCTCGCGGTGGCGACGGCGCGCCTCGCCGCCGCGCTCGAGCCGGAGGCGATCGTCGCCGAGGCGCGGCGCGTGCTGGCGATCGACGCCGCGCAGGAGGGTGCCTGGCGGGCCCTGATCCGCGCCGAGGCCGCGCGCGGCGACCGCGCCGCGGCGCTCGCCGCCTATGCCGACTGCCGCCAGGTCCTGGCGAGCCGCTTCCAGGCCCGCCCCTCGGCCGAGACCGAGGCCCTCGCCCAGGCGCTGCGCGAGGACGTCCCCGCCGCCCCGGTGCCGGCGGCCCTGGCGGCGCCCCAGCCCGCGCGCGGCGGGGGCATGGCGTCGCCGGCGCCGGCCCCGCAGCCGCCGGCGGCGCCCCTTCGCGGGGCGCGGCTCGGCGTGCTCCCGCTGCGCGTGCTCGGCGGGGCCGAGGCCGCCGAGTCGGAGGCGCTCTCGGTCGGCCTGGCCGAGGAGATCACCGCCGCCCTGGCGCGGTTCCGCTGGCTGTTCGTGACCGACAGCGCCTCGCTTGCCGCCGCGGTGGCGCGCGCCGGCGGGCCGCGCGAGGCGCAGGCGGCGGCGCGCGCCCTCGGCCTCGACCTGCTGCTGACGGGCACCCTGCAGCGCGCGGGCCGGCGCATCCGGATCGTGCTGACGCTGCTCGACCTCCGCCCGCCCGAGGGGGTGGCCTGGACGCAGCGCTTCGACGCCGAGGCCGACGACCTGCTCGCGCTGCAGGACGGGATCGCGGCCCAGGTGGTGGCGCGGATCGATCCCGAGATCCTGCTGATCGAGGCCAGCCGGGTCGCCGCCGGGCGCCAGCCCGTGCACGCCCCGGCCTACAACCTGGTGCTGCGAGCGATCCCGGCGCTGCACCGGATGGACCGCACCGCCTTCATGGCGGCCGGGGAGTGGCTTGCGCGCGCCACCTCGCTCGATCCCGACTACGCCGCGGCGCACGCCTGGCTTGCCTACTGGCATCTGCTGCTCGTCGGCCAGGGCTGGGCGCGCGACAGCGAGGAGGTGCTCGCCCGCACCGAGCGCCTCGCGGTGCGGGCGATCGCGCTCGACCCGCAGGACGCGCAGGCGCTGACCATCTGCGGCCACGTGCGCGCCTTCCTGCACCACCGGCCCGAGGACGCGCTGACGCTGCACGAGCGTGCGCTCGGGCTCAACCCGAACCTCGCCATGGCCTGGGCCTTCTCCGGCATGGCCTACAGCTACGCCGGCGACCACGCCGAGGCGCTGGCGCGGATGGACCGCTACCGGCAGCTCGCGCCGTTCCACCCCTTCTCCTTCTTCTACGACGGGGCGCGGGCGATCCCGCTGTTCTTCGCGCGCCGCCACGCGGAGGCGGCCGAGCACGGGCGCCAGGCGATCGAGCTGCAGCCCAACTTCGCCCTGAACTACAAGTGCACCCTCGCCGCGCTCGGCCACCTCGGGCGGCGCGAGGCGGCGGCAGCGCTGCGCGCGCGGCTGCTCGCGATCGAGGCCGACTTCACCGTGGCCAAGGCGCTGCGCCGCTCCCCGGTGCGGAACGCCGAGGACCGCGCGCACTACGCCGAGGGGCTGCGCCTCGCCGGCGTGCGGGAGGCCTGAGCGGCGGGCGGGGCGGCGCGCCCCCCCCCGCGCGGCCGCGGGCAGGCCCGGTCAGGCCTCGCCCTCGCCGGCCGCGAGCGCGGCGAGGGTGTCGCGGTCGGTCAGCTCGATCCCGCTCTGGCCGTGCAGCCGGATCAGGCCGCGCTTGCGGAAGGCGGAGAAGGTGCGGCTTACCGTCTCCAGCGTCAGGCCGAGGAATTCGCCGATGTCGGCGCGCGTGGCGTGCAGGCGGAACACCGGCCCGGCGTGGCCGCGCTTCTCCTGCGCCTCGACCAGCGAGATCAGGAACGCCGCGCAGCGCTCCTCCGCGGTGAAGCGGCCGAGGGCGAGCACGTGGTCCTGGGTGGCGGCGAGCTCGCGCGCGCAGAGCTCGAGGAAGCGCCGCTCCAGCACCGGGTAGCGCCGGAACAGCGCGTCGAGGCGCTTGCGGTCGAGCCGGCAGACCGTCGCCTCGGTCAGCGTCTCGGCGCCGAAGGCGTGCTCCGCGCCCGGGGTGAAGCCGAGGATGTCGCCGGGGAAGCGGAAGCCGATCGCCGCCTGGCGCCCGTCCGCCAGCACGCGGGTCAGCCGCGCCGTGCCGTCGGTCAGGGTGTAGACGTGGGTCGCCGGCTCGCCCTGGCGGAACAGCGGCTCGCGCGGGGCGAGGCGGATCCGCTCCGTCGCGCGCGCCATGTCGCCGAGCGCGGCGGCGTCGAGCGGGGCGCAGAGGCCGACCGAGCGCGAGCCGCAGTTGATGCAGATCTCCGCCTCGCTGCCGAGACCGTCCATGCGCGAGCGGGTGACGTCGAGGGGGCTCATGGTGCTCCTGCGCGGTGGCCGGCCTGAGGGGTGGCGCGCCGCCGGCGGCACGGGCGCCCGGCCGGCGTGGCTGGGCCTGGCGCCCTTCTAGCCCAAATCTGGGGGGCGCGCTGGGCGGCGCGACCCCGTGGCGTGCAATTCAGCACCCCGCCGGGCGGGCACCGGCCCGCGGGGCGGCGGCCGCGCGCCCGGGCCGCGTTGGCGCCGCCGCTCCCGCGAGGCGCCGGTCGCGCCGGTGCCCGCCTCCGGCCGGTTCCCGCCGCCCGCGATCGGCCCTAGGCTGCCGTGCCGCCGCAGCGCGGGGCGGCCGCCGCGCCGGCTCCTGCGGCGGCCCGGGCGCGCGGCTCCGGGCGGCGCGCCGCACCTCCTGGACCGGGACCGACTCGCGATGGAATTCCGCCTCACCGAGGAGCAGCGCGCGCTGATCGCGCCCGTCCGCCGGCTCGCCCAGACCGCGTTCCGCGAGCGGGCGCGGCGCTGGATGGACGGCACCTTCCCCTGGGAGAACCTGCGCGACCTCGCCAGGCTCGGGGTGCTCGGGATGAGCGTGCCGGAGGAGTACGGCGGCCTCGGCCTGCCGGTGTTCGAGACGGCGCTGATCCTCGAGGAGATCGCCAAGGTCTGCTACCCGACCGCGATGGCCGTGCTCGGCGAGGCCGGGGTGCAGACGCGGGTGATCGCCAGGTACGCGCCCGAATCCATCCGCGCCCGCATCCTGCCCGCGGTCTGCGCCGGCGAGTGCATCCTCGCCATCTGCATGACCGAGCCGCACGCCGGCACCGACGTGGCGAGCTACCGCACCAACGCGGTGCGCCGCGGCGACCGCTGGGTGGTGAACGGCACCAAGACGCTGATCAGCCGCGCCGCCGAGGCCGGCATGTTCGTCGTCTTCACCCGCATCGAGGGGCGCCCGGGGCGCGAGGGCATCGGCTGCGTGCTGATCGAGCGCGGCACGCCGGGGCTCGAGGTGACCGGCACCTTCCACACCATGGGCGGCGAGAACCTGCACGAGGTGCAGTTCCGCGACTGCGCGGTGCCGGAGGAGAACCTGGTGATCCGCGAGGACGGCTTCCGCCGCCTGCTCTCCGCCTTCAACACCCAGCGCTGCCTCAACCCCGCGATCTCGCTCGGCCTCGCCGAGGGCGCCTTCGACGAGGCGCTGCGCTACGTGCGCGAGCGGACGGTGTTCGGCCACCCGATCGCCGACTTCCAGGGCGTGCGCTGGAAGCTCGCCGACATGTTCAAGGACATCGAGGCGGCGCGCGGCCTGCTCTACCGCGCCTGCGCCACCGCGAACCCGTTCCCCGACCCGTTCCTCGCCGCCACCGCCAAGGTGTTCTGCAACGAGATGGCGATCCGCGTGACGAGCGAGGCGGTGCAGCTGCACGGCGGCTTCGGCTTCACCGACGAGTACCCGGTCTCGCGCCTCTATCGCGGCGCCCGCTACGGCTCGCTCGGCGGCGGCGCGTCGGAGACGCTGCGCGACCTGATCGGCAAGCGCCTGGTCGGGCCGGACGGCCCCGGCCCGGACGGCATCCTCGGCCTCGGCTGCTTCTAGGGCCGCTCCCCCGCGGCGCGCGGCGACGGCGCCCGCCCCCTGGGGGCGGGTGGCGCCCCGCCCCCGCCGGCCGCCCGCGCTCGGTCCTAGGCCGGCGGCATCGCCGGCGGCCAGTCCTCGTGGCCGGAGACGAAGTTGCGGTTGGTGAGCGCCGGGTTGCGGTTGACCAGACGGCGGCCGAACAGCGGGTGGCGCATGCTGCGCACCTCGTGCTCGACCTGGAACAGCACCTTGCCGCTGTCGAGGTCCACGATGTCGGTGAAGCGGTACTGGTGCTCGTTGCTCTCCTCGGTGACCAGCCCGCGCGCCGAGAGCCGCGCGTGCGGGCCCGAGAAGTCGGCGAGCGTGATCTGGATGTGGTGGCCGTCGAAGGGCGCGAGCGGGGCGTCGCTCTCGCGGAACACCAGCCACTGGTCGGCGGCGGCCGCGACGCGCGCGGCGGGCGCGCCCTCCTCCTCCCCGAGCGTGCCGGGCATGCCGAGGATCTCGCGGTAGAAGCGCGCGATGCCGGGCGCCGTCCCCGGGGGCACGTCGAAGCGCACATAGGGCATGCCGAGGGTGCGGCGGCCGAAGCGCGCCGGGTCCGGGCGATGGCAGCGCAGGCGGTTGCCCCACGGGCAGGTGACGTCCACGAAGCCCTCGCCCTCGCGGAAGGAGAAGGCGGTGCCGTCGAGCCAGCGGCGCGCGGCGGCGAGGCGGTCGAGCAGCGCCGCGAGGTCGGGCAGCAGCAGCCCGGTGCGGCCGCGCAGCACCTGCGGCCGGCCGGCGGGCAGGTGGAACTGGCTGCTCGCGCCGACATTGACCCACATGTTGTCGACGCCGGTCATCAGGTAGGGATCGCGCGTCAGGCCGAGGCCGCTGACGTAGAAGGCGGTGGCCCTGGTCTGGTCGGGGACGGTGACGTTGACGTGGCCGAGCTCGACGCTGTTGCCGAGATCGCCGGCGCGGCGGTCGTAGCGGTCGGCGCCGCCGCTCTCGCGCATGCGCATGCCGCTCATGCTGTGCTCCTCCCTCCGCCCCGCCGGCCGAGGCGCGGGCGGCGGGCGCGCGCGGCAAAGCTTCGCAAGGCCGGCGCGGGCGCGCAACGGGGCGGCGGCGCGCCGGCTTGCCGCCCCGGGCCCGCCCCGCCTAGGCTCGCTTCCGGCAGGCGGCCGCCCGAGGCAGGCGGCCGCCCGAGGGCGAGGGAGCGCGGTCCATGAAGCTCATGTGGTTCCACCTGATGCCCTACACCGAGCTGCCGGACGACTTCCGGGAGAAGCATCCCTCGGTGTGGGTGGACATCCACAGCTCGCTGTTCGACCCGAAGCGCGCGCACCGCATGTACAACGACTTCATGGACGAGCTGGAGTACGCGGCGGAGTGCGGGTTCGACGCGATCTGCGTCAACGAGCACCACTCCAACGGCTACGGGCTGATGCCCTCGCCCAACCTGATCGCCGCCGCGCTCGCCCGCCGCACGCGCGAGACGCCGATCTGCGTCATGGGCAACTCGCTCGCGCTCTACAACCCGCCGACGCGGGTGGCGGAGGAGTTCGCGATGATCGACGTGATCTCGGGCGGGCGGCTGATCGCCGGCTTCCCGGTGGGGACGCCGATGGACACCTGCTACGCCTACGGCCAGAACCCCTCGATGCTGCGCGAGCGCTACCTCGAGGCGCACGACCTGGTGATCCGGGCGTGGACGGAGACCGAGACCTTCGCCTTCAACGGCCGCTTCAACCAGCAGCGCTACGTCAACATCTGGCCGCGCCCGGTGCAGAAGCCGCACCCGCCGGTGTGGATCCCGGGCGGCGGGTCGGTCGAGACCTGGCGCTGGTGCGCCGAGATGGACTACGTCTACTGCTACCTCTCCTACTACGGCTACAAGGCCGGCAAGGCGATCATGGACGGCTTCTGGGCGGAGATGGACCGCCTGGGCAAGGACCGGAACCCCTACCGCGCCGGCTTCCTGCAGTTCGTCGGCGTCGCCGAGACGCGCGCGCAGGCGATGGAGCTCTACCGCGAGCCGGCCGAGTACTTCTACGGCCGCTGCCTGCACGTGGACGGGCGCTGGGCGACGCCGCCCGGCTACATGACGGAGGCGACGCAGCGCGCCGGCCTCAGCAGCCAGGTCGCCAGGGCCGCCGGCGCCGACAGCACGCTCGGCAAGGGGACGCAGGAGCGCTTCGCCGGCACGGCGAAGGACATGCAGGGCATCGTCGAGCGCGGCTACGTCGTCGTCGGCAGCCCGGACGAGGTGGCCGAGCAGCTCCGCGAGGTGGCGAAGTCGCTCAACGTCGGCCACTTCATGCTGCTGCTGCAGTTCGGCAACATGGGCAAGGAGCTCACCCGCTACAACACGCGCCTGTTCGCCGAGAAGGTGATGCCGCAGCTCCGCGACCTGTTCTCCGACTGGGAGGACCGCTGGTGGCCGAAGCCGATGGGGCGGGCGGAACGCGCGCTGCCGGCCGACTTCGTCGCCGCGCCGCAAGCGCTCGCCGCGGAGTAGCCGCCGCGCGGGACGGGGCCGGCCCCGCCCCGCGCTCCCCTTCGCTCGTCCATCGGGAGTGCGCAGCAGCGTGAGCGAACCAGAGGTCTTCTTCGTCGAGCTCAACGGCGTCCCGACGCGCGTCTGGCGCAAGGGCAGCGGACCGCGGATCGGCTTCCTCGCCGGCTTCGGCGGGCTGCCGCGCTGGATCCCCTTCCTCGACCGGCTGGCCGAGCGGCGCACCGTGGTCGTCCCGTCGCTGCCGGGCTTCCCGGGCGGCGGGCGCGGGCATGCGCAGCTCGACGACCATCTCGACTGGGTGCTGGCGGCGCGGCGGCTGGTCGGCCTCGCCGGACTCGACGGCGCCGACCTCGTCGGCAGCTCGGTCGGCGGCGCGCTGGCGGCCGAGGTGGCGGCGATCTGGCCGGAGACGGTGCGGCGGCTCGCGCTGATCGCCCCCTTCGGCCTGTTCGACGAGGCCGAGCCGCCGGCCGACCCCTGGGCGCAGCGCGCCGACGCGGTGCCGGCCCTGCTCTGCGCCGACCCGGAGAACTGGCGGCGGCTCAAGGCGCCGCCGGAGGGCGCCGACGCGATCGAGTGGCCGATCGAGCAGACGCGCGCGAGCGAGGCGGCGGCGCGCTTCCTCTGGCCGCTCGGCAACACGCGGCTCGCCAAGCGCCTGCCGCTGATCCAGGCGCCGACGCTGCTGCTCTGGGGCGAGCAGGACCGGGTGATGCCGCGCAGCTACGCCGCGCGCTTCGCCAGGGCGATCGCCGGCCCGAGCGAGACCCGTCTCGTCCCCGGCGCCGGCCACCTCGCCGAGCTCGACCGGCCCGACGAGGTTGCCGCGGCGATCCTGGCTTGGACCGCGTGAGGACCCCGCCATGCCGATCGACCCCGACGCGCAGCGCGTCCTCGACCTGATCCGCGAGACGGGACGGCCGCCCTACGAGACGCTGCCGCACGCCGAGGCGCGGCGGCTCTATGCCGCGGGACGCGGCGTGCTGCAGCCGGAGCCGCAGGAGGTCGCGGAGGTGCGCGACCTCGCCTGCCCCGGCCCGGGCGGCGCGATCCGGCTGCGCGCCTATCGCGGCGTCGGCGCGCCGGAGACCGCGCCCTGCCTCGTCTTCTACCACGGCGGCGGCTGGGTGGTCGGCGACCTCGACACGCACGACGGTCCCTGCCGGGCGCTGGCCAACGCGGCGCGCTGCCGCGTCGTCGCCGTGGACTACCGCCTCGCGCCCGAGCACAAATTCCCCGCCGCCTTCGAGGACGCCGCGGCGGCGCTGCGCTTCGTCGCCGCCGAGGCGGCGCGGCTCGGCGTGGACCGCGCGCGCATCGCGGTGGGCGGGGACAGCGCGGGCGGCAACCTCGCCGCTGCGGTGGCGCTCGCCGCGCGCGAGGACGGCGGCGCGACGCCGATGCCGGCGTTCCAGCTCCTGATCTACCCGGCGCTGGACCTGGCGATGACCGCGGCGTCCTACCAGCGCGTCACCGAGGGCGTGCCGCTGACGGCGCGGACCGCGCGCTGGTTCCGCGACCACTACCTGGCGGAGCCGCGCCAGGCGCTGGACTGGCGCGCCTCGCCGCTGCGCGCGCCGAGCCTCGCCGGGCTGCCGCCGGCCTTCGTGCTCACGGCCGGCATCGACCCGCTCTGCGACGAGGGCCTGGCCTATGTCCGCCGGCTCGACGAGGACGGCGTGCGGGTCGCGCACCTGCACCTCGCCGACCAGATCCACGGGGCGCTGACGATGGGAAGGTTCATCCGCGCCGCGGAGCTGATCGTGCGCGTCTCCGCCGAGGCGCTGCGCGACGCCTGGTCGCGGGCGTGAGGAGGCTCACGGGACGGGCTTGACAGGAGGGCGGCGGCGGACTGCGCTCCCCGCCCCGGCGCGCCGGCGCGGCGTTCGCCCCGGCGCCGCGAGGAGGACGCGCATGCCCGACCCCAGCACCGCCCGCAACGCCACCGTCGCGCTCCGTCTCGCCGAGGCCTTCGCGCGCCACGGGGTGACGGTCGGCTTCGGGCAGAGCCTGCCCAGCGCCTTCTGGCTCGCCGCCCCGCATGTCGGCATCCGCCAGGCCGCCTACCGGCAGGAGAACATGGGCGGCGCCATGGCCGACGGCTATGCGCGCATCTCCGGCCGCGTCGGCGTGGTGACGGCGCAGAACGGCCCGGCGGCGACGCTGCTGGTGCCGCCGCTCGCCGAGGCCCTGAAGGCGAGCGTGCCGGTCGTCGCGCTGGTGCAGGAGGTCAACCGCGACCAGACCGACCGCAACGCCTTCCAGGAGCTCGACCACATCCGGCTGTTCGACGCGGTGGCGAAGTGGGTGCGCCGCGTGGACCGCGCCGAGCGGGTCGAGGACTACGTGGACATGGCCTTCACCGCCGCCGCCTCCGGCCGCCCCGGCCCGGCGGTGCTGCTGGTGCCGGCCGATCTGCTGAGCGAGGCCGCGGCGCCGCCGGGCCCGCGCCGCGCCGCGCTCGGAACCTATCCGCTCGACCGCGCCCTGCCCGACCCGGCGCTGGTCGAGCGCGCGGCGCGGATGCTCGCCGAGGCGCGCCATCCGCTGGTGGTCGCGGGCGGCGGCGTGCACCTCTCCGGCGCGGCGGCGGAGCTGGCGGCGCTGCAGGAGGCGGCGCACCTGCCGGTGGCGACCACGGTGATGGGCAAGGGGGCCGCGGACGAGACGCATCCCCTCACCCTCGGCGTGATCGGCTACGTCATGGGCGCGGGCACGCGCACCCACGCCATGCGCCCGATCGTCGAGCGCGCCGACGTGATCCTGCTGGTCGGCACGCGCACCAACCAGAACGGCACCGACAGCTGGACGCTGTTCCCGCGCGGGGCGCGCTTCGTCCATCTCGACCCCGACCCGCAGGAGATCGGCCGCAACTACGAGCCGGCGCTGCGCCTCGTCGGCGACGCGAAGCTGACGCTCGCCGCGCTGCGCGAGGCGATGGGGCGGTGCGACCTCGCGGCGCGCGCCGCCGCGCGCGCCGGGATCGCGGCGGAGATCGCGGCCGCGGTCGCCGACTGGCGGCGGCGCACCGCCGGCCTCCTCGCGCGCGCGGGCGGGCCGGTGCGGCCGGAGCGCGTGGTGGCGGAGCTCGACGCGCGCCTCGATCCCGACGCCATCGCCGTGGCGGATGCGAGCTACGCCTCGATCTGGATCGCGCAGGGCCTGACGGCGCGCAAGGCCGGCGCGCGCTACCTGACGCCGCGCGGCATCGCCGGGCTCGGCTGGGGGCTGCCGATGGCGATCGGGGCGCAGATCGCCGCCCCCGGGCGGCGTGTGGTGTGCCTCGCCGGCGACGGCGGCTTCGGCCACTCCTGGGCGGAGCTGGAGACGCTGCGGCGGCTGAAGCTGCCCGTCACCGTGATCGTGCTGAACAACGGCATCCTCGCCTACCAGAAGGACGCCGAGGATGCGCGCTTCGGCGCGCACACCGACGCCGTGGACTTCGCCCCCGTGGACCACGCCGCCATCGCGCGCGCCTGCGGCATCGCGGGGACGCGGATCGAGCGCGCCGAGGAGGTCGGCCCCGCGCTCGATGCCGCCTTCGCCTCGGGCGCGCCGGCACTGCTCGATGTCGTCACCGACCCCGAGGCGCGGCCGCCGATCACCGCCTTCGCCGGGCGTTTCGGCGGGGGGGCCTGAGCGCCGTGCGCGCCTTGCGCAAGACCGCCGCGGGCTTCGGCCTGGAGCTGCTCGACGCGCCCGATCCGTCGCCGCCCGGCCCCGGCGAGGTGGTGGTGCGGGTCGAGCACGCCGGGATCTGCGGCAGCGACGTGCACGCCTACGAGTGGACCGACGGCTACGGCTTCATGGCCCCGCACCTGCCGCTCACCATGGGCCACGAATTCGCCGGCCGCATCGCGGCGGTCGGCCCCGGCGCCGAGCCCTGGGCGGAGGGGGCGCGCGTCGCGGTGATGCCCTTCGTCGCCTGCGGCGCCTGTCCCGCCTGCCGCCGCGGCGAGGCGCGCGACTGCGAGCGGCGCGCGACCGTCGGCCTGACGCGCGACGGCGGCTTCGCCCGCTACGCGCGCGTCCCCGCCGCCGCCTGCATCGCCCTGCCCGAGGCGGTGGACACCGAGCTCGGCGCGCTGGCCGAGCCGCTCGGCGTCGCCTGCGAGGCGGTGCTGGTGGGCGAGGTCGGGCTCGGCGACACGGTGCTGGTGCTCGGCCCCGGGACGATCGGGCAGGGGATCGCGCTGATGGCGCGCGCCGCGGGGGCGGGGCGCGTGCTCGTCGCCGGGCGCGCCGACGCGCCGCGCTTCGCGGTGCTGCGCCGCCTCGGCTTCGACGCGCTGATCGACGTCGCCGAGGCGCCTTTGCGCGAGCAGGTGCTCGCCGCCACCGGCGGCCGCGCGGTGGATGTGGTGCTGGAGGCCACCGGCCATCCGCCGAGCGTCGTCGAGGGCCTCTCCGTGCTGCGCAAGGGCGGCGTGCTCGTCGTCGCCGGCATCCACCCCGGCCCGGTCGCCCTGCCGCTCACCGACTTCGTGCGTGCGCGCCACCAGCTGCGCGCCACCCACGGCGCCGCCCGGTCCACCTGGGACCGGGTTCTGGCGCTGCTCGCCCGCGACCCGGAGGGGTTCCGCGTCCTGATCACGCACCGCCTGCCGCTCGAGCGCGGCCTCGAGGGCTTCGAGCTCGCGCGCCAGCGCGCCGCGAGCAAGGTGATGCTCGCGCCATGAGCGCCGCCGCGGACCGGGTCGCGCTGGTCACCGGCGCCGCGCGCGGCATCGGCGAGGGCATCGCCTGGCGGCTGGCCGAGGCCGGGCATCCGGTCGTGCTCGCCGACGTGCTGGCGGCGGTCGAGGCGACCGCCGCGCGGCTCTCCGCCGCCGGCCATCGCGCGCGCGCGGTGGTGATGGACGTCGCGAGCGAGGCCGAGGTCGCCGCGCTGCCGCGCGCGCTCGGCGACTGGTGGGAGCGGCTCGGCGTCGTCGTCAACAACGCCGGCATCTCGCCCAAGGGGCCGGACGGGCTGCCGCGCCCGGTCGCGGCGATGCCGGCCGAGGAATGGCGGCGCGTGCTGGAGGTCAACCTGACCGGCGCCTTCCTCGTCAGCCGCGCCTGCATCCCGCCGCTCGAGGCGCGCGGCTGGGGGCGGATCGTGATGATCACGAGCCAGGCCGCCCGCGCCCGCGCCACCATCGCCGGCGCCCACTACGCCGCGGCGAAGAGCGGGCTGATGGGCCTCGCGCGCAGCCTGGCGGGCGAGCTCGGCCCGCACGGCATCACCGTCAACTGCGTCGCCCCCGGACGCATCGCCACGCCGATGGCGCAGGGCGCGGCGGCGGGCGTGAACGAGCGGATGCTGCAGGCGATCCCGGTCGGGCGCCTGGGCACGCCGCGCGACGTGGCCGAGGCGGTCGCCTTCCTCGCCTCCGACGGCGCCTCCTACCTGAACGGCGCGACGCTCGACGTCGGCGGCGGCAGCTTCATGCCGTGACTCCGCCGCCGAAAGCGCCGGCGCCGGCTTGCCCGGCGCGGCGGCGGTGGCATGCTGCGCCCTCCCTCCCCTCCGCCGGCGCGGTCCGCGCCGCGGCCGGAAAAGGATCCGCCCCGATGGCCCATCGCGGCCTGCGCTTCGGCATCTTCCTCGCGCCCTTCCACCGCGTCGGCGACAATCCGACCCTGGCGCTGGCGCGCGACCTCGAGCTGATCGAGTGGCTCGACTGGCTCGGCTACGACGAGGCGTGGATCGGCGAGCACCACTCCGCCGGCTGGGAGATCATCGCCAGCCCCGAGATCTTCATCGCCGCCGCGGCCGAGCGGACGAAGCACATCAGGCTCGGCTCCGGCGTCACCTCGCTGCCCTACCACCACCCCTTCCTGGTCGCGCAGCGCTTCGTCCAGCTCGACCACATGACGCGCGGGCGGGTGATGCTCGGCTGCGGGCCCGGCGCGCTGGTCTCGGACGCCTACATGCTGGGGATCGAGGCGGAGAAGCAGCGCCGCATGATGGACGAATCGCTCGGCGCCATCCTGCGCCTGCTCGCCTGCGAGGAGCCGGTCACGCTCAGGACCGACTGGTTCGAGCTGCGCGAGGCGCGGCTGCACCTCGCCCCCTACACCCATCCGCGCTTCCCGATCGCGGTGGCGAGCGCGACCACGCCCTCCGGCGTGCTGACCGCGGGCAAGTACGGCGTCGGGCTGCTCTCGCTCGGCGCCGGCCTGCCGGGCGGGCCGCAGAAGCTCGCCGAGCACTGGCGCCTGGGCGAGGCGGAGGCGGCGAGGCACGGCACCACCTTCGACCGCGCCAACTGGCGGCTGGTCGTCAACATGCACTGCGCCGAGGAGGACGAGCGCGCGATGCGCGAGGTGCGCCACGGCGAGCGCCTCGAGACGCTCTCCTACTTCTCCGAGACCCTCGGCCGCCCGCCGATGCGCAGCGAGAATCCGCTGGCCGAGGGCCTCGCCGCCGGCACCACCCTGGTCGGCTCGCCCGACACCGTCGCCCGGGGGATCGAGCGGCTGCTCGCCTTCACCGAAGGCGGCTGCGGCGGCGTGCTGTTCCGCGCCCACGAATGGGCCAATCGCGAGGACACGCTGCGCAGCTACGAGCTGTTCGCGCGCTGGGTGATGCCGCGCTTCCAGGGCTCGACGGCGACCACCATCGCCTCGCGCGAATGGTGCAGCGCCAACCGCGAGGGCATCTTCGGCCCCTCGATCCCTGCGCTGCGCAAGGCCTTCGAGGACGCCGGGCAGGAGGTGCCGGAGCACATCCGCCTGCGGCTCCACACCGGCAAGGCGGAGCCCTGACCGCGCCCGCCGGCGCTCCCCCTGCTCCCCGGGCCGGCCGAAGCGGCATGGCCCGGCGGCCGGCCCGCCGCGGGGGGGCCGTGGCCCGTGCGATCCCCGAACGCGCGGTGCCGGCTTGCCGCCGGCGAAGGCTCGGCTAACCTCGCCGGCACAGACGCGGCGCCGGCATGGCCCCCTGCCGGCCGGCCGCGCACCGCCATCGAGGAACACGTCCGCCGTGAAGCCGGCCCCCTTCGCCTATCTGCGCGCCCGGAGCCTCGCCGAGGCGTTCGACGCCCTGGATCGCCACGGCGAGGAGGCGCGGCTCCTCGCCGGCGGGCAGAGCCTGATCCCGGCGCTCAATCTCCGCCTCGCCACGCCGGCCGTGCTGGTGGACATCAACGGCCTCGCCGGGCTCGCCGGCATCGCGCTGCAGGGCGGCGTCGTGCGCATCGGCGCGCTGACCCGCCACGCCGCGCTGGAGGCGAGCGAGATCGTGGCCCGCCATCTGCCGCTGCTGGCCGAGGCGGTGCCGCAGATCGCGCATCCCGCGATCCGCAGCCGCGGCACGCTCGGGGGCAGCATCGCGCTGGCCGACCCGGCGGCGGAGCTGCCGGCCTGCGCGCTGGCCCTCGATGCGACGATCGTCGCCATGGGCCGCGCCGGCGAGCGGCGGATCGCGGCGCGCGACTTCTTCCGCGGCCTCTACCAGACCGACCTGCAGCCGGGCGAGCTGGTGGCGGCGGTCGAGTTCCCGGTGCAGCCGCCGGAGCGGCGCGGCTGCGTGCTGGAGCTCGCGCGGCGGCAGGGGGACTATGCGATCGTCGGGCTCGCCGCCGCCGCCACGGTGCAGGGCGACGGCGCGCTGCGCGATCCGCGCCTGGTCTTCTTCGGGGTCGGGCCGACGCCCGTCCGCGCCGCGGCGGCGGAGGCGGCGCTCGCCGGGGCGGGCGGCGTCGCGGCCGCGCAGGCGGCGCTCGAGCGCGACCTCGACCCGCCGGCGGACCTGCACGGGCCGCCGCAGTTCCGCCGCCACCTCGCGCGCGTGCTGCTCGGCCGCGCCGCCGCGCGCCTGCTCGGGTGATCCGCGCCATGGACCGATTCGTCGCCATCCGCCTGACCGTCAACGGCGAGCCGGTGGAGGCGCGGGTGGACGCCCGCCTCCACCTGGTGGACTTCCTGCGCGAGCAGCTCGACCTCACCGGCAGCCATGTCGGCTGCGAACACGGCGTCTGCGGCGCCTGCACGATCCGCGTCAACGGCGAGATCGTGCGCGGCTGCCTCATGCTCGCCGCGCAGTGCGACGGCGCCGAGGTCTGGACCATCGAGGGCCTGACCGAGACCGGGGAGATCGCCGCGCTGCAGGAGGCCTTCGTCGCGCGCAACGCGCTGCAGTGCGGCTTCTGCACGCCGGGGATGCTGGTCGCGGCGGCGGAGCTGCTGCGGCGCGAGCCGCGCCCCTCGCGCGAGCGCATCCGCGACTGGCTCGGCGGCAACTACTGCCGCTGCACCGGCTATCACGCGATCGTGGACGCGGTGGAACAGGCCGCGGCGGCGCTGCACGGCGCCCCGGCGGAGTGAGGACGCGATGACCGGCTCCCCCCTGTCCGAGATCGACCGCCCGAACAGCTACATCGGCCGCAGCGTGCCGCGCCCGAACGCGCGCCGGCTGGTCGCCGGCCGCGGCGCCTACGTGGACGACCTGCGGCTGCCGCGCATGGCGCACGTCGCCTTCCTGCGCAGCCCGCACGCGCATGCGCGCATCCTCGCCATCCACGCGGAGGAGGCGCGGCGGGCGCCGGGCGTGATCCGCGTCGTCACCGGGCGCGAGCTCGCCGCGCACTGCACGCCCTGGGTCGGCGTGCTGCACCATCTGAAGGGGCTGAAGTCGGCGCCGCAGCACGCGATGGCGGTGGACCGCGCCTGCTGGCAGGGCGAGCCGGTCTGCGCCGTCGTCGCGCGCAGCCGGGCGGAGGCGGAGGACGCGGCCGCGCTGATCCGGGTGGACTGGGAGGAGCTGCCCGCCGTCACCGACATGGAGACGGCGCTCGATCCGGCGACGCCGGTGATCCACCCGGATCTCGGCGACAACCTCGCCTTCCGGCGCGAGCATGTCGGCGGCGACCCGGACGCGGCCTTCGCCGATCCGGAGGCGGTGGTGGTGGAGGCCACCTTCCACACCGGCCGCCACACCGGCGTCTGCCTGGAGGGGCGCAGCATCCTCGCCGACTGGAACCCGGCCGAGGAGCGGCTGACGGTGTACCAGTCCACCCAGGCGCCGCACATGATGCAGACGGTGTTCGCGCGGCATCTCGGGCTGCGCGAGGGCCAGGTGCGCGTCGTGTGCAAGGACGTCGGCGGCTCCTACGGCATCAAGGTGCACGTCTATCCGGACGAGGTGGCGACCGCCGCGCTGTCGAAGATGCTGGGACGGCCGGTGAAGTTCGTCGCCGACCGCATCGAGGGCATGGTCAGCGACATCCACGCCCGCGACCACCGGCTGCGCGCGCGCGCGGCGGTGCGCCGCGACGGCACGCTGCTGGCGATGGAGGTGGACGACCTCACCGGCATCGGCCCGTATTCGGTCTATCCGCGCACCTCGGCGGTCGAGGGCAACCAGGTGGTGAACCTCTGCGGCGGGCCCTACGTGCTGAAGGGCTACCGCGCGAAGACCACGGTGGTGTTCCAGAACAAGACGCCGACCTGCCAGTACCGCGCCGTCGGCCACCCGATCGCGACCGCGGTGACCGAGGGGCTGGTGGACCTGGCGGCCGAGGCGATCGGCATGGACCCCGCCGAGATCCGGCGGCGCAACCTGATCCCCGACGACGCCTATCCCTGCACCTCGCTCTCCGGGATGCGCTTCGAGGCGCTGTCGCACCACAAGTGCCTGGCGCGGCTGCTCGAGATGATGGACTACGAGCGGCTGCGCGCGGAGCAGGCGGAGCTGCGCAAGCACGGCATCCATCGCGGCATCGGCCTCGCCTGCTTCATCGAGCTGACCAACCCCTCGCCCTTCATGTACGGCATCGGCGGCGCGCGCATCTCGGCGATGGACGGCGCGACGGTGCGGCTCGACCCGGACGGCTCGCTCGCGGTCGCCTCGGGCGTGACCGAGCAGGGGCAGGGGACCGAGGCGATCCTGGCGCAGATCGCGGCCACCGCCGTCGGCGTGCCGGTCGAGCGCGTGCGCGTCGTCACCGGCGACACCGAGGTGACGCCCTACGGCGGCGGCACCTGGGCCAGCCGCGGCGCCGGGATCGGCGGCGAGGCGATGCTGCAGGCGGGACTCGCGCTGAAGGAGGGCATCCTCGCCGTCGCCGGCGCGATGCTGCAGGCGCGGCCGGAGACGCTCGACATCCGCGGCGGCGTCGTCGTGGACCGCGCGAGCGGCGCGGAGCGCCTGCCGCTCGAGGAGCTCGGCCGCGTCGTCTATTTCCGCGGCGACACCCTGCCCCGGGACCTGCCGCGCGAGCTGGTGGCGACGCGCCACTGGACGCCGAAGGAGTATCCCTTCTGCTTCACCAACGGCGCGCAGGCGAGCTACCTCGAGGTGGACGTCGAGACCGGCTTCGTCCGCCTCCTCGGCCACTGGTGCGTCGAGGACTGCGGCACGGTGATCAACCCCATGCTGGTGGAGGAGCAGATCCGCGGCGGCGTGGTGCAGGGCATCGGCGGCGCGCTGTTCGAGCACTGCGTCTATTCGCCGGAGGGCCAGCTCCTCTCGGGCAGCCTCGCCGACTACCTGGTGCCGATGAGCGGCGAGATGCCCGACATCCATGTCGGCCACGTCGAGACGCCGACGCGCGAGAGCGCGCTCGGCGCCAAGGGGGCGGGCGAGGCGGGGACGGCGGGGGCGCCGGCGGCGGTGCAGAACGCGATCAACGACGCGCTGCGTCCCTTCGGGGCGCGCGTGCTCGCGCAGCCCTTCACCCCGGCGCGGATCCTCGCCGCGCTGGGGCGGATCTAGGGGCGGTCACGGACGGCCGGGCGCGCCGGACGCGCGAACCGGCTCCGGCGTCCGGCCCGGCGCGGGACGCCGGGCCGGCGGTCGCTCAGCGCTCCCGCCAGGGGGCGCGCTCCCACAGGGCGCGGTAGCTCTCGCGCAGCGCGCGCAGCTGCTCGCCCCAGGCCTCGCCGGGGATGTAGCGGACCTCCGTGAACTGCGCCTCCAGCGCGCGGGCGAATTCCGGATCCTGCGCCGCGGCGCCGAAGGCCTCGCGCAGCCGCGCGAGCACCGCGGGCGGCGTGGCGGCGGGCGCGACCACGCCGCGGTCGGAGGCCATCTCGATCGGCAGGCCGAGCTCGCGGAAGGTCGGCACCTGCGGGGCGAAGCGCGAGCGGGCGGGGCCGGCCTGCACCAGCATGCGCATGTTCTCCGGCGCGCCCATGATCTCGCCGACGTTCATCCCGACCACGTCCACCTGGCGTCCGAGCAGCGCCGAGCGCACCTGGGCGGAGCCGGGATAGGTGACGTGCGTCATGCGGATGCCGGCCGCCTGCTGCAGCAGCACGAGCTGCAGGTGGTCGTCCGAGCCGATGCCGGAGGAGGCGAAGTTCAGCCGGTCCGGTTCGCGCCGCGCCGCCTCGATCAGCTCCTGGACGGTGCGGTAGGGGCTCTGGGCATGCACCGTCATCGCGTTCGGGTCGGTGGCGATCAGCGCGACGGCGGCGAAGTCCTCGAGCCGGAACTGCGCGGTCCGCTCGATCGGGATGGTGAGCAGGCCGGGCATGGTGACGACGCCGAGCGTGTGGCCGTCCGGCCGGGCGCGGGCGACGGAGGCCATCATCACCTCGCCGCCGGCGCCGGGGCGGTTGATGACGACGACGGGGCCGCCGAGGCGCGGTTCGAGGAACCGGGCGAAGGTGCGGATGGTGATGTCGGTGCCGCCGCCGGCGGCGAAGCCGACCACCAGCTCCACCGGGCGTTCGGGGAACCGCGCGGTCTGCGCGCGGACCGCGGGGGCGGCCAGCGAGGCGGCGGCGACGCCGAGCGCGGCGCGGCGGGTGAGCGTCATGCGGTGCTCCGTGCGTTTCCTTCCCTGGGCTGCCGAGCGTAGAGCGGATCGCGGGCGGCTGGGAACAGCCGGGTGCATGGATCCGCCTGCCGGACGACGCGCCGGAGCCGTTGCCGCGCGCGCGGCCGAGCGGAAACGGCTCCAGCCGCGCCCCGGCGCCGCCGGCCAGTCCCGGCGCATCACGGCCCCTGATGGCGGGCAGTAGATCAAATTGCTTCCGCAATCCCGTCGTCCTGCGCATGGTCCCGCCCGGGTCCGGCCCGGCCGCGACCCGGGAGGGGACGACGCGCGGATGAAGCTGGACGCCACCCTGCAGGAGGAGTGCGCCGGATCGGCCGGGCCCGGGCCGGAGGACGTCGCGGCGGCGCCGCCCGATCCGCGCGCGCTGCGCCGGGCGCTCGGCCGGTACGCGACCGGCGTGACGGTGGTGACGGCGCGCGCGCCGGGGCCCGCCGGCGCCCCGGTCGGCGTGACCGCGAACTCCTTCACCTCGGTCTCGCTCGAGCCGCCGCTGCTGCTGTGGTGCCTCGACCTGCGCTCCTCGACGCGGCCCGTCTTCCTCGCCGCCGGCTGGTTCGCGGTGAACGTGCTGGCGGCGGACCAGGCGGCGCTGTCGGTGCGCTTCGCCACGCCGGGCGGCGCGGACAAGTTCGCCGGGCTCGGCTGGGCGGAGGGCCTGGGCGGCAGCCCGCTGCTGCCGGGTTGCCTCGCCCGCTTCGAGTGCCGTACCGAGCGCGCGGTGGAGGCGGGCGACCACGTGGTCCTGATCGGGCGCGTCCTGCGCGCGAGCCACCGCGAGGAGGGCGAGCCGCTGCTGTTCCTCGGCGGCCGCTACCGGCTGCCGGGGCCGCCGCTCGCCGCGGCCAGAGGGGAGAGGGAGGGGGCATGATCCGCGCCGCGGTCGTGGGCCTGGGCTGGTGGGGGCGGCAGATCACGCGGAGCCTCGCGGGATCGGGCGAGATCCGCGTGGTGCGCGCGGTGGACCCGGACCGGGCGGCGCACGAGGCCTTCGCGCGGGAGCACGGCCTGCCGCTCTCCGCGGCGCTGGAGGAGGCGCTCGCCGACCCCGAGGTGGACGCGGTGATCCTGTGCACGCCGCAGGACCTGCACACCGGCCAGGTGCTGGCCGCGGCCCGCGCCGGCAAGCACGTGTTCTGCGAGAAGCCGCTGGCGATGACGCGCGCCGACGCCGAGGCGAGCGTCGCCGCCTGCCGCGCCGCGGGCGTGGTGCTCGGCGTCGGCCACGAGCGGCGCTTCGAGCCGGCGATGCGGCGGCTGCGGGCGATGCTGCGCGAGGGGCGGCTGGGGACGATCCTGCACCTCGAGGCGAATTTCAGCCACGACAAGCTGCGCCACATCCGGCCGGGCGACTGGCGCGCCGACCCGAGGAACCCGGCCGCCTTCACCGGCATGGGCGTGCACCTGACCGACGCCTTCCTCGAGCTCGCCGGCCCGGCGACGGAGGTGTACGCGGCGGCCGCGCGCCTCGTCTCCGAGCGGCCGAACGGCGACCTCGTCTCGGTGCAGCTCCGCCTCGCCTCCGGCGCCACCGCCTTCGCCAGCGCCATCCTGGAGACGCCGCTCTACATCGGCTTCCGCGTCTTCGGCAGCGAGGGCTGGGCGGAGATCCGCAACGCCACGCATCCCGACACGCCTGGCCCCGCGACGCTCACCGTGCAGCGCCGCGGCGGCGCGCCGGAGACGGAGGAGTTCGCCTGGGAGAACGCGGTGCTGCTCAACCTGCAGGCCTTCGCGCGCGCGGTGCGCGGCGAGGCCGAGTACCCGTTCACCGACGCCGAGAAGATCGGCAACGTCGCGGTGCTGGAGGCCGTGGCGCGCTCGGTCGCGACCGGCGCCCTGGTGCGGCTCGCCCCGTGACGCGCCTTCCTTCCTGACAGAGCGGAGATCCCTCTCGTGCAGCTCGGCTTCTTCACCATGCCGATCCACCCCCTCGGCAAGGACTGGCGCCAGTCCCTGCGCGAGGACCAGGAGGCCTTCCTGCTCGCCGACGAGCTCGGCTTCGTCGAGGGGCTGTGCGGCGAGCACGTGACCGACCTCGCCGAGAACATCACCTCCTGCATGATGTTCCTCGCCACCCTGGCGGGCCGGGTGAAGCGCATGAAACTCGGCACCGGCACGGTGAACATCCCGAACAGCCACCCGGCGGCGGTGGCGGCGCAGGCGGCGATGCTCGACCACCTGCTGGACGGGCGGTTCCTGCTCGGCATCAGCCCGGGCGGCCTGCTGTCGGACGCGGAGGCGTTCGGCAACCTCGACGCCGACCGCAACGCGATGTTCGTCGAGGGCATCAACATGATCCTCGACCTCTGGACCAGGGACCCGCCCTACGCGCTGAAGGGGAAGTACTGGGGCGTCACCACCGAGCGCACCTTCCTGCCGGAGATCGGCCAGGGCATCATCCCGAGGCCGCTGCAGCGGCCGCACCCGCCGATCGTGGTGACCGCCGTCGCCCCCTTCTCCAAGGGCGTGACGGAGGCGGCGGCGCGCGGCTGGGATCCGATCTCGGCCAACTTCCTGATGCCGGTCTGGGTGAAGAGCCACTGGCCGAGATACGTCGAGGGCTGCGAGCGCGCCGGGCGCCCGGCCGACCCCGCGAACTGGCGCGTGGCGAAGAGCGTGTTCGTCTGCGAGGACCTGGCGACGGCGCGCGAATACGCGCTCGGCCCGCAGAGCCCCTACCGCCACTACTACCGGTCGCTGCTCACCAAGCTGGTGCGCAACGGGCGGGGGGAGCTGTTCAAGGAGCGACGCGACATGCCGGACGAGGCGGTGACGCTCGACTACGTGCTCGACCGCCTGGTGATCTGGGGGACGCCGGACATGGTGGCGGAGAAGCTGCTTGCCTTCCGCGAGCAGGTGGGCGAGTTCGGCACTCTGCTCTATGCCGGCAAGGACTGGGCGGACCGCGAGCTCGGCCGCCGCTCCATGATCCTGCTGGCGGAGAAGGTGCTGCCGAAGGTGAACGCGGCGATCGGCGCGGGCGCGCGTGCCGCCGCGGAATGAGGGGGAGCGGCGATGCCCGTCTACAGCCTGAAGGAGCTGAAGGCCGAATACGTCACGCCCAAGCATTCCACCGCCTTCGGCCCGCTGATCACCGGCGAGCAGATCGAGCTCGGCGTGCTGAGCTACAAGGCGGGCGAGGGCGCGACCACCCACGCGCACCCGCAGGAGCAGATCATCCTGGTGCTCAAGGGCCGCGCGCGCTTCATCCTGGACGGCGTGGAGCACGAGATCGGCCCCGGCATGGCGGTGCACGTCCCGCCCGGTGTGCCGCATTCGGTGCGCATGATCGAGGACACGGAACTGGTCAGCGCCAAGGGCGTGGTCGCCGGCGTCGGCCACCGCATCTGAGCCGGGGAGGGAGGAGGAGATGTCCGAGACGACGACGCGCCCCGCCGCGCGCACGCCGGGCGCCGTGCGCGCCCAGCCGGGCGAGCACGTGTTCGAGATGGCGAAGCTGAACCGGATCCTCGGCGGGCCGGACTACTCCTCCGCCGTCGGCACCTGCGTCGAGGGCGAGCGGATGATCGTCGCCCTGATGCGCATGGCCGCCGGCACCGGGGCGGAGCCGCACTCGCACCCCAACGAGCAGTGGATCTACGTGCTGGAGGGCACCTTCCGCGCCGTGGTCGGGGGGCAGCCCTGCGAGGTGCCGGCCGGTTCGGTGCTCTACATCCCGGCGGACGTGGTCCATTCCGGCCGGGCGGGCGAGGACCGGGACGTGGTGTTCTTCACCGTGAAGGACGCCTCGCACGGCCTGCACGGGATCAAGGCGTAGCGCCGCCTGCCCCGCGCGGGCCGGGCGCGGCCCTCAGGTCGGGAAGTTGAGCTCGATCGTCACCCCGTTCGGGTCCTCGAGGAACATCTGGTGCAGGTTCAGGCCGGGCACGGTGCGCTCGCGGAACGGCACGCCGGCGGCGCGGAAGCGGGCGCGCATGCCTTCCACGTCCTCGGCGACGAAGGCGACGTGGTCGATGGTGCCGGTGCCCGGCTCGGCCGCCATCCCCTTCTCGCCGAGGTACTCGATCAGCCCCTGGGGGTCGTTCGGGTCGATGCCGACCACGTGCACCACGGCGATGCCGCCGTTGTAGAGCCATACGCCGGGGAAGCGGAACTCCGGCCGCGGCCCGACCTCGAGGCCGAGCACGTCCACGTAGAAGCGGCGGGTCTCCTCCAGCCGCGTGGTGCGGATCGAGTAGTGGTCGAGCCGGCCGAGCGGCATGATCTCGTGCTCCTTCGTTTTGCGGGCCGAATGCGCGAGCCCCCGTTGCGCTCGCGAGCCCGTCAAATTATCGTCCGCGCCCACGAAAGATGCAACGCGCAGGGAGATCGTCCATGACCGCCACCACCCGCCGCCGTGCCCTCGCCGCGGCCGCCGCCGGCGCCGCCCTGGCCGCCTCGCCCTTCCGGATCAATGTCCTCCGTGCGCAGGAGGGGCCGATCCGCGTCGGCTTCCCGGTGCCGCTCACCGGGCCCTACGCCACCGAGGCGCAGAACCAGGTGCGCGCCGCCGAGGTGGCGATCGCCGAGTTCAACGAGTCGGGCGGTCTGAACGGCCGCCGGGCCGAGCTGCTGCCGCGCGACGACCGCCTCAACCCGGGCGAGGCCGCGACCCGCACCCTGGAGCTGATCGAGCGCGAGCGGGTGAACTTCATCGTCGGCTCGCTCTCCGCCTCGGTGCAGCTCGCGGTCAACAACGTCACCAAGGCGCGGCGGGTGATCTTCAACTCGATCAGCCAGTCGGACGCGATCAACGAGGCCTCCGACTGGTCGCCCTACACCTTCCACGAGGCGCTCAACCCGCACATGACCGCAGGCGCGGTCGGGCGCTACGTCTTCTCCCGCTTCGGCAAGCGGGTGGTGTTCCTCACCGCCGACTACGCCTACGGGCACGAGATGGTGCGCGGCTTCCAGCGCGCCGGCGCGCCGCTCGGCATCCAGGTGCTCGCGGACATCCGCCACCCGATCGGGCAGACCGACTTCTCGACGCTGCTGCCGCGCATCCAGGCGCTGCGGCCGGACCTGCTGATCGCGATCAACTTCGGCCGCGACCAGCAGATCACCATGCGCCAGGCGACCGACTTCGGGCTCAAGCGCAGCATGAAGATCGTCGCGCCCGTCCTCCTCTACAGCGCCCGCGTCGCCGCCGGGCCGCAGGCCTTCGAGGGGGTGGTCGGCGGCACCTCCTACTACTGGCGCCTGGAGGACACGGTGCCCTCGGCCAAGGCGTTCAACGACAAGTTCCGCCGCATGCACAACGGCGCGGTGCCGACCGACTACGGCGCGCTCGGCTACGGCGGCGTGCGCACGCTGCTGGAGGCGTGCCGTCTGGCAGGCTCGACCGACACCGACAAGGTGATCGAGGCGATGCGCAGCCTGCGCTACGACTACTACAAGGGGCCGCAGTACTACCGCCGCTGCGACCACCAGTCGGTGCAGTCGGTGCTGATCGTCGAATCGAAGTCGCGCGACATGAAGGACGAGAACGACGTGTTCAACATCGTCCACATCGAGGAGCCGAACGAGGCCAACCTGCGCACCTGCGCCGAGCTCGGCCACGCCGGCTGAGCGACGCGGGTGGGAACGCTCGGTTTCGACCTGCTGGCGCTGCAGCTCTTTGCGGGCGTGGCGCTGGGGGCCATCTACGTGCTGCTGGCGATCGGCCTGTCGCTGATCTTCGGCATGCTCACGGTGGTGAACTTCGCGCACGGCGCCTTCTTCATGTTCGGCGCCTATGCGGGCGTGTTCCTCGCCGCGCGCGGGGCGAGCTTCTGGGCGAGCCTCATCGCCGTGCCGCTGATCGTCGGCGCCTTCGGCCTGCTGGTCGAGCGCTTCCTGATCCGCCCGCTCTATGGGCGCGGCATAGACTACCCGCTGCTGCTCACCTTCGGCCTCGCCTACATGATGGTGGAGGGCATCCGCATCGCCTTCGGCACGCTCGGCCTGCCCTTCGACACGCCGGAGTCGCTGCAGGGGGCGACCGACATCGGCATCGGCTTCTTCCCGACCTACCGGCTGTTCGTCATCGGCGCCACCGCGGCGATCCTGCTCGGCCTCTGGCTGTTCCTCGAGCGCACGCGCTACGGCCTGATCATCCGCGCCGGCGCGCGCGATCCGCAGATCGTGCGCGTGCTCGGCGTGGACGTCTCGCGCGTCTGGCTCCTGGTGTTCGGCCTCGGCACCGGCATCGCCGGGCTCGCGGGACTGCTGGCGGCGCCGCTGCAGGGCGTGAGCCCAGAGATGGGCGGGCCGGTGCTGGCGGAGGCCTTCGTCGTCACCGTGGTGGGCGGCATGGGGTCGCTGCTCGGCGCGGTGGTGGCGGGGCTGCTGGTGGGGGTGACGGTGGCGCTGACCTCTCTGTTCGTGCCGGAGATGGCCAAGGTCTCGATCTTCGCGCTGATGGCCGTGGTGCTGCTGGTGCGGCCGCAGGGCCTGTTCGGCCGCCCCGGCCTGCTGAGCTGAGCCGACGATGGCCCACGCGACGACTGCCGAGCCCGCCGCCCCCCGCGCCGCCCTGAGCGGGGCGCTGGAGCGTCACCGCGTGCTCGCCGCGGCGGCGTTCCTTGCCGTCTTCCCGCTGGTCGCGCCGTTCGAGGCGCTGGCGGTGAACATCCTGATCCACGGGCTCTACGCCCTCGGCTTCAACCTGATGTTCGGCTACCTCGGCCTGCTCTCCTTCGGCCATGCGGCGCTGTTCGGAGGCGGCGCCTATCTCTGCGGCATCGCCATCGTGCACTTCGGCGCGCCATGGTGGGTGGCGATCCCGGCCGGCATCGCCGGCGCCGTCGCCATCGCGGCGATCGTCGGCGCGCTCGCGGTGCGCACGCGCGGCATCTACTTCTCGATGGTGACGCTCGCGCTGGCGCAGTGCTTCTACTACATCTTCTACCAGGCGTCCGACTGGACCGGGGGCGAGAACGGGCTGCGCGGGGTGGACCTGAAGGCGATCGCGCTCGGCCCCGCCACGCTCGACTTCCTCGACCCGCGGACGCGCTACTACGTGGTGGCCGCCTTCGTCGTCCTCGCGCTGTGGCTGCTCTCGCGCATCCTCGCCTCGCCCTTCGGCGCGGTGATCGAGGCGGTGCGGGAGAACGAGGCGCGGGCGCGGGCCTGCGGCTACGACGTGACGCGCACGCGCCTGCTCGCCTTCGTCCTGTCCGGGGCCTTCTGCGGGCTCGCCGGGGCGCTGAACGCGCTGCACCTCTCGATCGTGCCGATCGAGTCCATGGCGATCGAGACCTCGGGCCTCGCCGTGATGATGTGCCTGCTCGGCGGCATGGGCACCTTCTTCGGCCCCTTCGTCGGCGCGGCGGTGTTCCTGCTGCTGGAGAGCATCGTCTCGGTCTGGACCGTGCACTGGCAGCTCGTGGTCGGGGCGGTGTTCGTGCTCTGCGTGCTGTTCTTCCCGCGCGGGATCTGGGGCTCGATCCTGCACTGGGCCGCGGGAGGCGGGCGATGAGCGCGGGCGGCGGCGAGGTCATCCTGCGCACGGAGAACCTCGGCAAGCGCTTCGGCGGCTTCACGGCGCTGAAGGGCGTCAGCGCGGAGTTCCGCGCCGGCGCGCTCACCGCCATCATCGGTCCGAACGGGGCCGGCAAGAGCACCTACTTCAACATCCTCTCCGGCGCCTTCCCGCCGAGCGAGGGCCGCGTGCTGTTCGAGGGGCGCGACATCACCGGCCTGCCGCAGCACCGCTTCGCCCACATGGGCATCGCCAAGTCCTTCCAGATCACCAACGTATTCCCCGAGCTCTCCGCGCTCGAGAACGTCCGCATCGCGCTCCAGGCGCGCGTCAGCCGCTACGACATCTGGCGCCCGCGCGCGCGCATGACAGGGCTGGTCGAGCAGGCGGGCGAGATCCTCGCCACCGTCGGGCTCTGGGCGCGGCGCGACCGCGCCGCCTCGGCGCTCGCGCACGGGGAGCAGCGCGCGCTCGAGATCGGCATGGCGCTCGCCGCCCAGCCGCGCCTGCTGCTGCTCGACGAGCCGACCGCGGGGATGAGCCCGGAGGAGACGCGGGCGATGATGGAGCTGATCCTCCGCCTTGCCCGCGAGCGCACGGTGATCCTGGTCGAGCACAAGATGAAGCTGGTGATGGGCATCAGCGACCGCGTGCTGGTGCTGCACCACGGCGAGCTGCTCGCCGAGGGGACGCCCGACGAGATCCGCCGCGACGAGACGGTCCGGCGCGTCTATCTCGGCCAGCGGGAGCACTGAGGCGATGCTGCGCATCGAGGATCTGCACGCCTGGTACGGGCCGAGCCATGTCCTGCAGGGCGTCTCGCTCGAGGTGAACCGGGGCGAGATCGTCTGCCTGATCGGCCGCAACGGCGCGGGCAAGACCACCACGCTCAAGTCCGTCATGGGCCTGATCGAGAAGCGCCGCGGCCGCGTCGTCTTCGAGGGCCAGGAGATCCTGCACCGCCCCGCCCACGCGCGCTTCGCCCTCGGCCTCGCCTACGTGCCGGAGGAGCGGCGCATCGTCCCCGGCCTCTCGGTGCGCGACAACCTGCGCCTCGGCTTGGTCGCCTCGCCGGAGGGACGCCGGCACGAGGCGGAGCGGATCGAGCGCGCGACCGCCGCCTTCCCGCGGCTCAAGGAGCGCCTGGATCAGGTCGCGGTCACCCTCTCGGGCGGCGAACAGCAGATGCTCGCCATCGCCCGCGCCATGATCTCCGGCCCGAAGCTGGTGATGCTCGACGAGCCGTCGGAGGGCATCATGCCGGTGCTGGTGGACGAGATGTTCGAGATGTTCCGGCGCATGCGCGACGAGGGCACGACGATCCTGCTGGTGGAGCAGAACGTCGAGCTCGCGCTCGGCCTCGCCGACCGCGCCTACGTGCTGGACCAGGGCGTGGTCGTGCACCACGCCCCGGCCGCCGAGCTGCTCGCCGACGAGGCGATCCAGGAGCGCTACTGCTCGGTCTAGCGCCGGTTCCGCTCGGCCGCGCGCGCGGCGACGGCTCCGCCGCGTTGTCTGTCGTGCGGATTCGCGCTCCCGGCTCTCTGCAGCCGCCCGCGGTCCGCCCCGGCACCGATCGCGGACGGCCGGGGCGCGAACCGGCGCCGCCGGCGCCGGGCGGCGCCGGCGGAGCGCGCGCGGCCGGGCGGGAACGGCCCTAGCGCAGGCCGAGGAACTCCCCGATCGCCGCGGCGAAGCCCGCCTCGTTGTCGATGTTGGGCAGGTGGTGCGAGCCCGGCACCACCGCGAGCCGGCCGCCCGGCGTCGCCTCCGCCATCGCCCGCATCACCTCGGGCGGCGCGCCGGCGTCGAACTCGCCGGTGACGTACAGCGTCGGCACGCGCATCCGGCCGAGGTCCTTGAAGTAGTCGAGGCCCTGGATCGCCCGCGCGCAGCCCTCGTAGCCCGCGACCGGGGTGCCGAGGATCATCGCCTCGACGCGCCGCACCGCCGCCGGGTCGGCCTCGCGGAAGGCCGGCCGCAGCCAGCGCTCGATGG
Source organism: Caldovatus aquaticus (assembly GCF_019458025.1). Taxonomy (GTDB): domain Bacteria; phylum Pseudomonadota; class Alphaproteobacteria; order Acetobacterales; family Acetobacteraceae; genus Caldovatus; species Caldovatus aquaticus. The sequence continues at coordinate 135,624 of NZ_JAHZUY010000001.1, read as the reverse complement.
TCGGCTGCAGCACGGCCTGCATGCCGCCCGCGCGCACCGTCGCGATGCGCTCGTCCCAGCTCGCGCGGAAGGGCTCCGGCGCGTCGGCGCGGCAGTCGCAGCAGACGAGGCGCTCCACCCGCTCGGGGTGCGCGAGGCAGAGGCCGATGCCGGTCATGCCGCCGAGCGAGAGGCCCATGAAGGCGGCACGCCGCACGCCGAAGCGGTCGAGCACCGCGAGCGCGTCCGCGACCAGCATCGGCAGGCTGTAGGGACCCTCCGGCGCCTCGCTCCGGCCGTGCCCGCGCCGGTCGTAGCGCAGCACGCGATAGCGGGCGGAAAGCAGCGGCACCTGCGCGTCCCACATCGTGTGGTCGGAGGCGAGGCTGTTGCAGAGCAGGATCGCGGGCGCGTCCTCCCGCCCGTCGGCGCGCGCGTAGAGCCGCGCGCCCTTCGCCTGCACCCAGGTCTCGGTCATCGGCGCTTCTCCTTCGGTCTGTCGTCTCGGCGCAGCGGCCGGGCCGCCGTGCGTCCTGGCCGCTCAGGCGCCCGGGATGCCGGTCGCGGCCTTCAGCCCCGCGGCGGCGATGCCGGCCAGCGCGCACTCCTCGTCGCGATCGGACGCGTCGCCGGAGATTCCGACCGCGCCCAGCACCTCGCCCTGCGCGTCGAGCACCAGCACGCCGCCCGGCACCGGCATCATGCGCCCCTCGCTGACCGGGCCGAGGGCGGTGATGAAGGCCGGCGTCTTCGTCGCCCGCTCGAACAGCTCGCGCGAGCCGCAGCCCATGCCGAGCGCGCCGTAGGCCTTCGCGGTCGCGATCTGCACGCGGAGGATGCCGGAGCGGTCCTCGCGCTGCGCGGCGACGAGGTGCCCGCCGGCGTCGAGCACGACCACGGTCAGCGGCGCGAGCTTCAGCGCCCGCCCCTTGGCGAGCGCGGCGGCGATGATCGTGTTGGCCTGGGCGAGGGTGAGGCTGGGCATGGCATCCTCCGGTCGCGCAAGGGTCGGATCGCGGGATGGTCAGCGGGCGGTGCGGCCCGGCCACCAGGACGGCAGCGCGGCGCCGTCGCGCCGGCCCCAGCCCGCGGCGGCCGCCTCGTCGTAGATCGCCAGCGTGCGGCGCACCAGCGGCAGGTCGGCCCCGCGCGCCTCGGCCTCCGCGAGCATGGTGCGCAGGTCCTTGCGGATCGAGTCGATGTCGAAGCTCGGCGGCTGCGGGTCCTCGCCGGACAGCGCCCTGGCGATGGCGGGGCCGCGCACCTTGAGCACGTTCGGCCCACCCGAGGTGTCGGCGAACAGCTCCATCAGCCAGGCCGGGTCATGGCCGAGATGGCGGCAGAGGGTCAGCGCCTCGCCCAGCGCCTGGTAGAAGACGAGGAGCGGCAGGTTGATCGCGAGCTTCATGCTGGCGCCCGCGCCCACCGGCCCGACATGCTCGACGCGCCGGCACATCTGCTCGAGCAGCGGCCGCGCCCGGGCGACGTCCGCCGCCTCGCCGCCGGCGAGGCCGAGCAGCTTGCCCTGCCGCGCCGGCCCGGTGGTGCCGCCGACCGGGCACTCGACGAAGGCGCCGCCGCGGGCGCGCACGCGCCCGGCCAGCGCGACCTCGGTCTCCGGCCGCACGGTGCTCATCTCGATCACCAGCCTGCCGGAGAGATCGGCGGCGAGCAGCCCCTCCGCGCCGCCATAGACGGACTCGATGGCCGCGGCGTCGGTCAGGATGGTGATGATCGCCTCCGCCCGTCCGGCCAGCGCCGCCGGCGTCGGCGCCACCGCCGCGCCGGCCTCCGCGAGCGGGCGCGCCTTCTCCGGCGTGCGGTTCCAGACGGTGAGCTCGTGGCCGAGCTCGAGCAGCCGCGCGCCGATCGCGCTGCCCATGCGGCCGAGACCGGCGATGCCGATGCGTGCCATGCCCTGCGTTCCCCCCGACCTTGCTCCCGTCTCGGTAGCACGATCCCGGCCGCTGCCAAGGCCCCCCGTGCGCGGTTCACGGCGCGCGCGCGCCGCGCCACACTCGCGCAAGAAGGACGCGGAGGAGAGAACGCGATGAAGGGCGTGGTGGGCGTGATCGGGCTCGGCATCATGGGCGGGGCGATGGCGCGCAACCTGCGGGCGGCGGGCTGGCGCGTGCTGGGCTTCGACATCGCACCCGAGCGCCGCGCCGAGCTGGCCGCCGCGGGCGTGGAGACCGCCGCCGACGCGGTCGCCCTCGCGCGCGAGGCGCCGGTCCTCATCACCAGCCTCCCCAGCGGCGAGGCGCTGGCCGCGACCGTGGCGGCGCTCTCCGGCGCCGGCCTGCCGCGGCGCGTGGTGGTGGAGACCAGCACCCTCGCGCTCGCGGACAAGCTGGCGGCGGAGCGCGCGCTCGCCGCCGCCGGGCACGTCGCGCTCGACTGCCCGCTCAGCGGCACCGGCGCGCAGGCGCAGGCGCGCGACCTGGTGATCTACGCCAGCGGCGACGCGGCGACGATCGCGGCGCTGCGGCCCCTGTTCCTCGACTTCGGGCGCGAGGTGCACGACCTCGGCGCCTACGGCAACGGCAGCAAGATGAAGTTCGTCGCCAACCTGCTGGTGGCGATCCACAACGTCGCCTCGGCCGAGGCGATGGTGCTCGGCATGAAGGCGGGGCTCGACCCGCGCCGGCTCGTCGCGCTGATCGGCTCCGGCGCCGCCACCTCGCGGGTGTTCGAGCTGCGCGCGCCGCTGATGGCGGAGGGGCGCTACGAGCCGCCGACCATGCGCGTCTCCACCTGGCAGAAGGACATGGCGGTGATCGGCGCCTTCGCGGCCGAGCTGGGCTGCCCGGTGCCCCTGTTCAGCGCCACCCAGCCGGTCTACGCCGCGGCGATGGCGCAGGGCCTCGGGCCGCAGGACACGGCGGCGGTGTGCGCGGTGCTGGAGCGCCTGGCCGGGGTGGCGCGCGACGCGCCGTCGCATCAGGAAAGCTGATCCGGCGCAGTAGCACAGATCATTCGGCGCTCGCGCGCGGCGCGGCTACCGTTCGGCCAAAGCCTTGGGAGGGACGTCCGCCGTGAACGAGATCGCGCCGCCGCTCCGCATGCCCGAGCCCGAGATCCGCGACGGCATGCGCATCCTCTGGGACGTGCCGATCCGCATGGACGACGGGCTGGTGCTGCGCGCCGACGTGTTCCTGCCGGTCCCGGAGGGCCGCTACCCCGTCATCCTCAGCTATGGCCCCTATGCCAAGGGCCTCGCCTTCCAGGACGGCTACCCGAGCGCCTGGAAGCGGATGGCCGAGCAGCACCCCGACGTCACCGCCGGCTCCTCCAACAAGTACCAGAGCTGGGAGGTGGTGGACCCGGAGAAGTGGGTGCCGCACGACTATGCCGTGGTGCGCGTGGACAGCCGCGGCTGCGGCCGCTCGCCCGGCTACATCGACCACTTCTCGCCGCGCGAGACCAAGGATTTCTACGACTGCATCGAATGGGCCGGGGTCCAGCCCTGGTCCAACGGCAAGGTCGGGCTGAACGGCATCTCCTACTACGCCATCAACCAGTGGCATGTCGCCTCGCTGCAGCCGCCGCACCTCGCCGCGATGTGCATCTGGGAGGGCGCGGCCGACTGGTACCGCGACATGACGCATCACGGCGGCATCGTCTGCACCTTCTGGGAGCACTGGTACGACATGCAGGTGAAGACGGTGCAGTACGGCTGCGGCGAGCGCGGCGGGCGCAGCCGGGTCACCGGCCGGCTCGTCTGCGGCGACGAGCTGCTGAGCGAGGAGCAGCTCGCCGCCAACCGCTGCGACCTCGGCCGCGAGATCCTCGCCCACCCGCTGGACGACGAGTACCACAAGGCACGCTCGCCGCGCTGGGACAAGGTGACGGTGCCGTTCCTGTCCGCCGCCAACTGGGGCGGCCAGGGCCTGCACCCGCGCGGCAACTTCGAGGGCTTCCTGCGCGCCGCCTCGAAGCAGAAGTGGCTCGAGGTGCACGGCATCGAGCACTGGACCCACTTCTACACGGACTACGGGCGCGGCCTGCAGCTCCGCTTCTTCGACCATTTCCTGAAGGGGCTGGACAACGGCTGGGACCGCCAGCCCCGCGTGCTGCTGCAGGTGCGCCACCCCGGGGAGCGCTTCGTCGCGCGCGCCGAGGAGGACTGGCCGATCCCCCGCACCCGCTGGACGCGGCTCTATCTCGGCCTCGCCGACGGCACGCTCTCGCCCGAGGAGCCGGCCGGGGAGGCGGCCGTCAGCTTCGCGGCGACGGGCGACGGCCTCACCTTCCTCACCCCGCCGCTCGAGCGCGAGACCGAGATCACCGGGCCGGTGGCGGCGAAGCTCTTCGTCTCCTCCTCCACCGCCGACGCCGACCTGTTCCTGGTGCTGCGCGTCTTCGCGCCGGACCTCAAGGAGGTGGTGTTCCAGGGCGCCATCGACCCGCACACCCCGGTCGGCCAGGGCTGGCTGCGCGCCTCGCACCGCAAGCTCGATCCGTCGCTGAGCACGCCCTGGCGCCCCTACCACGCGCACGACGAGAAGCAGCCGCTGACGCCGGGCGAGGTGTACGAGCTCGACATCGAGATCTGGCCGACCTGCATCGTCGTCCCGCAGGGCTACCGCATCGGGCTCTCGGTGCGGGGGCGGGACTACGTCTATCCAGGCGGCAGCGGCGGCCGCCTCTCCAACTTCAAGAACGAGCTGACCGGCTGCGGCCCCTTCCTGCACGACGACCCGCGCGACCGGCCGCCGGAGCTGTTCGCCGGCACGACGACGCTGCATGCCGGGCCGGGCCGCCGCCCGTTCGTGCTGCTGCCCGTCGTGCCGGAGAAGGGGGCCGCGGCCGCACGCTGACCGGCGGCGCGTGCCGGGCCAGGATCGCTAAGCTGCCGTGCCGGGCGGCTGGCCGGCCGGCGCAGGGAGACATCGGGAGGAGGATCGGTCCATGACAGAGATCGCACGCAGGACGCTGCTGCGGGGCTTCGCCGCCACGGCCGCGGCCGGCACGCTGGCCGCGCCCGCGGTGCACGCGCAGCCCGCCGCGGTGCGGATCGGCTTCCTGACGGTCAAGACCGGGCCGCTCGCCTCGGGCGGCATCCAGATGGAGCAGGGGCTGCTGCTCTACCTGAAGGAGCGCGACATGCGCCTCGCCGGCCGGCCGGTCGAGCTGTTCACCGCCGACACCGGCGGCGTCCCCGCCCAGGCCCGCACCAAGACGCAGGAGCTCGCGGAGCGCAACCGCGTCCACTGCATCATCGGGCCGCTCGCCGCCTTCGAGGCGCTGGCGATCGACGACTACATCCGCCAGGTCGGCCTGCCGACGCTCTCGGTCGCCGCGGCCGAGGACATGACGCAGCGCAACCCCAATCCCTGGTTCGTCCGCGCCACCTCCACCTCCGCCCAGTGCGCCCACCCGATGGCGGACTACGCGGCGAAGGAGCTGCGCTGGCGGCGCGCGGCGGTGATCGCCGACGACATCGCCTACGGCCACGAGATGCTGGCGGGGTTCCAGCGGGTGTTCGAGGACAACGGCGGGCGGATCGTGCAGAAGCTGTGGCCGCCGCTCGCCGTGCCGGACTACGGCACCTACATCTCGCAGTTCAAGGCGAACCTCGACGGCATCTTCATGGGCTTCGCCGGCTCCAACGGCTTCCGCTTCGTCCGCCAGTTCCACGAGTACGGCCTGGGCGGCCGCATCCCGCTGACCGGCGGCATGACGGCGGTGGACGAATCGCTGCTGCAGAACATGGGCAACGAGGCGCTCGGCATCATCTCCGCCTGCTGGTACTCGGCCGAGCTCGACAACCCGGTGAACCGCCGCTTCGTCGAGATGATGCGGCGCGAGCACCGCGTGGACCCCGGCTTCTACGCCGCCGCCACCTACACCAACGGCGCGGTGCTGGAGGCCGCGCTGCGCGCCGTGGACGGGCGCGTCGAGGACAAGCAGGCCTTCATGAACGCGTTGCGCACCAATCGCGTCGAGGAGACCTGCCGCGGCCCGGTGCGCTTCGACCAGTACGGCAACGTCGTCGGCAACGTCTATATCCGCAGGGTCGAACGCAAGGGCGGGCGGCTGGTCAACACGGTGATCAAGACCTATGCGGACGTCAGCCAGTTCTGGACCTACGACCCGCAGGAGTTCCTGCGCAACCCGGTCTATTCGCGCAACTGGCCGCCGGCGCGCCACCTCGAGAACTGACCGCCGCCGTCCCGCACCGGGCGCGCCCGGTGCGGGGCGCGGGCTACGCCGCGTCGAGGAAGTCCACCACCGCGATGTCGCGCATCAGCACGGAAGGCTCGCGCACCGTCTCGTCGGCCGGCCGGCCGGCGGCGGCGATGCAGCGGCCGAGCTCGCGCGCGCGCTCGATCACGCGCCGGTTGCGCGGCAGGCGCGCGGCCTCGAAGCGGGCGAGCGCCGCCGGCACGTCGCCGCCGGCGGCATCCAGCGCCGCGGCCAGCGCCTCGGCGTCCTCCGCGGCCTTCGTCACGCCGGCGCCGACATGCGGCCGCGCGACGAAGGCGGCGTCGCCGATCAGCGCGACGCGGCCGAGCGCCATGCGCGGCGACTCGAGGTCGTAGATCGGCTGCAGGAAGGGCTGCGGCGTCAGCCGCACCAGGGTGGCGAATTGCGGCGCCAGCAGCCGCTCCGCCGCCTCCCGCATCGCCGCCACGGTCGCGCGCGCGATCAGGGGCGGGGGGATCGAGCCCTCGTGCTGCCGGCCGGTCTCGTCGGTCAGCAGCGCCGGCAGCTCGCTCGCCTCGTCGGCCGGGCGATACCAGACCGTGTTGTAGCGGCGGTGGCCCGGCCGCAGGTCGTTGTCCGGCCCGGCGACCGGATAGCCCACCATCTGCTCGCCCGGCGGCAGGCAGAAGCACATACCCTCGAAGAGGTCGGCGTGCACGGCCGGCGGCAGCGCCGCCTCCGCGATCAGGCCGCGCCAGCCGACATAGCCGGCGTAGCGCGGCTGCGCCTCCGGCAGCAGCAGGCCGCGCACGGTGGAGCGGATGCCGTCGGCGCCGACCAGCAGCGCCGCCTCCACCGTCTCGCCGTTGATCCGCGCCCGCACCCGGTCGGCGTCCTGCGCGACCTCCTCGACCGCCTGGCCGGCGTGGTAGCGCGCGTCCGGGAAGGCGTCGCGCAGCAGGCGGAACAGCCGGTCCCAGGCGGTGAAGACCTGCGGGCACTCGCGCTCGCCCAGCAGCCGGCCGTCGCGGCCGAAGACCCGGCGGATGCGCACCGCCACGCCGAGATCGCGCGTCGGGTCGAGGCCGCAGGCCTCGAGCGCCCGCCACAGCGCCGGGTGGGTCACGATCCCGGCGCCGCGGCTGGTCAGGGGCGCCTCCACCCGCTCGAACACCTGCACGTCCCAGCCCCGCCGCAGCAGCAGGTGCGCCGCGATCAGCCCGGCCATGGAGCCGCCGGCGATGAGGGCGCGTCGCGGGGAGGGAAGGGGCATCTCTCGGGCTCCGTCATCGCCGATCATGCGCCGTGGCGGTGGCGCGTCAAGCCGCGCCGCGGCCCGCTTGACGCCCCCGCAGGCCGGGCCGACTCTGCGTCGGCGAGGACGACGCGGAGAGCGACGCATGGACATCCGGGTGAGCAAGCGCGCCATCTACGAGGCGGCGGAGAAGCTCAGCAACTGGGGCCGCTGGGGGCCCGACGACCAGCTCGGCACGCTCAACTTCGTCACCCCCGAGGACATCGTGGCGGCGGCGCGGCTGATCCGCCGCGGCAAGGTGTTCGCGATGGGCATGCCGCTCGACAGCAACGGCCCGCAGCGCGGCCTGTTCGGCGGCCGCTGGAACCCGATCCACACCATGCTCGCCACCGGCACCGACGCGGTGGCCGGGCGGTTCGACAACACCACCAAGCTCCTCTACGCCGACGACGCGATCAACATGCCCATCCAGTCGGCGACGCACTGGGACTCGCTCGGCCACATCTTCCTCGACGACAAGGCCTATGGCGGGCGCGACGCGCGCCGCGTGGACGGCGGCGGGTGCCACGTGCTCGGCATCGAGCACACCAGGGACCGGATGGTCGGCCGCGGCGTGCTGCTCGACGTCGCGCGCTTCAAGGGCGTGGACTGGCTGCCCGACGGCTACGGCATCCCGAACGCGGAGCTCGACGCCTGCGCCAAGGCGCAGGGGGTCGAGATCCGCCGCGGCGACTTCGTCATCATCCGCACCGGCCAGATGGAGCGCTGCAAGGCGGAGGGCGACTGGGGCCTCTACGCCGGCGGCCCCGCGCCGGGCGTCAAGTTCGAGAACTGCTACTGGTGCGCCGAGAAGGAGATCGCCGCCATCTGCTCCGACACCTGGGGCGTGGAGGTGAGGCCGAACGAGACCGACGAGGTGTCGCAGCCCTGGCATTGGGTGGTGATCCCGGCCATGGGCCTGACCATGGGCGAGATGTTCGTGCTCGACGAGCTCGCGCGCGACTGCGCCGCGGACGGCGTGTACGAGTTCTTCTTCTGCGGCCCGCCGCTCGTCATCACCGGCGGCACCGGCTCGCCGATCAACCCGCTGGCGATCAAGTAGCGGCGGGGGCGGGGGCTGCGACGGCGTCCCACACCCGGTTCAGCCGCGCCGTCTCCTCCTCGAGCACCGCGAGGAAGGCGGCGGCGGCGGCGGACAGCGCGCGCCGCGCCGGCTCGATCAGCACGAGGTCGAGCGCGAGCGGCGGCGCGGCGAGCGGGCTCACCGTGAACTGCCGCCGCGCCGGCGCGCCCGCCTCGGAGGCCATCATGATCCCCGGCAGGATCGTCACCCAGCCCGTGCTCGCCACCAGGTCGAGCGTGCCGAGCATGGCGTCCAGCTCCGCCAGCCGCTCCACCGGCACGTCGTTCGAGGTGAGGTAGGTCTCGATGGTCTGCCGCCGCGTGTTGCGCGGGCCCGGCACCACCAGGCGCAGCGGCCCGAGGTCGCGCAGCCGCACGCCGCCGAGATGCGGCAGGCCGGAATCGAGGCGCGAGACCAGCACCTCCGGCGTGCTCAGGAAGGGGCGCACGCGCAGGCCCGGGGCGCCGCCGAAGGCGGGCACGATCGCGAAGTCGAGCTCGCCGGCGCGGACCTGCGGCGTCAGCACCGCGCTGTAGGCCTCCACCACCCGCACCGCGACGTTCGGCTGGCGCTCCATGAAGCGCGCCAGCGACGGCGCGAGCGCGCAGCGCGTCATGGTCGGCATCAGGCCGACGCGCACCTCGCCCTCGAGGCCGCCCGCATGGGCGCGCACGGCGCGCGCCGCCTCCTCCTGCGCGCGCAGCAGCGCCACGGCGCGGCGATAGAGGTCGTCGCCCGCAGGGGTGGGCACCACCGCCCCGGCGCCGCGCAGGAACAGGCGCGCGCCGAAGCGGTCCTCGAGCTTGCGGATGTGCTGGGAGACGCCGGACTGGGTGGCGTTCTCGCGCGCCGCGGCGGCGGTGAAGGAGCGCTCCTCGTAGGCGGCGACGAAGAGGCGGAGTTCGCGGAAGCTCTCGGGCACGGCGGGAAGGTAGAGTCGCGCCCGGCCGAACCCAAGGGGCTGCCCGCGCCGCCCCCGCCGCGCCCCCGCGCGGGACGCGCGCGCCACGTCGGGCGGCCGGTCCGGGGCCGCGATGCGCGGCGAGGCGGCGCGACCGGCTTGACGCACCGGCCGGCGCCCGCGCAGCCTCGCCTCCGAACAGACGAGGGAGGAACGCAATGTCCGGGCTCCTCACGGGGCGCCGCGCCGCGGTCGTGGGCGGGCTGGCGGCGCTGGCCGTCCGGCGCGCGGGGGCCGGCAGCGCGCTGGCGCAGCCCGCGCCGGCGCCGCAGGCGGGCCCCTGGCAGCGCCTCGCGCCGTTCCCGGAACCCTCCGAGGAGCTGATCGGCGCCGCGGCGAACGGCCGGCTCTACGTCTTCTGCGGCCTCGCCCCCGGCTGGCGGCCGCAGGGCCTGGTGTACGAGTACGATCCCGCCGCCGACGCCTGGACCCGCAGGCGGCCGATGCCGGTGCCGACGCACCACGTGGCCTTCGCGGTGCTGAACGACCGCATCTACGCGTTCGGCGGCTTCACCCATCCGGGCGAGGGCCGCCCGCCCTCCTGGGTGCCGACCGATGCCGCCTGGGAGTACGACCCGCGCGGCGACACCTGGCGCGCCCTGGCGCCGATGCCCTCGCGCCGCGGCGCGGCGGCGGCCGCGGCGGTGAACGGCAGGCTCTACGTGGTGGGGGGCGCCGGTCTCGCCCCCGGCTCCGCGGAGCCCGGCCTGCGGCCCGACCGGCCGCACCGCGCCCTCTCCACCGTCGAGGAATACGACCCGGAAGCGAACGCCTGGCGTCCGCGCAGCCCGATGCCGACGCCGCGCAACCACCACGCGGCGGCGGCGGTCGGCGGGCGGATCTACGCCATCGGCGGCCGGCTCGGCGGCGCCTTCATCACGGTCGCGAGCAACACCGACGTGGTGGAGGAATACGACCCCGCCTCCGACTCCTGGGGCGCGGCGCGCGCGCGCATGCCGACGCCGCGCAGCGCCTTCGCCGCGGGCGTGCATGGCGGGCGCATCCTCGTCGCCGGCGGCGAGGTCCAGGACGCCCGCCTGATGGCGACCTTCCGCGCCGTCGAGGCCTACGAGCCCGCCGCCAACCGCTGGCACGTGCTGCCCTCCATGCCCGTGCCGCGCCACGGCCTGGCCGGCGCGGTGCTGGGCGACCGGCTCCACCTCGTCAGCGGCGACGTGCAGTCCGCCGGCACCGGCGTCTCCGTGCACACCGCCGCGCACGACGCGCTCCGCCTCGACATGGTGGCGCGGTGAGCGGCGACGCCCTCCGCGTCCCCGGCGCGGCGCTCCGCCGCTTCATCGCCGGCGTCCTCGCCGCCGCCGGCGTGCCGGAGGAGGACGCGGGGATCGTCGCCGGTCTGATGGCGGAGGCCGACCTGATCGGCGCCGACGGCCACGGCGTCTTCCGCCTGCCGCAATACGTCCGCCGCATCCGCGCCGGCGGCATCAACCTCCGCCCCCGCATCCGCATCGTCGCGGAGCGGCCGGCGAGCGCGCTGGTGGACGGCGACAACGGCCTCGGCCACCTCGCCGTGCGCGTCGCGGCGCAGACCGCGATCGCCAAGGCGCGCAGCCAGGGCGTGGCGTGGTGCGGCGTGCGCAACGGCAACCATGCCGGTCCCGCCTCGCTCTACGCGCGCATGGCGCTCGCGCACGACATGATCGGCCTCTACCTCGCGGTCGGCAGCGCCAACCACCTGCCGCCCTGGGGCGGGCTCGAGCTGCTGCTCTCGACCAACCCGATCGCGGTCGCCGTGCCGGCGGGCGAGGAGCCGCCGGTGGTGCTCGACATGGCCACCACCGTCGCCGCCTACGGCAAGGTGAAGACCAGGGCGCAGCGCGGCGAGCCGATGCCCGAAGGGTGGATGGTGGACCGCGAGGGCCGCCCGCTGACCGACCCGAGGCGCGCCGCGGAGGGCCTGCTGCTGCCGATCGGCGGCTACAAGGGCTACGGGCTGGCGCTGGTCTTCGGCCTGCTCGCCGGCACGCTGAACGGCGCCGCGATGGGCCGCGAGGTGGTGGACTTCAACGCCGACGACACCACCCCCACCAACACCGGGCAGGCGATCCTCGCCATCGACATCGCCGCCTTCGGCGAGGTGGCGGCGTTCAAGCGCCGGGTGGATGCGCTGGTGCGCGACATCCGCGGCTCGGCGCGTCTTCCCGGCGTCGAGCGCATCTGGCTCCCCGGCGAGCAGAGCCACCTGCGCCGCGAGGAGCGCGCGGCGCGGGGCGTCCCCATCCCGCCGCCGCTGCGCGCGGAGCTCGACCGGCTCGCCGACGCGCTCGGCGCGCCGCGCCTCGGCGGCATCAGTGGCGCTGATGCCGCGCCACAGATCAGATGATTACCGGCGCTTCCGCGCCGTGATTACAGTCGTCCCGCAACGCGGCGCCGGAGACCGGCGCCCGCACCGGGAGGATACGCCATGACGATCACGAAGCGAAGCCTGCTGGCGGCGGCCGCGGGCCTTGCCGCCCTGCCCCGCGCGGCGCGGGCGCAGGGCCAGCCGCCTGGGGAACGTTTCCCCTCGCGCCCCATCCGCGTCATCGTGCCCTACGCGCCCGGCGGCGCGACCGACATCGTCGCGCGCCTGCTCGGCGAGGAGATGCGCCGCCAGCTCGGCCAGCCGCTCGTGGTCGAGAACCGCCCGGGCGCCGCCGGCATCATCGCGATCGAGGCGATGGCGCGCTCCCGCCCCGACGGCCACACGGTGATGATCGGCAACGTCACCACCAACGCCATCACGCCGGTGCTCTTCCGGCAGCGCATGCCGCTCGACTACGCGAAGGAGGTGGTCGCCGTCGGGCGGCTCGCGGACCTGCCGGCCTTCGTGCTCGCCACCGCGACCAATTTCGCCCCGCGCACGCTGGAAGAATTCGTCGCCTACGCGCGGGCCAATCCGGGCAAGGTGAACTACTGCAGCGCCGGCGTCGGCAGCTACCCGCAGTTCGATGCGGTGCTGTTCGCGCGCCGCGCCGGCATCGAGATGGTGCACGTGCCCATGCCGGGCGGCGCCGGCCCGATCATCACCGAGATGCTGAGCGGCAACATCCAGTTCTGCATGCTGAACGTCGCCACCGCGGCGGGGCACGTCCGCGACGGGCGCATCCGGGCGCTGGCCGCGATCTCCGACGCCCGCCTGCCCGAATTCCCCGACATCCCCACGCTCGCCGAGGCCGGCTACCCGGGCATCGGCACCATCGCCTGGCAGGGCATGTTCGCCCCGGCCGCCACCCCGCGCGAGGCGCTGGAGGCGCTGCACCGCGCCGCGACGGAGGCGCTGCGCGCGGAGCCGGTGCTGGACGCCTTCCGCCGCCAGGGGATCCGCGCGGTGCCGAACGCCTCGGTGGACGACGCGCGGGCCTGGTTCGAGGGCGAGCTTGCCAACTGGCGGCGGATCGTCGAGGAGGCGAAGATCGAGGTGAACAACTGACGGCGGGCAGGCGCCCGCCTGCCGCGCCGGAGGGGGCCGCCGGCCGAGTCCGGCGGCCTAGAGTCCGAGCAGCCGCGCCGCGTTGCCGCCCACCACCTGGGCGCGCTCCTCCGGCGTCAGGCCGAGCTCCTCCACGATCTCGAGCGGCCGCTCGAGTCCCATGTCGAAGCAGTAGTCGCTGCCGATGGTCACGCGGTCGAGGCCGACGAAGCGGGCCACCCAGCGCATGATCTCGGCGGAGTGCGAGAGCGTGTCGTAGGCGAAGCGGCGCTTGTAGGCGCTCGGCGGCCGCGGCAGGTGGCGCGCCTCCTTGCGCACGCGGTGGCCGTGGTCGAGCCGGCCGAACAGCACCGGCAGCGCGCCGCCGGCGTGCACCAGGTGCACCTCGAGCCTCGGGCAGCGGTCGAGCACGCCGCCGAAGATCAGGTGCGCCGCCGCCACCGCGCTCTCGAACGGGTTGCCGAGCAGGTTGGAGAGGTAGTAGGGGGCGAGCCGCGGCCCGCCGAGCGTCTGGCAGGGGTGCAGGAACAGGTTCAGCCCCGCCGCCTCGATCGCCTCGAACACCGGCATGAGGCGCGGGGCGGAGAGGTCGGTGCCGGCGATGTGCGTGCCCATGTACACGCCGCGCATCCCGGGCAGCGCGCGGGCGCGCTCGAGCTCGCGCAGGCTGCGGTCGGTGTCCTGCAGCGGCAGGGTGATGAAGCCGAAGAAGCGGTCCGGGTATTGCTGGTGCGCCGCGCTCGCCGCGTCGTTGTAGGCGCGGCTCAGGCGCTCGCCGAACGCCGGCGAGGCCCAGTACACCATCGGCGTGGTCAGGGAGAGCACCTGCACGTCCACGCCGGCCGCGTCCATCTCGGCGATGCGCGGCGCGAGGTCGGTGAACCTGGCGGGCAGCGGGCCGTTGCGCATGCCGCCGGCGACGACGGTGAAGCCCTCCGGCCCGCGCAGGCAGTCCGCGCCCTCGGCGCGGCCGTCGGGCGAGGCGAGCAGGTCGAGGAACTCCTGCGGGAAGTAGTGCGCGTGCGGGTCTATCACCCGCGGGCGCGCCGCGCCGCCTCCGCCGCCGCCGGCGGCGCGCGGCACGGCGCGGCGGTGCGGGAAGCCGGGCGGGCAGCAGCCGCAGCCGAACGCGGTCATCCTGGAAACCCTCCTGCCTGCCCGATCACTCGGCCACCGCGCCGACGCGGCGGACCAGCGCGCCCCACTTCTCCTCCTCGCGGCGGATCAGGTCGGCGAACTCCGCCGGCGACCGGCTCGCCACCGCCTCGGTGCCGGAGGCCGCGAAGCGCTGGCGGACCTCCGGCTTCGCCACGACCTCGACGATCACCGCGTGCAGGCGGCGGACGATCTCGGGCGGCGTGCCGGCCGGCGCGAGCAGGCCCTGCCAGGAGCCGCTGTCGAAGTCCGGGAACCCGCTCTCCACCATCGTCGGCACCTCCGGCAGCGCGGCGACGCGCCGGGTGCCGGTGACGGCGAGCGCGCGCACGCGCCCCGCCTGCACCTGCCCGATGATCGAGGACAGCGTGGTGAACAGGCAGTGGATGTCGCCCGCGGCGATCGCGACCGCCGCCGGGCCGGCGCCGCCCGCGTAGGGCACGTGCACCATGTCGAGCTCGGCGGCCTCGCGCAGCTTCTCCATCTCCAGCCGGTTGAAGCTGCCCGAACCCGGGGAGCCGTAGTTGAGCTGGCCGGGCCGCGCGCGCGCGTACTCGACGAACTCGCGCACGGTCCGCACCGGCAGCGACGGATGCACGACCAGGGCGTCCGGCGTGTCCGCCACCAGCGAGATCGGCGCGAAGTCCTGCTGCGGCCGGACGCGGATCGTGCGCGCGAAGACGGCGGGGTTCACCGCCAGCGTGCCGACGTTGCCGAGGTAGAGGGTGTAGCCGTCCGGCGCCGCGCGGGCGGCGGCCTCCATGCCGATGTTGCCGGCCGCGCCGGCGCGGTTCTCGACCACGACCGGCTGGCCGAGCGCCTCGGCCATCGGCTGCTGCAGGATGCGCGCCGCGACGTCGGAGGCGCCGCCCGGCGCGAAGGGCACGATGACGCGGATCGGCCGCGCGGGATAGCCCGCGGCCGTCTGTGCGCGGGCCGCCGGCGGCGCCGCGGCGATGGCGATGGTGCCGGCGAGCAGTGTCCGCCGGCCGATGGCGATGCGCATGGTGTCCGTTCCCCTCCCCCGAATCCGAGCATCCCGCGGTCAGGCCGCCCGTGCCGCCTCCGCCGGGTCCTCGCTCTCGATCGGCAGCCGCACCGGCCGCTTCAGCTTCGCGGAGAGGTCGAGCGCCTTGGTCAGCATCAGCCGGTCGTGCCCGTCCTCCGCGGTGGCGTGCTGCGTCGGCACGCCGAGCGAGACGCGGTCGAGCCAGGCCACCGTCTCCTCCCGCATCGGCCCGCGCAGCTCGCCGAGCGCCATGTCGCCGGGCGGGTAGCTGCCGAGGAAGTCCACCAGGCGCTGCCTGTCCGGCGCGTAGCCCTCCGACTGCGGTCGGCTCACCGCCAGCACGATGTCGCGGTGGGTGTCGTCTATGGTCAGCACCCCCTCGGTGCCGTTGATCCCCACCTCCAGGCTGTACACCGCGCCCGGCCAGGTCACCGGCAGCGCCCAGGAGATGTTGAGGTGGTAGATCGCGCCGTCGTCGAAGGCGATCAGGCCGGCGGTGGCGTCGATCCCCTTCCACTCCGGCCCCAGCACCTTGTCCACCGAGCGCGCGTAGCACTCCACCGGCCGCTTGCCCTCCATCATCCACATGACGATGTCGAGGGCGTGGGTGCCGGAGATGACCATGGGCGAGATGGTCTCCGGCTTGTCGGTCCGCTTGTAGTTGTCGATCGCCACCAGCCGGTTCATGAAGGCGCGCGACGTCACCAGGGTGACGTCGCCGAGCGCGCCGCTGCGCACCTTCTCCTTCGCCGCCAGCCAGCGGCGGCGGAAGCGCTGGGTGTAGCCGATCACCGCGTCCACCCCGGCCCGGCGGATCGCCGCGAGCACGCGCGCGGAGTCGCGGAGGTCGGTGGCCAGGGGCTTCTCGATCAGCAGCGGCAGGCCGCGCTCCACGGCGGCCAGCACCGGCCCGACGTGCAGGTGCTCGTCGGTGGCGACGATCACCGCGTTGACCTCCGGCCGCGCGATCAGCTCGCGGAAGTCGGTGGTGACGAAGTCGGCGCCGATCCTCTCCCCGACCTCGCGGCCGCGCTCCGGCTTCAGCTCGGCGAGGCCGATCCACTCCACCATCGGGTGCCGCGCGGCGACGCCGCCGCGGAACAGGCCGACACGCCCGGCGCCGACGATGGCGAGGCCGATCTTCTTGCGCTGCTTCGGTCGGATCACAGCACGCCCTCCGTCAGGGTGAGGCTCAGGCGCTCGGCCTGGGGGTTGCGCGGGATCGGCAGCGCCACCGGCTCCCCGCGCTCGATCGAGAGGTCGGCGGCGGTGTAGACCTCCATCGCCAGCAGCGCCTCCTCGGGCTTCACCAGGGGCGCGCGCCCGCGCACCACGTCCTCGACGAAGGCGGCGGTCTCGCCCGCCATGGGGCCGGCGAAGACGTGGCCCGCCGACTCGCCCGGCATGGTGGAGATCGGGAACACCGCGCCCGGCTGGCTCATGCGCATCAGGGTCACGTCGCGGTGGGTGTCGTCCACCATCAGCGCGCCCTCGGAGCCGACGAACTCGATCCAGGTGGAGGAGAAGTTCGGGTAGCCGGGCGGCAGGATCCAGCCGGCGCCGATCGTGACCACCACGCCGTTGTCCATGGTGATCATGATCCAGTTGCAGTCCGCGGCGCCGTTCTTCGGCGCCATCACGCGCTTCACCTCCTGCGCATAGACCTTCACGGGCTTCGCCGGCGCCAGGCACCACAGCACGAAGTCGATGTCGTGCGTCGCCTCCATCGCCGCCGGCGAGAGCTTCACCCGGCCGCTGATCTTGTTGCCGAGGCCGCGCGTGATGTGGCGGCTGATCAGCACGCTCACCGGCTCGCCGAGCGTCCCCTCGGCGACGGTCTTCTTCACGTAGGCGTATTTCGGGTTGAAGCGCTGCGAGTAGCCGATGGTGAAGAACACGCCCTGCCGGCGCGCCAGCGCCACCAGCTCGTCCGCCTCCTCGAGCGTCAGGGCGATCGGCTTCTCGAGGAAGACGTGGCGGCCGGATTCGAGGAACGCCTTGGCCATCGGGTAGTGCGTCTGCTCCGGCGTGGCGCAGACATAGACCGCCTCGATGCCCGGGATCTCCAGCAGCTCGCGCCATCTCGTGGTCGCGGTCGCCGCCCCGGTCGCCGCCGCCACCTCGCGCAGCCGCTCCTCGCGCGTCTCGGCGATGTGCAGGCGCTCCACCAGCGGGTGCCTGGCCAGCGCCTCCGCGCGGATGCCTCCGCACCAGCCGGTGCCGACCACGGCCGCCTCGATTCGCCGCATGTCTCCTCCCCTCGCAAACCGGGCGCGACGTAAGCGCCGCCCCGGCCTCCGGTCAATGCCGCGCCGCCGACGTCACCGCCCGGCGAGGAATTCCCCGATCGCGGCATGGAAGCCCGCCGTGTCCTGCAGCTGCGGCACGTGCGCGAGGCCGGGAAGCTCGCGCAGCCGCGCATCCGGCAGCAGCGCCGCCAGCTCCCGCGCCATCGGGGGCGGCGTCGCCTCGTCCTCGCTGCCGACCAGAACGAGCGTGGGCGCCGTGATCGCGCCCACCTCGGCGCGCAGGTCGAGGTCGGCGAGCGCCTCGCAGGCGGCGACGAAGACCGCGGGGTCGGTGGCGAGGAAGCGCGCGCGGCGCTCGGCCGCCAGCGCAGGGTGGGCCGCCTGGAATTCCGGCGGGAACAGCCGGCGCATCGCCGTCTCCGCGATCGCCGCCAGCCCCTGCGTCCGCGCCGCCGCGGCCATGCCGCGGAAGGCCGCGCGGCCCGGCTCCGGGAAGGCGGCGCCGGTGCCGGCGAGCACGAGGCGGCGCACCAGCGCGGGGTGGCGCAGCGCCAGCGTCAGGGCGACGAAGCTGCCGTAGCCGTTGCCGAACAGGATCGCCGGTCCTCCGCCGGCCTCCGCCACCGCTTCCGCCAGGCGGTCGGCGACGGCCGGAAGCCCTCCGGCGACGGCCTCGGATCCGCCGAAGCCGGGCAGGTCCGGCAGCACCACCCGATGCGCCGGCGCGAGCCGCTGCGCGAGCGGCGCACAGCTCCCGGCATCCGCGAGCAGCGAATGGAACAGCCAGATGACGGGGCCGTCTCCCGTCACCTCGGCGCGCACGCGGCCGGCGGCAAGGCGGTGTTCGGGCATGGCGGTTCCTCCCCTGCAGTGCGCGCGGCACCCGGGCGCGCTCCTATCACCGGCGGCGCGCGCCGTCAGCATGGCTTGACCCCGTCCGCATCCGGCGGGGAGCATGACGCATCCAGGAGGACAGGCATGACCGTTCCGTTCGCCGGCCGGCGCGAGGACCAGAGGCTGCTGACGGGCACCGGGCGCTTCACCGCGGACTGGACCCTGCCGGGCCAGTTGCACGCCGCCTTCCTGCGCTCCGAGCATGCGCATGCCGAGATCCTCGGCCTCGACGCCTCCGCCGCGCTGGCCGCGCCGGGCGTCGTGGCGGTGCTGACCGGCGCCGATACCCTGGCCGCGGGCTTCCACCGGACCCAGGCCCTGCTGCCCTACACGGGGCGCGGGGGGGAGGCGCTGAAGGCGCCGCCGCGCCCTGCGCTCGCCGCGGGGCGCGTGCGTTACGTGGGCGAGCCGGTGGCGCTGGTGGTCGCCGAGACCGCGGCCCAGGCGCGGGACGCGGCCGAGCGGATCGCGGTGGACTACCGCCCGCTGCCCGCCGCCGCGACGCCGGAGGCCGCCCTCGCCCCCGGCGCGCCGCAGATCCACGCCGAGGTGCCGGGCAATCTCTGCTTCGACTACGAGTACGGCGACGCCGCCGCGGCCGACGCCGCCTTCGCGCGGGCGGCGCATGTGGTGCGGCTCGAGCTCGAGAGCGCGCGCGTGGTCGGCAATCCGATGGAGCCGAAGGCGGCGCTCGCCGCCTGGGACGGCGAGACGCTCGACCTCTGGACCGGCACCCAGGGCATGGTCGCGCTGCGCGACAGCCTGGCCTCGCTGACCGGCCTGCCGCCGGAGCGGATCCGCGTCCGCGCGCAGGACGTCGGCGGCGGCTTCGGCATCCGCGGCCCGGCCTACCCCGAGCACGCCGCGCTGGCGCTGGCCGCGAAGCGCCTCGGGCGCCCCGTGAAGTGGGTGGCGAGCCGCAGCGAGACCTTCCTCTCCGACTACCACGGCCGCGCGCTGCGCATGACCGCCGAGCTGGCGCTGGACGCGGAGGGCCGCTTCCTCGCGATCCGCCACGCCTGGCTGTGCGACCAGGGCGCCTATCCGGTGGCGACGGGGCCGCTGATCAACACGCTGAACCCGGCCATGATGTGCACGGGCTGCTACCGCATCCCGGTCGTCTATGGCCGCCACCGCCTCGCGGTGACGAACACCGTGCCGGTCACCGCCTACCGCGGCGCCGGGCGGCCCGACATGGCCTACGTGATCGAGCGCCTGGTGGACGAGGCGGCGCGGCAGACCGGCAGGGACCGGCTCGCGCTGCGCCGGCTGAACCTCATCCCCCGCGACGCCTTCCCCTACCGCGTGCCGTCCGGTGCCGCCGAGTACGACAGCGGCGACTACGCCGCGCTGCTCGACGCCGCGGCGGAGGCCGCCGACTGGGCGGGCTTCGAGGCGCGCCGGGCGGAGGCCGCGGCGCGCGGCAGGCTGCGCGGCATCGGCTGCGCGCTGTTCGTCGAGCCCTCCGGCGGCGTCGTGCCGCGCGACGAGATCGCCCTCGCCTTCACGCCCGAGGGCGGGATCGTCATCCACAGCGTCATCGGCCCCTCCGGCCAGGGGCACGAGACGGTGATGCCGGAGATCGTCGCCCGCGCGCTCGGCGTCCCGCCCGAAAGCGTCACGCTGCGCACCGGCGACCCCGAGGGGCCGCCGCTGTTCGGCGGCGGCGCCTTCGCCTCGCGCTCGATGCTCTCGCATGGCGCGGCGGGCCTGGTCGCGGCGCGGGAGGCGGTGCGCAAGGGTCGCGCCCTCGCCGCGGAGGCGCTGGAGACGGCGGAGGCGGACATCGAATTCGCCGCCGGCGAATACCGCATCGCCGGCACCGACCGCCGCATCGGCCTGCTGGAGCTGGCGCGGCGCCACGCCGGGCCGGGGCCGAACCCGCTCGACACCACCGCGGCGCTGCCGGCGACCCGCGCCTTCCCCTCCGGCGCCCATGTCGCGGAGGTGGAGGTGGACCCCGACACCGGAGAGGTCGCGCTGCTGCGCTACGTCGCCGTGGACGATTGCGGCGTGGTGCTGAACCCGACGCTGCTCGCGGGGCAGATCCTGGGCGGCATGGTCCAGGGCCTGGGGCAGGCGTTCGGCGAGCTCTGCGCCTACGATCCGGAGAGCGGCCAGCTCCTGACCGGCAGCTTCCTGGACTACGCCATGCCCCGCGCCGACCTGCTGCGCGAGGTGGTGCTGCGCGAACGCTGCGTCCCCTCGCCGAACAACCCGCTCGGGGTGAAGGGCGCGGGCGAGGCGGGCACCACCGGCGCGCTGCCCGCCGCGATGAATGCGGTGCTCGATGCGCTGCGCCCGGCGGGGGTGCGGCATCTCGACATGCCGGCCTCGCCCGCGCGCGTCTGGGCGGCGCTCCGGGAGCGGGTCGCGGACGGCCGGGAACGGCCGGGAGCGTGAATCCGCTCGCCGGACAACGCGCCGGAGCCGTTGCCGCGCGCACCGCCGGGCGGCAACGGCTCCGGGCGGCCCGGGGCGGGGCCTGACCCGGGCCGCGCCGTCCGGCTACAGGCCGAGCAGCCGCTGCGCGTTCCCGCCGCAGATCGCGGCGCGGGTCGCGGCGTCGAAGCCCTCGACCGAGCAGACGTGGCCGATCGGGTCGGACTCCGCCATGTCGTACGGATAGTCCGTCCCCATCACGATGCGGTCCGCGCCGAACACGCGCACGAGGTGGTCGAGCTGGTGCGGCGTGAAGACGATCGAGTCGAACCACACCTGGCGCAGGTAGTGGGTCGGCGGCTTCGGCAGGCTGCCGCGCGCGTCGCTGCGCGCGCCCCAGGCGTGATCGATGCGCCCGGAATAGGCCGGCAGGTAGCCGCCGCCGTGCACCGCCAGGATCTTGAGCCCCGGGTGCCTCTCCAGCACGCCGTCGAAGATCAGGTAGTGCAGCGCCACCGCCGTGTCCAGCGGGTTGCCGATGACGTTGTTGAAGTAGAAGCGGCGGAAGCGCTCGCCCTCGGTGAAGCCGTTGGGATGCAGCATCACCAGCGCGCCGAGCCGCTCCGCGGCCGCCCAGAACGGCGCGAAGGCGGGGTCGGACAGCTCCCGCCCCGCGACGTTGGTGAGGATCTGCACGCCCTTGAAGCCGAGCGGCCCCATGCAGCGCTCGAGCTCGCGCACCGCCTCCGCCGGCTCCTGCATCGGCACGGTGCCGAGGCCGACGAAGCGGTCCGGCCGCCGCGCGACGAAGGCGGCGATCCCGTCGTTCACCATGCGGATCGCCGGCACCGCATGCTCGGGCCGCAGCGTGAAGTAGCACTGCGGCGGCGGCGGCGCGACGACCTGGAGGTCTATGCCCGCCGCGTCCAGGTCGCGCAGGCGCGGCGCGATCGCCGTCATCACCTCGCGCCGGTCCGCATCCTG
The DNA here is from genome assembly GCF_019458025.1 of Caldovatus aquaticus. Lineage (GTDB taxonomy): Bacteria > Pseudomonadota > Alphaproteobacteria > Acetobacterales > Acetobacteraceae > Caldovatus > Caldovatus aquaticus. Next base: position 114,050 of record NZ_JAHZUY010000001.1, on the reverse strand, counting down.
CTTGCGGTTCAGCGCCTGGGTCTCGGGCGTGGCGAAATGCGCGAGCGGGATGGTCGAGAGGTCGAGGTGCGGCGCCGCGAACGCGGCCGCCTCCGGCACCAGCACATGGGAGTGGATGTCTATGGTGACGGAGGCGGGCCGCGTCTCGCGCCCGGGCCGGCCGTGGGCGCGCGCCGCCGTCGGGCCGTAGTGGTTGGTCGGTTCGCTCATGTCCGGTCCTAGTTCTCGAGGTGGCGCGCCGGCGGCCAGTTGCGCGAATAGACCGGGTTGCGCAGGAACTCCTGCGGGTCGTAGGTCCAGAACTGGCTGACCTCCGGGTAGACCTTGATGACGCTGTTCACCAGGCGCCCGTCCTTGCGCTCGACGCGGCGGATGTACACGTTGCCGATGGACTGGCCGTACTGGTCGAAGCGGATCGGGCCGCGCACCGTCTCCTCCACCCGGCCGGTGCGGAGCGCGCGCATGAAGGCCTCCTTGTCCTCGATCCGGCCGTCCACCGCCTCCAGCGCCGCCTCGAGCACGGCGCCGGAGATGTGCGCGCCGGCCGAGTAGTAGCCGGGGTCCTGCCGGTGCTCGCGCCGCATCTGCTCGACGAAGCGGCGGTTCGCGGGATTGTCGATCTCCGCCGAGTACCAGTTGGTCGAGACGATCCCGATCGCGTCGTTGCCCATCTGCTGCAGGATGGACTCGTCCACCGCCGTCATGCCGCCGAGCAGCGGCAGGCGGCCCTTCAGCCCGTACTCGTTGAACTGGCGGACGAAGCGGAAGCCGTTGGAGCCGGCGAAGCCGATGAACGCCCCGTCCGCGTTGGTCTTGAGCTGCGAGATGTAGGTGCCGTAGTCCGGCACGGCGAGCGGCGGCCACAGCTTCTGCACGATCCGCCCGCCGTTGTCCTCGAAGCTGCGCTGGAAGCCGGCGCACTGCTCGTGGCCGTAGGCGAAGTCGTCGGCGATGGTGGACATGCGCCGGTAGCCGAGGTCCTTGGCCGCGTACTCGGCGAAGGGGTGCATGCACTGGGCGGAGGTGCCGACGGGCCGCACGAACCACGGGTTCGGCTGGCGCTGCGTCAGGTCCTCGGCCGCGGCGGAGGAGCTGATGATCGGCACGCCGGCCTGGCGGATGTAGTCGTCGATCGCCAGCGCCTCGAAGGCGGCGAGCGGGCCGATCAGCACCTGGCAGCGCTCGCGCTCGACCAGCTCCTGCGTCTTGGTGCGGGCCTGGGCGGGCACGCCGCCGGTGTCGGAGACGGTCAGCACCACCGGGCGGCCGGCGAGGCGCATGCCGCGGTCGTTGAGGAAGATCCGGAGCCCGTTCTCCATCTGGATGCCGCCCGAGGCGAGCGGGCCGGTCTTGACCGTCAGCATCCCCACCCGGATCGGCGCCGGCTGCGCGTGCACCGCGGGCGCCGCGAGCGCCGCCGCCGCTCCCGCCAGGCCCTTCAGGACCGTCCTGCGTTCCATGTCCGCCTCCTCCCCGCAATCCCGTCAGAACACGCCGAGGTGCTGGGCGAGCCGCGCCTCGTCGCGCCGCGCCTCCTCGACCGGGCCTTCGAACACCACCGCGCCGGTGTTGATGATGACGACGTCGTGTGCGAGGCCGAGCGTCATCTTCACGTTCTGCTCGACCAGCACGATGGACAGCCCCTCGGCGTTCAGCCGGCCGATGATGCGGCCGACCTCGGCCACGATCTGCGGCGCCAGGCCCTCGGAGGGCTCGTCCATCAGCAGCACGCGCGGGTTGCCCATCAGCGCGCGCCCGATCGCGAGCATCTGCTGCTCGCCGCCCGAGAGCGAGCCGGCGAGCTGGCCGTGCCGCTCGCGCAGCCGCGGGAAGAGCTCGAAGACGCGCTCGACGGTCCAGGGGCCCCGGCCGCGCGCCGCCACCGCCAGGTTCTCGCGCACGGTGAGGCTGCGGAACACCCGCCGCCCCTGCGGCACCAGCCCGACGCCGCGCCGGCAGATCGCTTCCGGCGACAGGCCGGAGATCCGCTCCCCGTACAGCCGGATCTCGCCCCGGCGCGGGCGGAGGAAGCCCATGATGGTGGCGAGGCAGGTGGTCTTGCCGGCGCCGTTGCGCCCGAGCAGCGCGAGCAGCCGCCCGGGCCGGAGCGCGAAGCCGACGCCGTGCAGCACGTGGCTGTCGCCGTAGAAGCTGTCGACCCCGCTGAGCGACAGGGCCGCGGCGTCACTCGCCAAGATAGACCTCCCTCGTGCGCGGGTCGGCCACCACCTCGGCGCGCGTGCCCTCGACGATCACCTCGCCGAAGTGCAGCACGGTGATGCGCTCGGCGAAGGCGAGGGCGACGTCCATGTCGTGCTCGATCATGACGATGGTGACGTCGCGCGGGATCGCCTCCAGCAGCTCGCGGATCGCGTGGCGCTCGGGCTGGGAGAGGCCGGCCAGCGGCTCGTCCAGCAGCAGCACCCGCGGCCGCTGCGCCAGCGCCATCGCCAGCTCCAGGCGCCGCCGCTCGCCGTAGGAGGTCTCGGCGACGGTGCGCTCCGCCGCCCCGGCAAGGCCGACGCGCGCGAGCGCCTCCAGCGCCTCCTCCCGCAGCGCGCGGCGGCAGGCGAGCGCGCTCCAGGGATCCCAGCGGAAGGGCGCGAGGCCGAGCAGGGCCAGCACCACATTGTGCAGCAGCGTCTCGCGAGGGAAGAGGGTGAGGATCTGGTAGGTGCGGGCGAGGCCGAGATGCGCGCGCCGGCGGGTCGGCAGGCCGAGCAGTTCCTGCCCGAACAGCCGCACGCTGCCGGCGTCCGCGGCGATCTCGCCGGTGATGAGGTTGAAGAGCGTCGTCTTGCCGGCGCCGTTCGGGCCGATGATCAGGCGCCGCTCCCCGGGCATGACCGCGAGCGAGACGTCGCGCGTGACAGTCAGGCCGCCGAAGCGCTTGGCCAGCCCCTCGACCGCGAGCGCCGGCGCGGCGGCGGCGCTCACGGCGCCGCCTCGTGGCCGGCGGCGGCGCGGGGCGGGGCGGCGCCCGCGCGCTCCGGCCGCAGGGCGCGGAGGCGCCGCAGCAGCCCGGCGAGGCCGGGAACGATCCCCTGCGGCATGAACACGACCACCGCGACGAAGATGACGCCGAGCAGCGTCAGCCATCGGTCCACGTAGGAGCTGACGAGGTTCTTCACCAGCGTGATCACCGCCGCGCCGACGACCGGGCCGGCGAGCGTGCTCGACCCGCCGAGCAGCACCATCAGCAGCGCCTCCGCCGACTGCTGCAGCGACAGCGCCTGCGGGCTGACGAATTTGTGGTAGTAGAGGTAGAGCAGCCCGGCGACCGAGCCCCAGAACCCCGCCAGCACGAAGGCGATCCAGCGCAGCATCCAGACGTGGTGGCCGAGCATCGCCATCCGCCGCGGCTGCTCCTTCGTGCCGCGCAGGCAGGCGCCGAGGGGCGAGAGCGCGAGGCGGCGCAGGAACAGGAAGGCGAGGGCGAAGACGGCCGCCGCGAAGTAGTAGAAGGCGACCGGCGTCCCGAGGTCGAAGCCCAGAACCGCCGGCCTGTCCGCCAGCCGGATGCCGTTGTCGCCGCCGGTCAGCGACACCCAGCGATAGGCCACGCCCCAGACGATCTGCCCGAGCGCGAGGGTGATCATCAGGAAGCCAAGGCCCGAGGCGCGCAGCGCCAGCACCCCGAAGACGGCCGCCGAGGCCGTGCCGATCGCGAGCGCGGCGAGCGCCGCCGGCAGCGCGCCGAAGCCGGCGTTGCCGGTGAGCCAGGCCGCCGCGTAGGCGGCGATGCCGAGATAGGCCGCGTGGCCGAGCGAGGTGAGGCCGGCGGCGCCGATCAGCAGGTTCAGGCTGAGCGCGAGCAGCGCGTAGATCAGAACCTGGCTCGCCAGGTTCACGTAGAAGTCGCCGCCCAGCACCCAGGGGAGGAGGGCTAGGCCCAGCAGGGCCAGGCCGCCGCGCACCGCCGCGCCCGCCGCCTCCCTCCTCATGCCCGCACCCGGCCGAACAGCCCCTCCGGCTTGAAGACCAGCGCCAGCACCATGGGCAGGAACAGGATGACGTAGGCGAGGTCGGGGAACAGCGCCGTGCCGAAATTGTAGATCGAGCTGACGACGAAGCTGCCCACGAAGGCGCCGAGCAGGCTGCCGACCCCGCCCAGGATCACCACCACCAGCGCCAGCGGCAGCATGTCGGCGTCGAGCCCGGGATAGGCCGAGAGGATCGGCCCGCCGAGCACGCCGGCGGTCCCGGCCAGCGCCACGCCGAGGCAGAACACCGTGGTAAACAGCCCGGAGACGCGGATGCCGACGCCGCGCGCCATCTCCGGGTCGTCCACGCCGGCGCGGATCATGGCGCCGAGCCGCGTGCGCTCCATCAGCAGGAACAGGCCGATCGCCGCGGCCACGGCGATGCCCAGCACCACCAGCCGGTAGGTCGGGAAGGCGAAGCCGAACAGGAAGACCGGCCGGCGCAGCCCCTCCGGCGCCGGCACCGGGATCGGATCGCCGGTCCAGACCAGCAGGCAGAGGTCGGCGATGATGAACGCGACCCCGAGCGTGACCAGCACCTGCCCCTGCTCGTTGCCGGCGAGGCGGCGCAGCACGAGGCGTTCGAGCGCCACCCCCAGCAGCCCGACCAGCACGCCGGCGAGCGGCGCCGCCAGCCAGAAGTCCACCTCGCGCGCGAGCAGGCTGGTGCCGATGTAGGCGCCGAGCATGAACAGCGCCCCGTGCGCGAGGTTGGGGATCCGCTGCAGGCCGAAGATCAGGGAGAAGCCGGAGGAGAGCAGGAACAGCAGCCCCCCGAGCGCCAGGCTGTTCAGCGTCTGGATCAGCCAGAACTGCATGCCGCGCGCCCTGCCGGCCCGGCTTTCACGACGCGGAGCGCGACGCCGTGGCGGCGCCGCGCCGGACCAAGCCGATGACGAAGTCCGACACTGCGTGTCCCTGACCGTTTCCTCCGGCCCTACCCTTCGCCGAGGCGGCCACGCCCGTCAAGCCGAGGCGCGGCGCGCGACGGCCACGCCGCGATCCCCGGGGGGCGCCGGCATGGCGCGGTCGCGGGGAGCGCCCGGGCGGCGCCGCCTCGCGCCGCGGCGGTCCCGGCCCCGGAGCCCGCGGCGCGCACCGCCGGCAGGCGCAGCGGCCGCCGCCGGACGGCCGGCGGGCGATCCGGCCGCCCGCGCGGCCGCCTCCAGCCGCGCGCGGGGCGTCACGGCTTCGGCTGGCCCGCGTACCAGTCGAGCATCTGCGGTCCGTTCCAGTGCAGCACGCCGGGATGCCCGTTCACGTAGTCGTAGAACTCCTCGAGCCAGCGGATGCGGTGCGGCTGGCCGGAGATGTAGGGGTGGATGGCGATGCACATGATCTTCGCCCGCTCCGCGCCCTCGGCGTAGAGCCGGTCGAACTGGTCGCGGGCGCGGCGGAGCAGGTAGTCGCTCTCGTGGTGCTGCACGATCATCATCGGGATGTCGTTGATCTCGACCGTGTAGGGCAGCGTCACCAGCGGGCCCTTCTCGGTGCGGATGGTGGTCGGTTCGTCGTCATAGACCCAGTCCCCGATGTACTTGATGCCGGCCTCCACCAGCAGCTCCGGCGTCTCCAGGGTCTGGGTCAGGCCGGGGCCGAGCCAGCCGATCGGGCGCGTGCCGGTGAACCGCTCCAGCCGGTCGAGCGACCGCCGGATCATGGCGCGCTGGTCCGCTTCCTTGTGGATCGGCCCCTGCTCCCAGGAATGGCCCATGAACTCCCAGCCCGCGTCGCGCGCCTCCGCCGCCACCCGCTCGTAGTCCTCGACGACGCGGGCGTTGATCGAGAGCGTGGGCGCGATGCCGAGACGCGCGTAGAGGCGGAAGAAGCGCCAGACGCCGACCCGCATGCCGTATTCGTGCCAGGACCAGTTCGGCACGTCCGGCAGCAGGGCCTGGCCGGTCGGCGCCGGCAGCACCTGCCGCGCCATCGGCTTGCCGATGTCCCAGACCTCGAGGTTGACGACGGTCCAGAGCACGATGCGCGCGCCGTCCGGCAGGCGCAGCGGAGGGCGGTCCACGATGGCGGAATAGGGCGCGCGTTCGCGCGGCTGCATGGGCATCCGATTCGCTCTCCTCGGCGGCGCGGACGCGGGCGCGCGCCGCGGCCGTCTCCTCCCGGGTCGTCGCCGGGGCCGCCGGCCGCGCCGGCCACGCGCCGTGTCGCCGCGTGCCGCCCCGGCCCGTCCCCGGTGTTCCCGCACTCCGACATACCATCCTCGCGCAGGCCCGCCAGCAGGTGCGGTTGGGGCGCCGGGCCCCGGCGATCCGCTCCGTGTCCGCGGCGCGTGCCCGCGGCGTTGCGGCCCGCTGCGGAACGGAGAGGGCCGCAGCCGCGCGGCGCGCGGTCGAACGCGGGCGCCCTGCGCGCGGACCACCGATGGGCGCCTGCCGCCGGCCGCGGTCTCGCCTGCCGCCCCGCACGACGGCCACGGCGGCGTGGCGCGGCTCCGCCTCCCGCAGCGCCGGGCGGATCGCGCCGGCGCCAGGCCGCGCCGGACCCGTCGGGCCGAGGCCCGGCCGGCGCCTCCGCCTCGCCCGCGACCGCGCGGCGGCACCCGGCTCGCCGCCGCCATCGTCCGGCCGGGCGAGGGGCGAAGCCGCCAGGACGCGGGCCCCGGGCGGGACGGTCACTCCAGCTCGGTGGCGATGCGGGCGAGAAGACGCAGGAACTCCCGCTTCCGGTCCGGGCCGACGATCCGGTCCAGCTTCAGGTCGTGCTCGCGCGCCTTCTCGGTCAGACGCGCGAGCACCCGCCGGCCCTTGGCGGTCAGATGCAGGCGGTAGCTGCGCCGGTCCCCGGCATCCTTCTCCCGCAGGACCAGCCCGCGCTGCACGAGGTCGTCCAGCGCCGCGGTGAGAGTGGACTTGTCGCGCCCGCTGGCGCGGCTCAGCGCCGTTTGCGTGATTCCCGGATTCTCGTGGATCAGCGTCAGCATGGCGAAGCGCGAGGGCTTGAGCTTCGGATCGCCGACCCGCTGGGCAAAGGCGCGGAAGGAGGCCTCCTGCGCGAGGCGCAGATGGAAGCCTATGAAATCCGCGAGCGGCCCCAGGCGGACCGGGGGTTCGCCGCGCGCGGCCCCCGTGGGGTTGTCCTCGCGCGGTGCGCGTGCAGCCTTGCCGCCTGCCATGATTGCGTTCCCACCGACCTGCCCGCCGGGCCGGCGAAGGAGAGCACGATTTCTCCTTGACTCCAACTGTTGGATCTCAAACATTGACGGTCGGGAGGATCGTTCATGGACGGCCCGCCGTTCCAGCCCGCCGCTCGGGCGCCCGCGCCGGCCAGCGCCGGCCACACCGCGGCCGCGGCCTTCCTCCATGCCCTGCAGGACGCAGGGGTCGAATACATCTTTGCGAATTTCGGCTCGGATCATCCCGGCCTCGTCGAGGCGATCGCCGAGGCCAAGGCGCGCGGGCGACCGATTCCGCGCGTCATCACCTGCCCGAACGAGATGGTGGCGCTGACCGCGGCGCAGGGTCATGCCCAGGTGTCAGGCCGTGCGCAGGCGGTCGTCGTCCATGTGGAGTGCGGCACGCAATCGCTGGCCGGGGCGGTCCACAACGTGGACAAGGGCCGCGTGCCCGTCCTGATCTTCGCCGGCGCCTCCCCCTTCACCCAGTTCGGCGAGTTGAAGGGCAGCCGGAACGAATTCATCCAGTGGATCCAGGACGTGCACGACCAGCGCGGGATCGTGCGCGGCTACATGCGCTACGACGCGGAGATCCGCACGGGGCGCAACATCCGCCAGATGGTCTTCCGGGCCCTGCAATTCGCGCACTCCGATCCGAAGGGGCCGGTCTACCTGATGGCGGCCCGCGAAGTGCTGGAGGAGGTGGTCCCGCCGGCCGAGACCGACCCCGCCGATTTCGTGCCGGTCGGCCCTGCCGCCCTGCCGCAGGCGGCGGTGCACGCGCTGCTCGAGGACATCCTGGCGGCGCACCGTCCGCTGATCGTCACCTCCTATCTCGGCCGGAACAGGGAGGCGGTGGCGGAGCTGCAGCGCCTGGTCGGGCCGCTCGGCATCGGCGTGCTGGATTCCGTGCCGAATGCGGTGAACCTGCCCCACGACGATCCGATGTACCAGGGCTGCCAGTGGAACGAGCCGCGGCAGAATCCGGCGCTGGCCGAGGCCGATCTGGTCATCGTGATCGATTCCGACGTGCCGTGGATTCCCACGGTCTCGCGGCCGCGGCCCGGGGCGCGGATCTGGCACCTGGACGTTGATCCGCTGAAGCAGCAGATGCCGCTGTGGTCCATCCCGGCACGCCAGGTCTTCAAGGCGCATGCGGCGACGGCGCTGGCGCAGCTCAATGCGGAGCTCGCGCGCTTCCGGCCCGACCCGGTCCGGATCGCCGAGCGGCGCCGGCACTACGCGGAGCGGCATCGCCGCCGGCGGGAGGCGCTGGCCGCACGGGAAGCGCGGCCGGCGGACGATCGCATAACCCCCGAATTCCTCACCGCCTGCGTGCGCGCCCATGTGGACGCCGACACCCTGGTGCTCAACGAGGGCATCACGAACTACCCGGTGATCTGCGACCACATCGCGCCGACGCGCGCCGGGCAGATGCTGAATTCCGGCGGCGGCAACCTGGGCTGGGCGGGGGGCGCCGCGATCGGCGCGAAGCTCGCCGACCCGGGCAAGACGGTGATCGCCCTGATGGGCGATGGCTGCTACATGTTCTCGCAGCCGTCCACCGTCCACTGGATGGCACGGCAGTATCGCACGCCCTTCCTGCAGGTGGTCTACAACAACCGCGGCTGGAAGGCCCCGCGCTTCTCGGCGCTGGCCCTTCATCCCTCCGGCTACGCGGCGCGTGCGGCCGAAATCGGCGTCGCCTTCGACCCGCCGCCGGATTACGCGGCGATCGCGGCCGCGGCCGGGGGGGCATACGCCCGCAAGGTGGAACGCGCCGGCGAGCTGGAAGCGGCGCTCGCGGAGGCCCTGCGCGCGGTGAAGGAGGAGGGGCGCGCCGCCGTGCTGGATGTCTGGCTGCCGCACCTCATGGAATGAACGACGACGCGACCGCCGGGCGCGCAACGACCCGCGGCGTGACAAGGATGGAGGAGGACGCCATGAGCACTCGGACGCCGCGCGGAGGGGCCGGACGCCGCCGCCTGCTGGCCACGGCGGCGGCGATGGCCGCCCTGCGCGTCTCGCCCGGTCGCGCCCAAGCCTTTCCTGCCCGCCCCGTGCGCATCGTGGTGGCGTTCCCGCCCGGCGGCGCCGCCGACATCGTCGCCCGCCTGCTGGCCGATCACTTGCGGCAGGCCTGGGGGCAGCCGGTGGTTGTCGAGAACCGCGCCGGGGCCGGCGGCAACATCGCCGGCGCCGAAGTGGCGCGCGCCGAGCCCGACGGGCACACCCTGCTGATCACGTCGCAATCGATCGCCGTGAACCGCTTCCTCTATGCGCGCATGCCCTTCGATCCGGCGGCGGACGTGGCGCCGGTCTCGCTGGCGATCAGCGTGCCGAATGTGATGGTCGTGCCGGCCACCTCGCCGGATCGCGGCGTGGCGGACTTCATCGCGCGCGCGCGGGCGAATCCCGGGCGGCTCACCTTCGGTTCGGCCGGTGTGGGCACCTCCATCCACCTCGCGGGCGAGCTGTTCAAGCATCGCACCGGCGTCAACCTCGTCCATGTCCCCTATCGCGGCGCGGCGCCGGCGATGAACGACCTGATCGCGGGCCGTCTCGACGTGATGTTCGACACCCTGACCGTCTCCGCCTCCCATCTCCGGGCCGGCACCATCCGGGCCCTCGGGGTCACCACGCGCAGCCGCGCGGCGGCGATCCCGGATGTGCCGCCCATCGCCGAGACGGTTCCGGACTTCGACGTCGCGTCCTGGTTCGCCTTCTTCGCCCCCGCGCGCACGCCTGCCGAGATCGTGGCGCGCATCGCGCGCGACATGGCGGCGGCCCTGCGCGATCCGGCCGTGACCGGCCGATTGGCCGAGCTCGGCGCGGCCGCCGTGGGTTCGACCCCGGAGGCCCTGGGGCAGGCCATGCGGGCCGAGGCCGAGATGTGGGAGCCGATCATCCGCCAGGCCGGCATCCGGATCGAGGAAGGCTGAACGACAACACCGCCCAAGGGAGGTCACGAGGCACATGCCCCCGCGTTTCACGCCGGACCGCCGCGCCCTGCTCGGCGGCATCGCGACGGCAGCGGTCCTCGGCACCGCGGCGCGCGCGCAGGCGCGGCCCGTTCGCATCGGCTACTCCATCTCGAAGACCGGGCCGAATGCCGGCGGCGCGAACACGACGACCCTGCCGAACTACCAGCTCTGGGCCCGCACGGTGAACGAGGCGGGCGGCTTGCGTCTGCCCGATGGCCAGCGTCGTCCGATCGAGCTGATCGAGTATGACGACCGTTCCCAGTCCGAGGAGGCCGTCCGCAACGTGGACCGGCTCATCAACCAGGACCGCGCGGATCTGGTGCTGCCGCCCTGGGGAACGGCGCTCAACCTGGCGGTCGGCCCGGTGCTCAACCGGGCGGGCTATCCGCACCTCGCGGTGACCTCAGTCACCGACCGGATCCCGGAGCTGGTGCAGCGCTGGCCGAACGCCTTCTTCTTCCTCGGCCGCTCCTCGGCCGCCGCCGAGGCGCTGGTCTCGGCGCTGCAGGGGCTGCGGCAGGAGCACGGCCTCGGCAGCACGGTCGCGCTGGTCTCCGTGCAGGACCAGTTCGGCATCGAGCTGATGAACGCCGGGCGGGCGGCGCTGAACCGCGCCGGCTTCCGCATCCTGATGGATCGGCAGTATCCGCTCGGCTCCCAGGACCTGTCGCCCATCATCGCCGAAGCCGCCCGCGCGAACCCGGAGATCTTCATCGCCTTCTCCTATCCGCCCGACACCCTCGCGCTCACCGAGCAGGCGCGGATCGCGAATTTCAACCCGAAGGTCTTCTACACGGCGGTGGGAACGGCCTTCCCCCTGTTCCGGCAGCGCTTCGGCAACAACGCGGAAGGGGTGACGGGGATCGGCGGGGTGGACACGCAGAGCCCGGCCATCCGCGACTACATCGCGCGCCACACCCAGGTGATCGGCCGCCCGCCCGACGGCTGGGCCTCGCCTGTCACCTACGCCTCGCTGCAGGTGCTGGAACAGGCGATCGCGCAGGTCGGCGTGGACCGCCCCGCCCTGATCCGCGCGATCGCATCGGGCACGTTCGAGACCGTCATCGGCACCGTCAGGCTCGAGAACAACCAGCGCGTCCGGCAATGGTGGGTGGGCCAGTGGCAGGGCGGCGAGTTCGTGGCCGTCGGCCCGCCCGGCGTCCCCGGCGTGCAGCCGATCCGCTTCCCGAAGCCGGCCTGGGGCGCCGCCTAGGCCTCGTCGCCGATCCGCGCGGCCTGCCCGATGTTCGTCATCGACGTCGTCCTGTCCGGCCTGGTGCTCGGCGGGATCTACGCCCTGATCGCCATCGGGCTGACGCTGCAATACGGCGTCGCGCGGATCATGAACCTTGCCTATGGCGAGTTCACCGTCGCCGCCTCCTTCGCGGCCTATGCCTTGTTCGCGCTGGCGGGCGTCAGTCCGATCCTGGCGCTCGCCATCGCCATGCCGGTGTCCTTCCTGGCGAACTGGCTCATCTACCAGGGGCTGCTGGCACCCCTGGTCCGCCGCGCCCCGGATGCCGCCGCCCTGGAGGTGGACACGATCCTTGCCACCTTCGGATTGCTCTTCATCGTGCAGGGTGTGCTGCTGCTGCTCTTCGGCGGCACCTACTTCTCCTATTCCTACCTCGCCGTGCCGATCCGGATCGCCGGCTCCCCGGTCGCGGCGAACCGGCTGTTGGCGGCGGCGATCGCGGCGGCGCTGGCCGTCGCGCTCTACGGCGCGCTGACGCGCACGCGGATCGGCACCGCGATCCGCGCCGTCGCGGCCAGCCCTTCGTCCGCTTCGCTCGTCGGCATCGACGCCCGGTCCTATGCCGCCTTCGCCTTCGCCCTCGGCGGGGCCATGGTCGCGGCGTCGGGGGTGCTCGTCTCGATGTTCCTCACCTTCAACGCCGCGATGGGCGTCGTCTTCACCATGAAGGCGCTGATCGTCGTCATCATGGGCGGGGTCGGCAACGCGCTCGGCGCGCTCGTGGCGGGGCTGATCCTCGGCCTGGCGGAGGCGCTGGCGACGGGGTTCCTCGATCCCGGCCTGACCATGGCGGTGAACTTCGCCTTGTTCCTGGCCGTCCTGCTGGTCCGGCCGACCGGGCTGTTCGGGAAACCCGGCCGATGAGGCGCCGCGATCCTGCCGTGCCGATCGCGGTCCTCGTCGCGGCCCTGGCGCTCGCGCCCCTGCCTCTCCTCCTCGGTCCCTTCTGGCAGTCGCTGCTGGTGAACGTCCTGATGTACGCCGCGCTGGCGACCGCCTGGGCGCTCTTTTCCGGGCCGACGCGCTACGTCTCGCTGGCCACCGCGGCCTTCTTCGGGATCGGCGCCTACACCACGGCCTTCCTCGGCGAGGCGCTCCCGCTGCCCCTCGTCTATCCCGCTGCCGCCCTCGCCGGCGCGGTCGTGGCCGCCGTCGTCGGGCTCTCCACCTTGCGCCTGTCGGGCGTGTATTTCGTGATCTTCACCTTCGGCCTGGCCGAGCTGATCCGCCAGCTCGTCACCTATGCCGAAGCCAGGCTCGGCGGCACCGTCGGGCGCTTCGTCTTCGTGGACGTCACGCCGCGCGGCATCTACTGGCTGCTGCTCGCCGTCTGCGTCCTGGTCTTCCTGGTCGGCTGGTGGATCGGCCGGTCGCGTCTCGGCTGGGCCTTGCGCGCGATCGGCGATGACGAGATCGCGGCACGCCACTGCGGCGTGGACACGACCCGCACGAAGGTCGCGGTCTTCGCGATCTCGGCCACCCTGATCAGCCTCGTCGGCGCGATCATGGCGCCGCGCTGGACCTACATCGACCCGGCGATCGCCTTCAACCCGATCCTGTCCTTCCAGGTCCTGATCATGGCGCTGCTCGGCGGTGCGGGGCGGCTGTTCGGCCCCCTGCTCGGCGTGGTGCCGCTCGCCGTCCTGTTCGAGCTGCTGCAGGCCAATTTCCCCAACGCCTTCTCGGTCCTGCTCGGCCTCGTCTTCCTCGGCGTGGTCTACCTCCTGCCGCGCGGGGTCGTCGGGCTGATCGAGCAGGGACGGGGCGCCCTGCGCCTTGCCCGGCGGACGCACCCGCGTCCGGCAGCGTGAGGCGCCGTGCAGCCGCTGCTCCGCATCGTCGGCCTGCACAAGAGCTTCGGCGGCCTGCGCGCGGTCGAGGCGATGGCGGCGTCCGTGCGGCAGGGCGACGTCCTCGGCCTGGTCGGGCCGAACGGATCGGGCAAGACCACCGTCCTCGACCTGATCACCGGCGCGCTGAAGCCGGATCAGGGGATGATCCTGTTCGGCGATCGGCGGCTGGACCGGCTGCCGCCCCATGCCATCACGCGGCTCGGGATCGCGCGCACCTTCCAGCTCGTCCGCATCATGCCTTCCCTCACCATCGCGGAGAACGTGGCGATCGGCGCCATGTTCGGAGCCGACCCCTGCTCGCCCGCCGAGGCGCTGGCGCGCGCGCTGCCGCTGCTGTCGCGCGTCGGTCTCGCCGGGCGCGCCGACCATCCGGCCGCTCGCCTGACCTACATCGACCAGAAGCGCGTGGAGCTTGCGCGCGCGCTGGCCGCACGCCCGCGGCTGCTGCTGCTCGACGAGTGGCTTGCCGGGCTCAACCCGTCCGAGCTCGTCCAGGGGATCGCGCTGGTTCGGGCGCTGGCGGAGGACGGCATCACCATCGTCATGGTCGAGCATGTGATGGATGCGATCCGGGCGCTCTGCACCCGCGTCCTGGTGATGAACGCGGGCCGCGCCGTTGCGGAGGGCACGCCGGAGCAGGCGCTCTCCGACCCGGCCGTGATCGCCGCCTATCTCGGCGAGGACGGGGATGCTTGAGGTCGCCGACCTGACCGCGGCCCACGGCGCGCACCGGGCCGTGGACGGCGTCTCCCTCCGTGTCGGACGCGCCGAGACGGTGGCCATCCTGGGCGCGAACGGCGCCGGGAAGACGACCCTGCTGAAGGCCATCGCCGGCCTCGTGCCGGTCGGACGCGGAACGGCCGTCGTCTTCGGCGGCGTGCCGCTCGCCGGACGCCCGGCCAACGACATCGTCGAGCGCGGGATCGCGCTGGTGCCGGAAGGCCGCGGCGTCTTCGGGGACCTGACCGTCCGCGAGAATTTGCAGCTCGGCGCCTTTCCGCGCCGCGCGCGCGCGCAGGAGCGCGCGACGCTGGAGGAGGTCCTCGCCCTCTTCCCCCGGCTGCGGGAGCGGCTGGGCCAGCAGGTCCGCACCATGTCCGGCGGCGAGCAGCAGATGGTCGCCATCGGCCGGGCGCTCATGTCCCGCCCCGACCTGCTGATGCTGGACGAGCCGTCGCTCGGCCTCTCCCCGCTGATGGCCGCCGAGCTCTTCCGGACCCTGGCCGCGATCAAGGCGCGCGGAACGGCGGTCCTGATCGTCGAGCAGAACGCCCGCAAGAGCCTGAAGCTGGCCGACCGCGCCTACCTCCTCGCCAACGGCCGCATCGTCGGCCAGGGCGAGGCCGCCGCCCTGGCGCGCGATCCGAAGGTCGTCGCCGCCTATCTCGGCGGGCACGCGATCGCCGGCATGGGCGGATCCACGGCGCCGACGCTGCCGGTCCCCTCCACCCCTCGGGAGCGAACCATGAACCACGTCAACCTGATGATCCAGGGGCGCGAGATCGGTGCCGCCGACGGCCGCACCTTCGATCGGCTCGATCCGGTGACCGGCGAGATCGCAACGCGCGCCGCGGCCGCGACCGGCGGCGACGCCGTCGCCGCAGCCGATGCGGCGCAGGACGCCTTCCCGGCCTGGTCGCAGACCGGCCCCGGCGAACGGCGGGCCAGACTGCTGGCGGCCGCCGAGCTGCTGCAGCAGCGCGCGGCGGATTTCTGCGGGCTGATGATGGCGGAGACGGGCTGCACCCGCGAATGGGGCCGCTTCAATGTCGGCCTGGCGGCCGGGATGCTGCGCGAGGCGGCCGCGATGACGACGCAGATCGCCGGCGAGGTG
Organism: Caldovatus aquaticus; assembly: GCF_019458025.1. Lineage (GTDB taxonomy): Bacteria > Pseudomonadota > Alphaproteobacteria > Acetobacterales > Acetobacteraceae > Caldovatus > Caldovatus aquaticus. The sequence continues at coordinate 99,011 of NZ_JAHZUY010000001.1, read as the reverse complement.
ATCCCGTCCGACAAGGCGAACAACCTGGCCATGGCGATCCGCCAGCCGGCCGGGGTCTGCCTCGGCATCGCGCCATGGAACGCCCCCGTCATCCTGGGCGTGCGCGCGATCGCCATGCCGCTCGCCTGCGGCAACACCGTGGTCCTGAAGGCCTCCGAGACCTGCCCGGGCACGCATCAGATGATCGGCCAGGTGATGCGCGACGCGGGCTTCCCGCCGGGGGTCGTCAACGTCGTGACCAATGCGCCCGCCGATGCGGCGAAGGTCGTGGAGGCGCTGATCGCCCATCGCGCGGTGCGGCGCATCAACTTCACCGGCTCAACCGCCGTCGGCCGGATCGTCGCCGAGACGGCGGCGCGCTATCTCAAGCCGGTGCTGCTCGAGCTGGGCGGCAAGGCGCCGCTGGTCGTGCTGGACGACGCCGATCTGGAGGAGGCGGCGAAAGCCGCGACCTTCGGCGCCTTCATGAACCAGGGCCAGATCTGCATGTCCACCGAGCGCGTCATCGTGGACGCCAAGGTGGCCGACGCCTTCCTCGAGAAGTTCGTCGCCCGGGCGAAGAGCCTGCCTTCCGGCGACCCGCGCGCGGGCAATGTCGTGCTCGGCTCCCTGGTTTCCCGGGAAGCCGCCGGCCGCGTAAAGGCGCTGGTCGAGGACGCGGTGGGCAAGGGCGCCGTGCTCGCCTGCGGAGGCCTGCCGGACGGCACGATCATGCCCGCGACCATCCTCGATCGCGTCACCCCGGCGATGCGCCTCTATGGCGAGGAGAGCTTCGGTCCGGTCGTCGCCGTCATCCGGGCGGACGGCGACGAGGAGGCGATCCGCATCGCCAACGACACCGAGTACGGCCTCGCCGCCGCGGTCTTCTCGCGGGACATCGGCCGGGCGCTCGGCGTCGCCAGGCGGATCGAGAGCGGCATCTGCCACATCAACGCCCCCACCGTGCATGACGAGGCGCAGATGCCCTTCGGCGGCATGAAGGCCTCGGGCTACGGCCGCTTCGGCGGCAAGGCGGCGGTGGAGGCCTTCACCGAGCTGCGCTGGATCACGATCCAGACCGGCCCGCGGCCGTACCCGTTCTGAGCAGGAAGCGCGGGAGAGGCGCCGGCGCTTCGCCCTGCACGGGGCCGCTCCTCGCGGAGCCGGCCGGGCTTCTCCCGGGCGGCGGGGGCGGGAGGGCCGAACCGCTTCCCCGCCGTCTTCGCCCGTGGGCTCGGTCTGCGCCGGACGGCACGACCGGGAGGTGCCGCGCGCGGGGCAGGCGGTGCGGGCGTCTGCGTCGGGGATGGCGATGGAGGCCATGCCCCCGGCTGTCCAGAGCGGGGCGGTCGCGCGCAGGGGCCGGATGCATGGCGAAGGGCGGGCGCCCGGGCTGCACCGTCGTTGCACCACCCCGGCGTTCCCGGTCCTGCCCCGTTCTGCCTCTCACGGCCTCATGCGGCGGGGGAGGGAGGGGCCGAAAGCGCCGGAAATGCAGGGATTTTCGTGGTGCTGCTGATGGGGATTGAACCCATGGCCTCTCCCTTACCAAGGGAGTGCTCTACCACTGAGCTACAGCAGCGCCGTGGCGTGCAGGGCCCGCGAGGGGCGCTACCTAGCCCCTGGTCCCTGGCCCTGCAACCCCCGGCTTGCCACGGCCGCCCCGCCTTGCCACGGTCCGCCCCGCCATGACTCCGCCCCAGGACGACCCGCCGCCGCGCCGGCCCGGCGCCGCCGCGACCGGCCGGCCTAAGCCGTTGGCGCCCCCGCGCGCCGACCGGCTCGCCGCGGCCCTGCGCGAGAATCTGCGCCGCCGCAAGGCCCAGGCGCGGGCGCGGGAGGCGGCGCAGCGGACCGCCCCTGCCCCCGCGCCGTCGGAGCCGCCCGGGGAGCGCGGGTCCTAGCTCCGCCGCCCATCCGCCGCGGTTGCCGCCCCCGCCCCCGCCGCGCTATCGCTCCGGGCCCCGGACCGGGCGCGCCCCGGTCCTGCCGGCCGCCCGCCGCTCCGCCGCCGCCCATCACGCCGAAGGCCCGCCCCGCCCATGCCGATCATGCCCGACCACTGGATCCGCCGCATGGCGGCCGAGCACGGCATGATCGAGCCCTTCGTCGAGAGCCAGCGGCGCGAGGGGGTGATCTCCTACGGGCTCTCCTCCTACGGCTACGACGCCCGCGTCGCCGACGAGTTCAAGATCTTCACCAACGTGGACAACGCGGTGGTGGACCCGAAGGCCTTCTCGGAGAAGGGCTTCGTCACCCGCACCGGCCCGGTCTGCATCGTCCCCCCCAACTCCTTCGCCCTCGCCCACACGGTCGAGTACTTCCGCATCCCGCGCGACGTGCTGGTGATCTGCCTCGGCAAGTCCACCTACGCGCGCTGCGGCATCATCGTGAACGTCACCCCGCTCGAGCCGGAATGGGAGGGGCAGGTGACGATCGAGATCAGCAACACCACGCCGCTGCCCGCGCGCATCTACGCCAACGAGGGGATCTGCCAGTTCCTCTTCCTCAAGGGCGAGGCGCCGCCCGACGTCAGCTACGCCGACCGGCAGGGCAAGTACATGCGCCAGCGCGGCGTGGCGCTGCCGAAGCTGTAGGCGGGACGGGGCGATGGACCGCATCCGGATCCGCGGCGGCCGCCCGCTCGCGGGGCGCATCCCGATCAGCGGGGCGAAGAACGCCGCGCTGCCGCTGATGGCCGCGGCGCTGCTCTCCGACGGGCCGCTCACGCTCACCAACGTGCCCGACCTCGCCGACATCGCCACCATGGCGGCGCTGCTCGCCCAGCACGGCCTCTCGGTCGCGCACGACCGGGCGGGGCGCACGCTCACCCTCTCGGGCGCCGCGGCCAGCCTGGTCGCACCCTACGACATCGTGCGCAAGATGCGCGCCTCGGTGCTCGTGCTCGGCCCGCTGGTCGCGCGCTACGGCGAGGCGCGCGTCTCGCTGCCCGGCGGCTGCGCCATCGGCACGCGGCCTGTGGACCTCCACCTCAAGGGCCTCGAGCAGATGGGCGCGGAGATCGCGCTCGAGGCCGGCTACATCCACGCCCGCGCGCCGCGCGGCCTCCGGGGCGCGCGCATCCTCTTCCCCCAGGTCTCGGTCGGCGCCACCGAGAACCTGCTGATGGCGGCCGCCCTCGCCGAGGGCGAGACCGAGCTCGTCAACGCCGCGCGCGAGCCGGAGATCGAGGACCTGGCGCGCTGCCTGATCGCGATGGGCGCGCGCATCGAGGGCCTCGGCACCGACCGGCTGCGGATCGAGGGCGTGCGCCGCCTCGGCCCCGCGACCCATGCGGTGATCCCGGACCGCATCGAGGCCGGGACCTACGCCTGCGCCGCGGCGATCACCGGCGGCGCCGTGCTGCTCGAGGGCGCGCGGCTCGACCATCTCGGCGCGGTCGCGCGCATCCTGCGCGAGGCCGGGGTGGAGATCGAGGAGGCGCCCGGCGGCATCCGCGTCTCCCGCCTCGACGGCCTGCGCGGCACCGACGTGATGACCGAGCCCTTCCCGGGCTTCGCCACCGACATGCAGGCGCAGTTCATGGCGCTGATGTCGGTCGCCGAGGGCGCGGCGATGGTGACCGAGACGATCTTCGAGAACCGCTTCATGCACGTGCCGGAGCTGAACCGCATGGGCGCGCGCATCAACGTGCACGGGGCCTCGGCGATCGTGCGCGGCGTCCCGAAGCTGTCCGGCGCGCCGGTGATGGCGACCGACCTGCGCGCCTCCGTCTCGCTCATCCTTGCCGGCCTGGCGGCGGAAGGTGAGACGATCGTCAGCCGCGTCTATCATCTCGACCGCGGCTATGAGCGGGTGGAGCAGAAACTCGCCGCCGTCGGCGCCGACATCGAGAGGATCCCCGGCTGACCCCGGGACAGACGCGCCCGCCTTGTGCTAGACGCCCCCATGGACACCTCCCTCTCCACCCCTCTCGATCCCGCGACCCCGGCGGATTCCGGCACGCTGGTGCTGGCGGTGCCGAAGGGCCGCATCCTGTCCGAGCTGGCGCCGCTGCTCGCGCGCGCCGGCATCCGCCCCGCGCCCGACTACGCCGACGAGAACAGCCGCCGCCTGCGCTTCCCGACCGACGACCCCGCCCTCGACGTGGTGCGGGTGCGCAGCTTCGACGTCGCGACCTTCGTCGCCCACGGCGCGGCGCAGATCGGCGTCTGCGGCGCCGACGTGCTGATGGAGTTCGACTACGACCAGATCTACGCCCCGCTCGACCTCGGCATCGGCCGCTGCCGCGTCAGCGTCGCCGAGCCCGCCGAGCTCGCCGGGCGCGACGACCCGAGCCGCTGGTCGCGCGTCACCGTCGCCACCAAGTACCCGAACATCGCCCAGCGCCACTTCGCCGCGCGCGGCGTGCAGGCGGAGGTGGTGGAGCTGAACGGGGCGATGGAGCTCGCCCCCTCGCTCGGCCTCGCGCGGCTGATCGTCGACCTGGTGCAGACCGGCGCGACCCTGAAGGCGAACGGGCTCATGGAGACGGAGGTGATCGCGCACGTCACCTCCCGCCTGATCGTCAACCGCACGGCGCTGAAGACCCGGCCGGAGGTGATCGGCGGCTGGATCGCCCGCTTCCGCGCCGCGCTCGCCTCGGCGAGCGCGCGATGATCCGCCTCTCCACCGCCGATCCGGGCTTCGAGGCCGGCTTCGCCGCGCTGCTCGCGCAGGCGCGCGAGACGACGGCGCGCGTGGACGCGGCGGTGGCGGCGATCATCGCCGAGGTGCGCGCGCGGGGCGATGCGGCGCTCGTCGAGTACACCGCCCGCTTCGACCGCTGGCGCCCGGCCGGACCCGCGGCGCTGCGCGTCGCCGAGGAGGAGGTCGAGGCGGCGCTGCGCACCGTGCCCGCCGACCTGCGCGCCGCCCTCGACCTCGCCGCCCGGCGGATCGAGGCCTTCCACCGCGCGCAGATGCCGCGCGATCTGGAGCTGCGCGACGAGACGGGCCTCTGCCTCGGCCTGCGCTGGACGCCGCTCGACGCGGTCGGGCTCTACGTGCCGGGCGGCAAGGCCGCCTATCCCTCCTCGGTGCTGATGAACGCGATCCCGGCGCGGGTCGCCGGGGTGCCGCGCCTCGCCATGTGCGTGCCGGCGCCGGACGGCGCGCTCAACCCGCTGGTCCTCGCTGCGGCGCGGCGCGCCGGGGTCTCCGAGATCTGGCGCCTCGGCGGCGCGCAGGCGGTCGCGGCCCTGGCCTGGGGCACGGAGAGCCTCGCCCCGGTGGACCGCATCGTCGGCCCCGGCAACGCCTATGTGGCGGAGGCGAAGCGCCAGGTCTTCGGCCGCGTCGGCATCGATTCGATCGCCGGCCCGTCGGAGGTGGTGGTCCTCGCCGACGCCGCGAACGACCCGCGCCATGTCGCGCTCGACCTGCTCGCCCAGGCCGAGCACGACGAGGCGGCGCAGTCCATCCTGATCGCCGACGACGCCGGATTCGCCGACGCCGTCGTCGCGGCGGTGGAGGCCGAGCTCGCCGCCCTGCCGCGGGCCGCGATCGCCGGCGAGAGCTGGCGCCGCCACGGCGCGGTGATCCTGGTGCGCGACTGGACGGAGGCGGCGGCGCTGGTGAACCGCCTCGCGCCCGAGCACCTGCAGCTCATGCTCGCCGAGCCGCGCGCCGTGCTCGCCCGCATCCGCCACGCCGGCGCCGCCTTCCTGGGCCGCTTCTGCCCGGAGGCGCTCGGCGACTACGTCGCCGGCCCGAACCACGTGCTGCCGACCGGGCGCACGGCGCGCTTCGCCTCCGGACTCTCCGTGTTCGACTTCCTCAAGCGCACCACCTGGGTGGAGGCCGACCGGGCCGGCCTCGCCGCGATCGGCCCGGCGGCGGTGGCGCTGGCGGAGGCCGAGGGGCTCGACGCGCACGCGCGCAGCGTGGCGGCGCGGCTGCCGGGGCGCCGGGCCTAGCCGGCGGCGGGGCAGGGGACGGCCCGCGCCGGCCGGCCCCCGCGCTTGACCCCGCCCCGCGCCCCACTCATCTTTCGCGGCGCCGGTCACCCCCCGCTCGCGACGCGCGGCCCGCGCCCGCCGCCCGGCCGGACCGCCGCGACCGACCATGCCCGACCGCGAAGAAGGATCCTGATGTCCAAGGAAGACATGATGGAGTTCAGCGGCACCGTCGTGGAGCTGCTGCCGAACGCCATGTTCCGGGTGAAGCTCGACAACGACCACATCGTGCTCGCCCACACCAGCGGCAAGATGCGCAAGAACCGCATCCGCGTGCTGGCCGGCGACCGCGTGAACGTCGAGATGACGCCCTACGACCTCACCAAGGGTCGCATCACCTTCCGCTACAAGTAGCGGCTCCCTTCCGGCCAGGCGGAACCGGACCATGGGCGTCGGGTGCGGCCGCGAACGGCCGCCGCTGGTGCTGGCCTCCGCCAGTCCGCGCCGGCGGGCGCTGCTCGCCCGCATCGGCATCATTCCCGACCGGATCGTCGCCACCGCGATCGACGAGACCCCGCGCAAGGGGGAGCTGCCGCGCCAGCTCGCGGCCCGGCTCGCCGCCGCCAAGGCCGAGGCGGCCGCCGCCCTGGCGCCGGAGGCGCTGGTCCTCGCGGCGGATACCGTGGTCGGGGTCGGCCGGCGCATCCTGCCGAAGGCGGAGACCGAACAGGAGGCGCGCGCCTGCCTGGAACGGCTCTCGGGCCGGCGGCATCACGTGTTCACGGGGGTCGTGCTGGCCCTCCCGGACGGCCGGCGGCTGCGGCGCCTCGCCGACTCGACCGTGCTGTTCCAGCGCCTGACCGAGGCCCAGATCGCCGACTACCTCGCCCATGGCGAGTGGCAGGGGAAGGCGGGGGGCTACGCCATCCAGGGCCGGGCCGAGGCGTTCGTGCGCTTCCTCTCGGGCTCCTACTCCAACGTGGTCGGCCTGCCGCTGTACGAGACGGCGCAATTGCTGCGCGGCGTCGGCTGGCTCCGGCCGTGAGCGCGCGCGCGCAGCGGCCCGCCGCCGGGACGGGCGGCGGCGCCCTGATCCGCGTCAGCGCCGGGCCGGGCGAGCGGCGCATCGCGGTGCTCGGCGCCGGCGGCGCGACGCTGCTGGATTACGAGGTGGAACGGCCGGCCCGGCCGGAGGGGATCGGCGACCTCCACCGGGCCCGCGTCGTTGCGCTCGCGCCCGCGATGGGCGGCGCCTTCGTGGAGCTGGCCGGCGGCGAGACCGGCTTCCTGCCGGAGGCCGAGGCGGCAGGGGCGGCGCAGCCCGGACCGCGTCCGCCGCTCCGTCGCGTGCTGCGCGAGGGTCAGGTCCTGGCGGTGCGCGTCATCCGCGCGGCGCAGGGCGGCAAGGGGCCGCGCGTCACCGCCCAGCTGACGGAGGAGGAGGCCGCGCTCGCCGCCGCCGTGGCGGCGCCCGCCCCGGCGCTGCTGCGGCGGGCGCCGGAGGCGGCGCTGCGCCTCGCCCTCGTCCACTCGCGGGCGGTGGTGGAGACCGACGACGCGGCGCTCGCGGCGCGGCTGCGCGGCGCGCTGGGCCCGGCGCGGGTGCGGCTGCTCTCCGGCCCCGCCTTCGACGAGGCGCTCGAGGCGGAGATCGAGACCCTCTCCGGCCCCGAGGTGCCGCTGCCCGGCGGCGGACGGCTGCTGATCCACCCGACGCCGGCCCTGGTGGCGATGGACGTGGACGCCGGCAGCGCCGCCGGCGCGCGCGACCGGCGGGCGCAGGAGGCGCTGAACCAGGCGGCCGTGGAGGAGGCGGCGCGGCAGATCCGGCTGCGCCGGCTGGGGGGCGCGATCTTCCTCGACCTCGCGGGGCTCGCCGCGCGGCGGGGCCGGCGCGGGCCGCTGCTGGAACGGCTGCGTGCCGCCCTCGCCGCCGATCCGCTGGCCCGGCTGGTGGGCCTGACCGGCCTCGGCTTCGCCGAGATCGTGCGCACGCGGGTGCATGCGCCGCTGCACGAGGTGCTCGGCTGGCCGGAGCCCTCGCCGCTGACCCGGGGCCTCGCTGCGCTGCGGCGCGTGCTGCGCGAGGCGGCGGCGCGCCGGAGCGGGCGGCCGCTCGCGCTGCGCGCGGCGCCGGCGGTGGTGGCGGCGCTGCGCGCCTGGCCGGGGGCGCTCGACGAGTGCGCCGCCGCGCTCGGCCAGGGGCTGGAACTGCGCGCCGATCCCACGATCTCACCGGGAGCGGAGGTGGTCGAGGAGGCGGGCGGCGATGGACGAGGCTGAGCGGGGCGGGCCGGCGCGGCCGCGGGGCGGGCGCGGGCGGTGCCCGATCTGCGGGCGGGAGCCGGCGGCGCCGTATCGCCCCTTCTGCTCCGCGCGCTGCGCGCAGATCGACCTGGGGCGCTGGCTGGCCGGCGCCTATGCCCTCCCCACCGAGGACGCGCCGCCGACCTCCGGCGGGGCGGAGGACGAGCCGTGGGATCGCTGACCGGGCGGCCGCGCTGCGACGGCGGCCAGGCGGACAGGTGCGCGCCTGCCCGCGGCGCCGGATGGCTGGACAGGTTGCGCGGCCTCGGCTATTGCGCGGGCCTCTGCCGCACCGGACCCGCCGCAGGTCCGGGTGCTCCTGGGCCCAGGTAGCTCAGTTGGTAGAGCATGCGACTGAAAATCGCAGTGTCGGTGGTTCGATTCCGCCCCTGGGCACCTTTCGCTTCCTGCACCGAGCGCCGATCGCGGGCGGGTGGAGGTGGCGCGGAGCGCGCGCCCTTTCCGGCGATCTGGCCTTCCGGTCGGTCGTGCTGCGCGCGGCGCGGCCCATGCGGCCTCCGTCCGCAGCTCCGCACCCTCGGAGGACCTTAAGAGGCCGGTGACCGGCCGCACCCGGCGCGGCGGCCCGCCGACCGCCACGAGCGCGCCGCCGCGGCCCTGGCCCGGACCGTGGACGGTGGGCCCCGGCCCTTCGACCTTCCGCGCCCGCGGCCGGTCGGGGAGCGCGGCGCAGGCCCCGCGCGTCGGAAGGCCGCCGCGCGGGCCCGGCGCGCACCCGCTTGCCTGCCGCCACGACCCCGCGCACGCTGGGCGGTGGCCGATGGACACAACGCGTATGGCGTCGTCGGTCCCGCCTGCTCGCCTCTTCCGCGCCTCGCGCGGGGCGTGCGCCTCGTGCCCGGGCCGGCCGAACTGACCGGGGCCAATGCCCGCCGAGCGGCAAGAGCCGCAAGGTCGGCTGCGATCCGAGGGGCCGGTCGGGCGGTCCCTCCCGCGCGGCGCTCCGGGCTGGGGCCGCTGCCTGCAGGCATCGCGGCGGAACCGGCCCTGCTCCGCCGCCCGGCGGGCGCGGACGCGGCCGGCCGCCGCGCGCTGCCACGGCGTGCCGTTCTCGCGCTCCGGCGGGGGGCTGGCGGCGGATCGCCCCCGCGCCGCCCGGCCGGGCGGCCGCGACCGGGACTCCGGCAGCGGGAAGCCGCGGAGGAAGCATGGACACGATCACCCTGGCGCTGACCGGCGACGTGATGCTCGGGCGCGGCGTGGACCAGATCCTGCCGCATCCGAGCGAGCCGACGCTGCACGAGCCCCATGTGCGCTCGGCCCTGACCTATGTCGCGCTCGCCGAGCGCGCGAACGGCCCGATCCCGCGCCCGGTCGGCTTCGCCTACGTCTGGGGCGACGCCCTGGAGACGATGCGCCAGGCGGACGCGCGGATCGTCAATCTCGAGACCAGCGTGACGACGAGCGAGGCGTTCGAGCCCAAGGGGATCAACTACCGCATGCATCCGGACAACGTGGGCTGCCTGCGCGCTGCCGGGATCGAGTGCTGCGTGCTGGCGAACAACCACGTGCTCGACTGGGGCGTCGCCGGCCTGCTGGAGACGCTGGAAACGCTGGAGCGGGCCGGGGTGCACACCGCCGGAGCCGGGCGCGACCTCGCGCAGGCGGCGGCGCCCGCGGCGATCGCGCTGGCGCCGGCCGGCAGCGGCCGGCTGCTGGTGTTCGCCTACGGCTCGCCGACCAGCGGGATCCCGCCGGACTGGGCGGCGGGGCCCGGCAGGCCCGGCGTCCATCTGCTGCGCGACCTCTCGGATGCCACCGTCGCGCGGATCGCCGAAGCGGTGCGCGCCGCGCGGCGGCCCGGCGACATCGCCATCGCCTCGATCCACTGGGGGCCGAACTGGGGCTACGACATCCCGCCCGCGTTCCGGCGTTTCGCGCACGCCCTGCTGGACCAGGCCGGGTTCGCCCTGGTCCACGGCCACTCCTCGCACCACGCCCAGGGCCTCGAGATCCACCGGAACCGGCTCATCCTCTACGGCGCCGGCGACTTCCTCAACGACTACGAGGGCATCGGCGGCTACGAGGAGTTCCGGGGCGATCTCGCGGTGCTCTACCTGCCGCGGCTCTCCCGCGCGACGGGGGAGCTGCTCGGGCTGACGCTGGCCCCGTTCCGGATCGGGCGGATGCGGCTGAACCGCCCGGCGGCGGACGACGTCCGCTGGCTGGCCGAGCGGCTCGACCGCGAGAGCCGCCGGTTCGGCGTCCGGGTGCGGGCGGAGGGCGGCCACGGACACCTCCTCGTCGCCCGGCCCGGCGAAGGCTGAGCGGCGGGCGCCGGCCGCCCGGCCAGGGGGCGCACGGAAACGCGAGCGGCCGCCCCGCGACATGGTGCGGTGTTGAGGCAGATCAGTGCCGGGCCTAGCTGTGGCGGAGAGGATCGGTCGGCATCCCAGGAGGCCCGCCATGCTCTCGACGTCGCTGGAGAAGCTTGCCTACCTCGTCGTGAAGGCGCGGGAGTTCGACGCCGAGGTGGAGCCGGAGGGGCTGGAGGAGGGGTCCAACCCGGCCGACGACCGCGAGTTCTCGGTGCTGGAGGACACCTCCGACAACCCCACCGGCGACGAGCTGCGGGCCGCGCTCGAAAGCCTGAACGAGGACGAGCTCGCCGAGGTTCTCGCCCTGGTCTGGATCGGGCGCGGCGACTACGCGGCGAGCGAATGGCTGCCCGCGCTTGCCGCGGCGCGCGAGGCGCGCAACCGCCGCACGGTGGACTACCTGATCGAGACCCCCAACCTCGGCGACCTCATCGAGCAGGGGCTCGCCGAGCTCGGCTACTCGATCACCGACGAGGAGCAGCGCCTCTGATGCGCGGCGGCGCCGGGCGACGGCCATGACGCGGCCCGTGGCCAGGCCGTTCCGCTCCCTCTACCGGCACGGCTTCGTGCGCGTCGCGGTCGCCACGCCGCGGGTCGCGCTCGCCAGGCCGCGCGACAACCTGGCGAGAACGCTTGACCTGGCGCAGCAGGCCTCCGAGCGCCAGGCGATCCTCGTCCTGTTCCCCGAGCTTGGCCTCTCGGGCTACTCCAACGAGGACCTGCTCCTCCAGGATGCGCTGCTGGACGCCGTCGAGGATGCGATCGCCGAGCTGGCGGCGGCGAGCCGGGGCCTGGCGCCGGTCCTCGTGGTCGGCGCGCCGCTGCGCGCGCGGGGGACGCTGTTCAACTGCGCCGTGGTGCTGCATCGCGGCGCCGTGCTCGGGGTCGTGGCCAAGGCCTACCTGCCGAACTACCGCGAGTTCTACGAGCGGCGCCACTTCCTGCCGGGCGCCCCGGCCGCGCCGCCCACCCTCCGGCTGTGCGGGCGGGAGGTGCCGTTCGGCACCGACCTGCTGTTCGAGGCCGAGGACCACCCAGACATCGTGCTGCACGTCGAGATCTGCGAGGACCTCTGGGTGCCGATCCCGCCCAGCACCTACGGCGCGCTCGCCGGCGCGACGCTGCTCGCCAACCTCTCGGCCAGCAACGTGACCATCGGCAAGGCGGAGTACCGGCGCCTGCTCTGCGCCTCACAGTCCGCGCGCTGCATCGCGGCCTACCTCTACGCCTCGGCCGGTCAGGGCGAGTCGACCACCGACCTCGCCTGGGACGGCCACGCCATGGTGTTCGAGAACGGGGAGCTGCTCGCCGAGGGGGAACGCTTCGCGCCGGCGCCGGGCCTGGTCACCGCCGACATCGACCTCGACCGCCTGCGGCAGGACCGCGCCCGCATGACCTCCTTCGCCGATTGCGCCGTGCTGCATCGCGACCGCGTCGCCGGCTTCCGGCGCGTCCCCTTCCGGCTGGAGCTGCCCGCCGGCGAGGTGCCGCTGGAGCGCGCCGTGCCGCGCTTCCCCTACGTGCCGGCCGATCCGGCGACGCGCGACGCGCGCTGCGAGGAGACCTACAGCATCCAGGTCGTGGGCCTCGCGCAGCGGCTGGAGGCCAGCGGCATCCGCAAGGCGGTGATCGGCGTCTCGGGCGGACTCGATTCCGCGCTGGCGCTGCTGGTGACGGTCGGGGCCTTCGACCGGCTCGGCCTGCCGCGGCGCGACATCCTCGCCTACACCATGCCGGGCTTCGGCACGAGCGCGCGCACGCGCGGGAACGCCTGGGCGCTGATGCGGGCGCTCGGCGTCTCCGCCGCCGAGCTCGACATCCGCCCGGCGGCGGAGCAGATGCTGCGGGACATCGGCCATCCCGCCGGGCGCGGCGAGCCGGTGCACGACATCACCTTCGAGAACGTGCAGGCGGGCGAGCGCGCCTCGCACCTCTTCCGCCTCGCCAACCTGCACGGCGCGCTGGTCATCGGCACCGGCGACCTGTCCGAGCTCGCGCTCGGCTACACCACCTACGGCGTCGGCGACCACATGGCGCACTACAACGTCAACGCCTCGGTGCCCAAGACGCTGGTCCAGCACCTGCTGCGCTGGGCCGCGGCGACGGGGCGGTTCGGCGCGGAGGTCGCGCCGGTGCTGCGCGCGATCGCCGACACGGCGATCTCGCCGGAGCTGGTGCCCGCCGCGGACCGCGAGGGGCCGGGCCAGCGCGCGGAGGAGACCATCGGCCCCTACGCGCTGCAGGACTTCAACCTGTACCACCTCAGCCGGTTCGGCTACCGGCCGGGCAAGGTGGCGTTCCTCGCCCTGCATGCCTGGGGCGACGCGGCGCGCGGGGCCTGGCCGGACACCGTGCCGCCCGACCAGCGCATCGCCTACGACCTGCCGACGATCGAGCACTGGCTGGCGGTGTTCCTCAGGCGCTTCTTCCAGACCAGCCAGTTCAAGCGGTCGGCGATGCCGGACGGGCCGAAGGTCGGCTCGGGCGGGTCGCTGTCGCCGCGCGGCGACTGGCGCGCGCCGAGCGACGCGAGCGCCGAGGCGTGGCTGGAGGCGCTGCGGCGCGACCTCGACCGCCAGCGCTCCGCCGGAGCGGGATGAGGATCGGGCATGGCGGATCGGAGCGGCGATCCCCCGGAGCGGGTGCCCGGCACGGCCTTCGGCGAGGCGCCGCTGCCGGCCCGGCCGTTCGATCGCGGCATGGGGCTCGCGGTCGCGCGCCGCACCCTGTTCCGGCCCGAGGACGCGGAGGACTTCGGCCGCGTGGCCGATCGGGTGGCCGAGGGGAACATGGCGCTGCTCGGCCACCCGCCGACCGCGGCGGAACAGGCCGAGCGCGCGCGGCTGCGCAACGCGATCGCGACCGGCGCGCTGCTCACCTCGGGGCGGCATCTCCAGCACGGCGACGCGACGCAGCCCCGCCGCCCGATGGAGGTGTTCGTCAACTGCGCCACGGCGATCGCCAGCTTCACCTGCTTCTACCTGCTGCTGCACGGCGCCGGCGTCGGCCGCGCCTACGACGACGAGCTGGTGGCGCTCGACTGGGCCGAGGCGCCGGAGCTGCGGTTCCGGCTCTCGCCCGCGCATCCCGACTATCCGCGCGGGCCTGCGGAGCTGCGCCAGTTCGCGGCCGAGTTCGGCCTGCTTCCCGCCCCGGCGGCCCTCGATGCGGCGGCCGAGGAGCGCCTGTGGCGGGAGCTCGCCGCCCTCACCGGCGCCGACGCGGCGCCGCCGCCGCCGGATGCCGTGCTGCACGAGGTCGAGGACAGCCGGGAGGGATGGGCGAAGGCGGTCGAGCTGCTCGAGGCGATGACGTTCCGCCGCGAGCGGCATCGGACGCTGGTGCTCGACCTCTCCGCGATCCGTCCGCGCGGCGCGCCGATCCGCGGCATGCAGGGGCGGCCCGCGCCGGGGCCGCTGTCGCTGCTGCGCGGCCTGTGGAACCTGCGCCGCCACGTCATCGCGCCGGCGCGCGCGCGCGACCCGGCGGGCGAGGCGCTGCAGCCCTGGGAGCAGGCGCTGCTCGCCGACCACTACCTCTCGGTCGAGGTGCAGGGCGGCGGGGCGCGGCGCGCGGCGCGCATGGCGACCAAGAGCTGGCGCGATCCCGGCGCGCTGCGCTTCGTGCGCCTGAAGGCGCAGGGCGGCCTCTGGACCGCCAACCACTCCCTGATGGTGGACCGCGAGTTCTGGGAGCGGGTGCGGGACGGGCAGGCGCGGCGCGGGCTCGACGATCCCTGGACGCGGCACGCGCTGACGCTGTTCGAGGAGGCGACGCGCTGCGCCTGGATCAACGGCGAGCCGGGATTCCTCAACGCCGATCTCCTCGAGGACCATCGCACCGGCTTCGCCCGGGCGCGGCCCGTCCGCGAGGACGGCGGCGACGTCCGCAGCGCGCGCTACCGGGCCGACGCGGCGGTCGGCCTGCTCGCCGAGCTTTCGCGCCGCGCTTCCCGCGCGCGCTTCCCGGTCACGACCAATCCGTGCGGCGAGGTCGTGCTGCACGTCATGGGCGGCTACTGCGTGGTGGCCGACTTCGCGCCGCTGCTCGCCTGCCCGGTTCCGTTCGAGCAGGTGACGCCGGGCGCGCCCGATCCGGACACCGCGGCGCTGTGGGATGCGCGGGTGGAGGATGCGGTCCGGCTCGGCGTGCGGTTCCTGATCCGCGTCAACCGCATGGACGCGCTCTACGCGGAGGAGGTGCGGCGCACCAACCGCATCGGCATCGGCCCGACCGGCCTGCACGAATGGGCCTGGCTGCGCTTCGGCCTGGGCTTCCGCGACCTGCTCGACGAGACGGGACGGGGGGCGCCGTTCTGGGCGATGCTCGCGCGGCTCTCCGCGGCGGCGAAGCAGGAGGCGCTGGCCTATGCGGAATCGCTCGGCATGGCGCCGCCGGTCACCGTCACCACGGTCAAGCCGGCCGGCACCACCTCCAAGCTGTTCGGGCTGAGCGAGGGCGCGCACCTGCCGGCCAGGCGGCAGTACCTGCGCTGGGTGCAGTTCCGCGGCACGCGCGGGCCGGACGGCCGCTGGGCGCCGGGGTCCGATCCGCTGCTCGCCGAGTACGAGCAGCGCGGCTACCCGGTGCGGGCGCTGCGCGACGCGCCCGGCATGAGCATCGTCGGCTTTCCCACCCTGCCGATGGCGGTGCGCCTCGGCATGGGCGCGCGCCTCGTCACCGCGACCGAGGCCAGCGCCGAGGAGCAGTATCGCTGGATCGGGCTGCTCGAGCGCCACTGGATCGGGGAGGAGCGCGGCAACCAGGTGAGCTACACCATGAAGCTGCGCACCGACGGCGGCCTCGACCTCGCGGGCTTCCGGCGCATCCTGCTGCGCCACCAGCCGCACGTGCGCGCCTGCACCGTGCTGCCGGTGCGGCCCGAGGACGCGACCCTCGGCTACGAGTACCTGCCCGAGGAGGAGGTGGACGAGGAGCGCTTCGCCGCGCTGCTCGCCCGCATCCGCGACCCCGGCCTGCATGAGGCGGTGGACATGGCGCAGCTCCGCTGCGCCGAAGGCATCTGCCCGACCTGAGGGCGTACCGGCGGAGGACGCTCCGCAATGCGTGACGGCGCGAGGAGGCCGGGACTGATCCAGGTCAAGGCCGAAGGCGTGCCGCTGCGGCAGGAAGGGAGAGGCAGGCGCGCCCGGGCGCGGCTGGCGGCCGGGGCGGGGCGCGGCGCAGAAGGACGAGCGGGATGACCGGCGAGCACGACATCCTCGAGCAGGTGCGCAAGGCGCTGCGCAGCGATCCGCGGATCCGCCCGACGGCCGGGCCGATCCGTCTCTCCTTCGCGCCGGACGGCGCGCTGGCGATGGAGGGCGAGGTGGACCGCCTCGCCGGCAAGAAGCTCGCCCTGGAGGCGGCCGCCCGCGTTCCCGGCGTGACGGGCATCGTGGACCGGCTGCGCGTGCGGCCGGCGACGCCGATGGGCGACGGCGCGATCCGCGACGCGGTGCGCGACGCGCTGCTCGAGGAGATCGTGCTCGCCGACTGCACGCTGCGCGTGCGGACCAAGGACGGGATCGAGACGGTGCGCGAGCCTCCCGACCCGCATGGCGAGATCGTGATCTCGGTGGAGGACGGCGTGGTGACGCTCGACGGCGAGGTCGCCGGACTCGGCCAGAAGCGCATGGCCGGCGTGCTCGCGTGGTGGGTGCCGGGCAGCCGCGACGTGGTCAACGGGCTCGGCGTCAACCCGCCCGATGTGGACAGCGACGAGGCGATCACCGACGCCGTGCGGCAGGTGCTGGAGAAGGACCCGCTGCTCGCCGCCGAGAGCATCGCGGTCACGACGCACCGCGGCGTCGTCACGCTGGAGGGCTTCGTGCCCAGCGAGGACCAGCGGCACATGGCGGAGGACGACGCCTGGGCCGTGTTCGGCGTGGACGGGGTGGTCAACCGGCTCGAGGTGCGGCCGTGAGGGCGACGGCGGGGCACCGCTGACAACGCAAGGGAGACAGGATCATGGCGGCCACCGGGCTTGAAGTGTTCGACCGGACGGTGCAGACGACCAACATCTGGCTCGACGAGATCATGAAGACGATCGGGCCGGACCGGCACGCCGCGTGGCACGCGCTCGGCGCCGTGCTGCACGCGCTGCGCGACCGGCTGCCGCTCGAGCTCGCCGTGCACCTCGGCGCGCAGCTGCCGCTCTTGGTGCGCGGGCTCTACTACGACCAGTGGCACGTCGCCCGGCAGCCGGAGAAGCTGCGCTCGCTCGACGAGTTCCTGCAGCGGGTGGCGGAGGGCCTGCGCGGCACGCGGCCGATGGACGTGCGCGACGCCACGCTCGCGGTGCTGCGGACGCTCGCGCATCACGTGGACCCCGGCCAGGTGCACAAGGTGGCGGAGGCGCTGCCGGGCGAGATCCGCGAGTTCTGGCGGAAGGGAGAGCGGGCGGCGGCGCCCAGGGGCGGAGCGGGCGCCTGAGCGCGCGGGCGGCGCCCGGACGGCCGCGCCGGAGGGCCGGGGCGCCGGCGCGGCCGGCGGCGCCCCTCACTCCCAGTCCATCCCCGCGCTCCGGCGCGGCACCACCGCCGGCCGCCCGGTGCCGCGACGGTCGAGGCTCTCGACCGCGGCGACCGCGAGCGCCGCCACCTGGATCAGCCGCTGCCGCGCCTCGACCATCGAGCCCTCGCGCGCCTTCACCCGCGCCCAGCCCGCGTAGTCGCGGATCAGCGCGACGAACTCGTCAAGAGGCATGGTGTCGTCGTGGGCCGGACCGCCCCATTGCGCGTCCTGCCGTGTCCGCTCGGCGGCGATCTCGGACAGCACCGTCGCTCCGCTCACGGTGTCCTCCCCTCCTGCGCGCCCTCGCGCCGCGGCGCGTCGCCCGCGGCCGCCTCGGCCGTCCGCGCCAGGCGGGCCTCGGCCGCGGCGACGTGCCGCAGCGTCCGCACGAAGCTGTCCGGGTTGAGGGAGATCGAATCGATCCCCTGCTCGACCAGGAACTCGGCGAACTCCGGATGGTTGCTCGGCGCCTCGCCGCAGATGCCGACCTTGACGCCCGAGGCGTGGGCGCGCCGGATGACGTCGGCGATCATGCGCCTGACCGCCTCGTCGCGCTCGTCGAAGAGGTGGGCGAGCTCGGCCGAATCCCGGTCCACCCCGAGCACGAGCTGGGTGAGGTCGTTCGAGCCGATGGAGAAGCCGTCGAAGCGGGCGGCGAACTCCTCGGCGAGGATCACGTTCGAGGGGATCTCGCACATCACGTAGACCTCGAGCCCCGCCTGCCCGCGCACCAGGCCGTGCCGCGCCATCTCCGCCAGCACCCGGTCGGCCTCGGCCGGCGTGCGGCAGAAGGGGACCATAACGACGACGTTGGCGAGGCCGATCTCCTCGCGCACGCGGCGGATGGCGCGGCACTCGAGCGCGAAGCCGTCGCGGTAGCGCGCGCTGTAGTAGCGCGAGGCGCCGCGCAGCCCGAGCATCGGGTTCTCCTCCGCCGGCTCGAACGCCGCGCCGCCGATCAGATGCGCGTACTCGTTGCTCTTGAAGTCGGAGAGGCGGACGATCACCGGGTTCGGGTGGAACGGCGCGGCGAGCTTGGCGATCCCGCGCGCCAGATGCTCGACGAAGTACTCGGCCTTGTCGGGGTAGCCGCGCGTCAGCTCCTCGATCTGCCGCCGCGCCTCGGGGTCCGCGACCTCCGCGAAGCGCACCAGCGCCATCGGGTGGATGCGGACATGGTTGTTGATGATGAACTCCATGCGCGCAAGGCCGACGCCCGCCGCCGGCAGGCGCCACCAGCGCAGCGCCGCGGCGGGGTTGGCGAGGTTGAGCATGATCGCCGTGCGGGTCCTCGGCAGGTCGCGGAGATCGAGCTCCGTCACCGTGAACGCGAGCCGGCCGTCGTAGACCAGGCCCTGGTCGCCCTCGGCGCAGGAGAGGGTGATCGGCTGCCCGTCGCGCAGCAGCGCCGTCGCCTGGCGGGTGCCGACCACCGCCGGGACGCCGAGCTCGCGGCTGACGATCGCGGCGTGGCTGGTCGGGCCGCCATGGTCGGTGACGATCCCGGCGGCGCGCCGCATGACCGGCACCCAATCCGGGTCGGTCGCCTCGGTCACCAGGATGGCGCCGTCGCGGAAACGGCCGATCTCCTCCACGCTCCGCAGCACGCAGGCCTCGGCGGCGGCGATCCCCTCTCCCACCGCGGCGCCGCGCAGCAGCGGGCGGGCGCGGCGGTCGCTGAGGCGCCAGACGCGCAGCGTGCCGCTTGCCGCGCGCCGCGCCTGCACCGTCTCCGGCCTGGCCTGGAGGATGAACAGCTCGCCGGTTTCGCCGTCCTTGGCCCATTCGAGGTCCATCGGCCGGCCGTAGTGGCGCTCCACCGCGACCGCCCAGCGCGCGAGCTGCAGCGCCTCGGCGTCCTGCAGCACGAAGGAGAGCCGCTCGCGCTGCGTCGTCTCGACGAGCGCGGTCGGGGCGCTGCCGCCGGTCGCCGTGACCAGCTTGCGCTCCTTGGCGCCGCGCGTCTTCTCGATGATCGGCGTGCGCGCCGGCTCGTCGAGCAGCGGCTTGAAGACCAGGATCCGGTCCGGCTCGACCAGGCCCTGCACC
The DNA here is from genome assembly GCF_019458025.1 of Caldovatus aquaticus. GTDB lineage: Bacteria > Pseudomonadota > Alphaproteobacteria > Acetobacterales > Acetobacteraceae > Caldovatus > Caldovatus aquaticus. Next base: position 79,924 of record NZ_JAHZUY010000001.1, on the reverse strand, counting down.
ACCGTCTCGCCGAGGCCCCAGGCGGCGGTGATCACGACGACGCCGGGAAAGCCGGTCTCGGTGTCGAGGGTGAAGATCACGCCCGCCCCGGCGAGGTCGGCGCGCACCATCGCCTGCACCCCGACGGAGAGCGCGACCTGCAGGTGGTCGAAGCCCTGCGCCTCGCGGTAGCTGATCGCGCGGTCGGTGAAGAGCGAGGCGAAGCAGCGCCGGCAGGCGTCGAGCAGCGCCGCCTCGCCGCGGACGTTGAGGAAGGTCTCCTGCTGGCCGGCGAAGCTCGCGGTCGGCAGGTCCTCGGCGGTGGCGCTGCTGCGCACCGCGACCGCCGGCGCCTCCACCCCCCGGCGCGCGCCGAGGTCGCGGTAGGCGGCGCGGATCGCGTCCGCGAGGTCGGGCGGAAAGCCGCTCTCGAGGAACAGGCGGCGGATCGCCTCGCCGGTTTCCTGCAGCGTGGCGCGGCCCTCCTGCAGCGCGGCGAGGCGGGCGCGGATCTCCGGCTCCAGCCCGTTCGCCGCGACGAAGGCGCGGTAGACGGCAGCGGTGGTGGCGAAGCCGGGCGGGACGCGCACGCCCTGTGCGGCGAGCGACCGCATCATCTCGCCGAGCGAGGCGTTCTTGCCGCCGACGCGCGGCACGTCGGCGATGCCCAGGGTCTCGAACCACGCCACGTAGCGGTCGTCCGGCGGCATCGGGTCCTCCCTCGGCGCCCGGCCGGGGCGGTGCCCGGCCGGCCTCGCGGCGCAGGAACGCCGCCCGCGGCCGCGGCGCCGCCCGCCGCGCGCTCCACGGGGCGACGCACTGCCAGCGCTAGAGGAGTGGTCGCGCTCCGTCCTTGATCCAGGTCAGGACATGCGGCGCCGGACGGGCGGGGAAGGAGACGCGCCGGGCCCGCCCCGGTCCGCCCGCGGCCGCGAGACGCCCGGCCGGACCGGGCCGGGCGGAAACGGCCTGCGGCGCCGGCGCCGGGCCCGTGCCCGGCCTACCAGCGGCGCGCCGGCCCGCAGTCGAGATGCACGAAGCCGTCGCGCCGGTAGAGCCCGACGCCGCCGACCTGCAGCTCGGCCGCGAGCCGCGCGAGGCCGAGCGAGTCGCGGCCCGGCAGGCGGACATCCGCGGCCATGCCGGACATGTGCAGGCTGACGCGGCTGACCCGGCGCGAGCGCAAGGCGCGGCTCGCGTTGGTCTCCGGCGCGCGGTAGCCGCTGATCACCTCGAACGCCTCGGTGCTCTCCATGCGCTGCGCGAGGAGGTGCAGCACGTCGAACAGCCGGGGGTCCATCGGTGTCGCCTCGTCGAGCGCCGGGTCGCGGAACACCCAGTCGAGCCGGCGCAGCGCCTCGCGGTCGTACTGGCCGTCGCGCCAGTAGACGCCGGCGAAGGAGTCGCCGGTCTGCACGCGGCGCACGCTGACGGCGCGGGCCGCGCCGGAGGCGGCGAGAGCGGCCGGCGCGCCTCCCGCCAGGAACGCCGCGGCGCAGGCGAGGCCGCCGATCGCGGCGCGGAGCGCCGCGCGCCGGCCGGCCACCTCTCCGCCACAGCAGGGGCAGGCGGGTTCAGGACGCCATCGCATCCCTAGCGCCCCGACGCCGGGATCGCCGTCGGTCCGCCGGAGCCGGCGGCAGCCACCTGCCGCCGGCTCGGGTGGGGCGCGTCCAGGGCGCGGGCATAGGCCTCGTCGAGGCCGTAGATGTCGGGTCTCACACGCACTCCGTCCCCCTCCTCTACGGTCACGGTGGTGTAATGCAGGAGCACCGGGATGCCGCGCGCGAGCTGCACGACGCTCGTGCTGCGCGCGGCGATCGCGCGCTCGGCCCGGGCGCGGTCCCAGCCCGGGGTACCCGAGAGCGCGGCCTCGAGCAACTCCATGGGACGCTCGAGCCGGATGCAGCCGGAGGAGAAGGCGCGGTCGGCGCGCCGGAACAGGTGCCGCTCCGGCGTGTCGTGCAGGAAGATGTCCTCGCTGTTCGGCATGATGAACTTGATCCGGCCGAGGGCGTTGGCGTCGCCCGCGTCCTGGCGGATCACGTAGGGGAAGCGCTCGGCGCTGACGGCGTGCCAGTTGACCGTGGTGGGGTCGATCTCGACCCGCTCGCCGTCGCGGTAGGCGAAGATGCGGAAGCCCTTCTCCATCACCGCCCGCGGGTCGCGGCGCAGGCGGGGGAGCAGGTCCTCGCGCGCGTTGCGCTGCGGCACGCCCCAGGGCGGGTTGAACATCACCGCGGTGAGCTGGGCGCGCAGCATCGGCGTGGGGCGCGTGCGGCGGCCGACGACGACCGCCATCTCGAGCGCGACGCGGCCGTCCTCCCCGATCAGGCGCAGGCGGTAGTCGGGGACGTTGACCTCGATGCGGCGTCCGGCCGGGGGCGGGGCCAGGCCGCGACGCATGTCGAGGGCAACGCGGAGCTGGCGGATGCGCGCCTCGATCGGCCGGTTGAGCGCCTCCAGGGTGAGGCGGCCGATGCGCCCGTCGGGCTCGAGCCCCTCGGCGGCCTGGAAGCGCTTCACCGCCGCGACCAGGGCGCCGTCGTAGTGCGGGTCGGCGGCGCGGGCGCCGGCAACCAGGGCCGGCTCCTCGAGGCCGAGCCGGGCGCGCAGGAGGGGAATGCGGCGCGGATCGGCGCTGCCCGGCTCGATCGTGTCGCCGGGGCCGGCGAGCGGCGGGATCACGGGATAGCCGCCGGCGGCGGCGCGGGCGCGCAGCCGGGCGAGCGCGCGCCTCAGCGCCGGAGCGTCGGGGTGCAGGGTCGCGGCCCGCTCGATCACCGCGGCGGGCTCGGCGGCGGTGGCCAGCTCGGCGAGCCAGGGGGCGAGGGGATGGGCGGCCGGGTCCCGCTGCAGGTCGGCGCGGCCGGGGAGCGGATCGCGCACCCGCCCGTGCAGCAGATCCTCGAGCGCCGCGGCGGCGGCGCGGAGAAGGGCGGCGTGGAAGCCCTCCGGGTCGGAAGCGGCGAGGGCCGCGGGCGGGATGTCGTAGTGGGCCGGGTCGAGGCCGTCCTCCTCCAGCCTCTGCAGCCGGTCCCGCAGGCGCAGCAGGGCCTCCCGGCCGGCGTGCGGCTCGGCGGTCGGAACGATCTGCGAGGCCGGCGGGGCGGAACCGGCGAGCGTCGGCGGCGGCGCGGCGACCGATCCGGCCAGCGCGACGGCAAGAAGCGGCAGGAGGCTCCGAAGCTTCACGGGAAAAGCAATAGTCGCGTCCGGCGCCGGGCGCAAATCGTTACGCAAGGAGGCAGCGGGAAATTCTTGCGCCGTTGCACGGACTCCGCGCATCGCCCGGGGCGGTGCCGCGCGGGCGGGCGTTGACGCGGCAGGGGGACGGGGGGACGCTCGACCGACGCAGCCCGCCCCGAGGAGACCGGTCCGCATGAGCCCGCCCGACGTCCCGGCCCCCGCACGCAACAGCGATCTCGACGCCGCCCTGGCGGAGGCGCGGGCGCGCTACGCGGCGGCGCGGCCGAGGAGCGCGGCGATCCACGCCCGGGCGCGCGCGGTGATGCCCGGGGGCAACACCCGCACCGTGCTGTTCTACACGCCCTTTCCCACCGCCATGGCGCGCGGCGAGGGCTGCCGCCTGTGGGACGTGGACGGGCACGAGTACCTCGACCTCTGCGGCGAGTACACGGCCGGGCTGTTCGGCCATTCCGACCCGCGCATCCTGGCGGCGGTGCGGGAGGCGCTGGAGCGGGGGATCAACCTCGCCGCGGTGGGGGAGAACGAGGGGCGGCTCGCGGCGCTGATCGTCGGGCGCTTCCCCTCCGTCGAGCTGGTGCGCTTCACCAATTCGGGGACCGAGGCGAACATCATGGCGCTCGCCGCGGCGCGGGCCTTCACCGGGCGGCAGACGGTGATGGTGATGCGCGGCGGCTACCACGGCGGGGTGCTGACCTTCCCCGTGGGCGGGTCGAGCGCGGTGTCGCTGCCGGTGCCGCTGCTCTTCGCCGACTACAACGACGCGGAGGGCGCGGCGGCGGCGATCCGCCAGGCAGGCGAGGAGCTGGCCGCGGTGCTGGTGGAGCCGATGCTCGGCTCCGGCGGCTGCATCCCGGCGCGGCCGGAGTTCCTGCCGGCACTGCGCGCGGCGACGCGCGAGACCGGGGCGCTGCTCGTCTTCGACGAGGTGATGACCAGCCGCCACGGGCCGGGCGGGCTGCAGCAGCGCACCGGCGTGATCCCGGACCTGACGACGCTCGGCAAGTACATCGCCGGCGGGATGAGCTTCGGCGCCTTCGGCGGGCGGGCGGAGGTGATGGCGGTGTTCGACGGCCACCGGCCGGGCGCGCTGCCCCATGCCGGCACCTTCAACAACAACGTCCTCTCCATGGCCGCGGGCTGCGTGGCGATGGGCGAGATCTTCGGCGCGGCGGAGGCGGAGGCGCTGTTCGCGCGCGGCGAGGCGCTGCGCGAGCGCCTGAACGCCGCCTGCGCGCGCGCCGGCACCGCGATGCACTTCACCGGGGCCGGCAGCATGATGGCGGTGCACTTCCGCCGCGGGCCGGTGACGCGGCCCTATGCCGAGACGCCGGCGGAGGCCGGGCTGCGCGAGCTGTTCTTCCTCGACATGCTGGAGGCGGGCATCTATCTCGCGCGGCGCGGCATGACGGCGCTCAGCCTGCCGGTGACGGAGGCCGATTGCGACCGCTACGTGGCGGCGGTGGAGGAGTTCGTCGCCGCGCGGCGGCCGCTGCTGCCGGACGCCTGAGGGCCGGCGCCCGCGCCCGAGCCGCTTCCGCCCGGCCGCGCGCGCCGCGGCGGCTCCGGCCATCGCCCGCAGGTGATTCCCGCTCCCCGGCCGGTGCCGGCCGCCCGCCATCGGCCCCCCGAGGCGTTTCCGCCCGGCTCTGCGCGCGGCAACGGCTCCGGCGCGTCGTCTGCCGGGCGGATCCGCGCTCCCGGCTGTTTCCCGCCGTCCGCGATCCGCTCTAGCGCCCGCCGCTGACCGGCAGGATCGCGCCGGTGATGTAGCGCGCGGCGTCGGAGAGCAGCCAGAGCACCGCCTCCGCCACCTCCTCCGGCGTGCCGGGACGGCCGAGCGGCACGCCGGGGGCAAGGCGCGCGACGCGGTCGGGCAGGCCGGCGCGGGCGTGCAGCTCGGTCTCGATCAGGCCGGGGCTGACGGCGTTGACGCGGATCCCCTCGGCGGCGACCTCGCGCGCGAGGCCGATGGTGATGGTATCGGTCGCGCCCTTGCTCGCCGCGTAGTGGATCCACTCGCCGGCGCCGCCGAGGGCCGCGGCGCGGGAGGAGACGTTGACGATCGCGCCGCCGCGCCCGCCGCGCCGCGTGGACATCCGCCGCACCGCCTCGCGCGTGCAGGCGACGAGGCCGAGGACGTTGAGGCGGAACACCGCCTCCCAGGTCGCGAGCGGCGTGTCGAGCAGCGTGCCGACCGTGCCCGCCGTGCCGGCGTTGTTCACCAGCGCGTCGAGCCGGCCGAAGCGGGCGTCGAGCGCGGCGAAGACGCGCGCGACCTCGGCCTCCTCCGCCATGTCGGCGCGCTCGAGCAGCACGGCGGCGCCGGCGGCGCGGCAGGCCTCGGCGGTCGCCTCGGCGCGCGCCGCCTCGCTGCGATAGGTGAGGCAGAGGTCGTAGCCGCGCGCGGCGGCGAGGCGCGCCACCGCCGCGCCGATGCCGCGCCCCCCGCCGGTGACGAACAGCACGCGCCTTGCCGCCATCGCTTCCTCCCGCCTCGCATCGCCGATGCCGGGCAGCCTAGCACGGGCGGAGCGGCGCGGAACCCGGCCGCGGGAGCGGCGCCACGTTGCGGTTGCGCCGCGCTGCGGCCGGGCGCGAGAATGCCGCCGGGGGACCGGCACACCGGAGGGAGCGACCATGCAGCTCGGCTATTTCGCGATGCCCTCGCACCCGCCCGAGCGCGGCCTGAAGGCGGGCCACGACTGGGACCTCCAGGTGCTGCGCTGGCTCGACGATCTCGGCTACGCCGAGGCCTGGATCGGCGAGCACCACACCGCGCCCTGGGAGCCGCACCCGGCGCCCGATCTCCTGGTCGCGCAGGCGCTCCAGGAGACGCAGCGCATCCGCCTCGGCCCGGGCGGCTTCCTGCTGCCCTACCACCACCCGGCGGAGCTCGCGAACCGGGTGGCGATGCTCGACCACCTCTCGGAGGGGCGGCTGAATTTCGGCGTCGCCGCCTCCGGCCTCCCCAGCGACTGGGCGATGTTCCACGTGGACGGCATGTCGGGCGTGAACCGCGAGATGACGCGCGAGGCGCTCGACATCATCCTCCGCCTCTGGACCGAGGAGGCGCCCTTCACGCACGACGGGAAGTTCTGGAAGGTGAGCGCGCCGGAGACGATGTTCGGCTTCCTCAAGCCGCACATCCGGCCGCTGCAGAAGCCGCATCCGCCGATCGGCGTCGCCGGGCTGTCGAAGAACTCCGACACGCTCAAGCTCGCCGGCGAGCGCGGTTTCCTGCCGATGAGCCTCAACCTCAACCCGGCCTATGTCGGCAGCCACTGGGAGTCGGTCGAGGCCGGGGCGCGGCGCGCCGGGCGCACGCCCGACCGGCGCGACTGGCGCCTGGTGCGCGAGGTGTTCGTCGCCGAGACCGACGCCGAGGCCTGGCGCCTCTCGGTCGGCGGCATGATGGGGCGGATGATGCGCGAGTACTTCCTCCCCCTGCTCGCCAATTTCGGCTTCCTCGAATACCTCAAGCACAGCCCGGAGGTGGCGGACTCCGAGGTGACGGTGGAGTACTGCGCGCGCCACAACTGGCTGGTGGGCTCGCCGGCGACGGCGGCGGAGAAGCTCGCGCGCATCCACGAGGAGGTGGGCGGCTTCGGCGTGCTGCTGGTGTTCGGCTTCGACTACGCCGAGAATCCGGAGGCGTGGCGGACCTCGCTCGGCCTGCTGGCCGAGGAGGTGCTGCCGAAGCTCACGTCCCTCGACACGCCCGCGCCGGCGCGCACCTGAGCGGCCGGGGGCGCGGCGGGCGGCGGCCCCGGGCGGCGACGGCTGCGGCTCGCTCCGGCGGGCGGGTTCGCGCGTCCGGCGGCCTCCCGCCCTCCGCGATCCGCGCGGGCGCGGGTTCGCCGGGCGGTGCGTGCGGCGCCGGCTCTCGCAGGTTGCCTGACGAGCGGATTGCCGCTCCCGGCCGTTTTCCGCCGTCCACGACCCGCTAGGCGGGCGGCGGGCGCACGCCGCCGTACATCGCCCATCCGGCGCTCACCCCCCAGCCGCAGTCCACGGTGAGGTCGATGCCGGTGATGGCGGAGGCGCGGTCGGAGCAGAGGAAGGCGATGGCCTCGGCGACCTCCTCCGGCGCGACCAGGCGGCCGAGCGCGGTGGTCTGCGCCGGGTCGGCGCCGTAGCGGCCGGGCTCGCTCCGCAGGCGCGCGCGCACGCGCTCGACCAGGGTGATCCCCGGCGAGACGGCGTTGACGCGCACCCCGGCGCGCCCCCATTCGCCGGCGAAGCTGCGCGTCATGCCGACGATCGCCGATTTCGACGGGCCGTAGATCGAGAGCGGCGTGGCGAGCGAGGCGGCGGTCGAGGCGAGGTTGACGATGCTGCCGGCGCGGCGGCGCGCCATGCCGGGCCCGAAGGCGCGGTTGGCGCACCACGTGCCCTTGACGTTGACGGCGAGGATGCGGTCGAGCTCCGCCGGATCCTCCTCCTCGACGCGGAGGTTGCGCTGGAAGGCGCCGGCGGAGACGACCAGCGCCGCGGCCGGGCCGAGCGCGGCCTCGACCCGGGCCGGCAGCGCCGCGACGGCGGCGCGGTCGGTGACGTCGAGCGCGAAGAAGGGAGCGGCGAGCGCGGCGGCGAGCGCCCCGCCCGCGGCGGCGTCGCAATCGGCGAGGGCGACGCGCCAGCCGCGCGCCGCCATCAGCCGCGCGGTCGCGGCGCCGATCCCGTTGGCGCCGCCGATCACCACCGCGACGCGGCCGCGGCCCTCGGTCGCGTCGGGGCCGGGGGAGACGGGCGTCATGGCCCGGCGGCCGCGGCGGCGCCGGCGCGCGCCACCTGCGCGTCCTGCGCGGACAGCACGCCCGAGACGCCGATCGCGCCGACGATCCGTCCGCCGATCTCGATCGGCACGCCGCCCTCGAGCGGGGTCAATCCCTCGACGGCGAGCAGGCGCAGCCCGGCGCCGCCGCCGGCGACGACGTCCTCGAGCGCCTTGGTCGGGCGGCGGAACTCCAGCGCCGTGCGCGCCTTGCCCTCGGCGATGCGGATCGAGCCGATCTGCGTGCTGTCGAGGCGGTGCAGCATGACGAGATGGCCGCCGCTGTCCACGATGGCGATCGCCACCGGCCAGTTGTTGCGCATGGCCTCGGCCTCCGCCGCGGCCATGGCGCGCCGCGCCGCCTCCAGGCCGATCGGGGCGCCGTATTGCGGCGGCCCGGCGGGCTGGGCAAGCGCGGGCGCCGCGGCGAGCGCGAGCGCGAGCGCGGTGGCCGATGCGAAGGCCCGGCGTGGCGTCATCCTCGTTCCCTCCCGCGGGCTGCCGCGTGCGGGCGGCCGCATCCGCAGCGGTGACGCTACGCCGGCCGGCCGCGGTCCGGAAGCGCGAAGGCGGCGCGGGGCGGACGGCCGGCGGGCCCGGCCGGAAGGCGCGGGCCGACCGGCGCCGCCGTCAGCCGAACCGCTCCGGCGCGAAGGGCGCGAGGTCGAGGTTCGGCCGCTCGCCCAGGAGCGCCGCGGCGAGCGCGGCGCCGGTCGGGGCCGAGCCGGTGAGGCCGAGATGGCCGTGGCCGAAGGCGCACCAGAGGCCGGGCCAGCGCCGCACCGGGCCGAGCACCGGCAGGCTGTCCGGCAGGCAGGGGCGATGGCCCATCCAGAAGCCGCGCACGCCCTCGGTGCGGGCGTGCGGGAACACGCGGCGCAGATCGTCGAGCAGGAGCGCGGCGCGGCGCTCGCTCGGCGGGCGGTCGAGGCCGCCGAACTCCACCGTGCCGGCGACGCGCAGCCCGCCCTCCATCGGCGTGAGGAACACCTTGCGGTCGGCCGGGACGACGGGGCGGGAGAGGCGCAGGCCGGGCTCGGGGACCATCACGTGGTAGCCGCGCTGCGTCTCGAGCGGCACGCGCACGCCGAGCGGACGCAGCAGGCGCGCCGAGAAGGCGCCGGCGGCGAGCACCACCGCGTCGGCCTCGATGCGGCCGCCCGCGAGCTCGACGCCGATGACGCGCCCACCGGCGGTGGCGATGGCGCGCGCGGCGCGGCGGTGGATCTCCCCGCCCATGCGCCGCACCCCCGCCGCGACGGCCTGCGCCTGCCGCAGCGGGTTCGTCGAATGGCCCTGGTCGGGGAGGAACAGGCCGAGCGTGTAGGTTGGCGAGACCTCGGGCTCCAGCGCGCGGATCGCGCCGTGGCCGCGCAGGACCTCGATGCGCAGGCCGTGGCGGCGGCGCAGCGCCCAGGCCGCGGCGTCCTTCGCGTAGTGCGCCTCGTCGCGGTAGAGGTAGAGCTGGCCGTCCGCGCGCAGCAGGTCGAGCGCGCCCTCGGCGGCGAGGATCTCGCGGTGGCGCTCCATGGCGCCGGACAGCAGGCCGGCGAGCGCCCGGGCGATGGCCTCGACGCGCGCCGGCCGGGCGGCGGCGACGAAGCGCAGCAGCCACGGCGCGGCGCGCGGCCAGTAGCCCGGCGGGACGTGCAGGGCGCCGGCGGGGTCGAGCAGCATCCCCGGCACCTGCCGCAGCACGCCCGGCATGGCGAGCGGCGCGACCGAGCCGGCGCTGATCGCGCCGGCGTTGCCGGAGGAGGCGCCGCTGCCGGGTTCCGCGCCGTCCAGCACCGTCACCCGGGCGCCGCGGCGCGCGAGGTGCCAGGCGACGCAGAGGCCGACGACGCCGGCGCCGATCACGGCGACGCGCGGCCGTTCCTCGTGCCGAGGCGCGGTGTCCATGCGGGCGCGATCCCCTTGCGCTTCCCTTCCGCGGCAGGATGGCGCGCCGCAGGCGGCGGCGGAAGCCCGCCCTCGGGCGGCGGCGTTGACGGCGGCGGCGGCGGCGCCACACTGTGCGGCGCGGAGGGAGCGACGATGCGGATCACGCCGAACAACGCCGGCCTGGGCGCGCGCGTGGAGGGGGTGGACCTGCGCCGGCCCCTGGACGATGCGACGTTCCGCACGCTGCTGCGCGCGCTCGGCACGCACGGCGTGCTGTGCTTCCCGGGCCAGGACCTAGCGCCGGCGCAGCTCGCCGCCTTCGGCCGCCGCTTCGGCGAGCTCGAGGTGAACGTCGCCGCCGGCGGGTTCCACGCGCCGGGGCATCCGGAGGTGATGATCCTCTCCAACATCCGGGACGAGAGCGGGAAGCCGATCGGGCTCGGCGACGCCGGCCAGGGCTGGCACACCGACATGAGCTACTCGAGGGAGATCGCGCTCGCCAACGTGCTGCACGCGAAGCGCGTGCCGGTCCGCGACGGCCGCCCGCTCGGCGACACGCAGTTCCGCAACATGCACGCGGCCTACGACGACCTGCCGGCGGAGGTGAAGGCGCGGCTGGAGGGCAAGGTCGCGATCCACGACTTCGCCAAGTTCTGGGACATGGCGCGGCAGCGCCCGGGCTCGATCCGCGGGCCGCTGACGCCGGAGCAGCGGGCGAAGAAGCCCCCGGTGCCGCAGCCGATCTTCCGCCTGCACCCGATCACCGGGCGGCGGGTGCTCTACTGCAACGTCGGCTACGCGGTGCGGATCGAGGGCCTCGACCCGGTGGAGAGCGCGGCGATGCTCGAATTCCTTTTCCGCCACCAGGCGCAGGAGAAGTACCTCTACTCGCACCGCTGGACGGAGGGCGACGTCCTGATGTGGGACAACATCGGCACGATCCACAACGCGGTGCCCGACTACGGGCCGGACGAGCCGCGGCTGATCCATCGCGTGCAGGTGATGGCGACCCTCGACTACGCGGCGCTCGCGGCATGAGGCTCGTCACCTTCCGCCGCCGCGGGGGCGGCGCGCCGTCGCTGGGCGGGATGGTCGGGACGGAGGCGGTGGCCGAGCTGCGGCCGGCGCTCGCCGCGGCGCTGCGGGCGGCGGGGGAGCCGGACCGCGCCGCCGCGATCCCGGCCGAGATGGCGGCGCTGGTCGCCGACGAGGCGGCGATGCTCGCCGCGGCGCGCGCGCTCGCCTTCGCGGCGCGGCCGGAGAACGCGGCGCTGCGCATCCCGCTCGCGGAGGTCGAGCTGCTGGCGCCGCTCCGCCCCGGCAAGATCCTCGGCGTCGGGCGCAACTACGCCGAGCACGCGAAGGAGGTGGGCGGTCCCGCGCAGGCGGCGCCGCGCATCTTCCTCAAGCCCCCCTCGGCGGTGGCCGGGCCGGGCGCCGTCGTGCGCATCCCGAAGGCGGTGACGAAGCCCGACTACGAGGCGGAGCTCGGCGTCGTCATCGGCCGCGCGGCGCGCGACGTGCCGGAGCATGCGGCGCTCGAGCACGTTGCCGGCTACGTGGTGCTGAACGACGTCAGCGCGCGCGAATTCCAGTTCGACGTCAGCCCGCCGCAGACCTCCTTCGCCAAGGGGCTGGACGGGTTCTGCCCGATCGGGCCCTGGCTCGCCACGCCGGACGAGGTGGGCGAGCCGTGGCGGCTCGCGGTGCGCTGCTGGCTGAACGGCGAGCTGGTGCAGGAGGGGAACACGGCGGACATGATCTTCCCCGTGCCCCGGCTGATCGCCTATCTCAGCCGCTACATGACGCTCGAGCCGGGCGACCTGATCGCCACCGGCACCCCGGCGGGCTCCGGCGCCTTCCGCGACCCGCCGCGCTGGCTGCGCGCGGGCGACCGCCTGCGCCTCGAGGTCGAGCGCGTCGGCGTGCTGGAGCACACGATCGGATAAGCGCGACCGGGCGGCCGGGCGTGCCGCCCGCGCGACTGGGGGAGGAGGGAACCGATGAAGGCGTGGATCGCGGCGCTCGGCGCGCTGCTGTTCTCGGCCGGCGTGGCGGCGGCGCAGCCGCGGGCGCCGGGCAGCGACTATCCGAACCGGCCGGTGCGCATCGTCGTCGCCTTCGCCGCCGGCGGCAACGCCGACATGAACGCGCGGCTGATCGGCCAGGCGCTGTCGGCGCAGACCGGGCAGCAGTTCGTGGTCGAGAACCGGCCCTCGGGCGGCGGCATCGTCGCGCTCGAGACCGTGGCGCGGGCGGCGCCCGACGGCTACACGCTGCTGGTCGGCGCGCTCGGGACGCACGGGCTGACGCCGGGGCTCTACCGCAACCTGCCGGTGCACCCGCTGACGCATTTCGACCACATCACCATCAACAGCCTCTCGCCGCTGGTCCTCGCCGTGCACCCGAGCGTGCCGGCCCGCGACTTCGCCGAGTTCCGCGCGCTGCTCGCCGCCAATCCGGGGCGCTACGACTTCGGTTCCGCGGGCAACGGCTCGACCGGGCACATCGCGGCGGTGATGATGCTGCACCTGATGGGGGTGCGGGCCAACCACATCCCCTATCGCGGCTCGGCGGCGGCGTTCTCCGACCTGGCCGCGGGACGCGTCGCGTTCCAGCTCGACACGATCTCCTTCCTCGAGAGCCACATCCGCGGCGGCACGGTGCGCGGCCTGTTCGTCTCGACGCCCGAACGCTCGCCGATGCTGCCCGACCTGCCGACCTCGGCGGAGGCCGGGCTGCCCGAGTTCGTCGCCAGCACCTGGACGCCGTGGTCGGCGCCGCTCGGTACGCCGCTGCCGATCCGGCAGTTCCTCTACGAGCAGATCCAGGCGGCGCTGCAGACGCCCGCGGTGCGCGAGCGGCTGCTGCAGCTCGGCAACGTGATCACCCTCGGCTACACGCCGGAGAAGACGCGGGAGTTCATCGCCGCCGAGATCGAGCGCTGGACGCCGATCATCCGCATCTCCGGCGCGACCATAGACTGAGCCGGGCGGGGCGCCGGCCGCCGCGGCCGGCGCCGCCGCCCCGCCGAACGGAGACCCTGCCATGCCCGATCCCGCCCTGCGCCGCGCCCTCGCCGAGCGGCGCTTCATCGTCGCCCCCGGCGTGTACGACATGATCTCCGCCAGGATCGCGGACGGCATGGGCTTCGCCTGCCTCTACGGCACCGGCTTCGGCGTCGTCGCCTCCCATCTCGGCCTGCCGGACGCGGGGCTCGCCACCTACACCGACATGCTCGGCCGCATGGGGCGCATCGCGCAGGGCTGCCGCACGCCGCTGATCGCCGACGCCGACACCGGCTACGGCGGGCTGCTCAACGTGCGCGAGACGGTGCGCGGCTACGAGGCGGCGGGCATCGCCGGCATCCAGATCGAGGACCAGGAGGTGCCGAAGAAGTGCGGCCACACGCCGGGCCGTCGCGTGATCCCGGCCGAGGAGATGGTGCTGAAGATCCGGGTCGCGGCCGAGGCGCGGCGGAGCCCCGACTTCCTGATCGTCGCCCGCACCGACGCGCGCACCTCGCTCGGCCTCGAGGAGGCGATCCGGCGCGGGCGCCTCTACGGGGAGGCGGGGGCCGACGTCGTCTTCATCGAGAGCCCGGAGAGCGAGGCGGAAATGGTCGAGATCGGCCGGCAGCTCGGCGCGCGCTGGCCGCTGCTCGCCAACTGCGTCGAGGGCGGGCGCACGCCGATCCTGCCCGCGAGGCGGCTCGCCGAGATCGGCTACGCGATCGCGATCTACCCCGCGCTCGGCTTCCTGGCGGCGGCGGCGGCGCTGGAGCGGGCCTATGCGCACCTCAAGGCGCACGGCGATTCCAGCGGGCTGCCGCCGGAGATGTCCTACGGCTTCGCCCGCATGTGCGAGCTGATGGGCTTTCCCGAGGTGTGGGCGTTCGAGCGGCGCTGGGCACAGCCCGGGCAGGCAGCGGAGTGACGGCGATGGAGGGCGTGCGCGCGCTGGTGTTCGACGTGTTCGGCACCGTGGTGGACTGGCGCGAGGGGATCGCGCGCGAGGCCGCGCCCTTCCTCGCGCGGCACGGGCGCGCGGACCTCGACCCGCGCGCCTTCGCCGACGCCTGGCGGGCGCGCTACCAGCCGGCGATGGAGGAATGCCGCAGCGGGCGGCGGCCCTTCACCCGCCTCGACGTCCTGCACCGCGAGAACCTGGAGGCGGTGCTGCGCGCGCACGGCCTCGACCCGGCGGGGATCGCCGAGGCGGAGCTCGACGCGCTGAACCGCGCCTGGCACCGCCTCGATCCCTGGCCGGACGTGGTGCCCGGGCTGACGCGCCTCAAGGCGCGTTACGTCATCGCCCCGCTCTCCAACGGCAACGTCGCGCTGCTGCTGAACATGGCCAAGCGCGCGGGGCTGCCCTGGGATGCGATCCTCGGCGCCGAGGTGGCGCAGGCCTACAAGCCGCAGCCGGAAGCCTACCTGCGCACCGCCGACATCCTCGGCCTCGCGCCCGGGCAGGTGGCGCTGGTCGCGGCGCACAACGGCGACCTCAAGGCGGCGCGCGCCTGCGGGCTGCGCACCGCCTTCGTCCCCCGCCCGCGCGAGCACGGGCCGGGGCAGACCAGCGACCTCGCGCCGGCGGAGGCGTGGGACGTGATCGCGCGCGACTTCGAGGACCTCGCCGCGCGGCTCGGCTGCTGAGGCGCGCCGCACCGCTCACTCGGCGCGGATGTTGCCCTCGCGGATCACCGGCCCCCACTTCGCCACGTCGCCCGCGATCAACGCCGCGAATTGCTGCGGCGTGCTCGCCACCACCTCGGCGGCCTGGCGCGTCTCCACCGCCGACTTCACCTCGGGCGCGGTGATGATGGCGTGGAAGACGCGATGGATCTGCTGCACCAGCGCCGGGTCCATGCCGGCCGGGCCGACGATGCCGTGCCAGGTCATCGCCTCGAAGCCGGGGAACATCGCCGCCACCGCCGGCACCTCCGGCAGCGCCGGCACCGGCCGCGGCGTGCCGAGCGCGATCGGGCGCACCTTGCCCTCGCGGATGAAGGGCAGCGCGGTGGAGACGGAGGGGAAGGTGAACTCGGTCTCGCCCGCGAGCAGGCTGCGGATCACGTCGGCGCCGCTGCGGTAGTGCACGGCGCTGAGCTTCACCCCGGCGAGCCGGGCGAGCAGCTCGGGCGCGAGATGCGTCACGTGCCCCACCCCGGGCGAGGCGTAGGGCAGGCCGTCCGGACGGGCGCGCGCGCGCTCGAGCAGGTCGGCGAGCGTGCGCACCGGGGAATCGGCGCGCACGATGATGACGATCGGCAGGTTGACGAGATGGATGATCGGGGTGAAGGCGGTGGGAGGGTCGTAGATCAGGCCCGGCTGCAGCAGCTTGCCGATCGCGTTCGCCCCGACGTCGGCCATCATCAGCGTGGCGCCGTCCGGCCGCGCCTGGGCGACGAAGGCGCCGGCGATGGTGCCGCCGGCGCCGCCGCGGTTCTCCACCACCAGGTTCTGGCCGCCGGCATGCGCCGGGAAGGCGTTGGCGACGATGCGCGAGAGGGTGTCCACCGCCCCGCCGGGTCCGAAGGGCACGATCAGCCTGACCGGCCGGTCCGGCCAGGACCCCTGGGCGCGCGCGCCGCGCGGGCCGAGGGCGAGGGCGGCGCCGGCGCCGGCGAGGAGGGCGCGGCGCGAGGGATGCGTCGGCATGGCGTTCCGTCTCCCGCAAGCCTGTCGGCCCGCTCATGGCACTGGCCGGCGGGATGCGCAACCGCCCCGGCCGTGCGAGGCTGGGGGCGGAAGGGGATTCGGGAGCGTTGCCATGACCTGGTCCATCGTCGCGCACGACCCGGCGAGCGGCGCCTTCGCCGTTGCCGTCACCACCTGCAACCTCGCGGTCGGGGCGAGCTGTCCCTTCGTGCGCGCCGGGGTCGGCGCCGGCTCGACCCAGTCCTTCACCAACCGCTATCTGGGACCCGCGATCCTCGACGCGCTCGCGCGCGGCCTGCCGCCGGCGGCGGCGATCGAGGGGGCGCTCGCCGGCGACGCCGGGCGCGGCATCCGCCAGGTGCACTGCGTGGACCGCCACGGCCGCGCCGCGGCCTTCACCGGCGCGAACTGCGTCCCCTGGTGCGGCGAGCGGACGGGCGAGGGGTTCAGCGTCGCCGGCAACATGCTGGCGGGCCCGGCGGTGCTGGAGGCGACCTTCGCCACCTTCGCCGCGCGCACCGACCTGCCGCTGCCCGAGCGGCTGCTCGCCGCGCTCGACGCCGGCCAGGAGGCGGGCGGGGACCGGCGCGGCAGGCAGTCGGCGGCGATGGTGATGACGACCACCGAGGACTTCCCCGACCTCGACCTCCGGGTGGACGACCACCCGGAGCCGCTCGCGGAGCTGCGCCGCCTGCTCGGGCTGTGGCGGCAGGTGCGCGAACCGGGGCTCGCGCGCGCGCCGTGCAAGGCGAACCCGTCGGGCGAGACCGACCTCGACAAGATCGAGGCGGAGTGGATCGCGCGCGGACTCGACCTGCGCTTCCGGCGGTGACGCCGCGGCTCAGCCCGCGTCCGCGGCGCCGCCGAGGAAGCGGTGGATCTCCGTGTTGTCCGCCCGCGGCCCGAGCGCCGTCACGGCCTCGCGCCAGAGCGCGCGGCAGAGCGTGAGGGCGCGGGCGTCGAAGCCGGTCTCCTCGGCGATCGCGCCCGCCGTCTCCAGGTCCTTGGCCATCAGGCCGAGCTGGAAGCCGCCGGCGTAGCGGCCGGAGAGGATCTCCTGCTTCGCCTTGGTCTCGGTGGCGACGTTGCGGCCGGAGGAGGCATTCATCACGTCGGTGAGGACGCCGAGGTCGAGGCCGAGCCGCGCCCCCATCTGCAGCGCCTCGCACAGGGCGAGCAGCCCGGCGGCATAGACGTAGTTGTTGAGCGCCTTCATCGCGTGGCCGCTGCCGACCGGGCCGCAGCGGATCAGCGTCTCGCCCATGCCGCGCAGCACCGGCTCGGCCCTGGCGAAGGCGGCGTCGTCGCCGCCGACCATGATGGCGAGCGTGCCGGCGCGCGCCTTGGTCACGCTGCCCGAGACCGGCGCGTCGATCAGCGCCGCGCCGCGCGCGGCGGCGAGCGCGGCGAGGCGGCGCGTCTCGGCCGGGATCGAGGAGCCCATGTCGATCACCAGCGCGCCGGGCCGTAGCGCGCCGAGCAGGCCGTCCGCGCCCTCCATCACCTGCGCCACCACGGCGCTGGTCGGCAGCATCAGCACGACGATGTCGGCACCGGCGGCGACGGCGGCGGGGGTGGGCGCGAATTCCAGCCGCCCCGCCGGCGCGCCGTCGCGCAGCGCGGCGCGTGCCGCCTCGGCGGCGTCGCAGGCGAGCAGCCGATGACCCTTGGCGAGCAGCGAGCGCGCCATCGGCAGGCCCATCATGCCGAGGCCGATGAAGCCGATCGGACCCATTGCCTTCCTCTCCTCCGTCCGCTGCCGATCGTCGGCCGCCGCGGCGCGGTTGGCAAGGCGCCCGGACCGGGCTCGTCCGCACGCGGCCAGGGCGCACGGACCTTGGCGGGCGCCGGTCGCCGCGCGCAGCGGCAGCATCGGGACGGGCCGGCTGGCCCAGGGGGCGCACGCGGCTGGCGAGGCGCATGTCGTCGCTCGCGGCGCGGGAGGCCATGGCGGGATCGGCAACGCCCCCCGGCACGAAGGCGAGCAGGACGGGCCGGTGCGGCGGCGAGACGCCGCGACTGGACCCGGCGCCGCCGCCGACTAGCATCGCGCCGGGAGGAGGGGAGGAAGGCCCGATGATGCAGCTTCCCCGCCGGCGTGCCGGCGGTGGCCGGCGAACGGCTCGCCGCCGCCTTCCGCGAGGCGGTGCGACGGCCGGGCCTCGCGCCGCGGGGCGCGCGCGGTGACGCCGGTCTGGGCCGCCGCGCTGTGGGCGACGCTGCTGACGCAGACCGTCGCCTCCTTCCTCGGCCAGAGCCTGCCGGTGATCGCGCCGCTGATCATCGCCGCGGCCGGGTGGCCGCCGGAGCGGATGGGGCCGCTCAGCTCGCTCGTCGCCTTCGGCACGGTGCTGTTCCTGCTCTGCGGCGGCGCGGTGCTGGCGCGGCTCGGGCCGGTGCGGACGCTGCAGGCGGGGGCGGTGCTGCAGGCTCTCGGCATGGCGGCGCTGGCGAGCGGGACGCTGCCCGGGCTCATGCTGGCCGGGTTGCTGCTCGGCCTCGGCTACGGGCCGTCGCCGCCGGCGGGCAGCCGCATCCTCGCCGCGGCGGCGCCGGCGCGGCACCGCACGCTGATCTTCTCGGTCAAGCAGGCGGGGGCGCCGCTCGGCGGCGTGCTCGCGGGCCTGATCTCCGCGCCGGTGGCGGCATGGGCGGGCTGGCCGGCGGCGGTGCTGCTCGCGCTCGCCGTCTCGCTCGGCACGGCCGCGATCGTGCAGCCGGTGCGGGCGGCGCTCGATGCGGAGCGCGACCCGGCGCGGCCGCTCGGCCCGCGCGCGCTGCTGGCGCCGGGCGCGCTCGCCGCGCCCTTCCGCGCGCTGCGGCTCGACCCGCTGCTGCCGCCCCTCTCGGCGCTCGCCGTGGCCTTCGCGATGGTCCAGGGCAGCCTGTTCTCCTTCACCGTCACCTGGCTGGTCGAGGCGCGCGGCTTCTCGCTGGTGCAGGCGGGCAGCGTGTTCGCGGCCATGCAGGCGGCGGGGATCGCGGCGCGGATCGCGCTCGGCTGGCTCGCCGACCGCACCGGGCGGGCGCTGCCCAACCTCGTGGCGCAGGCCTTCGCCGCGGCTGCCTTCCTCGTCGCGCTCGGGATCCACGCGCCGGGGACCGCGCCGTGGCAGGTGGCGGCGCTCGGCGCGCTGGCGGCGGCGGCGGGAGCGGGCTGGAACGGCGTCGTGCTCGCCGAGGTGGCGCGGCTCTGCCCGCTCGAGCGCGTCGCCGAGGCGACGGCGGGCAGCACGCTGGTGATCTTCCTCGGCTATGCCGCCGGGCCGTCGCTGTTCGCGGCGGTGCTCGCCCGGGCCGGGTGGGAGGAGGCCTTTCTCGCGCTCGCGGCGCAGCTCGCGCTGGTCGGCGGCGCCGTCGGCCTCCTCCTGGCGCGCGCCGGGCCGCCGCGGGGGCGTGCGGCCGGACGATGACGGCGCGCCTCGCCGCTCGAGCGGGTCGCGGACGGCCGGAGACAGCCGGGAGCGTGAATCCGCTCGACCGCGCAACAGGCCGGAGCCGTTGCCGCGCGCACCGCCGAGCGGAAACGGCTCCAAGGATCGCGGGTCGGGACCTCCCGGCCGGGGCGCTCAACCGGCCGCGGGGACGGCCCAGCGCGGCGGGCGCTTCTCGCGGAAGGCGGCGATGCCCTCGGCGGCCTCGGGCCCGGCGGCGCAGCGGGCGAAGGCGGCGGCCCCCGCCTCGGCGTAGCCCTCCGGCGCCAGCGGGCCGAGCGCGGCGAGCAGCCCCTTGGTCTCGGCCAGCGCCCCGGGCGCGTTCTGCAGCACCTCGCGCACCGTGGCGTCCACCAGCGCGCGCAGCGCCTGCGCATCCGGCGCGACCTGGTGCACGAGGCCGATCCGCTCCGCCTCGCGCGCGTCGATGACGCTGCCCTGCAGCACCATGCGCGTCGCCTGCGCGCGGCCCATGCGCCGCACCAGCCAGGGGAGGATCTGCGCCGGCACCAGGCCGCGGCGCACCTCCGGCGCGGCGAAGCGGGCGTTCGCCGCGGCGAGCGCGATGTCGGCGCAGCAGACGAAGCCGAGCCCGCCGGCATGGGCCGCGCCCTCGACCGCGGCGATCACCACCTGCGGCAGCGCGCTGAGGGCGAGGAAGCGCTCGGCGGTGCGGCGGTTGCGCTCCTGGCTCGCGGCGAGGCGCTGCTCCGGCGTCATCGTGCCGCCGGCGAGCTCGACCAGGTCGAGGCCGGCGCAGAAATTGCCGCCGGCGCCGGAGAGGACGAGGACGCGCGCGCTGCGGTCGTCGCGCAGCGCGGCGATCAGCGCATCGAGCGCCTCGACCAGGGCGGTGTTCATCGCGTTGCGCTGCGCCGGGCGGTTGAGCACGGCGCGCACCACGGGCCCCTCGCGGCTGACGAGGACGGGCGGTTCCTGCTGCGGCGTCGTCTCTCCCACGGTGCTCCTCCGGCGGCTCGCCCGCGGCGATGACAGGGGCGGGGGTGGCGCCTGTCAAGCGCGCCGGCCGCTCGTTTGCTTGCGGAGGCGGCGGGATCGGGCGGTCCGCCTGTCGGCCGCCGGGGCAGGGAACAGACTGCCCGCCGGGCTGCCGCCGCGCTGCCCGAGGCGCCGTGCAGGGATCGGGCTGCAGGAGCGGGAGGCGCGGACCCCGGCCGGCACGCTGCGCCGCTGCCGCGGCCAGCGCAGCGCCTGCTGCGCGGATGACGTCGCCGGTCCGAAGTGCTTCCCGCCGCCGATCCCGCCACCGCACGCGGCGACGGGCGGTTCGCGCCGGTCCCGCGCCCTGGCATCGGTCCGCGCGCCGCCCTCCGGTGGCGCCGAGGGACCTGTGCGGCCATGGCCGCTCCGGCACGCCGGCGCCCGACGAGCCCTTCGCTCTCGCGCGCCTGACCGCGGATGCGAACGCGCAGCCCGGCCGCCCCGGCCGCGCGCGGGCGCCCGTCGCCGGCGATCCGGCGGGCGGCTGCGTCGCGCGGCCGATCGCGCTCCGCCATCCCGTGCGCGCCGGGCCTCGCCACCTGCGGCTCGCCCCCCGGCCTGAGCCCGGCGGCGCTCGGGCGGATGCCGCAGAGCCGGCGCGAGGGCGGCACGCCCTTCCTCGCGCGCGATCCTCCTGCGCCTCGGCCGCGCCCGCGCCGAGCCCGGGCCGGTGCAGCGGTTCCTGCGGCGGACCGCGGCGCGAGTGCCCGCCTTCGTCGCCCGCTTCGTCCGCCCCATGGCCGGCCGCGCCTGGGCCGGGGACCTCGGACGCAGCCGCTGCCCGACGCGCGCGGCCCCTCCCGGCGCGGAGACGGCGCGCGGGGTGGACGGGCACGAGCCCTGCGGCGCCACGGGAAGGAGCGGCGGATGCGCACCTGCGTGCCCATGCCGCGCGACATCCGCGGCATGGCGCCGGCGCGCTGCGCCGCCGATCCGGCGGACTTCCTCAAGGCGAGGTCCGGCCGAGCGCCGGCGCGGCGCTTGCCGGGGCGGCCGGCGATTCCCTAGGCTCGCGCCATCGGCGCGAGGGAGGCAGGGATGACCATGCGGCGACGCAGCATCGGCAAGGGGCTGCTCGGGGCGGCGGCGGGAGGGCTGGCGCTGCCGGCGATCGCGACGCGCGAGGCGACGGCGCAGCGCGCCGCGAACACGCTGCGGATCGGCTTCCGCGACGCGGTGCCGAACGTGGACCCCTACTACAACAGCCAGCGCACCGGGCTGATCATCGGCCACCAGGCCTTCGACGGCCTGGTGCACCGCGACCCCGAGACCTTCCGCATCGTCCCCGCGCTGGCGACCGAATGGCGCTGGCTGGACGGCAAGACGCTGGAGTTCACGCTGCGCCAGGGCGTGAAGTTCCACGACGGCAGCCTGTTCGGCCCGGACGACGTGGTCTACACGATCAACACCGTGGCCGACCCGGCGAGCCGCGTCGCCACGCCGAGCAACTACGCCTGGCTGCAGGGGGCGGAGAAGACCGGGCCGCACAGCGTGCGGCTGCACCTGAAGCACCCGATGCCGGCGGCGCTCGAATACCTCGCCCTCGTCACCCCGATCTGGCCCAAGGCGTACCGCGAGCGGGTCGGGCCGGAGGGCTTCGCGCGCGCCCCGGTCGGCACCGGCCCCTACCGCTTCACCAAGGTGGACGTCTCGACCGGCGTCGAGTACGAGCGCTTCGACGACTACTATCAGGGCGGGCCGAAGGGGCGCCCCGCGATCCAGCGCATCACCGCGCGCTACCTCTCGGACGCCGCCACCGAGATGACCGAACTGCTCTCGGGCCGGGTGGACTGGATCTGGAACATCAACCCGGACCAGATGGAGAGCGTCAACCGCATGCCGAACCTGCAGGCGGTCCAGCAGGAATCCATGCGCGTCGGCTACCTGCAGCCCGATGCCGCGGGGCGCAGCGGGCCCGGCAACCCGATGACCAAGCAGAAGGTGCGCCAGGCGCTCTATTACGCCATCGACCGCCGGGCGCTGGCCGAGAGGCTGGTGCGGGGCGGCTCCCGCGTGCCGGACGCGCCCTGCTTCCCGAGCCAGTTCGGCTGCGAGGCCGAGGCCGCCGTCCGCTACGAATACGACCCGGCGAAGGCGCGCGCGCTGCTGGCCGAGGCCGGCTACCCCAACGGCTTCGACGTGGAGCTGACCAGCTACGTGCAGCCCAGGCAGTGGTCGGAGGCGGTGCAGAACTACCTGCAGGCGGTCGGCATCCGCGCGCGCCTCAACCTCCTGCAGGTGGCGGCGCACATCCAGCGTGCGATGCGTGGGGAGCTGACGCTGAACATGGGAAGCTGGGGCAGCTACTCGATCAACGACGTCTCGGCGATCCTGCCCAACTTCTTCGGCGGCGGCGGCAACGACTACGCGCGCGACCCGGAGGTGACGCGGCTGGTGGAGGAGGGCGGGGCGAGCAACGACGAGGAGGCGCGCCGGCGCGCCTATGCCGCCGCGATCCGGCGCATCACCGAGCAGGCCTACTGGATCCCGCTGCACACCTACGTCAACGCCTACGCCTTCTCGAAGCAGCTCGACTTCCGGCCCTGGCCGGACGAGCTGCCGCGCTTCTACCTCGCGCGGTGGAAGTAGGCGCGCCTCAGGCGGCCGCCGGCCGGGCGGCGGCGGCCGCGTCCTCGAGGTGGCATTCGACGATCCCCGTCGCGGTCGGAACGGGGCGCGGCGCCTCGACCGGGCAGCGCGCGAAGGCGAGCGGGCAGCGCGGGTGGAAGCGGCAGCCGGGCGGGATGTTCGCCGGGTCGGGCAGGGCATCGCCGAGGCCGACATCGGGGACGCCGAGGCCGGGCTCGGGCGTGAGGACGCTCGCGAGCAGCGCCCGCGTGTAGGGGTGGCGCGGGGCGGCGAACAGCGCCTCCGCCTCCGCCCGCTCGACGATGCGGCCGAGATACATCACCGCGACCTCGGTCGCGACATGCTCGACCACGGCGAGGTTGTGGCTGATGAAGAGGTAGGTCAGGCCGAGGTCGCGGCGCAGCTCGGCCAGCAGGTTGAGGATCTGCGCCTGCACCGAGACGTCGAGCGCGCTGGTCGGCTCGTCGCAGACGACGACGCGCGGGCGCAGCACCAGCGCGCGGGCGATGGCGACGCGCTGGCGCTGGCCGCCCGAGAGCTGGGCCGGGAAGCGCTCGCCCTGCTCGCGCGAGAGGCCGACGCGCTCGAGCATCTCGGCGACGCGGCGCGCGATCTCCTCGCGCGGGACGTCGCCCTGCGCGACCAGCGGCATGGCGACGATGTCGCGCACGCGCCGGCGCGGGTTGAGCGAGGCGAAGGGATCCTGGAACACCGGCTGGATCAGCCGCGCCCGCGCCCTGCGGTCCATCGTGGCGAGGCGCCGGCCCTCGACCAGCACCTCGCCCGCGGTCGGCTCCAGCAGGCCGAGGATGAGGCGGGCGAGGGTGGACTTGCCGCAGCCCGATTCGCCGACCACGCCGAGCACGCCGCCGGCCGGCACGCGGAAGGAGACGCCGTCCACCGCCACCACTTCGCGCGGCGGCGCGAACAGGCCCTGGCGCACGCGGAAGACGCGGCGCAGGTCGCGCACCTCGATCGCGGGCGGCGGCGGGGCGGCGTTCATGCCAGGGCGGCCTCGGCGCGCGTCGCCCAGTCGGGCGCGAGGGTGCAGCGGAATTCGTGCTCCGGCCCGGCGGCCCGGCGCGGCACCGCGGCGGCGCATTCGGGCCGGGCATGGGCGCAGCGGTCGCGGAAGGCGCACCCCGCGAAGCCCGGCGGGATGCGCGGCACCACGCCGGGAATGCTGCCGAGCGGCTGGTCGCGCCGCACCTTGCCGGGGACCGGGACGCAGGCGAGCAGGCCGCGCGTGTAGGGGTGGCGCGGGGCGGCGAACAGCGCGGCGGTCGGCGCGCTCTCCACCACCTCGCCGGCGTACATCACCGAGACGCGATGGGCGACGCGGGCGACGATGCCGAGATCGTGCGTGATCAGCAGGATGGCGAGGCCGAGGTCGCGCTGCAGCCCGGCGAGCAGGC
The DNA here is from genome assembly GCF_019458025.1 of Caldovatus aquaticus. Classification (GTDB taxonomy): domain Bacteria; phylum Pseudomonadota; class Alphaproteobacteria; order Acetobacterales; family Acetobacteraceae; genus Caldovatus; species Caldovatus aquaticus. Next base: position 55,974 of record NZ_JAHZUY010000001.1, on the reverse strand, counting down.
GCAGGATCTGCGCCTGCACGGTGACGTCGAGCGCGGTGGTGGGCTCGTCGGCGATCAGGAGTTCCGGCTCGCACATCAGCGCCATGGCGATCATCACCCGCTGGCGCAGCCCGCCCGAGAGCTGGTGCGGATACTGGCCGAGGCGCATGGCGGGCGCGGTGATCCCGACCCGCCCGAGCAGCTCCACCGCGCGGTCCAGGGCCCGCGCGCGCGTCGTGCCGGGGCGGTGGCGGCGCAGCACCTCCGTCATCTGGCTGCCGACGGTGTAGGACGGGTTGAGGCTGGTCATCGGCTCCTGGAAGATCATCGCCATCCGGTCGCCGCGCAGCCGCGACATCGCGCGGTCGGACAGGCCGCGCAGGTCCTCGCCGGCGAAGGCGAGGCGCTCCGCCTCGCGCCTCGCGCCGCGCGCGAGCAGGCCCATCACGGCGAGGGCGGTGACCGACTTGCCGCAGCCGGATTCGCCCACCAGGCAGTGCGTCTCGCCCCGGGCGACCGTGAGCGAGGCGCCGCGCACCGCCGCCACCTCGCCGAAGCGGACGTGGAGCCCCGCGACCTCGAGCAGCGCGCTCATCGCGCGATGTCGGTGCCGATCATGTCGCGCAGCGCATCCCCGAGCAGGTTGATGCCGAGGATCAGCACGAACAGCGCGATGCCGGGAATCATGATCACCCACGGGGAGAAGAACATGTACTCCTTGCCTTCCGCGATCATCAGGCCCCAGGAGGGGAGCGGCGCCGGCACGCCGAGGCCGAGGAAGGAGAGCGCGGCCTCGAGCAGGATCGCGAGCGCCATCTCGAGCGTCGCGACGACGGCGAGGTGGCTCGCGATGTTGGGCAGCACCTCGCGCAGCAGGATCGCGGTGCGCGAGCAGCCGGCACACCAGGCGGCGGCGACGTAGTCGAGGTTGCGGATCTGCATGGTGGTCGAGCGCGCCACCACCGCGAAGCGGTCCCACAGCAGCAGGCCGAGGACGAGGATGACGAGGGTGAAGCTCGATCCCATCAGTCCGGCGACGGTGAGCGCCACCAGCACCACCGGGATCGAGAGCCGGGCGGTGATGGCGAACACCACCGCGTCGTCCACCCGCCCGCCGAAATAGCCGCCGAGCACGCCGATCGTGGTGCCGATCAGGCCGGAGGTGACGACGGTGAGGACGCCGATCACCATCGAGATCCGCGCCCCGTAGATCAGGCGCGAGAGGTAGTCGCGCCCGAGCTGGTCGGTGCCGAGCGGGTTGGCGGCCGTCCCGCCCTCCATCCAGGCGGGCGGGATCAGGCGGCGCGAGAGGTCGATCGCGAACGGGTCGTGCGGCGCGAGCCACGGCCCGAGGAGCGCGACCAGGGCCACGAAGCCGACGATCAGCGCCCCGAGCACGAGGCCGGAGTGGCGCAGCAGCCGCCCGTGCCGCCGCGCCGCGGCCGGGGCGAGGACCGCCCCGCTCATGCCGCGCGCAGCCGCGGGTCGAGCGCGGCGTTCAGCAGGTCGGCCAGCAGCGTCAGGCCGACATAGATCAGCGCCAGCACCAGCACCACCGCCTGCACCACCGGGAAGTCGTTCTTGCTGATGCTCTCCCAGGCGAGGAAGCCGACCCCGTGCAGGGCGAACACGGTCTCGATCACGATCGAGCCGCCGAGCATGAAGCCGAGCTGCACCGCGGCGATCGAGACCACGGGGATCGCGGCGTTGCGCAGGGCGTGCTTGACCAGGATCGAGAGGCGCGAGAGCCCCTTGGCGCGGGCGGTGCGGATGTAGTCGGAGGCGAGCGCGTCGATCATCCCGGCGCGCGTCAGGCGCATCAGCGAGGGGATGGCGGAGAAGGCGAGCACGATCCCGGGCATGACGTAGTGCTGCCACGACCCGGTGCCGGAGATCGGCAGCCAGCCGAGCCGGAGGCCGAGCACGATCATCAGGATCAGCCCCAGCCAGAAGCTCGGCATCGCCTGGCCGATCAGGGCGACCAGCATCACCGCGCGGTCCACCCAGGTGTTCTCCCGCACCGCGGCGAGGATGCCGAGCGGCAGCGCGACGGCGAGGGCGATGCAGAGGCCGACCAGGCCGAGGCTCATCGTGATCGGCAGCCGCTCGGCGATCAGGTTGGCGACGCGGTCCTTGAAGAAGTAGCTCTCGCCGAGGTCGCCCTGCAGGGCGCGCGCCACCCAGTCGAGATACTGCAGCCAGAGCGGGCGGTCGAGGCCGTAGGCGCGGCGGACCAGCTCGACGTCCTGCTGGGTCGCGTTCGGGCCGGCGATCGAGATCGCGAGGTCGCCGGAGAGGCGCGTCAGCAGGAAGCTCACCGTCATAACCGTGGCCGCGACCAGCAGCGCGACCAGCAGGCGGCGGAGGAGGAAGCGGGCCATGGCGGCGCGGAGCCTAGGCGAAGGCGGCCCGGCGCCGCAACAGCGCCGGCGCCGGGACGGCGGCGCCGGCCGCGCCCGGGCCGGGCCGGTGCTCCCCGCGCATCGCCGCGCCCCGGCCTAGCGCGAGGCGGCTGCCTCCAGCCGCTGCGCCTGCGGACCGGGCAGCTCGATCTCGATCTCGAGCGTGGACATGTCGCCGCCGCGCTCGAGGTTGACCGCGACCTTGTTCGGATCGATGGCGACGTAGCGCGCCACCACCGCGACCAGCTCCTGCTGCAGCTTCGGCAGGAAGTCCTCGCGCGTGCGGCCGATGCGCTCGTGCGCCAGCACGATCTGCAGGCGCTCCTTGGCGGACGCCGCGCTCGCCTGTGCCGGCTTGCGCGCGCGGAACAGGTCGAGCCAGCGCATCAGGCGGCCCTCCCGCCGAACAGGCGCCGGAACAGGCCCTTGCGCTCCGGCTCGAGGAAGCGGTGCGGCACCTTCTCGCCGAGGAAGCGGTCCACCGCGTCCTTGTAGGCCTGGCCGGCGACGCTCTCGGGATCGAGGATCACCGGGGTGCCGGTGTTGGAGGCGCGCAGCACGCTCTCGCTCTCCGGGATCACGCCGAGCAGCGGGATCGCCAGGATCTCCTGCACGTCCTCGAGCTTCAGCATCTCGCCGCGCTCGACCCGCGCCGGGTCGTAGCGCGTGACGAGGAGGTGCTCCTTCACCCGGCCGAGCTTCTCCTCCGCGCGGCGCGAGCGCGACTGCAGCACGCCGAGGATGCGGTCGGAGTCGCGCACGCTGGAGACCTCGGGGTTGGTGACGATCAGCGCCTGGTCGGCGAAGTAGAGGGCGAGCATGGCGCCCTTCTCGATGCCGGCCGGACTGTCGCAGATGATGTAGTCGAAGTCGCGCGACAGCTCCTCGATGATCTGCCGCACGCCCTCCTTGGTGAGCGCGTCCTTGTCGCGCGTCTGGCTCGCCGGGAGGATGGCGAGCGTGTCCACCCGCTTGTCCCGGATCAGCGCCTGGTTGAGCTTCGCCTCGCCCTGGATGACGTTGATGATGTCGAAGACGACGCGGCGCTCGACGCCCATGATGAGGTCGAGGTTCCTCAGGCCCACGTCGAAGTCGATCACCACCGTCCGCTTGCCGCGCTGGGCGAGGCCGGTGCCGAAGGCGGCGCTCGTGGTGGTCTTGCCGACGCCTCCCTTGCCCGAAGTGACGACGATCACCTCCGCCATGTCGCTGTCCCCCTCAATCCCCTGCGCTTGTCGCCGCTAGCCGAGCGGATCGAACCGCATGCGCTCGCCCTCCAGCCGCACCTGCACGGCGCGGCCCAGCGGGGCCGCGGTGAGCCCGTCGCGCACCGCGTAGTAGCCGGCGATGGATACCAGCTCCGGATCGAAATTCAGGGCGAAGATCCGCGCCTCGACGTTCTCCGCGCCGCCCGCCATCGCCCGGCCGCGCAGCGCGCCGTAGACGTGGATGTTGCCGTCGGCGATGACCTCGGCGCCGGCGTTGACCGTCGCGGTCACGATCAGGTCGCCGCCTTGCGCCCAGATGCGCTGGCCGGCGCGCACCGGCTGGTCCACCACCAGCGCCGGGCGCCCCGCGGCGGCGGGCGGCGGTGGCGGCGCCGGCGGGGCGGCGGGCGGGACGGGCTGCTCCGCCGCCGCGGCGGCCGGCGGCGCCGGCTCCTCCGCCCCCTCCTTGCCGATCTGCCGCAGCGGCGGCAGGCCGCAGGCGAGGGCGGCGTTGCGCAGCTCCGGCGTGCCGCCGGTGGTGCCGACCGGAACGATCTCCAGCGCGCGCAGGCCCTGGGCGAGGCCCGCGAAGTCCACCTCCCCCGGCGCCACCCCCTCGAGCTCGGACAGCCCGATCACCACCGGGGCGAAGCGCAGGAAGCCGGGGGCGCGGCGGAACTGGTCGCCGATCGCCGGCACCACCACCTCCGGCCGCGGATCGAGCAGCCGGAGGACCAGCAGATTGAAGTTCCCGCCGCGCAGCCGGAAGGGCTCGAGGCGGGGCGGGGCGCTCACGGGGCGGGACGCGACGGACATGGCGGGGCGGGGGTTCCCGTGCCGAGACTGGGGGCCGGCGGCACCCCGCTCAGGCTCCCCCCTGGCCGGACGCGCGCAGCTCGGGGAAGCTATAGCGGGGGCCGGGCCGGTGGCGAAGCCTCGTTGCGCCAGAGGCGTGAAATTCCTCGATCTTGCGGCCGGGCAACGACCTCCGACTCGGCCGCCGAGGGAGCCGCGCCATGCCGACGAGCCTCGTCCTGATCGAGCCGTTCCGGGCCCTCTTCTATGCCCCGTTCTACGCCGCGATCAGCCGGGGCGAGATGGCGCGGCAGGGGATCGCGCTGCGGCTCGAGACCGCCGGCGACCCGGCGGCGGCCGCGGCCGCCCTGCTGTCCGGCCGGGCGGACCTCGCCTGGTCCGGCCCGATGCGGGTGATCCGCGAGCGCGCGCGCCCCCCGCGCGCCCCTGCGCAGCTTCTGCGCCGTGGCGATGCGCGACCCGTTCCTGCTGGTCGGCCGGGGGCGGCGGCCGGCGGGGTTCCGGCTCGAGATCTTCCGAGCCTGTGCCTCGGCACGGTCGCCGAGGTGCCCACGCCCTGGTGGTGCCTGCAGGACGATCTGCGCCGGCTCGGCGTCGATCCGGCGGCGATGCCGCGGCGCGTCGGCGACCGGGCCATGGCGGAGAACGCCGCCGCCGTGGCCGAGGGGAGGCTCGACCTCGCCCAGCTCTTCGAACCGCATGCGGCGCTGCTCGAGGCGCAGGGCGGCGCGGTGTGGCACGCGCAGGCCGGGCGCGGTCCGACCGCCTACACCGCGCTCTACGCGACGGAGACCACCATCGCCGCGCGGCGCGCCGCGTTCGAGGCGGCGATCCGGGCGATGGCGGCGACCCTCGCCTGGATCGCGGCGGCGCCGCCGGCCGAGATCGCGGCGACCATCGCTCCCTGGTTCCCCGACGTCCCGCCGGACGCGCTGCGCGCCGCGCTCGCCCGCTACTAGGCCCTCGGCATCTGGCCCGCCACGCCGCGCTTCCCGCGCCCGGCCTTCGCGCGGCTCTGCGACGCCATGCTCTCGGCCGGCGCCATCGCCGCCGCGCCCGCCTACGAGCTCTGCGTGGACGACACCCTGGTCGAGGAGGCGCTGGCGCGCTAACCGGCCCGCCCGAGGGCCGCAGCCAGGCAGGAGCACCGCAGGCGATGGCGTCGGAGAAGCGTATCGGCACGCGCGACGACTACCGCTGGTTCACCACCATCACGACGCGCTGGATGGACAACGACGTCTACGGGCACGTCAACAACGTCCAGTACTACTCCTTCTTCGACACCGCGGTGGCCGACTTCCTGCTCGCGTGCGGCGCGCTCGACATCGCGCGGAGCCCCGCGATCGGCCTCGTCGTCGAGACGCAGTGCCGCTACTTTGCGCCGATCGCCTATCCCGACCGCGTCACGGTCGGGCTGCGCTGCGCGCGCATCGGCACCAGCTCGGTCCGCTACGAGATCGGCGTGTTCCGCAACGACGAGCACCGGGCGAGCGCGGAGGGGCATTTCGTGCACGTCTATGTCCGCCGCGACGCCCAGGACCGCACCACGCCGGTGCCGGAGCGGCTGCGCGCGGCGCTGCGGGAGCTGCTCGTCGCCCCCGCGGGCTGAGCGCGGGGCGACGGCGGAGGCGGGCGGGCAGCCGCGGCGGGGCGCGCCCGCTCGCCATCGCGGCGCCCGGCCTCGCGTTCGGCCTCCCCGGCGCGGCGCTCGATGCGCTGCGGGTCGCGGCGCGGGCGCGCCCGCCCGCCGCCGGCTGGCTTTCCCCGGCGCCGGGTGCTGTGGTGCAAGAGGCGATCGGCGTCGCCGCCATCCGCGACGCGCCGCGCGCCCGCGCGGCGAGCGGGAGGCGGGCATGGAGGAACGGACCGCATGACCAACGCATTGACCAGGCTTGCGATTCTCGACGACTACCAGGGGGTGGCGCTGTCGTTCGGCCCCTGGGTCCGGCTGCCGGAAGGGCTGAAGGTCGAGGTGTTCCGCGAGCCGCTCGGCGGGCCCGACGCGGTGGCCGAGCGGCTCGCGCCCTACGACGCGATCCTCGCGATGCGCGAGCGCACCCCCTTCCCCCGCGCCGTCGTCGAGCGCCTGCCGAACCTGCGCCTGCTGATCACCACCGGCATGCGCAACCGCGCGATCGACGTCGCGGCGTGCCGGGAGCGCGGCATCACCGTCTGCGGCACGCCGAGCGCCGGGAACCCGACGGTGGACCTCACCTGGGGCCTGATCCTGTCGCTCGCGCGCGACATCCCGGGCCAGCAGCAGGCCTTGCGCGAGGGGCGCTGGCAGACCCGGATCGGCGTCGGCCTCGAGGGCAGGACGCTCGGCTGCATCGGCCTCGGCAATCTCGGCAGCCGGGTCGCGCGGGTCGGCGCCGCCTTCGGCATGCGCGTGCTCGGCTGGAGCCAGAACCTGACCGAGGAGGCGGCGGCGAAGGCCGGCGCCACCCGCGTGGACAAGGAGACGCTGCTGCGCGAGTCCGACGTGGTGACGATCCACCTCGTGCTCAGCGAGCGCACGCGGGGGCTGATCGGCGCTGCCGAGCTCGCGCTGATGAAGCCGACCGCGTTCCTGGTCAACACCAGCCGCGGCCCGATCGTGGACCAGGAGGCGCTGATCGCCGCGCTGCGTGAGCGGCGCATCGCGGGCGCGGGGCTCGACGTGTTCGACATCGAGCCGCTGCCTCCCGGCCATCCCATCCTCTCGGCCCCGAACACGGTGCTGACCCCGCACCTCGGCTACGTGACCGAGCAGAACTACCGCACCTACTTCGAGGCTGCGGTCGAGGACGTGCTGGCCTACCTCGCCGGCAGGCCGGTCCGGGTCCTGTCGCCCTGACGGCCGGCACGGCGGGACCGGGGCGCCGGCACGGCCGCCGGTCCGTGCTCCCGCCGCGCCGGGCGGACCCGGCTTGCCACGCCGGCGCGGGCCGCGGGAGGATCGTGTCCGGAACGGTGCCGGTGCCGGGCCGACGAAGGGGTTCAGGATGCGGCAGGACCTGCCTTGGCCGGGCTCGACGCGTGCCGCGGCGGCCGTGGCGCCGCGGCGCGCGGGCCGCCACCCCTCCGCGGGCCGGCGCGGGGGGCGGCGGTGAGCGGAGCGGACGTCCTCATCCTCGGCGCCGGCCAGGCCGGGGTCCAGCTCGCCGCCGCGCTGCGCGAAGGCGGGCATGACGGGCGGATCCTCCTCCTCGGCGAGGAGCCCGAGCTTCCCTACCAGCGGCCGCCGCTCTCCAAGGCCTACCTGTCGGGCAAGGCCGACGCGCCGCAGCTGCGCTTGCGGACGGACGCGTTCTACGCGGAGAACCGCATCGGGCTGCGCCTCGGCGCGCGCGCCGTCCGCATCGAGCGCGCCGCGCGGCGCGTGCGGCTCGCCTCCGGCGAGGCGCTGGCCTACGGCCATCTCGTGCTCGCGACCGGGGCCCGCAACCGCGCCCTCCCCGTGCCGGGCGCGGCGCTCGACGGCGTGATGCAGCTCCGCACCCTGGCGGAGGCGGAGGCGTTGCGCCGCCGGCTCGGGACGGCGCGCCGGGCGGTGGTGGTGGGCGCGGGATTCATCGGGCTCGAATTCGCCGCCGTCGCGGCCGCGCGCGGGCTCGAGGTCACGGTCGTCGAAGCGCTGGACCGGCCGATGGCGCGCTCCGTCTCGCCCCTGGTCGCGGCGCATCTGCGCGCGGCGCACGAGCGCGCGGGCGTGCGCTTCGCCTTCGGCGCCGCCGTGACGCGCATCGCGGGCGAGGCCGGGCGCGTCGCCGCCGTCGAGACGGCGGACGGGAGGCGATTCCCCGCCGACCTCGTGCTGATCGGCATCGGCGTGGTGCCGAACGCCGGGCTGGCGGCCGAGGCGGGGCTCGCCGTCGCGGACGGCATCGTGGTGGACGCGCTGCTCCGCACCGGGGATCCGGCGATCTCGGCGATCGGCGACTGCGCGCGCTTCCCGTGCCGCTTCGCCGCGGGGGCGCCGGTGCGGCTCGAATCGGTGCAGAACGCGGCGGACCAGGCGCGCTGCCTTGCCGCGCGGTTGCTCGGCCGTGCCGCGCCCTATGCCGCCCTGCCGTGGTTCTGGAGCGACCAGGGCGCGCTCAGGCTGCAGATCGCGGGGCTCTCCGTGCCGCACGACCGCGCCGTGCTGCGCGGCGACCCCGCCGGCGGGCAGGGCTTCTCGGTGTTCTGCTTCCGGGGCGGGCGGCTGGCCGGCGTGGAGTCCGTCAACCGCCCGCTCGAGCACGTCCTGGCCCGGCGCATCCTGGAGCGCGGCCTCGACCTGACGCCGGAACAGGCGGCGGATCCCGCCTTCGACCTGAAGGCGCATGCCGGCGCGCAGGCCGAGGGCGCCCGCGGGCGAGCCCCGGGAGCCTGACGCCGGGCGCCGGCGGGGCGCGGAGCCGCGCGCGAAGGCGGGGCCCGCGGCGGCCGCCCGGGCCGCCTCAGGCGGCGGCGCGGTGCGCGTCGTGGATCACCTCGTCGAGCGCCGGCTTGATGTGGCGCATGAACAGGTCGAGGGTCTCGATCACCACCTCCTTCGGCGTCTGCGCGTAGTGGTTGATCAGCGCCACGTACTCCGCCGGGAACACCTTCCACTGCTCGATCATCTGCCGGCGCACGCTCTCGACGGTGCCGAACACGAACAGGCCGGAGTTGACGAGGGAGCCGAGGTAGTCGTCGTTCTCCACCTTGCGCCGGCCCATCGCGGCGTAGAAGTTCTTCCAGATGTCGAGGTCGTAGGCGCGGATGCGGTTGAGCGCGTCCTCCTCGGTCCTGCCGATCTGGATCCAGCGCACGAGCGACTGGTTCTGCCCGGGCTTGAAGCTGTGGCCCGAGGCGGCGGCCGCCTCGCGGTAGTGCTCGGCGAGCGGGCCGGCGGAGGCGATCGAGGTGAAGTAGGTCGGGATGAAGCCGTGCCGGCCGCAGAAGGCGATCGTCTCCGGGCTGCCGGAGCCGGCGACGAAGACCGGCGGGTGCGGCCTGGTGTAGGGCGCCGGCACCACGCTCACGCGCCGCGTCGCCCCGGTCTTCTCGTCCACCTCGCCCGGCGCGCCGAGGCGCTGCGTCACGCCGGCGCGCGCCAGCGGCCAGTCCGCGACGCCGGTCTCGTAGGGGTAGGGGATCTGCCAGTTCAGCCCCTTGTGCGAGAAGCTCTCCTGCGTCCAGGCCTTGAGCACGATCTCGACGTTCTCCTCGAAGATCGCGCGGTTGCGGGCGTCGTCGTCCTTGTCCTTGGCGACGGTGGTGGCGGTGGAGAAGCCGGCGGCCTGGGTCTGCGGGTTGTAGATCGCCGCGCTCGGGGATTTGGTCGCCGCCGCGCCGAGATGCTGGCCGAGCACGTTGGTCCAGCGCGACTGGTAGCCGCGTGCGAAGCCGACGAAGCTGCGCCCGCGCGCGAGGTGGTTGACGATCGCGGTCTCCTCGGCGACGCGGATCGGGTTCTGCGTGCTCATCACGTAGCCGAGCGTGCCGACATGGATGTTCCTGGTGATCGCCGCCCAGTAGGCGTCGAGCACGCCGGGGGAGGGGCCGACCTCGTAGCCCTCGGACCAGAAGTGGTGCTCGATGGCGGCCACGCCCCAGACCCCCATCTCGTCCGCCGCCCGCACCACGTCGGTGAAGCCGTGGATCGCCGCGTGGTAGAGCTCGCTATTGCGCCCGATCGGGCGCAGCCGCGCCCGCTCCTCCTCGTCGCGCGCGGGCAGGACCGGATAGACGACGGTGTAGGGCTTGAGCATCGGCGTGTCCTCCTCGGGCCGAGCATCCCCGCACCGGCGTCGCCGCGTCAATCCGCGCGGCGGGCGGGCTGCCAGGGCGCGGGGCGCGCGCTATGCTGCGGAGGAGGAAGGGCGGCCGCGGCGCGCCCGGTGGCGGAGCGGAGAGAGGGGCATGGCGGACGCAAGCACGGGGGAGCTGCCGCTCTCCGGCCTGCGGGTGCTGGATTTCGGCCATACGGTGATGGGCCCGACCTGCGGCCTGGTGCTCGCCGACCTCGGCGCCGAGGTGATCCGCGTCGAGCCGCCCGGGGGCGACCGCACGCGCCGCATGTTCGGCTTCGCCCGCGGCTTCTTCGCCACCTTCAACCGCAACAAACGTTCGCTCTGCGTGGACCTCAAGCACCCCGAGGGGCGCGCCATCGTCGAGCGGATGCTGCCCGCGACCGACGTGCTGATCGAGAACTTCGCCGCCGGCGCGATGGAGCGGCTCGGGCTCGGCTGGGAGCGGGTGCGGGAGATCAATCCGCGGCTGATCTACTGCGCGCTGAAGGGCTACCTGCCGGGGCCCTACGAGCACCTGCCCTCGCTCGACGAGGTGGCGCAGATGCAGGGCGGTCTCGCCTACATGACCGGCCCGCCGGGCCAGCCGCTGCGCGCCGGCAGCTCGGTGGTGGACATCCTGGGGGGCGTGTTCGGTGCGGTCGCGATCCTCGCCGCGCTGCGCGAGCGCGAGCGCACCGGCAGGGGGCGGCTCGTGCGCAGCGCGCTGTTCGAGAGCGTCGCCTTCCTCGTCGCCCAGCACATGGCCTTCACCGCGCTCACCGGCCAGCCGGTGCCGCCGATGCCGGCGCGCCAGTCCGCCTGGTCGGTCTACAACGTGTTCGAGACCGCGGACGCGCCGGTCTTCGTCGCGGTGACCAGCGACGCCCACTGGCGGCGCTTCTGCGAGGCGTTCCGGCTCGACGACCTGCTCGCCGACCCGCGGCTCGCCACCAACGACCGGCGCATCGCCGAGCGGGAGCGGCTGATGCCGCGGCTGCGCGCGGAGCTGGCGAAGCTGCCGGCGCGCGAGGTGATCGCGCGCTGCAACGCCGCGCTGGTGCCGGCGGCGCCGGTCAACCGGCCGCAGGACCTGTTCGACGATCCGCACCTGCGCGCCGGCGGCGCGATGGCGGAGGTGGCGCTGTCCGAGACGGTGAAGGCCTTCCTGCCGCTGCTGCCGATCGCGATCGAGGGCGCCCCGCTCGGCGTCCGCCGCCAGCCTCCGCGTGCGGGCGAGGCGACGCGCGAGATCCTCGCCGCGCTCGGCTACGACGCGGCGGCGATCGAGGCGCTCGCCGCGCGCGGCGTGATCGGCCTCGCGGAGTGAGGGGCCGCGTTCAGCCGCGCCGCGGCGCGCGGCTCGCGGTGAGGGCGATGTACACCCCGGCGGCGACGATGATGCCGGCGCCGATCCAGGTGCCGAGGTCGGGGAGCAGGCCGGAGACGAACCAGCCGACGATCACCGAGCCGACGATCTGCCAGTACTGGAAGGGCGCGATCACGTTCGCCTGCGCGTAGGTCAGCGCGCGCGCCACGCAGTAGTGGCCGGAGGCGCCGAGCACGCCGAGGCAGCCGTGCAGCACCGCGTCGGCCAGGCTGAGCGGCGCCTTCCACACGAAGGGCACCACCGCGCACATCACCAGCGTGCCGACCAGGGCGCTGTACATCACCGAGGTCTCCGGCCGGTCGAGCCCGGCGACGCGGCGGGTGAAGATCTGGTAGAGCGCATAGCAGAAGGCGCTGCCCATGATCAGCAGCGACGCCCAGTGGAACACGTCGGTCCCGGGGCGGATCACGATCAGCACGCCGACGAAGCCGACCAGCACCGCGACGAAGCGCGAGGGGCGGATGCGCTCGCCGAGCAGCGGCCAGGCGAGCAGGGTGACGAAGAACGGCGCCATCTGGCTGATCGAGCCGGCCTGGGCGAGGGGGATGTGCTTGACGCCGAAGAAGAACATCGCCGTGGACATCAGCAGCAGGATCGAGCGCGCGAGCTGCGCCGCCGGCCGCACGGTGCGCAGCACGGAGAGCCCGTAGCGCGGCACGATCAGCGCCAGCACGACCAGCAGGTGGCCGGTGTTGCGCGCCCAGATGATCTGCTCGGAGGGGTAGGTGCGGCTCAGCACCTGGACGAGCCCGTTCATCACCGGGAACAGGGTCCCGGCCGCGCACATCAGCAGGATGCCGAGCAGCACCCGGCGGTCGCGCCCCGGCGGCAGCGATGCGGGGGCGACGGCGGCGCGCGGCGCGGAGGCGCACCGCGCCTCGTCGCGGCTAGCCATCGCCTCCCGGGCAGGCGGGCGCCCCGGGCCGGGCCGCGCCGGCGCATGCCGGGAAGGCGCCGCTCGGGCCCGCGGGGCCGGTCGCGCGGCGGCGGATGCATCCCGTCCGCGGGCGGATCAGGGTGCGCTCGCTCTCCACACTCCCGCTCCCTCCGTTCGCGCCGTCGGGGCCGGGCCGCACCGGACGGACGCCCGAGGCGCAGGCCTTCCCCGCAGTCCCGGTCCGGCATCCGCTGCCCGCCACGGGCGCGCGGCGCGGCACGCGGGAGCGATCCCGACGCCGCGACGGTAATGGCGCGGCCGGCCCCGGGCAAGGCGGAGGGGGCGGGCAGCGAGGGCGGAAGGGCCGTGCCTGCGCCCGCGCCGCCCGCGCCCCGGCCTGGCCGGGGCCGCCGGCGCGCGCCGCTCAGTCGGCGAGCAGGGTCAGGCTCTCCGCCGGGATGGTCAGCGTGCCGGGCGCGTTCAGCGTCGCCGGCGTGCCGAGCGCGGACCAGGTGAGCGGGTTGCCGCCGGCGGGGGCGTCGAACAGGCCGATATGGGTGAGCGTGCCGACCGCGGCGGTGAAGCTGAAGCGGATCGCCGCGGCGTTGCGCTGCGTCCCGCTGCCGGTGAAGGCGACCGGCTGGCGTGCGTAGCCGGCGCCGACCGGCTCGCCGGTCAGGCCGCTTGCGTCCGAGCCGCCGGTGCCGAGGCCGAGCCACACCGCGGCGGGCAGCGCCGGCTGGCGGCCGACGAGGGCGCGGGCGAGCAGGTCCTTCGCGTAGTCGGTGAGGGCGGTCATGGGCGTGCCTCCTCGCGCCGGCCGGTCAGGACACCACCGTGCCGTCCGGCCAGCGCCAGGTCGTGCCGTCGCTGACGGCGAGGCGGCGATTGCCGGCACCGTTCGCGACATAGATCAGGCAGCGCGGGAACCCGGCGGCGGTTGGCAAGGCGCCGACGGCGTAGGAGGGGATCTGGATCGGCGCGCCGGCGAGGATCGCGCCCCCGCCCTTAGCCGCGAGAGAGAGGCTCACATTCGCGTCCGTCCCGGTCGCTGCGATGCCCGGCGCCGACCCCGCTGCGGCACCGTTGATCTGCACCGCGTTCGCGGTGCCAGCGGGCGCGACGGCGGCCTGGCTCGCCTTGCCGTTGGTCCCGGTATTGACCAGCGGCCCGCCGTTGCCGTTGGCGACGACCGGGGGGGTACCGAGGAACACCTGGTTCGCCGTCCCGGCGCCGGAGTCCGCGATGTGCAGCGCCGCCGAGCCGTCGTTGAGCGTGTTGAACCGTTCGCAGCGCAGCGCGAACACGTCCAGCCGGTTGCCCTGGCCTCCGATGCGGATGGCGTGCGACTCGCAGGCCTCGACCCGAAGATTGCCGACCTGGATCTGGGCGTTGCTGCCGTCGAGGCGCAGGCCGGAGGAGCCGGCGAGCGGCGCGCCGGCCCCGTTGATCAGCTCGCCCTGCGTGGTCAGGCAGGCGATCTGCCCGGTGACGCCGTCGCCCTCGACCCAGACGCCGTATTTGGCGAAGTCGGCATAGCCCTTGCCGAGGTAGAACTTGGTCGTCACCCCCGCGGCCGAGGAGGCGAGGCGGACCACGCTGCGGCAGGCGAGGCCGAAGATGTCGTCGAGGAAGACGCCATCGCAGCGGCGCAGCACCAGGCAATCGGTGTTCGCCTGCTGCCAGCGCAGCACATCCGTGTCTCCCGTCCAGAAGGGCCAGAAGTGGACGTGCTGCAGGCGCGCGACGTCGTAGCAGCGGTCGACCTCGACGCCGACCGTGAACACCTGGCCGCGCAGGCGCTGGATGTTCAGGCGCCCCGAGTTGTCGCAGAAGATCCCGCGGTTGACGGCGCACAGGAAGACGTTCTCGAAGTCCACCGCGCCGTAGCAGTCCACCACCCGGAACACGAAGGGATAGTCGGTCGGCGCCCAGGACGGGTCCTGCGCCGCGGTGTGGGTCTGGCGCACCGCGAGATCGCGCACCGCCGAGCCGCGCGCCCCGAGGCCGGTGAAGGTGAAGGGCGTGAAGCCTGTGGTGTCGAGGAGGATCCAGGTGCCGTCCGCGGCGTCCGGGCCTTCGGTGTAGCCCGCGCCCTGAAGCACGACCGAGACGTCGTTGATGACGACCGGCGAGGCGATCCGGTAGTGCCGCGGGCCGAACAGCAGCGTGCCGCCGCCGGCGGCGGCGAGCGCGTCGATCGCGGCCTGGATCGCCGGGCCGTCGTCGGCCACGCCGTTGCCGGCGGCGCCGAAGTCGCGCACATGCACGGGCCGGTCGGCGAGGAGGCCTGCGCGCAGGCCGGCGAGGCTGGTGCGGCGGGTCACCGGGACGTTCCCGATCCCCTGCACGATCGGCAGGAGGTCGGCCTCGGTCGGGGTGGTGGCGGCGGGAAGCGCGGTGATCTTGGTGTCCGACATCGCGTGGGGGTCCTGTTGCAGGGAAACGGGGATGCGACGGGCGGCCGGCGCGCCTGGGCGGATCGCGCGCGGCCCGGGGCGGCCGGGAGGGCGCATCCGCTCGCCGACGGCGACGGTCCTAGAGCAGAAGCGCCACGCCCTGTTCGGTCAGCAGCAGACCGCCCTGCTCGAGCAGCAGGCGACCGGGAAGGACGGCCGAGAAGGGCGGCGAGAGCGCGACCATCGTCGGGTCGGCGGCATCCGCGGCGCGGACGCGGTAGCCGTCGCCGGGGGCGGGGGCCGGGAAGCTCGCCGCGGCGATGCCGCCGGCGACCGGCACGGTCTGGGCGGGGGCGGCCGCCGCGCCGGTCTGATCGAGCAGGCCGAAGACGACGGCGGCGATCGGGCCGGCCACGGTCGCGGTGGCGACGACCTCCTGGCCGGCGACGACGATGCCGGGCAGCGGTGCGAGTACGATCGCGCGCACGACCGCGTCCGCGGCCTGGCTCAGGTCGATCACCTGCGTCGCCGAGCGGATGAGCGCGAGCCCGGCGGCCGCGCTGTCGAGGGTGAGGCCGGCCGCGGCGGTGCCGTCGGCGCGGATGGGCACCAGGGCGGTCGCGTCCGCCGCCTGCACGATCAGCACGTCGCCCGCGTGCAGGCGATCGGCCACCGGGGCGAAGTACCCGGGGGCGAGCACCGCGGCCCGGGAGTCGGCGGTGCGGTAGTGCCAGAGCGAGAAGCCGTTGGCCTGGGTGAGCACGGTCAGGCCCAGCGCGTCGAAGGGCATGGGAGCCTCCCGGGTTCAGCCGCCGGCCGGCGCGGCGGCGCGGCGCGGGGCCGGCCGCGCGGCGGGGGCGGCGCTGGGGGCAGGGTGGGTCACGCGGGGATCATCTCCTCGGGCATCGCCGCCGGCCGGGCGCGGGATCGCCCGCCGCGCGCGGGCGCGGACGGGCAGGCGTGCGCCCGGCCGGACGGACGGATTGTCGGGTGAGGGGAGGGGCCGAAGCGGGCGCGATACGCCCCTTGGCCCGCCCTCGATACGCCGGGGCGGGGGGCGCAGTCAAGGAAATTATTCCTGGGGCTCAGCCCGCCGCGGCGCCGCGTGTTACAAGCCTCGCGCCCGCGAGAGACCGCGAATCGACCGCCGCCTGCGCCAGGAAGCCCGCCGATGCCCCGCCACCCCGCCGCGCCGCCGCCATCGCCGCCCCTGCGGGAGGCGGGACTGCCGGGGCGGCGCCGCGCCGCGCTGGCGGTGCTGCTCGCGCTGTGCGTCTGCGCCGCGGCGCTCGCCTCGCCGCCTGCCGCCCGGCGCGCCCCGGCGCAGCCCGCGCCGGTGCTCAACGTGTACAACTGGAGCGACTACATAGACCCGGAGGTGCTGCGGCGCTTCACGCGCGAGACCGGCATCCGCGTGCGCTACGACGTCTACGACAGCCTGGAGACGCTGGAGGCGAAGCTCTCCGCCGGCCGCTCCGGCTACGACATCATCGTGCCGACGAGCGAGCCGACCTTCGCGCGCCTGGTCCGCGCCGGCGCGCTGCGGCCGCTCGACCCGGCGCGGATCCCGAATCTCGCCAACCTCGACCCGGGGCTGATGAGCAAGGTGGCGCGGACCGATCCGGGGAACCGGCACGGCGCGATCTACCTGTGGGGCACGACCGGGCTCGGCATGCGCGTGGACCAGGTGCGCGCGCTGGCGCCGGATGCGCCGCGCGACAGCCTCGGCCTGCTGCTGCAGCCAGAGAACGCGCGGCGGCTCGCGCGCTGCGGCATCATGGTGATGGACAGCGCGACCGACGTGCTGCCCAGCGTGCTGCACTGGCTCGGCCGCGACCCGGACAGCGCCGACCCCGCCGACCTGCGCGCGGCGGAGCAGGCGCTGATGGCGATCCGCCCCTATCTGCGCGCGATCCCGGGCTCGGGCGCGATCGTGGACGCGCTGGCGACCGGGGAGGTGTGCCTCGCGCTCACCTACTCCGGCGACGCGATCCAGGCCGCGGTGCGGGCGCGCGCGGCCGGGCGCGGCATCGAGATCGCCTATGCCGCCCCGCGCGAAGGAGCGCAGCTCGCCTTCGACATGCTGGCGATCCCGGCCGACGCGCCCAACCCCGAGGCGGCGATGGCGTTCATCGATTTCGTGCTGCGGCCGGAGATCATCGCCGCCATCACCAACCACACGCGCTATCCGAACGCGGTGCCGGCCTCGCGCCCGCTGCTCGCGCCCGAGGTGCGCGACGACCCGAACGTCTATCCGCCGGAATCGGTGCTCGCCAACAGCTTCGTCGCCGGCACGCCGTCGCCGGCGGCGGAGCGGTTGCGCGCGCGGCTGTGGAGCCGCTTCAAGGCGGGGCGCTAGGACCGTTGTCCTTGCTGCGCGCCGAAGGGGTGGCGAAGCGCTACGGCGCGACGGTCGCGCTCGAGGGGCTCGACCTCGCCATCGCACCGGGCGAGTTCTTCGCCCTGCTCGGCGGCTCGGGCTCGGGGAAGACGACCCTGCTGCGCCTGGTCGCCGGGTTCGAGACGCCGGACGCGGGCCGGCTGCTGCTGGAGGGGCGGGATCTCGTCCCGCTGCCGCCTTATCGGCGGCCGGTGGCGATGATGTTCCAGAACTACGCGCTGTTCCCGCATCTCGATGTGTTCGACAACGTCGCCTACGGCTTGCGCCGCGCCGGCGTCCCCTCCGCGGAGCTCCGGCGGCGGGTGGCCGAGGCGCTGGCCCTGGTGCGGCTCGCGGGGCTGGAGCGCCGCCGGCCGCACCGGCTCTCCGGCGGCCAGAGGCAGCGCGTGGCGCTCGCGCGCAGCCTGGTGGTGCGTCCGCGCCTGCTGCTGCTCGACGAGCCGCTCGCCGCGCTCGACGCCGGCCTGCGCGAAGCGACCGGGTTCGAGCTGCGCGCCCTGCAGCGGGCGACCGGCGCGGCCTTCGTGATGGTGACGCACGACCAGGCGGAGGCGATGGCACTCGCCGACCGCATCGGCGTGCTCGAGCGCGGGCGGCTGGTGCAGGTCGGCCCGCCGCGGGAGGTGTACGAGCGGCCGGCGACGCGCTTCGTCGCGACCTTCCTCGGCGGGGCGAACCTGCTCGCGGGGACGGTGCGGGCGGACGGCGGCGTGGACTGCGCCGAGGCCGGCTGCGTGCTACGCCCCGCCGCGCCGCTCGCGCGGCCCGCCGGCAGTGCCGTCACGCTGGCGCTGCGACCGGAACGGGTGCGGATGCGGCCCGAGGCGGCGGACCGGGCGGCGGCCGCGGAGGGGGAGGGGCCGAACGCGACGCGCGGCACGGTCGTCGAGATCGCCTATCGCGGCGAGCTTTCCACCTGCCTCGTGCGGCTCGACGGCGGGACGGCGCTGCGCGTCTCGCGCCCGAGTGCCGAGGGCGTGCCGGCGCGCGGGACGCGCGTCGCGCTCGCCTGGCCCGGCGAGGCGCTGACGGTGCTGGCCGACTGATGCGCCGCCTCGCCGTCCTCGCGCCGGCCTCGGCCTGGCTCGCGCTGTTCGTCGCCGCCCCGGCCGTGGTGCTGCTCGGGATCGCGCTCGGCGAGGCGGATGCGGGCGTGCCGCCCTTCCGCCCGCCGTTCGCCGCGGACGGCACGTGGCAGGGGAGCTTCGCCAACTTCGCCACCGTCCTCACCGATCCGTTCTACCGCGACGCCTTCCTGCGCTCGCTGGTCGTCGCCTTCGCCACCGCCTCGCTCTGCCTGCTGATCGCCTATCCGATGGCGCTCGCCATCGCGCGCGTGCCGGAGGCGCGGCGGACGCCGCTCCTGCTCGCCGTACTGCTGCCCTTCTGGACCGGCTTCCTGATCCGGGTCGGCGCCTGGATCGGGCTCCTGCGCGACGCGGGCTGGCTCAACGGCGTGCTGCGCGCGCTCGGCCTGATCGAGGCGCCGCTGCCGCTGCTCTACTCGGATCTCGCCATGTATCTCGGCATGGTCCACGCCTATCTGCCCTTCGCCGTGCTCCCGCTCCACGCCGTCCTGGCGCGGCGCGATCCGGCGCTCGAGGAGGCGGCGGCCGGCCTCGGCGCGCGGCCGGCGACGGTGTTCCTCACCGTGACGCTGCCGCTCTCCGCGCCCGGGGCGGCGGCGGCCTTCCTGCTCGTCTTCATCCCGGCGGCGGGGGAGTTCGTGATCCCCGACCTGCTGGGTCCTCCGGAGGCGCAGCTCGTCGGCCGCGTGCTGTGGGGGGAGTTCTTCCAGAACCGCGACTGGCCGCTCGCCGCGGCGCTCGCCGTCGTGCTGCTCGCCCTCCTGATCCTGCCGCTGCGGCTGTTCCAGCGGCTGGAGGCGCGGCCGTGAGCGTCGCGCGCCTCGGCCTCCGGCTCGGCCTCGGCTTCCTCTACCTGCCGATCGTGCTGCTGGTCGCCTACGCCTTCAGCGCCGACCGCATCCCGTTCCAGTGGGGCGGCTTCTCGCTGCGCTGGTTCCGCGCCCTCGCCGAGGACGAGCGGCTGGTCGAGGCGGCGCTGCTCTCGCTTCGCGTCGCCGCCGGGGCGGCGACGCTCGCCGTGCTGGTGGGCGGCCTCGCCGGCTTCGCGCTGGCGCGCTTCGGTCCGTTCCGCGGCCGCGCCCTGTTCGGCGCGCTGATCGGCGCGCCGCTGGTGCTGCCGGAGGTGGTGACTGGCCTCTCGCTCCTGCTGCTGTTCGTCGCGCTCGAGGGCGCGATCGGCTGGCCCGCCGGCCGCGGCGCGTTGACCGTGCTGCTCGCCCACGCCACGCTCGGCGCGGCCTATGTCGCGGTGGTGGTGCAGGCGCGGCTCGCCGAGGCCGACCGCAGCCTGGAGGAGGCGGCGCTCAATCTCGGCGCCACGCCCTTCGTCGCCTTCCGCACCGTGACGCTGCCGCTGATGGCGCCCTCGCTGTTCGCCGGCTGGCTGCTCGCCTTCACCCTCTCGCTCGACGACGTGGTGCTGGCGAGCTTCGTCTCCGGCCCGGCGGGGACGACCCTGCCGATGGTGCTGTTCTCCAGGCTCAAGCTCGGCCTGACGCCGGAGGTGAACGCGCTGGGGGCGGTGATCGTGGCGGTGGCGGCGGCGGCGCTGGGGCTCGCCGCCCTGGTGCTCGCGCGGGTTGATGCGCGGCGGGGCGGCGGCTAGGTTCGCGGCCTCTCCGCCAGCGCCCGGACCCGCCATGAGCCTGATCGCCGACCGCCTCAACCGCATATCCCCCTCGCTCACCATCGCCATGACGACCAAGGCGCGGGCGCTGAAGGCGGCAGGGAAGGACGTGATCGGGCTGGCCGCCGGCGAGCCCGATTTCGACACCCCGCGCAACGTCAAGGACGCGGCGATCGCCGCGATCGATCGCGGCGAGACCAAGTACACCGACACCGCCGGCACGCCGGAGCTGCGCCGCGCCGTCTGCGAGAAGTTCCGCCGCGACCACGGCATCGAATACCGCCCCGAGGAGGTGATCGTCTCCACCGGCGGCAAGCAGGTGATCTTCAACGCGCTGCTCGCCACCATCAACCCGGGCGACGAGGCGATCATCCCCGCACCCTGCTGGGTGAGCTACCCGGACATCGTGAGCCTCGCCGAGGGCAGGCCGGTGATCGTCCCCTGCGGCCAGAACCGGGGCTTCAAGCTCGGCGCCGAGCAGCTCGAGGCGGCGATCACCCCGCGCACCAAGTGGCTGATCCTCAACAACCCCTGCAATCCGACCGGCGCCGCCTACAGCGCCGAGGAGCTGCGCCCGCTCTGCGACGTGCTGCTGCGCCATCCGGACGTCTGGATCTTCTCCGACGACATCTACGAGAAGCTCGCCTATGACGGCTTCCGCCCGGCGACCGTGGTCGAGGTCGAGCCGCGGCTCAAGGCCCGCACCGTCACCATGAACGGCTGCTCCAAGGCCTACGCCATGACCGGCTGGCGCATCGGCTTCGCCGGCGCGCCGGTCGAGCTGATCAAGGCGATGGACAAGCTCCAGAGCCAGAGCACCTCCAATCCCTCCTCGATATCGCAGGCGGCGGCGGTCGAGGCGCTGACCGGCCCGCAGGACTCGATCGAGGAGATGCGCAAGGTCTACCAGCGCCGCCGCGACCTGGTGGTGGCGATGCTGAACGAGGCGCCGGGCCTCTACTGCCACAAGCCGGAGGGCGCGTTCTACGTCTTCCCCTCGATGCAGGGCTGCATCGGTAGGACGACGGCGGGCGGGCGGAGGATCGGCAGCGACGAGGACTTCGTGCTGGCGCTGCTCGAGGAGGAGGGGGTGGCCTGCGTGCACGGCGCCGCCTTCATGTTCCCCGGCCACTTCCGCATCAGCTACGCCACCGACGACGCCTCGCTGAAGGAGGCCTGCACGCGCATCCAGCGCTTCTGCCGCGGGATGCGCTGAGCCTCCGGCCGCCTGGGGAGAGACGCCGGCATGCCCGCCCTCGCCGAACGCCTGAAGAAGGTCTCGATCTCCGCCTCGGTCGTGATGACGGTGAAGGGGCGCGAGCTGGCGGCGAAGGGCGTCAAGGTGATCAGCCTCACCGCCGGCGAGCCCGACTTCCCGACGCCGGCCCATGCGGTCGAGGCGGCGCACCAGGCGGCGCTCCGCGGCGACACCAAGTATCCGCCGCAGGACGGCACCCCCGCCCTCAAGGCCGCGGTGCAGCGCAAGTTCCGGCGCGACAACAACCTCGACTACGCGCTCGACGAGATCCTGATCGGCAACGGCGGCAAGCAGATCATCCACAGCGCGATGATGGCCACCTGCGATCCCGGCGACGAGGTGGTGATCCCCGCCCCCTTCTGGATCAGCTACGCCGAGATCGCGAAGATCCCGGGCGGCGTCCCGGTGCTCGTCCCCTGCCCGCAGAACAACGGCTTCCGCCTGCGCCCCGAGGATCTGGAGGCCGCCATCACCCCGCGCACCAAGTGGGTGCTGCTGAACTTCCCCAACAACCCGACCGGCGCCGCCTGCACCCGGCAGGAGATGCGGGCGATCGCCGAGGTGCTGCTGCGGCACCCGCATGTCTGGGTGCTGAGCGACGACATGTACGAGCACCTGATCTACGACGGCTTCGGGTTCTGCACCATTGCCGAGGTCGAGCCGCGCCTCAGGGAGCGCACGCTGACCGTCAACGGCGTCTCCAAGACCTACGCCATGACCGGCTGGCGCATCGGCTTCGGCGCCGGGCCGCGGCCGCTGATCAAGGCCATGCTCACCCTGCAGGGCCAGGCGACCGCCGGGGTCTGCACCGTCGCCCAGGCGGCGGCGGCGGCGGCGCTCGACGGCCCGCAGGACCTGATCCGCGAGCGCCAGGCGATCTACCAGGCGCGCCGCGACCTGGTGGTGGAGCTGCTGAACCAGGCCGAGGGCATCGCCTGCCACAAGCCGGAGGGCGCGTTCTACGTCTTCCCCAACATCGCCGGCTGCCTCGGCAAGACCAGCCGCGGCGGGCGGCGGATCGAGACCGACACCGACTTCGCCCTCGCGCTGCTCGAGGAGAAGCACGTCGCGACGGTGCAGGGCGCCGCCTACGGCATGAGCCCCTATCTCCGCATCTCCTACGCCACCGACACCGAAAGCCTGCGCGAGGCCTGCGCCCGCATCCAGGAGTTCTGCCGCGAGCTGCGGTGAGCGCCCCCGTTCTGCGCCCCGGGCGGGACGACGACGCCCCGGGCTTCATCGCGCTGATCGGCGCCTGCTGGGCCGAGTATCCGGGCTGCGTGCTCGACGTGGACGGCGAGCTGCCGGAGCTGCGCGCGCTCGCCACCCATTTCGCCGGCCGGGGCGGCGCCCTCTGGGCCGCGGAGCGCGCGGGGCGCATCGTCGGGATGGTGGGCGCGCAGCCGCTGCCCGGGGACGACGCCTGGGAGATCTGCCGCATGTACGTCGCGGCGGAGGAGCGCGGCACCGGCCTCGCCGACCGCCTGCTCGGCGCCGCGGAGGCGCATGCCCGGGCCGCCGGCGCGCGGCGCCTCGTGCTCTGGTCGGACACGCGCTTCGAGCGCGCGCACCGCTTCTACGAGAAGCACGGCTATGTGCGCGCGGGCCCGATCCGCGTGCTCGGCGACCTCTCGAACTCGCTCGAGTTCCGCTACGCCAAGCCCGCGCACGGCCTGGCGGTGGAGGTGCTGGACGCCGCCGCCGCCGCCTCGGCCGGGCGGTGCCTCGGCGGGATCCTGACCGCCTGCGTCGCGGCCGGCGCCCCGCTGTCCTTCCTTCCGCCGCTCGCGCCGGAGCGGGCGCGCGCCCACTGGCGCCAGGTCGCGGCCGAGGTGGCGGCCGGGAAGCGCGTGCTGCTGGCGGCGTGGCGCGACGGCGCGATGGCGGGCACGGTGCAGCTTGACCTCGGCGCGCCGGAGAGCCAGCCGCACCGGGCGGAGATCGCCGGGCTCCTGGTGCATCCCGCCGCGCGCCGCCGCGGCGTGGCGCGCATGCTGCTGCGGCGGGCGGAACAGGCGGCGGCCGAGCGCGGCCGGCGCCTGCTCACCCTGCCCGCCCCGGCGGACGGCGCGGCGGAGGCGCTCTGCCGGGCGCTCGGCTGGCAGGAGGCGGGCCGCATCCCCGGCTGCGTGCTGGACGCCGACCGGATCACGCTCCGCGACGCGGCGATCTTCTGGCGGCGGCTCGCGTGATCGCGGCGCGTCCCGCCGTCCCCGGCGCGGCGCCTACTCCAGCGTGATCCCGGCCTCGCGGATGACGCGCCCGAGTGTCGCGATCTCGCGCCGCGCCACCTCGTCCATCTGCTCGACGGTGAGCGGGCGCAGGATCACGCCGCCCTCCTCGGCGCGGCGCCGCACCTCGGGCAGCCCGGTCGCGGAGCGCATGGCGGCGTTGATGCGCTCGATGATCTCCCGCGGCGTGCCGGCGGGAGCGAAGATGGCGAACCAGGCGTCCACGACGAAGCCGGGCAGGCCGGCCTCCGCCGTCGTCGGCACGTCGGGCAGCGCGGCGATGCGGTTGGCGCTCGCGATCGCCAGCGCCTTCACGCGCCCGGCCTGGGCGAGGGCGATGGCGGAGGAGGGGGTGGTGATGAACAGCTCCACCCGGCCGCCGGCCACGTCCTGCAGCGCCGGCGCCGCGCCGCGATAGGGCACGTGCACCATCTCGGTCCCGATGGCGCGCGCGAGCAGCACGCCCGCGATGTGCTGGATCGAGCCGCTGCCGGAGGAGGCGTAGTTCAGCTTCCCCGGATTGGCGCGGGCGTGGGCGATCAGCTCGGCGAGCGTGTTCACCGGCAGGTTCGGCGCGGCGAAGATGCCGTGTGGCGCCACCGTCGCCATGCCGACCGGCGCGAGGTCCCGGACCGGGTCCCAGGGCAGGTTCCGCATCATTGCCGGGTTGCCGGCGTGATAGCCGTTGTACTGCAGGAGCAGCGTGTGCCCGTCCGGCGCGGAGCGCACGACATGCTGGATGGCGATGTTGCCGTTCGCGCCGGGGCGGTTGTCGATGATTACCGTCGTGCCGAGCGCGCGCGCGAGCGGCTCCTGGTAGAGCCGCGCGGCGAAGTCGGTGCCGCCGCCGGGCGGGTTCGGGACCACGATGGTGATCGGCCGGTTCGGCCAGGCGCCGCCCGGCGCGGTCTGGGCGCGGGCGGAGAGCGTCCGCGCGCCGAGCAGCGCGCCTGCGGCGCCTGCGGCCAGGCCGCGCCGGGTCGGTCGGGACATCGCGTTCCTCCTCTTGTCGGTTGACAACGGGCCTATCGCCCGCGCGCCGGCCGGGCAAGGGGCCAGGACGGCCCGCGCCGCGTCGCGTTGTTGCGCAATCGCCGCGCATCCTGCCGCCGCGCCGCCCGCGGCGACAGGCCCGGTCCGGATCGGGCCGGGGCGGGGACGCGCGGCCGCCGGGAGGCGCGGCGGCGCGCGCCGCCCCCCCGCTCCGTGCCGGCTCCGGCCGCGGTTCCGGCTACGCTGGCGCCATGCCGCGCCGCGCGCCTCTCCTGTTCGGCCTCGCGCTGCTTGCCGTCGCCCTCGGGGTGCTGCTGCGGCTCGGCCTGCATCGCGACCGGCTCGAACCGGCGCCGTCCTCGCCCGCACCGGGGCCGGTGGCGGCGCTGCAGGGGGCGGCGCGCGTGGTGGACGGGGACACGCTCGAGGTCATGGGCCGGCGCGTGCGGCTGTACGGCATCGACGCGCCGGAGAGCGACCAGGACTGCGAGCGCGACGGGCGCGCTTATGCCTGCGGCGCCGCGGCGGCGCGCGCGCTGGCGGACCTCGTGGCCGGGCGCGAGGTGCGCTGCGCCGGCCGCGGGGAGGACCGCTACGGGCGGACCATCGCCGTCTGCCGCGCTAACGGCACCGATCTCGGCGAGGCGATGGTCCGGTCCGGCTGGGCGGTGGCGTTCCGCCGCTACGCGGAGGACTACGCGGCGGCGGAAACCGCTGCCCGCCGGGAGGGGCGCGGCCTCTGGGCCGGGCGGTTCGAGGCGCCGGAGGACTGGCGGCGGAGGCGCCCGCCCGGCCGCTGAGCGCCGGCGAAGCGGCGCGGCGCAGGGCGCACCGCCACCCGCCCGTCGCGGCCGCGCGACGGCGCCCTATTCCGCCGCCGCCCGCCGCCGGCTGCGCGCGTACTGCAGCAGCGCGTCGTCGGCCACCGGCTCGATCGGCGTGAAGTCGCGATGCGCGATCCATTCCGGCCGGGTCGGCCTGCGGATGTGGTTGGAGACCGCGTTCAGCGTCAGATAGACGATCTTGCGCGGATAGGGCGTGATGTTCGGCGCCGAGCCGTGCACCAGGTTGCCGTGGAACATCAGCATCCCGCCCGGCCTGCCGGTCGGGGCGACTATCCCGCCCGCCTCCACCAGCCGCGTCACCGTCGCCTCGTCGAGCGTCCAGAGCGGGTAGGAGGTGGTCTCGGTGTCGTGCCCGGCCTCCAGCACGCCGTGGCGGTGGCTGCGCGGGATCAGCATCAGCGGGCCGTTGATCGGCATCACCTCGTCGAGGAAGACGGAGATGTTCATCGCCCGCGGCTCCGGCATGCCGTCGTCGCGCGCCCAGGTGCCGTAGTCCTGGTGCCATTGCCAGACGTCGCCGGTGAAGGCGGCCTTCGCGTTGATCTTGAACTGGTGCATGTAGAGCTTCTCGCCGAACACCTGCTCGATCGGCTCGATCATGCGCGGATGGGCGGCGAGGATGCGGAACGCCTCGTTGTAGGTGTGGGCGGCGAAGGCGGTGCGCGGGGCGCCGGACTTCTCGCGCCAGATCTCGGGGCGGTTCTCGCGGTAGATCGCCTCGGCCTCCTCGCGCAGCACGGCGATCTCCTCGGGCGAGAAGATCTCCGGCAGGAACAGCCAGCCCTCGGTGTGGAATTGCTGCAGCTGGGCGTCGGTGAGCCGCATGGGCGTTGCCTCCCTCATCGGCCCTCGGGCCGGCGGATCACGCCGGGCCGGAGCGGCGGAGCCGAGCATAGACCGGCCGCAGCAGGAAGGGGTTGAGAAACAGCGGAACCTGGAAGAGCGCCAGGAACAGCGCGATGCCGGGCTCCGTCGTCGCCGGCAGCACCGCGAGGTAGAGCGCCGAATTGCGGTTGCCGGCGACCAGCCCGGCGGAGAGGGCGAGGTGCCGGCCCGCCGGGGCGAAGGCGAGGGCGGTCGCCAGGTTGAGGCCGAAATTCGCGACGAAGGCGAGGGCCAGTCCGCCCGCGACCCAGAGCGGATCGGCAAGCAGGCGGGCCTGGACGCCGTCCATCACCGCGACGCCGAACACGCACACCGTCAGCACCGCGGCCCCGTCCACCGCGGCGCCCCAGCGGGCGAGCCGCTCCGGCCCGGCGAGGCGGCGGAGCGCGAGCGAGGCGAGCAGCGGCAGCCCGACCACCAGGGCGAGGCGCAGCATCAGCGCCCCGACCGGGATGGCGAGGTCGAGCCCGAGCAGGCCGAGCGCCAGCGGCGGCGCGGTGAAGGGCACGAGCAGGGTGGAGAGCACCACCAGCACCAGGGCGATCTCCGCGTCCAGCCCCACGAGGCGGGCGAAGGCCGGCGCCGAGGTGATGGCGCAGCCGGCCGCGACCACCACCACCCCCGCCCCGAGCGGGCCGTCGAGCCCGGCGAGCCGCACCAGGCCGTGCGCCAGCACCGGCGCGGCGAGCATCATCCAGGCGAGCAGCGCCGCGATCAGCAGCGGCCGCCGCAGCAGCGCGCCGAGCCGGCCGAAATCCACGCGCAACAGCACGAGGGTGAGCAGCGTCACCACCACCGGCGTCACCAGGGCGCGCGCCGCCGCGGCGAGGGGCGGAAGGGCGAGCCCCAGCGCGACGCTGAGGGCGAGCAGCACGCTGCCGCGCCAGGCGGCCCATTCCAGGAGGCGACGGAACATGCGCGGTCGGACGGCGGCAGCGGTTGGAGGAGTTCGCGCGCCGTTCTATATCGCCCTTCGTGCCTGCGCCATCCACGCCGTTCCCCGCCGCGCCCTCCCCGGCCGCCCCGCCGGGGCTGCCCGACTACCTCGCGCGCCTCAACCCCGAGCAGCGCGCGGCGGTGGAGGCGCTGGACGGCCCGCTGCTGGTGCTCGCCGGCGCCGGCACCGGCAAGACCCGGGTGCTGACCACGCGCTTCGCGCACCTGCTGGTCACCCGCCGCGCCTTCCCCTCGCAGGTGCTGGCCGTCACCTTCACCAACAAGGCGGCGCGCGAGATGCGGGAGCGCGTCTCCGCCATCATCGGCCGGCCGGCCGAGGGGCTGTGGCTCGGCACCTTCCACGCGCTCGGCGCGCGCATGCTGCGCCGGCACGCGGAACATGTCGGGCTGAAGAGCAACTTCACCATCCTCGACACCGACGACCAGATGCGCCTTCTGAAGCAGGTGATGGAGGCCGCGGGCGTGGACCTCAGGCGCTGGCCCGCGCCGGGGCTGATGGCGCTGCTGCAGCGCTGGAAGGACCGCGGCCTGACGCCGGAGCGCGTGACGCCCGCCGAGGACTCGGACTACGCCAACGGCCGCGCCCGCGCCCTCTACGCCGCCTACCAGCAGCGCCTGCGCGACCTGAACGCGGCCGACTTCGGCGACCTGCTGCTGCACACGACGGAGATCCTGCGCACCGAGCCGGAGGTGCTGGCGCAGTACCACCGCGCCTTCCGCTACATCCTGGTGGACGAGTACCAGGACACCAACCTGGTGCAGTACCTGTGGCTGCGCCTGCTCGCCCAGGGGCACGGCAACATCTGCTGCGTCGGCGACGACGACCAGTCCATCTACTCCTGGCGCGGCGCGGAGATCGAGAACATCCTCCGCTTCGAGAGGGACTTCCCGGACGCGCGGGTGGTGCGCCTCGAGCGCAACTACCGCTCGACGCGCCCGATCCTCGCCGCCGCCGCGGGCCTGATCGCGCACAACCGGAGCCGGCTCGGCAAGACGCTGCGGCCCGGGCGCGACGATGCCGAGGGCGAGAAGGTGCAGGTGGTCGCCCTCTGGGACTCCGAGGAGGAGGCGCGGATGGTGGGCGAGCGCATCGAGGCCGCGCAGCGCGCCGGGCATCCGCTGTCCGAGATCGCCATCCTGGTGCGCGCCGGCTTCCAGACCCGCGCTTTCGAGGAGCGGCTGATCGCCCTCGGCATCCCCTACCGCGTGGTCGGCGGCGCCAGGTTCTACGAGCGCGAGGAGGTCCGCGACGCGCTGGCCTACATGCGCGTCCTCGTCCAGCCGGCGGACGATCTCGCCTTCGAGCGCATCGTCAACAAGCCGAAGCGCGGCCTCGGCGATTCCGCGCTGCGCGCGCTGCACGAACGCGCGCGCCTCGAGCGGAGCCCTCTTGCCGTCGCCGCCGAGCGCCTCGCCTTCTCGGCCGAGGGGCTGCGCCCGCGGCCGCGCCAGGCGCTCGCCGAGCTGATGCGCGGCTTCGCCCGCTGGCGCGAGCAGCTCCGGCGCGACGGGCATGTCGCGACCGTCGCCGCCATGCTCGACGAGAGCGGCTACACCGAGATGTGGAAGCAGGACCGCTCGCCGGAGGCGCCGGGGCGGCTCGAGAACCTCAAGGAGCTGCTGCGCGCCCTCGGCGAGTTCGAGTCGCTCGCCGGCTTCCTCGACCACGTCGCGCTGGTGATGGAGAACGACGAGCAGGCGGAGGGCGAGCGGGTCGCGCTGATGACGCTGCATGCGGCGAAAGGGCTGGAGTTCGACATGGTCTTCCTGCCCGGCTGGGAGGAAGGGCTGTTCCCCTCGCAGCGGGCGCTCGACGAGGGCGGGGAGAAGGCGCTCGAGGAGGAGCGGCGCCTCGCCTATGTGGGGCTCACCCGCGCGCGCAAGGTGGCGGTGGTGAGCCACGCGGCGAACCGGCGCGTCTACGGCAACTGGACCGCCGCGATCCCCAGCCGCTTCCTCGACGAGCTGCCCGAGGAGCATGTCGAGAAGGCCGGCGGGGCGGCGCTCGAGCGCCAGCGCGCCGCGGGCGCCGCGAGCATGTTCGCCGGGCCGCTTGCCCTCGCCGCCCGCCGCCCGCCGCCGCGCATCTACGAGACCGGATCGTGGGAGATCGCCGAGCGCCCGCCGCGCGCCGAGCCCATCGCCGTGGGCGAGCGCGTGTTTCACCAGAAATTCGGCTACGGCCGCGTCCTCGCGGTGGAGGAGGATCGGCTCGACATCGCCTTCGACAAGGCGGGCACCAAGCGCGTGCTCGACCGCTTCGTGGAGAAGGCGTGATGCGCGCCGACGGGCCGTCCCCGACGCCGCTCTCGCGCCGCCGCGCCGAGCCGCTGGAGCTGCTCTCGATCGAGGGCCTCCCGGAGTCCGCGGTGCCGGCCTTCGAGGCCGCCCTGCAGACGGTCTGCGCCACCGTCGCCTACATCCGCGACGAGGCGAGCGACACCTGGCGCGTCGAGGGCGTGCGCGAGGCGGGGGCCGGCGAGGAGACGCTCCAGCCGGCGCTGGCGCTGGCCGCCGCCGCCGCGGGCATCGCGCCGCCGCCGCTCTCGGCGGAACCGATCGCGGCGGAGGGCTGGCTCGAGCGCAGCGCCGAGAGCTTCCCGGAGCAGCCGATCGGCGCGCGCTTCCTGATCCGGCCGACGCATCTGCCGGACCGGCGGACCCCCGGCCGCATCGTGCTGCGCCTCGACGCCGGCCTCGCCTTCGGCAGCGGCGAGCACGCCTCGACGCGGGGCTGCCTGATCGCCTTCGAGCGGCTGGCGAACAGCCGCCGGCCGCGGCGCGTGCTCGACCTCGGCGCCGGCTCCGGCATCCTCGCCATCGCCGCGGCGAAGCGCCTGCGCCGCCCCGTGCTCGCCACCGACATCGAGCCCTGGAGCGTGCGCGTCGCCGCCGACAACGCGCGCCGCAACGGCGTCGCCGGGCTGGTGCGCGTCGCGCTCGCCGACGGCTGGCGGCACCGCGCCGTGCGCGCGGGCGCGCCCTACGACCTCGTCTTCGCCAACATCCTGGCCCGCCCGCTCTGCGCCATGGCGAGGGATCTGGCCCGGCATCTCGCGCCCGGCGGCGCGGCGATCCTCGCCGGGCTGCTCGGCGCGCAGGCGCGCTGGGTGCTGGCGGCGCACCGGCGCCAGGGGCTCCGCCTCGCCATGCGGCTCGACATCGGCCCCTGGACGACGCTGGTGCTGCGCAAGGGGAACGGCGGCTGAGCGCCGGGGCCGCTTCCGCGCCCTTCGGTTCGCGGCCGCGGCTCCGGCCCGTCGTCCGGAGCGCCGCTCCGCGCTCCCGGCCGCCTGCGCCCGTCCGCGATCGGCTCTACCCCGCCGCCCGCCGCCCGCCTTCGGTCGCCGCGACGTGCTGGCGGAAGCGCGGCATCACCTCCTCGGCGAGCCGCCGCATCGTCTCCTGCTCCCACGCCGCGTTCGGCCCGGACCAGTCGAGGCCCGCCATCAGCAGGTGGCCGAACGGCCCGACCTGCTCGCGGAACGCCACCAGCCGGTCGAGCACGCCCTGCGGCGAGCCCCAGATCACGCAGTCGGCGATGATCTGCTCGAGCGTCACCGCCTCGTCCGGCGTCTCGGCGTCCGGCTTGAGCGTGGCGAGCTGGCCCGCGGGCCGCGCCAGGGTGCTGAGGTAGTGGAAGTAGTAGCGGTTCGCCCCCGCCTCGTCGAAGACGCGCGCGCGCGCCTCGGCCTCGGTCGCGGCGATGCAGAAGTTGCGCGCGACGCGCCAGTTCTCGCCGCTCGCCGCCTTGCCGTGCTCGGCCAGCGCGGCGCGCAGCGTGCGCCAGTGGCCGGCGACCACGCGGGTGGTGACGAAGTTCGCCGACACCACGCCCCAGCCGCGCTGCGCCGCCACCTTCACGCCGAAGCTGTCGAGGCTGCGCGCGGTGATGGCGATCGGCGGGTGCGGGCGCTGGAAGGGCACCGGCATGGTGCCGACGCCGAGCTCGGGCACGACCGAATCGACGATGCGCGCCGTCCAGTTCCGCCCGGCGATGTCGTAGGGCGGGCCGTCCTGCGCCCAGATGCGGAGGATGATGTCCATCGCCTCCAGCATCCGCTTCCCGCGCGCGATCGGCTCGGTGTTGCCGAACAGCTCGAAATCGGAGGCGAGGCCGCCCGGGCCGATGCCCATGATGAAGCGGCCGCGCGTCATGTGGTCGAACTGCGCCGCCTCGGCGGCGACGATCGCCGGGTGGTGGTTGGGCAGGTTGATGACGCCGGTGGCGAAGGTGAGGCGGCTGGTGCGCGGCGCCAGCGCCGCCATGAACATCAGGGGCGAGGGGATCGGCTCGGAGCTGGCCGAGAAGTGCTCGCCCACCCACAGCTCGTCGAAGCCGAGCCGGTCGGCGAGCAGGGACTTCTCCGTGTCCTCCGCCAGCGTCTCGTGCATCGGCCGCTCCGGCGGGTGCAGCGGCATCATGAACAGGCCGAGGCGCATGGTTCCTCCTCGCGTTCCCGGGACGGCATCCGGCGTCGCGCCGACGCTAGAGCAGATCGCGGGCGGCTGGAACCGCCCGGGAGCGCGGACCGGCTCCGCAGCGGCAGGCCGGAGCCGTCGCGGCGATCCCGCGACGGGGGATGGCCTCGGGGCGGGCGATGGCGCGCGGAGCGGCCGCCGCGGCGCGGGCGCGGCGGCCGGCGAAGGCGCGGCGCGGGCCGGTGTCAGGCCGCGCCGGAGAGCGGCTCCGCGATGCCGGCACGGCCCGCGGCCTGCGGCGCGCGGAACGCCTCGCCGCCGCCGGGCGCGCGGAGTGCCGGCGCGCCCGGGGCGCCGGCGGTCAGCCCGGCCGGGAAGTCGGGGTCGAACACCCGGGCGATGTCGCTACGGCTCAGGCCGATGTCGCGCAGTTCGCGGTCGCTGAGGCGGGAGAGCTCGTCGTAGGCGCGCTGGCGGGCGGGATACTCGGCGATCGCCCTGGCGAGGGCGGCGACGCCTTCGGCCAGGCGGGCCAGGCCCCGGCGCGCGCGGCCCGCCACGGCGGGGGAGGCGGCGCTGCGGGCCTCGTCCTTGGTAAGCGAGAGGTTCATCGGTAGCGTTCCTGTGCGCGGCGCGCCCCGGCGATCCCGGAGCCCGGCGGGGCCCATCCACGCCGGGACGGCGGGCGCGCTTCGCACCTGCAACATGGGGGTGGCCGAGCCGCCGATGATGCACCGCAACATCAACCTAGCCATGCCTTAAACGCATGATTGTGACGGAAACCATGTTAAAATCGTGTGACACTGCCGGGACCGCCCCATGACCCCCTCCGCCGCCACCCCCGCCGCCCGGCTCGCCGCCCTGCGCGCCGCCCTCGCCGCCGCCGGCGTGGACGGCTTCCTGGTGCCCCGCGCCGACGAGCATCTCGGCGAGTACGTGCCCCCTTCGG
The DNA here is from genome assembly GCF_019458025.1 of Caldovatus aquaticus. Lineage (GTDB taxonomy): Bacteria > Pseudomonadota > Alphaproteobacteria > Acetobacterales > Acetobacteraceae > Caldovatus > Caldovatus aquaticus. The sequence continues at coordinate 23,509 of NZ_JAHZUY010000001.1, read as the reverse complement.
CCGAGCGCCTCGCCTGGCTCACCGGCTTCACCGGCAGCGCCGGGCTCGCGGTGGTGCTGGCCGACCGCGCCGCCCTCTTCACCGACGGCCGCTACACCTTGCAGGCGGCGCAGGAGACCGACCCGGCGCTGTGGGAGCGGCGCCACATCACCGAGCAGCCGCCGCAGGAGTGGCTGCAGCGGCACGCGGCGGGCCGGCGCATCGGCTACGACCCCTGGCTGCATCCCGAGCCGCAGCTCGCGCGCTTCGAGGCCGCGGGCGTGACCCTGGTGCCGCTCGAACCCAACCCGCTCGACACCGTCTGGACCGATCGGCCCGCGCCGCCGGCGAGCCCGGTGGTGCCGCATCCGCTGCACTACGCCGGCGTCCCCTCGAGCGAGAAGCGCGAGCAGGCGGCGGCGGCGCTGCGCGCGGCCGGCGAGGCCGCCTGCGTCCTCAGCGACCCGGCCTCGGTCGCCTGGCTGCTCAACATCCGCGGCGCCGACCTGCCCTACACGCCGCTGCCGCTCGCCTTCGCGCTGCTCGGCGACGACGGCGCGGTGGACCTGTTCCTCGATCCGGCGCGGGTCGGCGCCGAGACCCGCGCCTGGCTCGGCAACGACGTCGCGGTGCGGCCGCGCGCCGAGCTGCCGGCGGCGCTGGATGCGCTCTCCGGCCGGCGGGTGCGGGTGGACGTCGAGGCGACGCCGGCCTGGTTCCCGCGCCGCCTGCGTGCCGCCGGCGCCGAGGTGCGCGCCGGCGAGGACCCGTGCCGCCTGCCGCGCGCCTGCAAGAACGCCGTCGAGCAGGCCGGCGCGCGCGCCGCCCACCGGCGCGACGCGGTGGCGCTGGCGCGTTTCCTCGCCTGGTTCAGCGAGGCAGCGCCGCGGGGCGGCGAGAGCGAGATGTCGGCCGCTGCCCGGCTGCTCGCCTTCCGCGCCGAGGCGCCGGAGTTCCGCGGCGAGAGCTTCCCCGCCATCTCCGGCGCCGGCGAGCACGGCGCCATCGTCCACTACCGCGTCACGCCGGGGAGCAACCGGCCGATCCGCGCCGACGAGTGCTACCTGATCGACTCCGGCGCGCAATACCCGGACGGCACCACGGACGTCACGCGCACGCTCTGGACCGGCCCCGGCCTGCCGCCCGAGGCGCTGCGCGAGCGCGCGACGCGGGTGCTGAAGGGCCACATCGCCCTCGCCACGCTGCGCTTCCCGCAGGGGGTGGCCGGCCCGCATCTCGACGCCATCGCGCGGCGCGCCTTGTGGGACGCCGGGCTCGACTACGACCACGGCACCGGCCACGGCGTCGGCAGCTACCTCTCCGTGCACGAGGGGCCGGCGGCGTTCAGCCGCGCGGCGAAGCCGGTGCCGCTGCGCGCGGGGATGATCCTCTCCGACGAGCCGGGCTTCTACGCCCCCGGCGAGTACGGCATCCGGCTCGAGAACCTGCTCCTGGTGCGCGAGGCCGAGACCCCCGGCGCGGCGAAGCCCTTCCTCGAGTTCGAGACGCTGACCCTCGCCCCCTTCGACCGCCGGCTGATCGCGCCGCGCCTGCTCGCGGCCGAGGAACGCGCCTGGCTCGACGCCTACCACGCGCGCGTCGCCGAGGAGATCGCGCCGCTGCTCGATCCGGCGACGGCAGCCTGGCTGCGCGCCGCCTGCGCGCCGATCGGGGCGTGAGGGCGGGCGGGCGGCGAGGCGCGGGCGCGCCGCGCCCGGCGCGAAGGCACGCCGTCAACGCAGCTGGTGCTCGGCGACCAGGCCGACCCCCGCCATCTCCCGCCACTCCGCCTCGCTCAGCATCCGCACGCCGAGCTCGCGCGCCTTCGCCGCCTTGCTGCCGGGATCGGCGCCGACGACGACGTAATCGGTCTTCTTCGAGACGCTCTTCGTCACCTTGGCGCCGAGCCGTTCGGCGAGGTGCTCCGCCTCGTCGCGCGTCATCGTCTCCAGCGTGCCGGTGAAGACGATGGTCTTGCCGGCGAGCGGCGAGGCGCCGGCGCCCGGCGCCGTCACGTCCTCCGGCGTGACCTCGCGCACGAGGTCGTCCAGCGCCTTCAGGTTGCGCCGCTCGGAGAAGAACGCCACCAGCTCGCTCGCGATCGCGGGGCCGATGCCCTGGATGCTCTCCAGCTCCGCGCGCGCCTCCGAGCCCTCCCGCGTCGCCTCGATCATGCGCGCGCGCCAGTTGGCGAAGGAGTGGTAGTGGCGGGCGAGCAGCCGCGCGGTCGCCTCGCCGACGCGGCGGATGCCGAGGGCGAAGATGAAGCGGTCGAGGGGGACGCGCCGCCGCGCCTCGATGGCGGCGAGCAGGTTGGCGACCTTCTTCGCCTCCCCGCCCTTTTTCGTCTTCGCGCCCCAGCCCTCCCAGCTCCGCATCCGCTCGGCGTGGCGGGCGAGGCGGAAGAGGTCGGCCGGGCTCCGCACCAGGCCCTCGTCGTAGAGCTTCTGGATGGTCTCGGCGCCGAGGCCCTCGATGTCCATGGCGTTGCGGCTGCAGAAGTGGATCAGCCGCTCGACCGCCTGGGCGGGGCAGGTGAGGCCGCCGGTGCAGCGGCGCACCGCCTCGCCCTCCGGCCGCACCGCCTTGCTGCCGCAGGCGGGGCAGCGGTCGGGGAAGACGAAGGGCTTGGCGCCCTTCGGGCGCTTCTCGAGGACGACGCCCACGACCTGCGGGATCACGTCGCCGGCGCGCTGGACGATCACGGTATCGCCGATGCGGATGTCCTTGCGCGCGATCTCGTCCTCGTTGTGCAGGCTGGCGTGCTGCACGATCACGCCGCCGACGTTGACCGGCTCCATCACCGCGCGCGGCGTCAGCGCGCCGGTGCGGCCGACCTGGATCTCGATGTCGAGCAGTTTCGTCGTCGCCCGCTCGGCGGGGAACTTCCAGGCGATCGCCCAGCGCGGCGCCCGGCCGACGAAGCCGAGCCGCTCCTGCCAGTCGAGCCGGTCGAGCTTGTAGACGACGCCGTCGATGTCGAAGGGCAGCGAGGCGCGGCGGTCGGCCATCTCGGCCTGGAAGGCCGCCGCCTCCGCCTCGGTCTCGAGCAGGCGCGAGAGCGGGCTGACGGCGAAGCCCCATTCGCGCAGCCGCTGCAGGTATTCCCAGTGCGTGCGCGCCGGCTGCTCGCTCGCCGCGCCCATCGCGTAGGCGAACAGCCGGAGCGGGCGCTGCGCCGTGATCCGCGGGTCGAGCTGGCGCAGCGAGCCGGCGGCGGCGTTGCGCGGGTTGGCGAACACGCGGCCGCCCTCCTTCGCCTGGCGCTCGTTGAGGGCGAGGAAGTCGGCCTTGGTCATGAACACCTCGCCGCGCACCTCGATCCGCGCCGGCGGATGGCCCTTCAGGCGGCGCGGCAGGTCCTTGAGCGTCAGCAGGTTGCGGGTGACGTCCTCGCCCTCGATCCCGTCGCCGCGCGTGGCGCCGCGGACGAAGCGCCCCTCCTCGTAGAGCAGGTTCACCGCGACGCCGTCTATCTTCGGCTCGCCGACGAAGCGCAGCCGCTCCTCGGCCGGCAGGTTGAGGAAGCGCCGGATGCGCGCGCAGAAGTCGCGGAAGTCCTGCTCGCCGAAGGCGTTGTCGAGCGAGAGCATGGGCACGCCGTGGCGCACCTTGGCGAAGCCCTCGGCCGGGGCGGCGCCGACCCGGCGCGAGGGGCTGTCGGGCCGGATCAGGTGCGGGAAGCGCGCCTCGATCGCGCGGTTGCGGCGCACCAGCGCGTCGTATTCGGCGTCCGTGATCTCCGGCGCGTCGAGCACGTAGTAGGCGTGGTCGTGGTGCGCGATCTCGCGCGCCAGCGCGGCGAGCTCCTCGGCGGCCTCCTCCTCGGTCAGCGCCTCGACCGGGCGGGCGCGCAGGCCGGCGGCGCTCATCGCCGCGCCGCACCCTCGGCCGCCAGGCGCCGGAACCGGTCCTCGGCGCATGCGAAGGCGAGCACCGCCTCGCCGCGGCCGCCGAGGCGGCGGTAGAAGGCGTGCGCCGCCGCGTTGCCAGGCCGCGCGGTCCACCACAGGTGCGCCGCGCCGCGCGCGCGCCCCGCCGCCGCCGCCGCCGCCATCAGCGCGCGGCCGACGCCGCGGCGGCGGTGCGCCGGGGCGACGTAGAGGTCGCCGATGTAGAGGCCGCGCTCGGCGTGGTGCGTCTCGTAGGTCATGTGGGCGGTCGCATAGCCGATCAGGGTGCCTTCGGGCGTCTCGGCGACCAGCAGCAGGCCGGCGGGATGCTCGCCGAGAAAATCGCGCGCCACGGCCGCCGGGGTCAACCGGCTTGCGCCCTCGTTCGCCTCCTCCGCGTTCAGCGCCGCGGCGAGGGCGGCGACGGCGGCCTCGTCGCCGGCCCCTGCCGCGCGCACGCGGACGGCGCTCACGCCGGCCTCGAGAGCAGGCTGTCGGCGGCCGCGCGCGCCGCGTCGGTGACGCGCTCGCCGGCCAGCATGCGGGCGATCTCCTCGCGCCGCGCCGGCCCGTCGAGCGGCTGCACCAGCGTCGCCGCGCGTCCGCCGCGCACCGCCTTGGCGACCCGGAAATGCCTCTCGCCGCGCGCCGCGACCTGCGGCGAGTGCGTCACCACCAGCACCTGCAGCCGCTCTGCGACGCGCGCCAGGCGCTCCCCCACCGCGGCGGCGGTGGCGCCGCCGATACCGGAATCGACCTCGTCGAAGATCAGCGTCGGCACCGGCGACCCGCGGGCGAGCACCACCTTCAGCGCCAGCATCAGCCGCGACAGCTCGCCGCCTGAGGCGATCTTCGCCAGCAGTCCCGGCGCCTGGCCCGGATTGGTCGCGACCAGGAAGGCGACCCGGTCCATCCCCTCCGGCCCCCAGCCCGGCTCCTCGCGCGGCACCACCTCGACCGCGAGGCGCGCGCGGTCGAGCTTGAGCGGCGGCAGCTCCCGCGCGACCGCCTTCTCGAGCCGCAGCGCGGCGGTGCGCCGCGCCTCGGTGAGCGCGGCGCCGGCGGCGAGATAGGCGGCGCGAGCCTCCCGCGCCGCCGCCTCCAGCGCGGCGACGCGATCGGTGCCGGCGTCGAGCGCGGCGAGGCGTTCCGCGAGCGCGGCGCGCAGCGCCGGCAGCTCCGCCACCGCCACCGCGTGCTTGCGCGCGGCGGCGCGCAGGGCGAACAGGCGCTCCTCCACCCGCTCCAGGCGCCGCGGATCGGGGCCGTCCTCGGCGAGCAGACGCTCGAGCAGCGTCTCCGCCTCCGCCATCGCGTCCTGCGCCGCGGCGAGGGCGGCCAGCGCCGGCTGCGCCTCGTCGTTGGGCGCCGGCAGGCGTTCCAGCGCGCGCGCCGCCTCGCGCAGGGCGCGGGCGGGGGAGGGGGAACGGCGGTCGCGCGGCTGCAGCTCGGCGAGCGCGGCGGCGATCGCCTCGCGGCGGCGCTCCCCCTGCTGCAGGCGCTGGCGTTCCTTCGCCAGCTCCTCCTCCTCGCCCTCGGCCGGCGCGAGCTCGGCGAGCTCGGCGACGGCGTGGCGCAGCCACTCCTCGTCGCGCTGCGCCGCGGCGATCGCCGCGCGCGCCTCGGCCAGCCGGCGCTCCGCCTCGCGCCAGGCGCGCCACGCCTCCGCCACCGCGGCACGGCGCGGCTCGAGCCCGCCGAAGGCGTCGAGCAGCCCGGCATGGGTCGCGGGATCGGCGAGGCCGACCTGCTCGTGCTGCCCCTGCACCTCGACCAGCGTCGCGCCGATGCGCCGCAGCAGCGCCACCCCGACCGGCTCGTCGTTGACGAAGGCGCGGGAGCGGCCGTCGGCCTGCACCACGCGGCGCAGCACCAGCTCGTCCTCCGCCGGCAGCTCGATCCCCTGCTCGCGCAGGAGGTCGAAGACGGGGTGCCCCGCGGGCGGCTGGAACCCGGCGGCGACCACGGCCTGCGCCTGCCCGGCGCGCACCATGCCGGCCTCCGCCCGCGCCCCGAGCGCGAGGCCGAGGGCGTCGAGCAGGATGGACTTGCCGGCGCCGGTCTCGCCCGTCAGCACGGTGAGGCCTGGCCCGAAGGAGAGGTCGAGCCGCTCGATCAGCACCACGTCGCGGATCGCGAGCGAGGTGAGCATGCGCCGGCGGCGACGCCCCTAGAGGAGCCGGCCGAGGGTGTTGTCCCAGACCCGTCCGAGGAGGCCCGGCTGCTCGTCCTCCGAGCGCGGCGCGCCGGCGACCAGCAGGGCATAGCTGTCCTGGTACCACGGGCTGCCGGGATAGTTGTGCCCGAGCACCGCGGCGGTGCGCCGCGCCTCGTCGACCAGGCCGAGGGTGAGGTAGATCTCGGTCAGGCGGTGCAGCGCCTCCGGCACGTGGTTGGTGGTCTGGTAGTCGTCCACCACCTTGCGGAAGCGGCCGATCGCCGCCGCGTAGAGGCCCTGGCGCTGGTAGAAGCGGCCGACGTGCATCTCATGCCCGGCGAGATGGTCGCGCGCGAGATCCATCTTGAGCCGCGCGTCGCGGGCATAGGCCGTGTCCGGGAAGCGGTTCACCACCTCCTGCAGCGCCGCCATTGCCACCTCCGTCTGGCGCTGGTCGCGCTGGGCGTCGTTGATCTGCTCGTACTGGCAGAGCGCGCTCAGGTAGTAGGCGTAGGCGATGTCGCGGTGCGCCGGGTGGAGCTGGATGAAGCGGTCGAGCGCGCCGATCGCCTCGGTGTAGCGGTTCTGCATGTACTCGGCGTAGGCGGACATCAGCTTCGCGTTGGTCGCCCAGGTCGAGTAGGGGTGCTCGCGCTCGATCGCCTCGAAGATCTCGACCGCCTGGCGGAAGCGGCGCGCGCGCAGCTCCTGCATGCCGGCGGCGTAGAGCGCCTCCGGGGCGATGTCGGCGTAGCGCTGCCCGGCCTGGCCGGTCAGGCTGCGTTCCGAGCCGTCCCACTGGCGGGCGCAGCCGCCGGCGGCGAGGACGAGGCCGGCGAGCAGCAGGAGCGGCAGTCGCGCGGCGCGGCCCCGGCGGCGGCAGCCGGGGGCGTGGCCGCGGGGGGCGTGAGGGTGCTGGGCAGGATGGTTCATCGGATCGCGGCGTCTTCCGGCATGGCTCGGCGGTCGGTGGCGCCGTCCTATACCACGGCGTCCCGGCGGTGCGCCAAACGGGTCTTCCCGGCGCCGCGCGAGCGCCCCGCGCTGGCCCGCCTGCCGCCGTCAGGCGACGGCCGGGGCGGCGGCGGCCGGCAGCCGGGCGGTGCCGGCCGAGCCGCCATTCTCCGCCATCGCCGGCCCGGGGAGGGCCGCGCCGGCGAGGGCCGGCTCCCGCTCCGCGCCGCCGACCACCCGGAAGGCGCCGGCCTCGGCGAAAAGCGCGTGCAGCAGCCGATTGTTCAGCGCGTGGCCGGAGCGGTATCCGGCGAAGCGGCCGCGGATCGGCAGGCCGGCCAGCGCCAGATCGCCCACCAGGTCGAGCAGCTTGTGGCGCACGAACTCGTCCGGGCAGCGCAGCCCGCCCGGGTTCAGCACCAGCGGCCCGTCCACCACCACGGCATTCGCCAGCGACCCGCCCTGCGCCAGCCCGGCGGCGCGCAGCCGCGCCACGTCCTCGGCCAGGGTGAAGGTGCGCGCCGGCGCAAGGACGCTCCGCACCGCGCGCGGCGTGAGGCGCAGCGCAAGCGACTGCCGGCCGATCGCCGTGTTCGGGAAATCGATCTCCAGCGCGGCGTCGAAGGCGGGCTCGGGGCCGGGACGCAGCTCGGCCCAGCCGCCGGCGCCGTCCTCGACCCGCACCGGGCGCAGCACCTCGATCGCGCCCTGCGGCAGGGTGGTGGCGACGCTGCCGGCGCAATCGAGGAGGAAGACGAAGGGGGCGGCGGAGCCGTCGAGGATCGGCACCTCCGGCCCGTCGAGCTCGGCGACGGCGTCGTCGATGCCGCAGGCGACGAAGGCGGCCATCAGGTGCTCGACGGTGCCGACCCGGGCATCCGGCGCGCCGGGCGCGCGGAGTGCGGTGCAGAGACGGGTGTCCACCACGTGGTCGAAGCGCGCCGGGATCTCGATGCCGCCGAGATCGGCGCGGCGGAAGCGGATGCCGCTGCCCGCGGCAGCGGGATGCAGGGTGAGGCGGACGCGCCGGCCGGTGTGCAGGCCGGTGCCGACGCAGCCGATCGAGGACTTGAGCGTCCGGCGCCGCCGCGCCGTCTGTCCCGCCCCGGCCAGGAGATAGCCGTCCATCCGCACCTCTGTTCCGCGCACGAACCCGACGCCGGGCCGCACCCCGGCCCCGGCGCGATCCGGTCCGTCCCGTTCGCCGGATCCTCGGCGGCGTGCGCATTCGCGTGAATGCGCGGCGCCCCTGGGCAAGCTTGCACCGCCGGCCCAGGGGCGCCATTCAAGCCTTGTTTCGCTATATTACGCTACAACGCCTTGTAATTTCTGATTTTTGCGTCGCACAAATGGGGCAGCAATGGGGCGCGGCCGGAAGCCGGCGCCCGCCCCCTCAGTTGCTCTGGCGACGCAGGAAGGCGGGAATCTCCATGCCCATCTCGTCCTGGGCGGGAGAGGACGGCGCCGGGCGCGGCGCCCCGCCCTGCGGGGCCGGGGCGGCGCCGCGCAGATCCGGCTCGATCCGGGCGGCGCGTGGCCCGGGGGGCTGGGCCGCAGGCGTGACCGCCGCCGGTTCGGCGATGGTCCGCTTCATCAACCCGCTGGCGCCGCCGGTGACGCGGCGGAAGATGTCGCGCAGCGGGCTGCCGGTCCCGACGCCGCCCGGCACCGCCGGCGCGCCGCCTCCGGGCTGCGGCGCGGCCTGGCGCGACAGCGGCGCGCCTCCCGCCGCCCCGGCGACCGGCGCGGCGCCGGCCGGGCCGTCGGCGATCGCGGCCGCGCCGAGCATCACGGGCGGCTCCGCACCCGGAGCGGCCGCCAGCGGGTGGGTGAGCGGCGCCGCGGCGGGGGGGGCGCCGGGATCGCGCATGGCCGCCGGCTCGGCGGCGGCGCTCGCCGTGGCCGCCTGCGCGGCGCGGCGGATGAAGGGGAGGGTGCCGGGCCCGGCGGTGGCCGGGAACGCGCCGGCGAGAGGGGCCGCGGCGCCGGCCGCCGGCCCTCCCGGCCCCTGCGCCGCCCCCGCGGCGCCCGGCTGCGCCGGCACCGCCTTCTGCGGCTGCTCGGCCGTGGCCGCCGCCACCGCCGCGCCGCCGCCGATCGCGACCAGCCGCGGGCGCTCCGCCTCGCGCGCCTCGAGGGCGTCGATGCCGGTGGCGACGACGCTGACCCGGATGCGCCCGTTCATCGCCTCGTCGATCGAGGAGCCGAAGATGATGTTGGCCTCCTCGTCCACCTCCTTGCGGATGCGGTTGGCCGCCTCGTCCACCTCGAACAGCGTCATGTCGAGGCCGCCGGTGATGTTGATCAGCACGCCGCGCGCGCCGCGCATCGAGGTGTCCTCGAGCAGCGGGTTGCTGATCGCGGCCTCGGCGGCCTTCACGGCGCGGTCCTCGCCCTCGGCCTCGCCGGTGCCCATCATCGCCTTGCCCATCTCCGCCATCACCGTGCGGATGTCGGCGAAGTCGAGGTTCACCACGCCCGGGTTGACCATCAGGTCGGTCACGCCCCGCACGCCCATGTAGAGGACCGTGTCGGCCATCTTGAAGGCCTCGGCGAAGGTGGTGCGCTCGTTGGCGAGGCGGAAGAGGTTCTGGTTGGGGATCACGATCAGCGTGTCCACGTACTGCTGCAGCTCCTCGATCCCCTGCTCGGCGCAGCGCCGGCGCTTCGGCCCCTCGAAGTCGAACGGCTTGGTGACGACGCCGACGGTGAGGATGCCCCTCTCGCGCGCCATGCGCGCGATCACCGGCGCCGCGCCGGTGCCGGTGCCGCCGCCCATGCCGGCGGTGACGAAGACCATGTGCGCGCCCTCGAGGTGGCGCGCCAGCTCCTCGGTCGCCTCCTCCGCCGCGGCGCGGCCGATCTCGGGCTTGGCGCCGGCGCCGAGGCCCTGCGTCAGGTGCGGGCCGAGCTGCACGCGCCGCTCGGCGCGCGAGTGCTGCAGCGACTGCGCGTCGGTGTTGCAGACCAGGAACTCGACCCCGTCCAGGCCCATCGCGATCATGTTGTTGACCGCGTTGGTGCCGCCGCCGCCCACGCCGATCACGGTGATGCGCGGGCTGAAGTCGGTGTAGCGGGTCTGCGGCAGGGTGAGGGTGAGGGTCATGCGGCGTGGTCCTTCCTGACGGCGTCGGTCCCTGACGGCGGGAGGTAGGGGTTGCGGGAGGGGGCGGCGGGCGGCGCGGCGTCGCTCATGCTCAGACGCGCTCCCTGAGCCAGTGGACGAAGCGGCGGAACAGGCCCCGCGGGCGCGCGGGGCCGGGGGCGAGGTCGAGCACCGGGCGCCCCTCGCCGGCGCCCCAGGCGAGCAGGCCGATGGCGGTGGCGAAGCCCGGGGCGGTGGCGGCCTCCGGCAGGCCGCGCACCGGGCGCGGACGGCCGAGCCGCACCTGGCGGCCGAGGATCTCGGCGGCGAGTTCGCGCGCGCCGACGAGCTGCGCGGCGCCGCCCGTCAGCACCACGCGCTTGACCAGCTCGCGCCCGAGCCCAGCGGCGTCGAGCCGCTCGCGCACCAGCTCGAGCGTCTCCTCGAGCCGCGGCCGGATGATGCCGACCACCATCGCGCGCGGCACCCGGGCGATGTGGTGCTCGTCCTCGCCGAGCAGCGGCACGGGCAGGTATTCGCGCTCGTCCTCCGAGGTCGCATGCACGCTGCCGTGCAGCGTCTTCATCCGCTCGGCGTGCGCGACCGGGGTCGAAAGGATGCTGGCGAGGTCGTTGGTGACGTGCACGCCGCCGACCGGGATCTGCGCCGTGTGCACCAGGTGCCCCTCGGCGAAGACGGCGATCGAGGTGGTGCCGCCGCCCATGTCCACGACCGCGGTGCCGAGCTGGCGCTCGTCCTCGACCAGCGTGGCGAGGCCGGAGGCGAAGGGGGCGGAGACCAGCTCCTCGATCTCGAGGTCGCAGCGCAGCAGGCAGGCGCCGAGGTTGCGCAAGGACGCCTGCGCCGCGTCCACGAGGTGCAGCCGCGCGGCGAGCGTCTCGCACACCATGCCGCGCGGATCGTCCACGCCGGGTGTCGCGTCCACGATGAAGCCGAGCGTGACCGCGTGCACCGTCTCGCGCCCGTCCTCGGTGGCGCGGCGGCGCCCCTCGTGGAGGATGGCGCGCAGATCGGCCTCGGTGACGGCGCGGCCCGAGATCGGCCACTGGATGTGCAGGGTGCGGCTGTCCGGCTGGCCGCAGGAGAGGTTGACGATGGCGCCGCGGAGCTGCGTGTCCGCCATCTCCTCCGCCTGGCCCACGGCGGCGCGGATCGCCCGCTCCGCCTCGTCGAGGTCCACCACGTTGCCGCCCTTGACGCCGCGGCCGCGCTGCCAGCCGAAGCCGAGCACGCGCGGCTCGCCGTCCGATTCGACGCGCGCGATCAGGCAGACGACCTTGGTCGAGCCGATGTCGAGCACGCCGAAGGTGCCGCTGCGCGCGCCGCGCCGCCGGCGCCCGGCCGGCGGCGGCTCGACAGGGGCGGGCAGGCGGAGGACGTGGTTCATCCGCGCTGGCTCCGTCCCCCGCCGCGCGGGGCGCCGGCGGCGGGCTGCTCCGCCTGCGGGGTGGCCTGCTGGCGCACCACCAGCCGGTCGGGCAGCCGCAGGTCGATCGCGGCGAGAGGACGGTCGAGCAGCCCGTGCTGGCGGTGCAGCTCGCCGAGGCGCTCGATGGCCGCGGCCTCGTGCCCCTCGGGCAGCAGGATCTCGGTGCCGTTGTGCAGCTTCAGGTTCCAGCGCCGGTCGCCGACGCGGATCGCCGCCTGGATGCGCCGCGCGAGCTCGGGCTGCTCGCGCAGGCGGTCGAGCAGCGCCGCCGCCGCGCGCTCCGCCCCCGCGCCCACCACCAGCGGCAGCGCGCCGAACTGGTCGAGCTTCTCGGTCGCGACCACGTGGCCCGCGCGGTCGATCACCGCGAAGCGGCCGGAGTGCTGCCAGATGGCGAAGGGCTGGCGCTCCTCGAGCCGCACCACGATGGTGCCGGGGAGACGGCGCTCGACATGGGCGCGCTGCACCCAGGCGAGCGTCTCCAGCCGCTCCTTCGCCCCCTCGGGCGAGAAGCCGAGGATCGGGTCGCCGCGGCTGACGCCGAGCGCGGCGCGAATCATCTCGACCGGCGTGTGCTCGCGCCCGTCGAGGATCACGGCCTGCACGCGCCAGCCCGCGCGCTGGCCGAGCTCGGCGGCGCTCTCGACGAGCCGCGCGGCGCGCCCGGCGGGGTCGAGCGCGTAGAGGGTCAGCGCCGCCGCGCCCAGCGCGCCGAGCGCCAGCGTGCCGAGCGCGGCGGGACGCAGCAGGGCGCGGCGGCGGCGCAGCCAGAGGCGCAGCCGGCTCGGCCGGTCGGGCCTGCGCTGCCTGGCCGGGGCCGCTGCGCCGGCGCGCCGCGCGGGCGGCCGCGGCGGGGCGGTCAGCGCGTCGTCACGGGCCATGGCGCGCGTTCTCGACCATCCAGGCGCAGAGCGCCGGGAAGGGGATGCCGACATGCGCCGCCTGCTCGGGCACGAGCGAGGTGCGCGTCATGCCGGGCTGGGTGTTGACCTCGAGCAGGAACAGCTCGCCCGGCTCGCCCCGCGTGTCGTCGTAGCGCAGGTCGGCGCGCGAGACCCCGCGGCAGCCGAGCGCCTGGTGCGCGCGCAGCGCGATCTCCATCGCCCGCGCCGCGGCTTCCGGGTGCACCGGGGCGGGGATGGCGTGGCGGCTGCCGCCTTCGGCGTACTTCGCCTCGTAGTCGTAGAAGGCGTTGTCGGTGGCGATCTCGGTCACCGCGAGCGGCCGCTCGCCCATCACCGCGACGGTGAGCTCGCGCCCCGGAACGTAGCGCTCGGCGAGGATGCGCGGGCCGAAGCGCCAGCGGCGCGCGATCTCGGCGCGGCGGTTGTCGCCGGCGCGCAGGATCTCGATCCCGACCGAGGAGCCCTCGTTGAGCGGCTTCACCACGTAGGGCCGCGGCAGCGGATCCTCCGCCTCCAGCTCCTCGCGCGTGACGAGGCGCGCGGGCGGGACCGGCAGCCCGGCGGCGGCGAACACCGCCCGCGCCGCCGCCTTGTCCATCGCGAGCGCGGAGGCGCGCACGCCCGAATGCGTGTAGGGGATGCCGAGCCAGTCGAGCACGCCCTGGATGCAGCCGTCCTCGCCGAAGCGGCCGTGCAGGGCGTTGAACACCACGTCGGGGCGCGGCCGGGTCAGCGCCGCGATCACCGCGGCGAGGTCCTCGCCGACCTCGATCGGCGCGACCTCGTAGCCCGCCTCGCGCAGCGCGGCGATGCACTGCGCGCCGGAGGCGAGCGAGACCTCGCGCTCGGCCGAGATGCCGCCGTAGAGGACCGCGACGCGCTTCATGCCGGGGGCACCCCGATGCGGCGGATCTCCCACTCGAGGTCCACGCCGCAGGCGGCGCGGACGCGCGCGCGCACCTCCTCGCCGAGGCCCTCGAGGTCGGCGGCGCTGGCGCCACCGGTGTTGATCAGGAAGTTGCAGTGCTTCTCGGACACCTGCGCGCCGCCGCGCCGCAGGCCGCGGCAGCCGGCGGCCGCGATCAGCTCCCACGCGCGCGCCCCGCCAGGCGGGTTCTTGAAGGTGGAGCCGCCGGTGCGCGCGCGCACCGGCTGGGCGGCCTCGCGCGCGGCGCGGATCTCGGCCATGCGGGCGGCGATCGCGGCGGGCGCGTCGGGCGAGGCGCGCAGGCGGGCGCGCACCACCACGCCGCGCGGCGGCAGGCCGTCGGCGCGGCGGTAGGCGAGGCCGAGCTCGGCCGCGCTCAGGCGCCGCAGGCCGCCGGGCGTGGCGACCTCTGCCCAGTCCAGCACGTCCTTCACCTCGGCGCCGTAGGCGCCGGCGTTCATCGCCACCGCGCCGCCGATCGTGCCGGGGATGCCGCAGAGGAACTCGAGCCCGGCGAGGCCCGCCGCCGCCGCGTGCTCGGCGACCGTCGTATCGAGCGCCGCCGCCCCGGCCACCACCCCGTCGGCCTCGACCGCGACCGCCCCGAAGCCGCGCGGGGCGAGCCGCACCACCACGCCCGGCACGCCGCCGTCGCGCACGATCAGGTTCGAGGCGGCGCCGATCGCCGTGAGCGGTACCGCCTCCGGCAGGTCGCGCAGCAGCAGCAGGAGGTCGCCGAGGTCGGCGGGCCGCACCAGCCACTCCGCCGCTCCCCCGACGCGGAACCAGGTGCCCGGCGCGAGCGGCGCGCCGGCCTGCACCCGTCCGCGCAGCGGCGGCAGGGTGGCGGCGGCGGTCGCGGCGCGGGCCGGCACCGTCACTTCGTCCCCCCGGCCGCGGCGAGGCGGCGCAGGTTCGGCGTCCGCGCCTGCAGCGCGGCGAGCTGTTCCGGCAGGGCGTGCGCCCACTGGGTGATGTTGCCGGCGCCGAGGCAGACCACGTAGTCGCCGGGCCGGGCGATGGCGTGGACCATCTCGGCGAGGCTCTCCGGACCGGGCAGCGGCACCACGCTGCGGTGGCCGTGCGCGCGCAGCCCCTCGACCAGCGCGTCCTTGTCCACGCCCGGGATCGGCGCCTCTCCGGCCGGGTAGACGTCGGCCACGATCACCGTGCCGGCGTCGTTCATGCACTGGCAGAATTCCTCGAACAGCGACTGCAGCCGCGTGTAGCGGTGCGGCTGCACCACCGCGATCACGTCGCGCGCCCCGGCCTGCCGCGCCGCCTTCAGCACCGCGGCGATCTCCACCGGGTGGTGGCCGTAGTCGTCGATCACGGTGATGCCGCCCGCCTCGCCGACACGGGTGAAGCGCCGCTTCACGCCCTTGAAGCCGGCCAGCGCGGTGCGGATGGTCTGCTCGTCGATGTCCATCTCCACGCCCACCGTGATCGCGGCGAGCGCGTTCTGCACGTTGTGGCTGCCGAGCATCGGCAGGCGGAAGGGCTTGAGCGTGCGCGTCCGCCCGCTCGCGCGGTCGGTCACCGTCACCTCGAAGGTCGCGCCCATGCGGTCGGTCAGCACCTTCTCCGCGCGCACGTCGGCCTGGGGACTGAAGCCGTAGGTGACGATGCGCCGGTCCGAGAGGCGCGGGATCATCGCCTGCACCTCCGGGTGGTCCATGCACAGCACGGCGAAGCCGTAGAAGGGGATGTTGCCGACGAACTGGGCGTAGCCCTCCTTCATCGCCTCGGCCGTGCCCCAGTGGTCGAGGTGCTCGGGGTCCATGTTGGTCACCACCGCGACCACGGCGGGCAGCTTGAGGAAGGAGCCGTCGCTCTCGTCCGCCTCCACCACCATCCAGTCGCCGGCGCCGAGCCGGGTGTTGGTGCCGTAGGCGTTGACGATGCCGCCATTGATCACGGTCGGGTCGAGGCGCGCCGCCTCCAGCACCGCGGCGACCAGGCTCGTCGTCGTCGTCTTGCCGTGGGTGCCGCCGATGGCGATGGACCACTTGAGGCGCATCAGCTCGGCCAGCATCTCGGCGCGGCGCACCACCGGGATCAGGCGCGCGCGCGCCGCCGCCACCTCCGGGTTGTCGCGCCTGACCGCGCTCGAGACCACGACCACCTGCGCCGCGCCGAGATTGGCCGCGTCGTGGCCGATCGCGACCGGCACGCCGGCCTCGCGCAGCCGCGCCACGTTGTAGTTCTCGGCGATGTCGCTGCCCTGCACGCGGTAGCCGAGGTTGTGCAGCACCTCGGCGATGCCGGACATGCCGATGCCGCCGATGCCGACGAAGTGGATGGGGCCGATCGAGAGCGGCAGGGCGCGCATGTCAGGGCACCTCCCGCAGGGCGGGCGCCGGCCCGCGCTGCGCGACGAGGGAGAGGACGAGGCAGGCGAGCCGCCGCGCCGCCTGCGGCCGCGCCAGCGCGGCGGCGGCGGCGGCGGCGGCGGCGAGCGCGGCGGGATCGCCGAGCCAGGCGAGGAGGCGCTGCGCGAGCGCCGCCGGGGTGAAGCCCGGCTGCGGCATCACCACCGCCGCGCCGGCGCCGGCGAGGGCGCGGGCATTGGCGCTCTGGTGGTCGTCGATCGCGTGCGGCAGCGGCACCAGCACGGCGGGGCGCCCGGCGCAGGCGAGCTCGGCCACGGTGGAGGCGCCGGCGCGCGCGATCACCAGATGCGCGGTGGCGAGGCGCCCCGCGACGTCGGGGAAGAAGGGCGCGAGATCGGCGGGCACGCCGGCACGCGCGTAGGCCTCCCGCACCCGCGCGAGATCCTCCGGGCGGCACTGCTGCGCCACCAGGAGGCGCGCCCGCAGCGCCTCGGGCAGCGCCGCCACCGCCTCCGGCACCACGTCGGCGAAGATGCGCGCGCCCTGGCTGCCGCCCAGCACCAGCAGGCGCAGCGCCGCATCCTCCGCCGGCACCGGATAGGGCTGCCCGGCCAGGGCGGCGAGCGCCGGGCGCACCGGGTTGCCGACCACCGCCACCCGCTTCGCGGCCGCGGCGGGGACGGCGGCGGTCGCGGCGAAGGAGAGCGCCAGCACGTCCGCCCCGCGCGCCAGCACGCGGTTGGCGCGGCCGAGCACCGCGTTCTGCTCGTGCAGCACCGTCAGCGGCCGGCGCGCCGCCGGCAGCAGCCGCGCCGCGGCGAGCGGCGGGAAGGAGGCGTAGCCGCCGAAGCCCACCACCGCCGAGGCGTTGAGCAGGCCGAGCAGCCGCCGCGCCTGCACGACGCCGAGCGCGAGCGCCGCCGCGCCGGCCGCCGCGCCCCGCAGCCCCCGGCCCGCGATCCCCGCGCCCTTCAGCACCAGGCGTTCGGCGCCGGCGAAGGCGGGGCTCTCGTAGGCGGCGGAGCGCGCGTCGGTCATCAGCGCCACGCGCTCGCCGCGCGCCAGCAGCTCCGCCGCCAGGGCCTCGGCCGGGAACAGGTGGCCGCCCGTGCCGCCGGCGGCGATGACGATCGGGCGCACCGCGGGACCCCTCATGCGGCCTCCTCCGGCTGGCGGTGCAGCCGCCGGCGCGTCAGCGCGAGGAGGAAGCCCATGCCGAGCGCCACCGCGATCACCGAGGAGCCGCCGTAGGAGACGAAGGGCAGCGTCATCCCCTTGGTCGGGATCAGGTGCAGCGAGGAGGCCATGTTGACGAAGGCCTGCAGCCCGAACTGGGCGAGCAGCCCGGCCGCGGCCAGCACCACGAACAGGTCGTTCTCGGCGAGCAGCCGCAGCATCCCGCGCACCACGATGAAGGCGAACAGGGCGAGGATGATCATGCAGACCACCATGCCGAACTCCTCGCCGGCGACGGCGAAGACGAAGTCGGCATGCGCGTCGGGCAGCAGGTTCTTCACCCGCCCTTCGCCCGGGCCGCGCCCGAACAGGCCCCCGTAGCCGAAGGCCTCGAGCGCCACGGTGATCTGGTAGTTGTCGCCGGAGGCGGGGTCGAGGAAGCGGTGCACCCGGCTCTGCACGTGCGGGAACATCAGGTAGGCGCCGACCGCCCCGGCGACGCCCATCGCGCCGACGATGGCGACCAGGAACATGTTGAGCCCGGCGACGAAGAACTGGGTGAAGAACACCGCCGTGATCACCAGCAGCATGCCGATATCGGGCTGGCCCTTGAGGATGGCGGCGATCACGCCGAACAGGGCGATCGCGACCAGCGCGCCGGGGAAGCGCGAGCCCGGCGCCTTGCCCTCGGCGATCAGCCAGGCGGCGACGACCGCGAAGCAGGGCTTGAGGAACTCCGAGGGCTGCAGCGAGAGGCCGGGGATCGACAGCCAGCGCCGCGCGCCCTTGATCTCGACGCCGACGACGAGGGTGGCCGCCGTCAGCGCCAGCGCCGCGGCGCAGCCGACGAGCGCCGCCCGCCGCACCCCCTTCACCGACAGCAGCGAGGTCGCGACCATCACCGCCGCGGCGAGGGCGAGGAAGACCACCTGCTTGACGATGAACATGTGGCGCGAGGAGGCGCCGATGCGCTCCGCCACCGCCGGCGAGGCGGCGAGCAGCAGCACGTAGCCGAAGCCGATCAGCGCGAACAGCGCCGAGAGCGTCCAGCGGTCCACGGTCCACCACCAGCGGCCGAGGACCGAGGTGTCGGCGCGGGAGAAGGCGACCATCTCAGGCGGCCCTCCCCCGCGCGCCCCGCGGTGCGAGCGCCCGCACCAGCGCGCGGAAGCGCTCGCCGCGCGCCTCGAAGCCGCTGAACTGGTCGAAGGAGGCGGCGGCGGGCGAGAGCAGCACCACCGGCGCCGCGCCGGCGCGCGCGGCGGCGGCGGCGGCGGGCACCGCGGCCTCCAGCGTGCCGGCGACCTCGTGCGGCACGCCGTGCGCGGCGAGGGTGCGCGCGAATTCCGGCGCGTCGCGCCCGATCAGCAGCGCCTTCGCGACGCGCGGGAAGAGCGGCGCGAGGGCGGCGATGCCGCCCGCCTTCGCGGTGCCGCCGGCGATCCACACCACCCGCTCGTAGCTCGCGAGCGCCCGCGCCGCGGAATCGGCGTTGGTCGCCTTGCTGTCGTTGACGAACAGGACGCCCTCGATGTCGGCCACCCGCTCCTGGCGGTGCGGCAGGCCGGGGAAGCTCGCGAGGCCCGCCGCCGCGGCCTCGCGCGGCACGCCGAGCGCGAAGGCGGCGGCGCAGGCGGCGGCGGCGTTCTGCGCGTTGTGCGCGCCGGGCAGCGCCGGGGCCGCGCGCAGGTCGAGGATCGGGCCCTGCTCGTCGCGCAGCACCCGGTCGCCCTCGGCCCAGATCCCGCCGCGCTGCGCCGTGACGCCCGAGACCGGCACCAGGCGCGCCACGATCCCGGCGGCCATGGCGCGGCTCGGCGCGTCGTCGCAGCCTAGCACGGCCACGTCCTGCGGCGTCTGCCGCGCGAAGATGCAAGCCTTCGCAGCGGCATAGCCGGCCATGTCGCCATGGCGGTCGAGGTGATCGGGGCTGAGGTTCAGCATCACCCCCACGTTGAAGCGCACCGCGGCGATTCGCTCCAACATGTAGGACGACATTTCGAGGACGTATACGCCCCCGTCCCCCAACATGTTGAGGGAGAGCGCCGCCGGGCCGAGATTGCCTCCCGCCTCGGCAGCCACGCCGGCGCCGCGCAGCAGGTGGTGGATCAGGGCCGTCGTGGTGGACTTGCCGTTGGTGCCGGTGACGCCGACGAAGCGGGCGCCGGAGCCCGCGGCGCGCACCGCCGCGAACAGGAACTCGGCATCGCACAGCAGCGGCACGCCCGCCGCCGCGGCGCGCGCGGCGACCGGGTGCGGCGCCGGCAGCCGGTGCGGGATGCCGGGCGAAAGGAGCAGCGCATCGAAGCGGAACGGGCCGGAGGCGGCGAGGTCGCGGAGCGGCAGCCCGGCGGCCTCCGCGGCGGCGCGCGCCTCCTCCCGGTCGTCCCAGCAGGCGATCTCGGCGCCCCAGGCGGCGAGGCGCGCGGCCGCCGGCAGCCCGGCGCGGCCGAGGCCCATCACGGCGATGCGCCGCCCGGCGAAGGGGGTGAAGCTCCGCGCCGCGCCGCTCATCGGATCTTCAGCGTGCTGAGGCCGATCAGCGCCAGCACCATGGAGATGATCCAGAAGCGGATCACGATGGTCGGCTCCGGCCAGCCCTTCTTCTCGAAATGGTGGTGCAGCGGCGCCATCAGGAAGACGCGCCGCCCGGTGCGCTTGAACCAGAACACCTGGATCACGACCGAGAGCGTCTCGACCACGAACAGGCCGCCGACGATCGCCAGCACGATCTCGTGCTTGGTCGCCACCGCCACCGCGCCGAGCGCGCCGCCGAGCGAGAGCGAGCCGGTGTCGCCCATGAACACGGCGGCGGGCGGCGCGTTGAACCAGAGGAAGCCGAGCCCGGCGCCGAGCAGGGCGGAGAGGAACACCGCGAGCTCGCCCGACCCCGGCACGTAGTGGAGCTGGAGGTAGTTGGCGTAGTCCACCCGCCCGACCAGGTAGGCGATCAGCCCGAACACCCCGGCCGCGATCATCGCCGGCACGATGGCGAGGCCGTCGAGCCCGTCGGTCAGGTTCACCGCGTTGGACGCGCCCATCATCACCAGCATCGCGAACAGCGGGAAGGCGAGGCCGAGCGGGATCAGCACCTCCTTGAACACCGGCACGGCGAGCTTGTCGGCCAGCGCCGGCGGCATCAGCCAGTACATCCACACGGCGGCGGCCAGCCCGATCGCAGCCTGGGCGATCAGCTTGTGCCGCCCCGATACGCCCCTGGTGTTGCGCTTCGTCACCTTGAGGAAGTCGTCGGCGAAGCCGAGCAGGCCGTAGCCCACCGTCACCAGCAGCGTCGCCCAGATGTAGCCGTTGCGCAGGTCGGCCCAGAGCACCGTCGCGAGCACCATCGAGGCGAGGATCAGCACGCCGCCCATGGTCGGCGTGCCGCGCTTCTCGATCAGGTGGCGCTCCGGCCCGTCGGCGCGGATCGGCTGGCCGCCGCGCTGGCGCGCGCGCAGCCAGCGGATCACGCTCGGGCCGAGCACCAGCGAGAACACGAAGGCGGTCAGGCAGGCGGCGCCGGAGCGGAAGGTGATGTAGCGCACCAGGTTGAACAGCGCGAACTCGTCCGCGTAGGGGGCGAACAGGTTGAAGATCATGCCGGCCGCTCCCCGCGCGTCAGCGCCTCGACCACCACCTTCATGCGCGAGCCGAGCGAGCCCTTGACCAGCACCGCGTCGCCCGGGCGCAGCGCGTCGCGCACCACGGGCGCGAGGCGCTCGCTGTCGGGCTGATGGTCGCCGCGGCGCTCCGCCGGCAGCGCGTCGTAGAGGTGGCGCATCAGCGGGCCGCAGCAGAAGGCGAGGTCGGCGGCGGCGGCGACGTCCGGCGCCAGCTCCGCGTGCAGGGCCGGACCGTGCTCGCCGAGCTCGCGCATGTCGCCGAGCACGGCGAGGCGCCGCCGCGCCGGCTGCGCGGCCAGCACCGCGAGCCCGGCCCGGATCGAGGCGGTCGAGGCGTTGTAGCTGTCGTCGAGCAGCAGCGCCGTGCCGCCCGCCAGGTGCAGCGTCACCCGCATCCCCCGCCCGGCCACCGCGCCGAAGCCGGAAAGCGCCGCCGCCGCCAGCCCCGGATCCGCGCCGAGCGCCGCGCAGGCGGCGAGCGCGGCGAGCGCGTTCATCGCCAGGTGCCGCCCCGGCGCCGCCAGCGCGAGACGGAGCCGCCGCCCGTGCAGGTCCAGCTCCGCGCGCCCCGCCTCCGCCGTGCCGGCGTAGGACAGCAGCCGCGCCTCCGCCTCCGGCGACTCGCCGAAGGCCACGACGCGCGCGCCGCACCGCGCGGCCGCGGCGGCGAGGCGGCCGAACAGCGGGTTGTCGCGCGGCAGGATCGCGCTGCCGCCCGGCTCGAGCCCGGCGAGGATGTCGGCCTTTTCGTCGGCGATCGCCTCGAGCGAGCCGAGATGGCCGATGTGCGCCGGCGCCACCGCCGTGATCACCGCCGCGTGCGGGCGGGCGAGGCGCGCGAGCGGGGCGATCTCGCCGCGGTGGTTCATGCCGATCTCGACCACGGCGAAGGCCGCCTCCCGCGGCAGGCGGGCGAGGGTGAGAGGCACGCCCCAGTGGTTGTTGTGGCTCGCCTCCGCCGCGTGGGTCGCGCCGCAGGCCGAGAGCGCGTGGCGCAGCATCTCCTTCGTCGTCGTCTTGCCGACGCTGCCGGTCACCGCGACCACGCGTGCCGCGCTGCGCGCCCGCCCGGCGGCGCCGAGCGCGGCGAGACCGGCGAGCGTGTCCGCGACGCGCAGCAGCGGCGCGCCCGGCGCGACGCCCGGCGGATCGCGGTCCACCATCGCGCCGGCGGCGCCGCGGGCCAGCGCGTCGGCGACGAATTCGTGCCCGTCGCGCGCGCCGCGCAGGGCGACGAACAGCTCGCCGGGGCGGACCGTGCGGGAATCGAGGGAGACGCCGCGCGCGGCGATCTCGGCGGCGAGCGTCCCGCCCGTCGCCGCGCGCAGCTCGGCCGCGCTCCAGAGCGGCGCCGTCACGGCGCACCTCCCGCGAGGCGGCGCACCGTCTCCGCGTCGTCGAAGGGATGGGTGACGCCGGCGATGGTCTGCCCGCTCTCGTGCCCCTTGCCGGCCACCGCCAGCACGTCGCCCGGGCCGAGCGCCGCCAGCGCGCGCGCGATCGCCCCGGCGCGGTCGCCCGCATCCACGCCGCCGGGGCAGCCGGCGAGCACGGCGGCGCGGATCGCCGCCGGGTCCTCGCTGCGCGGGTTGTCGTCGGTCACCCAGCAGACGTCGGCGCGCCGCGCGCAGACCGCGCCCATCAGCGGCCGCTTGCCCGGATCGCGGTCGCCGCCGGCGCCGAACAGCACGTGCAGCCGCGCCCCCGGTGCGACATGCGGGCGCAGCGCCGCGAGCAGGCGCTCGAGCGCGTCCGGCGTGTGCGCGTAGTCCACATAGACCGCGGCGCCGTTCGGCAGCCGCGCCGCGAGTTCCATCCGCCCGCGCACGCCCCTGAGGCGCGGCAGCAGCGCCAGCGCGCGCGCCGCCTCCATCCCCGTGGCGATGGCGAGGCCGGCGGCCATCAGCGCGTTGTCGGCCTGGAAGCGGCCGGGCAGGGCGAGGCGGATCTCCTCCGCCGCGCCGCCCGGGCGCGCGACGACGATCGCCTGCCCGTCCGGCAGCGGCACCTGGCGCAGCAGGCGCAGGTCGCCGCCCTGCTCGCCCACCGAGAGCACCGGCAGGCCGCGCCGCCTGGCGACCGCCGCGACGGCCTCGCGCGTCGCGGCCTCCATGTCGGCGTTCAGCACCACCGGCGCGCCGGCCGGGAGCAGCGCCTCGAACAGCCGGAGCTTGGCGGCGCGGTAGGCCTCCATCGTGCCGTGGTAGTCGAGGTGGTCGCGCGTCAGGTTGGTGAACCCGGCCGCCGCCAGGCGCACGCCGTCGAGCCGCCGCTGCGCGATGCCGTGCGAGGAGGCCTCCATCGCCGCGCGCTCCACCCCGGCGGCCGCGAGCGCGGCGAGCGTCGCGTGCAGCGCCACCGGATCGGGCGTGGTGAGCGAGGGCCCCGCCTCGAACCCCTCCGCCACCAGCCCGAGCGTGCCGAGCGAGGCGGCGCGCGTGCCGTCGAGCGTCCAGAGCTGGCGCAGGAAGTCCACCGTGCTCGTCTTGCCGTTGGTGCCCGTCACGGCGACGACGCGGCGCGGCTGCGCGCCGCCGTGGAAGGCCGCCGCCATCAGGGCGAGGGCGCGGCGCGGGTCGGCGGCGGTGATCAGGGGGCGCTCCGGCACGCCCTCGGGCCAGACGGTGCCCTCGGGCGCCAGCACGGCGGCGGCGCCGCGCGCCACCGCCTCGGCGATGAAGGCGCGGCCGTCGGCGCGCGCGCCGGGCAGGGCGGCGAACAGCGCCCCCGGCGTCACCGCGCGGCTGTCGGCGGCGAGCGCGGTGATCGCGGTGCCGGCCGCCGCCGCGGCGCGGTCCGCCAGCGGCGCGATGTCGGAGAGGGCGCGCATGAGGTCACCGAGCCTCGGCAAGCGTCGCCTCCCGCGGCGGTCGTGCCGGCGCGCCGGGCGCCGCCGCGGGCGTGCGGCGCGGCGCCGGGGCCTCCGGCACGGTCTCGGCCGCTGCCGTCGCGGGCCGTCGCGGTGGCGCGGCGTTCGGGGGAGCGGAGGCCGGCGGCGCGCCGGCGCGCGGCGGACGCGCGGGAG
>NZ_JAHZUY010000020.1 GCF_019458025.1 Caldovatus aquaticus | reverse complement strand
CGGCCGTGTCGCCTCGATCAGCGGCTCCCATTCCGCCCAGGCCGCATCCGTGAACACCTGAACGCCGCCGCTCTTCTCCGCCATCCCCACAACATGGGCATAGCATTCAAGCTCTAACAGACCCTAGCCGCCCCGCACCCCCTGCGTGTTCACGTAGAGCGCGTAGAGCGACTGCGCCGCCGCCATGAACAGCCGGTTGCGGTGGCGCCCGCCGAAGCAGACGTTGGCGCAGCGCTCCGGCAGGTGGATGTGCCCGATCGCCACCCCGGCCGGGCTGATCACCCGCACCCCGTCGTCTTCCGGCGTCATCCCCCAGCCGCACCAGAGGTTGCCGTCCACGTCCACCCGCAGGCCGTCCGGCGTCTCGCCCGGCCTGCAGGCGTAGAACACCCGGCGGTTGCGCAGGGTCCGCCCGTCCGGCCCGACGTCGTAGGCGAGGATGTTGCGCGGCTCGCTCCGGCTCTCGACGATGTAGAGGATCCTCTCGTCCGGCGAGAAGGCGAGCCCGTTCGGGTGGTTGATGTCGTCGGCGACCAGCGCGATCTCGCCCGTCCGGCCGTCGATGCGATAGACGTTGGTGTGCGGCAGCTCGGGCTCGGCCTTCTCGCCCTCGTAGAAGCCGAGCAGGCCGAAGGGCGGGTCGGTGAACCAGACCGAGCCGTCGGACTTCACCACGACGTCGTTCGGGCTGTTCAGCCGCCGGCCCTGGTAGCGGTCGGCGAGCACGGTGATCGCCCCGTCGTGCTCGAAGCGCACGACGCGGCGGCCGAGGTGCTCGCAGGCGACGATCCGCCCCTCGCGGTCGCGGGTGTGGCCGTTGGCGTTGTTGGAGGGGCGGCGCCAGACGCTGACCGCGCCGGTCTCCTCCTCCCACTTCAGCACGCGGTTGTTGGGGATGTCGGACCACAGCAGGCAGCGCAGGTCGCCGATCCAGACCGGCCCCTCGCCCCAGCGCGTGCCGTGGAAGAGCCGCTCCACCGCGCTGAGCGGCAGGTGGTACTTCCGGAAGGACGGATCGAGCGCGACGATGGCAGGGTCCGGGTAGCGCTCGCTCGGCTGCCAGCGCGGCGCGGCGGAAGCGGTGTCGGGCATCGGCGTCTCCCCCGAAGGCGTGCGGTGCGGGCCGCGATCCTGCCGGTCCCGCGCCCGCAGCGCCAGCCCTTCCCCTCCGGTCCGGCGCCGCGCGCCGCGACTCAGCGGCCCCCGCCCAGCGCCGCGCGCAGCAGCAGCGCGACCAGGCCCGCCGCCGCCACCCCCGCGGCCCAGAGCAGCACGAACCAGAAGAGCCGCCGCGCCGCGCCGCGCATCAGTGATAGCCCGCCCCCTCCTGCACCTTGCCGCGGAACAGCCAGTAGGCGTAGGCGTTGTAGGCGAGGACGATCGGGATCAGCACCGCCGCCCCGACCAGCAGGAAGACCTGGGTCGAGCGCGGCGCCGCCGCCTCCCAGATCGTGATCTCCGGCGGCACGATCAGCGGCCAGAGCGAGATGCCGAGCCCGATGTAGCTCAGCAGGAACAGGCCGAGCGCGGCGAGGAACGGCACGCCGTCGCTCCAGATCACCTGGCGCGGCGCCGCCGGCGGGCGCTCGGCCGCGGCGCGCGCCACGGCGGCGAGGCTGCGGAGCAGCACCCAGGCGAGGGCAGCGACCAGCAGCGGCACCGGCGCCGCCAGCAGGATCGCCGGGAAGTCGAACCAGCGCGCGCGGAAGGCGGGCTGCAGGAACGGCATGACGAGGCTGACCAGCGCGATGAACCCGACCGTCGCCACCGCCAGCGGCCAGGCGAGGCGCAGCGCGTGCGCCTGCGTCGCGCCCTCGGTCTTGAGCACCAGCCAGCACGCCCCGAGCAGCCCGTAGCCCGCCACCAGCGCCACGCCGACCAGCACGGAGAAGGGCGTCAGCCAGTCCCACCAGCCGCCCGCATAGGCCCCCTCCTCCACCGCGATCCCCTGCACGTAGGCGCCGAGCGCGACGCCCTGGCAGAAGGCCGCGACCGTGCTGCCCCACCAGAAGCCGCGGTCCCACCACCGCCGCGCCTCCTCGCTCTCCGCCTTGAAGCGCATCTCGAACGCCACGCCGCGGAAGACGAGCGCGAGCAGCATCACGATCAGCGGCATGTAGAGCGCCGGCAGGATCGTCGCGTAGGCGGCGGGGAAGACCGGCATCAGCCCGACGCCGCCCAGGATCAGCCAGGTCTCGTTGCCGTCCCACACCGGCGCCACCGAGTTGACCGCGACGTCGCGCTCGGCCCGGCCGCGTATGCCGGCGAACAGGATGCCGACCCCGAGGTCGAAGCCGTCCAGCACGACGTAGAGGAACACCGCCGTGGCGAGCAGCAGCGCCCAGACCACCGTCAGGTCGAGCCAGGCGGGCATGGCCCCTCTCCCCCCTCCGCGGCGCCCTACGGCCCGGCGGGCCGCAGCGCGGCGCGGCCCGCCTCCACCGCCGGCGCCGGCGTGATGCCGGCGGTGCGGATCGGCTCGCCGACCGGCACCGCGGGCTCATGCGGCAGCGGCGGCCGCGACATCAGCCGCAGGATCACCCAGATCCCGGCGCCGAAGACCAGCAGATAGACCGCCACGAACAGCGCGAGCGAGGCCGCGACCGCCGGCGCCGCGACCGGCGAGACGCTGTCGGCGGTGCGCAGCAGGCCATAGACCGTGTAGGGCTGGCGCCCGGCCTCGGTGACGATCCAGCCGGCGGTCACGGCGATCAGCCCCGACGCCCCCATCGCCACCGCCCAGCGCAGGAACCAGGGCGTGGTGTAGAGCCGCCCGCGCCAGCGCAGCCAGGCCGAGGCGAGGCCGAGCGCGATCATCAGCAGCCCGAGCCCGACCATCACGCGGAAGGACCAGAAGACGAGCGGCACGTTGGTCGGCCGCTCCTCGCGCGGGAAGGCCTTCAGGCCGCGGATCTCGGCCTCGACGCTGTGGCCGAGGATCAGGCTGCCGAGGCCGGGGATGCCGAGCTCGAGCCGGTTCGTCTCGCGCTCCTGGTCGGGCAGGGCGAACAGGACCAGCGGCGCCCGCCGCCGCGTCTCCCAGTGCCCCTCCATGGCCGCGACCTTCTGCGGCTGGTGCGCGAGCGTGTTGAGCCCGTGCAGGTCGCCGATCACGAGCTGCGCCGGGGCGACGAACAGCGCCATCCACATCGCCATCGAGAACATCACCCGGGCGCGGACGTTGGCGGCGTCCTTCAGCAGGTGGAAGGCGCCGGCGGCGCCGACGATCAGCGCCGTCGTCAGGTAGGCGGCGGTGACGGTGTGCAGGAAGCGGTAGGGGAACGAGGGGTTGAAGATCACCGCCCACCAGTCCTCCGGCACGAACCGTCCGTCCGGCCCCAGCGCATGGCCGGCCGGGGTCTGCATCCAGGAATTGGCGGAGAGGATCCAGAAGGCGGAGATCAGCGTCCCGACCGCGACCAGGCAGGTGGCGAGGAAGTGGAGCCCCCGCCCCACCCGGTTCAGCCCGAACAGCATCACGCCGAGGAACCCGGCCTCGAGGAAGAAGGCGGTCAGCACCTCGTAGCCGAGCAGCGGCCCGAGCAGAGGCCCGGTGCGGTCGGCGAACACCGACCAGTTGGTGCCGAACTGGTAGGACAGGACGATGCCCGAGACCACGCCCATCGCGAAGGCGACGGCGAACACCTTCACCCAGTAGCGCCAGAGGTCGAGATACAGCTCGCGCCCGGTCCACAGCCACAAGCCCTCGAGCACGGCGAGATAGCTCGCGAGGCCGATGGTGAAGGCGGGGAACAGGAAGTGCCAGACGACGGTGAAGGCGAACTGGAAGCGCGCCAGGTCGAGCGCGCTCGGCAGGGCCTCGAGGAGCGTGTCCGGTGGCATGGGGCATCCCGCGGGCGGTCGGCGTGCCCTCCCGATCTGGGGCGGCAGGCGGGGAATCGGAAGGGCGGCGCCCCCACCGCGCGTGCTGCATCGCACAAAAACGCGGGAGGAGGCGGGCGCACTCCCGCCCGTGCCCGGCCGGCACGGCCGCGCGCGCTCGTGCCTGGCGGCGCCGGGGGCGGGGCCGCTACCCTCTCCGCCGCGCGGCCGCGTCGCCGGCGCGGCGCGCAGGAGGCCCGGCCATGGCGCTCCCCTGGGTTTGCATCTCCCCCAACGTGCCGCGCATGATCCTGCGCTGGCGCATCATGCAGACGCTGGACCCGGAGGAGGCGTATCCGCGGCGCCGCATCGCGGCCATCGACTTCTCGCTCGAAGGCTTCGCCGTCACCGCCGAGCGGCTGCGCGGCGTCGCCAGCGCGGTCGGCGAGGGGCGGATCGGCGTCGAGGTCGCCGGCACCGGCCCGAATTTCGCCGCCGCCTACACGCTCGGCGCCAACCGGCGCTTCACCCTCGCCTCCTCCGAGTTCGAGCCGGACGACAACTGGCGCTCGCAGAGCGTGCACGAAGCCGTGCACGCCGCCTTCGACCTCGCCGGCGAGCGGCCGCCCAGCGAACTCGACGAGGCGGCGGCCTATCTCGGCGAGACGGTGTGGTTCCGCGCCGGCGGCCTCGCCCGCACGGTGCGGGCGCCGGCGGCAGCGGCGATCCACGGCGCCGCCAACGCCGTCGTCGCGCGCCTCGCCCTGCACACGACCCTGCGCCAGCGCGTGCGGCGCGACCAGGTGCGCGAGCTGATCGCCGCCATCAACGGCCACCCCGGCTACGCCCCCTCGGCCGCCGGGCGGTGAGGCACGGCGGGGCGGACGGCGCGGCTCAGGCCGCCAGGCGGTCCTCCTCCGCCTCGGAGAGCAGCGTCTGCACCCCGCGCACCCCGACCACCTGGCCGAGATTGCCCGCGATCAGGGGCACGTAGCCCGCCGCGACCGCGTGCAGCGCGATCTCGGCGCGCATCACCTCCCCCTGCCGCGCCGCGCGCATCGCATCGGGCGTGAGGTCGCGCTTCGCGAAGGGCTGCAGCAGCCGGGAGAGCAGGCCCGGCGAGGCGTCGGCGAGGACCAGGAAACGGGCCGCGACCGGCGCGGCGGGATCGGACGGGACCGACATCGGGAAGCTCCGGACTTTCGGAAGGGACGAACCGGCGGGGCAGCGACCCGGCCGCCGCGCGGCGCCCCGCGCCGGGCGCCTAGGCGGCCGGGCTGGTAATTCGCGTGCCGACGAATGTCCGAAGCGGAGCCATGGCCTTCTTATAAGTCGCCCGCGACGGCGAATCCAGCCCGGCGCCGTCAGCCCGCCTCGCGCACCAGGCCGCCGCTCCGGTAGCGGTATCCCAGGCGGTAGAGCAGGCTCAGGGCATAGTAGCTGGCCTTGAAGGCGAGCACCGGGAGCTGCCGGTTGGCGTTGGCGTGCACGTTGCCGGCGAGCAGGCCGATCAGCCCCTCGCGCATGCGGAAGCGGTTGCGCGGCTCCATGAACATGTCGCGCATCACCGGCGTGTGGAAGCGGAAGATCAGCCAGGCGAAGGTGCGGATCGCCCGGTCCACCTTGCGCTCGAAGGCGCGCAGCAGCGGCGCCGCCCGCGCCGGGTCGTCGAGCCAGGCGTCCGCCGCCTCCGCCCCCATCTCCGCGCTCGCCATCGCCAGCAGCACGCCGGAGGAGAAGACCGGATCGATGAAGGCGTAGGCGTCGCCCACCATCAGCCAGCCCTCGCCGCGCATCACCCGCGAGCGGTAGGAGTAGTTCCCCGTCGCGGTGACGGGCGAGATCAGCTCCGCCCGCGCCATGCGCCGCGCGACCGAGGGGATGCCGGCGAGCGTCGCCCGCAGGTGGTCCTCGAAGCTCCCCCTGCGGCGCTTGAAGAACTCCGGCGTGCTGACGACGCCGACGCTCATCACCCCCTCGGGCAGCGGGATCATCCAGATCCAGCCCTCGTCGAAGAGGTGGATGGTGATGTTGCCGTCCTCCTCCGGCGCGTCGCCGTAGGGCGCGACGCCGCGGAAATGGCCGTAGAGCGCGGCGGAGTGGTGGTGCGGGTAGCGCCGCTTGCTCTGCAGCCGCGTGGCGAGGAAGGTGTCGCGGCCGGAGGCGTCCACCAGGAAGCGCGCCCGCCAGCGCCGCTCGCGCCCCGCGGCGTCGCGCGCCACCACCAGGTGGCCGGCGCGCGCGTCGAGGGCCACGTCCAGCACCCGCACCCCCTCCTCGGCCAGCGCGCCGGCCTCGCGCGCGCGCCGGAACAGCAGCGCGTCGAACTCGCTGCGGCGGACCTGGTAGGCGTAGGTGTAGTCCGGATTGGGCCCGTTGGCGAAGGCGAACTCCACATGCTTGCCGCCGTGCCGGTCGGAGACGAAGCGCGCCCCGGGCTTGTGGACGCCGATCGCCGCCACCCGCTCGCGCACGCCGAGGCGGTCGAACAGGCGGAGGTTGAGCGGCAGCAGCGACTCGCCGATGTGGAAGCGGGGATGGCGGTCCTTCTCGAGCAGCACCACCTTGCGCCCGCGCTCGGCGAGGATCGTCGCCGCGGTCGAGCCCGCGGGCCCGCCGCCGATCACCAGCACGTCGCAGGTTTCCTCCGCCGCCGGGCCGGCGTCGGGACGGGAGCGGTCGTCGGGCGAAAGCGCCATCGCGGGCCTGTTCTGCGGGCGAGGATCCGGGCTAGCCTCGGGGCGCCAGCGCGCGCGACGCGCCGGGCGGGCCCCCGGCCCCCGAATCCGATGCCCGAGGCAATACCATAGACGCCCCCCCTGCCCATACGCCGCACGCGGCGCCCCTCGCCGCGACGGCGGCGCGCGTCGCGGTCGTCATCCCCGCCTACCAGGAGGCGGCGACGATCGGCGACATCGTGCGCCGCGCCCGCGCCGCCCTGCCCGGGGTGCCGGTCATCGTCGTGGACGACGGCTCGTGCGACGGCACCGCGGCGCTGGCGGAGGCGGCGGGCGCGAGCGAGGTGCTGCGCCTCGCGCCCAACCAGGGCAAGGGCGCGGCGCTGCGCCTCGGCATGGCGCGCGCGCTGGCGCTCGGCGCCGGACTGGTCGCCACCCTCGATGCCGACGGCCAGCACCGGCCGGAGGACCTGCCCCGCCTGGTCGCCGTGGCGCAGGCCCGGCCGGGCTGCCTGGTGATCGGCTCGCGCCGGGCGGCGGCGCGCGCGGGCGGGCAGCCGCCGGCGCGCCGCCGCGCCAACCGGGTGGCGGATTTCTGGATCTCCTGGGCGGCAGGGCAGGCGATCGCCGACAGCCAGTGCGGCTTTCGGGTCTATCCGGCTGCGGCGCTCGCCGGCCTCGACCGCTACGCCCGGCGGGCCGGGCGGCGCTTCGCCTTCGAGAGCGCGATCCTGATCGACGCGGCACGCGCCGGCTGCCGGGTCGTGGCGGTGGACGTGCCCGCCCTCTACGACCCGGCGCTGCTGCGGCGGCGAAGCCATTTCCGACCCGTTGCGGACATCGCGCGGATCGTGATGATGGTGGCGGGCAAGTTGCTGGCCCGCGGGTTGTACCCGGCCGGCCTCTTGCGCAGCCTCGCCGAGGCGCGGCGGGAACGGCTCCGGCGCTGCCGCGGCCCCGGCCAGGAAGGGGAAGGAGACCCAGGAACGCGATGACGAGACGCCGCCAGCTGCTCCGGACCATGACCGCCCTCGCCGGCCTCGGCGGAGGTGCCGCGGGGCTCGCCGCCTGCACCCGCACCCAGCCGCTCGAGAACGTTGAGAACCGCGAGTTCATCGGCCCCGGCACCCTGGCCCAGCGGGCCAACCAGATCCGCCGCGCCGGCGCGGGCCGCGGCTGGCAGGTGGAGGAGATCCGGCCGGGCCTGATCCGCGCCAGGCTCTACCTGCGCGACCACGTCGCGGTGGTGGACATCCCCTACGACACGCAGCGCTTCTCGATCCGCTACGCGGACAGCCGCAACCTGCTCTACGACGGCACCAGCATCCACCGGAACTACAACAGCTGGGTGCGCCTGCTCGCCAACGACATCGTGGCGCAGCCGCCGGTCTGAGCGCGCCGGGCGGGGGCGGGGACCGGGCGAGGCCGGAGGGCCGGCCGCGCGGCCGCCGCCCCCTTCCTCAGAACAGCGAATAGCCGCCGTCGATGACGAAGCTGTCGCCGGTGTGGTAAGCGGAGGCGTCGCTCGCGAGATAGACGGCGATGCCGCCGAAATCGGCGCCCGTGCCCCAGCGCCGCATCGGGATGCGCGGCAGCACGGCGGCGGCGAACCTGGGGTCGGCGATGGCGCCCGCGGTCATCTCCGTCTCGATCCAGCCCGGCAGGAGGGCGTTGGCGCGGATGCCGTGCCGCGCGAGCTCCACCGCGAGGCCGCGGATCATCGCGATCA
This sequence comes from Caldovatus aquaticus, assembly GCF_019458025.1. GTDB lineage: Bacteria > Pseudomonadota > Alphaproteobacteria > Acetobacterales > Acetobacteraceae > Caldovatus > Caldovatus aquaticus. The sequence goes on along the minus strand of NZ_JAHZUY010000020.1, from coordinate 43,200 downwards.
CCCCGCCCTTGGTGGCGGCGTAGTGCTCGTTGCGCGGCGCGCCCTCGATGGCGGCGAGCGAGGCGGTGGCGACCAGCGATCCGCCGCCGCCGCGCGCCACCATGTGCCGCGCCGCGGCGCGCAGGGTGAAGAAGGCGCCGTCGAGATTGACCCGCATCACCCGCCGCCACTCCGCGGCCGGCATCTCGGCGAAGGAGGTGCGGCGGCCGCCATAGGTGCCGGCGTTGGCGAAGCAGGCATCCACCCGGCCGAGCGCGCGCAGCGTCTCGGCGAAGGCGGCCTCCACCGCCGCCTCCTCGCCCACGTCGCACTCGAGCGCGACCACGCGCCGCCCCGTGCGGGCGAGGTCGGCGCGCGCCGCCGCGTTCTTCGCCGCGTTCGTACCCCAGATCGCGACGTCGGCGCCCGCTTCCGCCAGCGCCCGCGCCATGCCGAGGCCGATGCCGCCGTTGCCGCCGGTGACGAGCGCCACCTTGCCGGAGAGGTCGAAGGGCGAGCCGCCCATGACGCGCTCAGCCCCCGCCCGCGCCGCGCACGCGGCGCAGCAGCCCCGGCCCCAGCTGGTCCAGCCGGGTGATGCCGAGCAGCGCCATGTCGCGGTTCACCTCCTCGGCGAGCAGGCGGATCGCATGCGCCACCCCCGCCTCGCCGGCGAGCGCCGCGGCGCAGAGGAAGGGCCGGCCGACGAAGACGAACCGCGCCCCGAGCGCCAGCGCCTTCAGCACGTCGGTGCCGCGGCGGACGCCGCTGTCGAGCATCACCGTCATCCCGCCCGCCGCGGCCGCCACCTCCGGCAGCACGCGCAGGGGCGCGATGGCGCCGTCGAGCTGCCGCCCGCCGTGGTTGGAGACGATCACGCCGTCGCAGCCGCTCTCGCGCGCGATCTTCGCATCCTCCGCGGCGAGCACGCCCTTGACCACGAGCCGGCCCGGCCAGCGCCGGCGGATCAGCTCGAGGTGCTTCCAGCTCAGCCGGTCGCGCTCGCCGAAGGCGCGCATCAGCGTGCGCGAGACGATCGGCGGGCCGCGGCCGGCGTCCATGTTCTCGAAATGCGGCATGCCGTGCCGGACGATGGTGCGCAGCAGGGTGCCGAGCAGCCAGCGGGGATGCGTGATCCCTTCCCAGGCGAGCCGGAGGCTGGGCTGGAGCGGGATGGAGTAGCCGTTGCGGATGTTGTTCTCGCGGTTGGCGGAGACCGGCACGTCCGCGGTGAGGACGAAGGTGTCGAAGCCGGCCGCCGCGACGCGGTCCACCAGCGGCTCGATGCGCGCGTTCTCGCCGGGCAGGTAGGCCTGGTACCAGGCGTTGGCGGCCGCGCGCCTCACCTCCTCGAGCGGGATCAGCGAGGAGGCGCTCATGATCATCGGGATGTTGGCCGCGGTCGCGGCGCGCGCCAGCACCAGGTCGCCGCGATAGGCGATCAGGGCGGAGGCGCCCATCGGCGCGATGCCGAAGGGAGCGGCGTAGTCGCGCCCGAACAGCGTCGCGGCGGTCGTGCGGCCGGAGGTGTCCACCAGCACGCGGGGTAGGAAGGCCCATTCGCCGAAGACGGCGCGGTTGTCGCGCAGCGACCAGTCGGTCTCCACGCCGCCGGCGACGAAGCCGTGCAGCATGCGCGGCAGGTGCCGCCGCGCCGCCGCCTCGAAGTCCTGCAGCGCCAGGTAGCGGCGCAGCGGGCGCGGGACGGCCGGTTTCGGCCGGGCGGCGGCCAGGGCCGGGCGCGGCGGGGTGGCCGCGCCGGCCTCGCCGCTGCGGGCGGGGATGGTTCCGCTGCTCGCGCTCATCGGGCGTCGTTCCCCCTCCGTGTCGCGCCGGGCCGCCGCGGGGCGGCAGCGGGCGCGGCGCCACCCTGCCCGCGCCGGCGCCCCTCGCCAAGGGGCGCCGGCGCAGGTCCGGGCTGCGCGGAGGAGATCGCGGCCCGCGCGCCGGCGGCCCCGCTTTCCGCGCCCCGGGCTCAGCCGCCCAGGCCGAGGCTGCGCGCCAGCATGTAGGCCGCGACCAGGACGATCAGCCCGGCGAACAGCCGGGTCAGCGCGCCGCGCCGCTGCGCGAGGCCGCACGCCGCGCGCGCCCCGAGCTGGCTGCCGAGGAGGCCCCCGGCGACGAACACCGCCGCCAGGGTCCAGTCCACGAGACCCGCCGCGGCGTAGGTGGCGGCGGTGGTAGCGCCGAAGGCGGCGACCGCGACCAGCGAGGTGCCGATCGCCTGCAGCATCGGCATCCCGGTGGCGAGGACGAGGCCGGGGACGATGAGGAACCCGCCGCCGATGCCGAAGAAGCCGGAGAGCGCGCCGACCGCGAGGCCGGTGCCGAGCAGCGCCGGGGCGTTGGCGCGGCTCAGGCGCACCTGGCGCTCCGCGCCCGCCTCGCGCCGGCGCAGCATCAGGAACGCGACCACGAGCATCAGCACGGCGAAGGCGGCGAGCAGCGCCTGCCCGTCCACCCGCCGCCCGAGCGCCGAGCCGAGGAAGGCGCCGACCACGCCGGCCGCGGCGAAGACCGAGGCGCACGGCCAGCGCACGGTGCCGGCGCGCGCGTGCCCGGCGAGGCCGAGCGCGGCATTGGCGGCGACCGCGACGGCCGAGGTGCCGATGGCGAGATGCGGCGCCGGCACGCCGACCAGATAGACCAGCAGCGGCACGGCGAGGATCGAGCCGCCGCCGCCGACGAGGCCGAGCGAGAACCCGACCAGCGAGCCCGAGGCGCCGCCGAGCAGGGTCTGCAGGAAGGTGAGGGTGGGCATGGAATGGCGTGCCCTCGGCCGCCGCCGCGCGGCCGGCGCGGCGGCGGATGGAGGAGGGAGGGGAAGGCCCGCGGCGGGCGCTACGGGCGCGGCTCCGCGCGCGGCGGGGGGCGGCGGCCGCGGCCGCCGCGCTCAGGCTCAGGCCGCCGCGAAGCGCCGGTTCCACGGCATCCGCCGCAGCAGTGCCGCCATCGGGCAGGCGCCGGTCACGCCGGCCTGCACCAGCCCGGCGCCGACGAAGGCGGAGAGGGCGTAGAACCAGGGCGAGACCAGCGCCCCGAGCACGACGCCGAGCAGCACCAGCGTGCCCGCCACGATCTGCACCTGGCGCATCACCTCGAGCGGCTGGCGGCGATCCTCGGCCACCGGCAGCCCGGCCTTCTTCCAGGCCTCGAGCCCGCCCTCGACGATGTAGGCCTCGCACTCCGGCCCGGCCTTCGCGGCGAGGCGCTCGGCATGGCCCTCGGTGCGGGCGCCGGAGCGGCAGTGGAACAGCACCGGCTTGCCCTGGTGCACGGCGAGCTCCGCCTCCTCGAGCTTGGAGAGCGGCAGGTTGCGCGCGCCCGGGATGCGCTGGCGCGCGTGCTCGTCGGGCTCGCGCACGTCCACCAGGGTGGCGCCCTCCTCGCGCAGCAGGCGGGCGGCCTCGGCGGGGGAGATGGTCTTCAGCATCGCTCGGATCCTCGTTCGGTTCGCGGTCGGGGTCGGTCAGCAGGCGGCGTCGGGCGGGCAGAACAGCTCGCGCAGCAGGGCGAGCAGGCGCGCCACGCGCGGATCGGCCAGGCGGTAGAACACCGCCTGCGCCTCCTTGCGGGTCGCGACCAGCCCGTCCTCGCGCAGCCGGGCGAGATGCTGCGACAGCGCCGGCTGGGAGAGGTGCAGCGTCTCCGCCAGGGCGCCGACGCTCATCTCGCCCTCGGCGGCGAGGTGGCAGAGCACCAGCAGGCGGTTCTCGTTGCCGAGCAGGCGGAGCAACCGCGCCGCTTCCGCCGCCTTCTCCTCCAGCCCCGCGAGGTCGCGCGGGGCTGCCGTTGCCGTCGCCATGCCCGTCCTATCCATAACCTTGCGCTAAATAAGATGTCTCTTATATTGCCGTCAAGCCCCCGCCCGGGGCAACGGAGGACACCATGCCACAGCCCGTCATCCGCGCCTTCTTCGACGAGCCGACCAACACGGTGAGCTACCTGGTCTGGGACCCCGCCACGAAGGAGGGCGCGGTGGTCGATCCGGTGCTCGACTACGACCACCGCTCCGGCGAGGCCGACACCGCCTTCGCCGACCGCATCCTCGCCACCGCGCGCGAGGAGGGGGTGGCGGTGCGCTGGGTGCTCGAGACCCACGCCCATGCCGATCACCTGACCGCCGCGCCCTACATCAAGGCGAGGACCGGCGCCCCGATCGGCATCGGCGAGCACATCAAGGAGGTGCAGCGCATCTTCCGCCCGGTCTTCGACGCCCGCGACCTCAAGCCCGAGGGCGGCGACTTCGACCGCCTGTTCCGCGACGGCGAGCGCTTCCCGCTCGGTGCGCTCGAGGTCGAGGTGCTGCACGTGCCCGGCCACACCCCGGCCGACGTCGCCTACCGGATCGGCGGCGACGTGTTCGTCGGCGACACGCTGTTCATGCACGACTACGGCACCGCGCGCGCCGACTTCCCGGGCGGCGACGCGCGCGCGCTTTACCGCTCGATCCGCCGCCTGCTCTCGCTGCCGCCCGAGACCAGGCTCTGGATGTGCCACGACTACAAGGCGCCGGGGCGCGACCATTACGCCTGGCAGAGCACGGTCGCCGAGCAGCGCGCCCACAACCCGCACGTCCGGGACGGCATCAGCGAGGAGGAGTTCGTGCGCTTCCGCACCGAGCGCGACCGCACCCTCGCCGCGCCGCTGCTGCTCCTGCCCTCGATCCAGGTCAATATCCGCGCCGGGCGCTTCCCGGAGGCGGAGGAGAACGGCGTGCGCTACCTGAGGATCCCGGTGAAGGCCAAGGGCGGCGCGGCCGCCGCGCTGCGCTGAGGGGACGCGTCATGACGAACGGAACCCTGCAGGTGGTCTGCCCCCGCTGCGACGGCCTGAACCGCGTGCCCGAGGCGCGGCTCGGCGAGGGGCCGCGCTGCGGCCACTGCCGCGCGCCGCTGTTCGAGGGCCGGCCGCTGGCGCTCGACGACGAGGCGCGCTTCCGCCGCCACCTGCGCCACAGCGGCCTCCCCCTGCTGGTGGACTTCTGGGCCCCCTGGTGCGGCCCCTGCCGCGCCATGGCGCCGGAGTTCGAGGCGGCGGCGCGGGCGCTCGAGCCGCGCCTGCGCCTCGTCAAGGTCAACACCGAGGAGGCGCCGCGCCTCGCCGCCGAATTCGGCATCGGCAGCATTCCGACCCTCGTCCTCTTCGCCGGCGGGCAGGAGGTGGCGCGCCAGGCCGGGGCGATGCCGGCCAGTCGCATCATCGCCTGGGCCCGCAGCGCCGCCGCCAGGGCGGGAGTCGCCGCGGGCGAGCGCCCCGCGGGCTGAGGCGGACGCGGCAGGGCGCGCCGGCGCGGCGCGCCCGCCCTCCTCACTGCGCGGCCGCGGCCGCGCCGCGCGGCGGCCGGAACGCCGGCATCACCCGCTCGGCGAAGAGCTGCAGGCTGCGGCGGATCTTCGCCGCGCCGTAGTAGGGCGGATAGTGCAGCAGCAGGCTGGTCAGGCCGGTCTTCGCCTCCAGCGCGCGCAGCTTGGCGATCACCGTCTCCGCCGAGCCGTGCAGCAGCGTGGTGGCGAGCAGGTCGTCGTAGTTCAGCGACTGGCCCTTCTCCGACACCGTGCCGAGATAGCCCGCCGTGCCGCTGCCGCCGAAATGCGCGATGTGGCGGATGATCGCCTCCTCCGTGTCCGCGCGCGCCTGGGCGTCCGTCTCGGCGACATAGACGTAGCGGGCGATGTCCACCTGCCCGGCGGCCGGGTTGCGGCGCAGGTCCTCCGGCGCCTCCGCCAGCGCCTGGCGGTAGATCGCGATCTGGCGCGCGAGCGTCTCGGCGCCGGGCAGGGTGGAGAGCATCAGCCCGAAGCCGTGCCGGCCGGCATAGGCGATCGAGCGCTCCGTGCCGCCGGCCATGTAGAGCGGCGGGTGCGGCTCCTGCACCGGCACCGGCAGCATCTCGTAGGGCGCCTCCACCCGGCCGCGGTAGAAGCGGCCCTGATGGCTCCAGCGCCGGCGCAGGAAGGCCTCGCGCAGCAGCGGCACGGCTTCGGCCACCATCTCGCGCCGCGCCTCGAAGTCCTTGCCCAGCCCCTCGAACTCGTAGGGCCGGTAGCCGGAGCCGATGCCGAGCCGCATCCGCCCGTTCGAGAGGATGTCCACGAAGGCGGCGTTCTCCGCGGTGCGGATCGGGTCGTTGAGCGGCAGCGTGATCACCGCCGCGCCGAGCCCGATGCGACTGGTGCGCGCGGCGAGATAGGCGAGGTAGGCGAAGCAGTCGGGCAGGATGCCGTAGCGGGTGGAGAAGTGGTGCTCGGCGACCCAGGCGGTGTCGTAGCCGAACCGCTCCGCCTCCTCGATCTCGGCGGTGGTGCGGGCGTGGACCGCGCGGTGCGGGTAGGGTTCCTCGGCCGGGTTGGGGTGCGAGGTGAACAGCACGCCGAATTCCATGGACCGTTTCCTCCGCGAGGCTGCGCCGCCGCCAGCCTAGAGCGGATCGCGGGAGGGCGGGAACCGCCCGCGAACGGGGAACCGCGCGCCAGCCGGCGCGCCGGAGCCGTCGCCGCCCGCACAGCCGGGCGGAGAGCGCCCCGGAGCGGGTCGCGGACGGCCGACACGGCCGGGAGCGGGGCTCGCCTCCCCGAAGGGCACCGGGCGCGCTTCCTGCCCCGGTCCGCCGGCGGTCGCGGCGCCCCCCTACTCGGCCGCGCGGGGCATCGGCTCGGCGGGCGGCGACGTCGCCGGGGGAGGAGCGCCGGCGGGCGGCCCCATCCCCGGCCGGCGCACCCGCAGCCGGCGGATGCGCCGCGGATCGGCCTCCAGCACCTGGAACTCCAGCCCGGAGGGGTGCGAGATCAGCTCGCCCCGCGCCGGCACGCGCCCGGCGAGGGTGAAGACCAGGCCGCCCACGGTGTCGATGTCGGCGGCGCGCTCCTCGGCGGTCAGCACCGCGCCGAGCCGGCTCTCGAACAGCTCGACCGGGGTGCGCGCGTCGAGCTCCAGCGTGCCGTCCGGCCGCTCGACGATCTGCGGCGGCGCCGGCTCGTCGTGCTCGTCGCTGATGTCGCCGACGATGGTCTCGACCAGGTCCTCGATGGTGATCAGGCCGTCGATGCCGCCGTACTCGTCCACCACCAGGGCCATGTGGATGCGCGCCTGGCGCATCTGCAGCAGCAGGTCGAGCACCGGCACCGAGGGCACGACGAAGAGCGGCTTGCGCAGGATCGCCCTGAGGCTGAAGGGCTGCCCCTGCCGCTCGGGACCCAGCGCCGCGAAGACGTCCTTGATGTGGACCATGCCGACGATGTCGTCGAGGTTCTCGCGGAACACCGGGTAGCGGCTGTGGCCCTCGCGCTGGATCAGGCGGATCGCCTGGTCGAGGGTCAGGTTCTCCGGCATCGCCGTGATGTCGGCGCGCGGCACCATGATGTCGTAAGCGGTCTTGCCGCGCAGGCGGAGCACGTTGCGCAGCAGCGCCCGCTCGTGGGGGTCGAGCTCCTCGGCGCCGCGGCCGCGGCCGTCGCCCTCCTCGGGGTGCCCCTCGATCAGCTCCTCGACCCGGTCGCGGACGCTCTCCGCCTCGCGCCGGCGCAGGAGGCCCTGGAGGCGCCAGAACAGGCCGCGCTGCAGGCCGGTGGGACTGGCGCCGGCGCCGTTGCGGCCATTCCCGCCGACGGCCTCCGCGGGCGACGCCGGTGATCGGCCCTCGCCCATCAGGTCGCCCCCCGCCAGGGGTTCGGCAGGCCGAGGCGGCGCATCACGCGCGCCTCCGCCCGCTCCATCCGGCGCGCCTCGCCGGCGTGCAGATGGTCGTGGCCGGCGAGATGCAGCGCCCCGTGGGCGACGAGGTGGGCGAGATGGGCGCGGGCCGGCCGCCGGTTCGCCTGCGCCTCGCGCCGCACCACGCCGAGCGCGAGCGCGAGGTCGCCGAGATGCGCGCCGCCCGCGCCCGGAAAGCTGAGCACGTTGGTGGGCTTCACCTTGCCGCGATGGCGTCCGTTCAGGCGGCGCAGCTCGCGGTCGCCGGCGAGGAGCACGGTGATCGTCCCGCCCCGGCCGGCCTCGCGGAGCGCCGCCTCGGCGGCGCGCCGGGCCAGGCGCTCGACGCCCGGCACCGCGGCGCGCCAGCCCGGCGCCGCGAGGATCACGGAGACGTCCACCTCCGGCGGCATCCCGGTCCGAAGCCCGGCCGTCCCCGCCCGGATTTCCGCGGGTTTCCGGCCGGGATGGCTACTTCGCGGTTCCATCCCTCTCCTTCTTCGCGCCCCCGCCTCCCGGGCGCCAGTCGCACCCCGGCGGCCCCCGGCGCGCCTCCGCGCGGTCATAGGCCGCGACGATCCGCGCCACCAGGGGGTGCCGGACCACATCGCGGTCGCCGAAGCGCGCGACCGCGATGCCCTCCACCCCCTCCAGCGTCCGCAGCGCCTCGGCGAGCCCGCTCGGCTGGCCGGGCGGCAGGTCCACCTGGCTCGGATCGCCGGTGATCACCATGCGCGAGCCCTCGCCCATCCGGGTGAGGAACATCTTGATCTGCGCCGGGGTGGTGTTCTGCGCCTCGTCGAGGATCGCGTAGCAGTGCGCGAGGGTGCGCCCGCGCATGAAGGCGAGCGGGGCGATCTCGATCTCGCCCGAGGCGATCCGGCGCGCCACCTGCTCGGCGGGCAGCATGTCGTGCAGGGCGTCGTAGAGCGGGCGGAGGTAGGGGTCCACCTTCTCCTTCATGTCGCCCGGCAGGAAGCCGAGCCGCTCGCCCGCCTCGACCGCCGGCCGGCTCAGCACGATGCGGTCCACCCGGCCCGACTGCAGCAGCGCCACGCCCTGCGCGACGGCGAGGTAGGTCTTGCCGGTGCCGGCGGGGCCGATGCCGAACACCAGCTCGTGGCGCGCCAGCATCTCGATGTAGGCGGCCTGCCCCGCGCTGCGCGGCGCGATCGCGCCGCGGCGGGTGCGGATCGCCGGCAGGTCGGCGAGCGGCAGCCGCGGCTCGCCCTGCTCGGCCCCGCCCTCGGCGAGGCGCAGCGCCGCCTCCACCTCGGCCGCGCCGACCGGCTGGCCGCGCTCGAGCCGCTTCCACAGCGCGAGCAGCGCCGCCTCCGCAAGCTCGGTCCGCTCCGGGCTGCCGGCGATGGACAGCCGGTTGCCGCGCGAGGCGAGACGGACGCCGAGCGCCTGCTCGATGCGGGCGAGGTGGCGGTCGTGCTCGCCGTAGAGCAGCGGCAGCAGCGCGTTGTCGTCGAATTGCAGGGTGACGGAGCGTTGCTGGGGTTCGGCGAGGGGGCCGGCGGGGGCGGCGCGCGGCGAGAGCCGGGCCTCCGCGGGGTTGCGCAGCGGGACGGCGGCGGGAATGGTGGTCAAGCGCGGATGCGCTCCTCTTCCTCCGGGTTGGGGTGATGGTGGGGGTCGGCCTCCGCGGCCGTCTCGTGCTGGTCCCGCAGCGCGGCCGAGAGGGAATTGGGATGGGCGGCGAGCACCGTGACGGGCGCGAGCCGGCCGATCAGGGACGCCGGCCCGCGGACATGCACGGGCTGCAGCCAGGGCGAGCGCCCGACGATCTGGCCCGGATGGCGGCCGGGACCCGTGAACAGCACCTCGATGCCCATGCCGACGCGGGAACGGTTGAAGGCGGCCTGCTGTTCCCTGAGCAGCGCCTGGAGTTCGGCCAGCCGCGCCTCCTTGACCGGCTCCGGCACCTGATGTGGCGCCGCGGCGGCCGGAGTTCCAGGCCGGGGCGAGTACTTGAAGGAGAAGGCCTGGGCGAAGCCGACCGCGCGCACGAGATCGAGCGTGGCGCGGAAATCCGCCTCCCCCTCGCCCGGGTGGCCGACGATGAAGTCGGAGGAGAGCGCGAGGTCGGGCCGCGCCGCGCGCAGCCGCTCGACCAGGCGGAGGTAGTCCGCCGCCGTGTGGCCGCGGTTCATCGCCCGCAGGATGCGGTCCGAGCCCGACTGCACCGGCAGGTGCAGGAAGGGCATGAGCTGGGGGAGGTCGCGATGCGCCGCGATCAGCTCCTCGTCCACGTCGCGCGGGTGCGAGGTGGTGTAGCGCAGCCGCGCGAGGCCCGGCACCTGCTCGGCCAGCGCCCGCAGCAGCCGCCCGAGCCGCCATTCGCCGGCGCCGTCCGGCGCCGCGCCGTGATACGCGTTCACGTTCTGCCCGAGCAGCGTGATCTCGCGCGCGCCCTGCGCGACGAGCCGCCGCGCCTCGGCGATCACCGCGGCGGCGGGGCGCGAGAATTCGGCGCCGCGCGTGTAGGGCACGACGCAGAAGGAGCAGAACTTGTCGCAGCCCTCCTGCACGGTGAGGAAGGCGGTCACCCCCTGCGGCGCGGCCTGTTCCGGCAGGTGGTCGAACTTGTCCTCGACCGGGAACTCGGTCTCGATCACGGCGCCCGCGGCGCGCGCCGCGCGCGCCACCATCTCCGGCAGGCGGTGGTAGGTCTGGGGGCCGAGCACGATGTCCACCCAGGGCGCGCGGGCGACGATCTCCGCCCCCTCGGCCTGGGCGACGCAGCCGGCGACGGCGATCACCATGCGCCCGCCCTCGGCGGCGCGCCGCTCCTTGAGCGCGCGCAGCCGGCCGAGCTCGGAGAACACCTTCTCGGCCGCCTTCTCGCGGATGTGGCAGGTGTTGAGGATCACCATGTCGGCGCCCTCGGGCGTCTCCGCCGGCGCGTAGCCGAGGGGGGCCAGCACGTCCGCCATGCGGGCGCTGTCGTAGACGTTCATCTGGCAGCCCCAGGTGCGGACGAACAGGCGCCGCATCCGCGCGGGGGCGCCGCCGAGAGGTTCGGTCATGCCGGGAAAGGCTCCGCCCGCCCGCCTCCGGGAGGGGCGGGTCATCGCCGGGGAGATGCGTTCCGCAGGGGCCCGGGTCAAGCGATCCGGTGCGGGGCGAAGCGTCCCATGCGAGGAATTTCCTGGATTCGAACGGCCCGGGTCAAGGGCGGAATGCCGCCGCCTCACCGCGCGGCGGCGGCCGGTCCGTTCCCGGCGACCGGCCCGGCCGCGGCCGGCCGGCCGGAAAGCGGCGGGGCCGGCCGCAGCGGGGCCACCGGACGGTTCTGCCGCAGCGCCGCGGCGCCCTCCGCCACCACTTCCGCCACCGCAGCGGTCAGCGCCTTGCGGTCGGGAAAGGCGCGCGGGTCCACCGGCTCGTGCAGCAGCACCGTCGCCCGCGCGCCGCTGCGCCGCGCGAGCCGCCACAGGTGCGTCGCGATGTCCATGTCCCCGTACCAGGCGAAGAACGGCCGGTCGCGCCGGCAGGCCGGCAGCCCGCCGAGCCGGTCATAGACCACCGAGACCGGCTGCACCTGCCGCGCCGCATCGGCGACGGCGAGGAAGGAGGAGCGGAAGGGAAGCACCCGCGTGCCGTCGCTGCTGGTGCCTTCGGGGAACAGGATCAGGCTGTCGCCGGCGGCGAGGCGGGCGCGCATCTGCTCCGCCTCCGTGCCGGTCCGGCCGCGGCTGCGGCTGACGAAGACGGTGCGGCCGAGCCTCGCGACGGTGCTGACCAGCGGCCAGGTCCCGACCTCGCTCTTGGCCACGAAGCAGGCCTCCAGCACGCCGCCGAGCACGAGGATGTCGAGCCAGGAGCAGTGGTTGGAGAGGAACAGCACCGGCCGCTCCGCCGCCGGCCGGCCGACGACCCGCACCTTGAGGCCGATCGCGCGGCACATTCCCGCCCAGTAGAGCCGCGGGAAGACGATCCGCCCCCGTCCCGGCAGCAGCAGCAGGAGCGCCTGGACGGGCATGGCGAGGAGGGTCAGCGCGAGCGCGAGCGCGATGCGCCGCACCGCGCGCAGCCGCCCGCCGTGCGGCCGGACGTCGAGCACGTCGGACCACGCGGCGCCGGGCAGCCAGGGCCGGAAGCGCAGCGGCTTGCGCCGGCGCAGCCGCCGGGGCCGGAGGGCCTCCTCGGGCGGGACGCGGGCGGTGGCGGCGGCATCCATGGGACGGTACGGTCTCGGCGTGGCGCGCAACAGCGGCGAACGGCGGGGACGGCGGGGGAAGGAGCCACCCGCGCCGGCCGGCCGCCGCTCTACCGCGCCGCCGGTGACGCGGCAATGACGGGAGCGGGACGGAACGATGAAACCCCGGCATCCGAGCGCGACCCGCGGCGGCGCGACGCGGCAGCCCCCGCGCGCCACGCAACCCGCGGCGGGATCGGGCGTTGACGCGGCATCCGCCGCCCCCCAGCGGCGGTCCCGGCAGGCGGCGGCGCGGAATTCGGTCCCATCCGCGCCGCCGCCCGCCCCTGCGGCCCAGCCTCCCTTTCCCGGAGACGAACCGCAAGCGCCGCCGGCCGCGGGTACTCGCCCGCCGAGCCTGCCGGCGCGCCGGGCACGCGCCCGGCGCCGCGAAGGCCCGGCCGGCCGCCAGCCGGCGAGGACCGCCCCAGTAGGCCACGCGCCCGCGACCGGCGGCGCGCGAGGCATGGTCCCCGGCACGGTCGGCAGCGCCGCGGCGCGCCTCGCCGGCGTCCGCGGCACGCACGCGCGGCCCGCCGCAGTCGGCGCCGGCTCCGCCGCCATCCCCAGGCGCCATGGCCGGCACCCAGCCCACACCGCGACGGTGCGCCGCGCGCCGGAGCGGTCACGGCGGCCGGCCCGCCAGGACGCGGCTTGACCGGCAAGGGACGGGCGCGGAGTGTCGCGCCGCGACCACCGACCAGCACCAGCGCGGAGGCCCGTCCCGCCATGTCCGTCCGCATCGGCATCGCCGGCATCGCCGGCCGCATGGGAAGGCTGCTCGCCGAGGAGGCGGTGGCCGCCGGCGCCACGCTCGCCGGCGGCACGCTGCGCCCGGGCTCCGCCGCGGCGCCGCCGCCCGGGGTGCCGGTGCTGCCCGACGCCGCGGCGCTGTTCGCGGCGAGCGAGGTGGTGATCGACTTCACCCACGCCTCGGCCGCCGCCGCCCACGCCGCGCTCGCCGCGCGCACCGGCCGGCCGCTGGTGCTCGGCACCTCCGGCCTCTCGCCGGTGGACGAGGCGGCGGTGGCCGAGGCGGCGCGGCGCGCGCCGATCTGCTACGCGGCGAATTTCGCGCCCGGCGTCAACCTGGTGCTGGCCATCGCCGAGCGCATGGCAGCGGCGCTGCCGGCCGAGCAGTACGACGCCGAGATCGTCGAGATGCACCACCGCCAGAAGGTGGACGCGCCCTCGGGGACCGCGATCGCGCTCGGCCGCGCGGTGGCGCGCGGGCGGGGCACGACGCTCGAGGCGGCGGGCCGCGAGAGCGGCCGCGACGGCCACACGGGCGCACGGAAGACCGGCGCGATCGGCTTCGCCGCGCTGCGCGGCGGCCAGGTGGTGGGGGAGCACACGCTGCTCTTCGCCGGGGCGAGCGAGCACATCGCCCTCACCCACCGCAGCTTCGACCGCCGCGTCTATGCGACCGGCGCGGTGCGGGCGGCGCTGTGGCTGGTCGGCAGGCCGCCCGGCCTCTACGGCATGAAGGACGTGCTCGGGATGGGATGAGGCCCGGCGGCGGCCGGGCCCCGCCCCCGGTCGAGGCTACGCCCGCAGCGCGGTCGGCGGTTCCGTCCGCAGCCGCTTGACCAGCAGCTTGTTCAGCGCGTGGATGTAGGCGCGGGCGGAGGCGACGATGGTGTCGCTGTCCGCACCCTGGCCGTCCACCATCTTGCCGTTCTCCTCGAGCCGCACGGTCACGCGCGCCTGGGCGTCGGTGCCCTCCGTCACGCTCTGCACGGAGAAGAGCTTGAGCGTCGCCTCGTGCGGGAAGGCCTGGCGGATGGCGTTGAAGGTGGCGTCCACCGCGCCGTCGCCGGTGGCGACGCCCTCGGCGCGCCGCCCGTCCACCTCGAGCGCCAGCGTCGCGGTCGGGCGGGTGCCGAGGCCGGTCGCGACCGTCAGCGCGGCGAGCTTCACCCGGTCATGCTGGCGGATCACCTCGTCGTCCACCAGGGCGACGATGTCCTCGTCGTAGACGATCTTCTTGCGGTCGGCGAGCTCCTTGAAGCGGCGGAAGGCGTCGTTGAGCTGGTTGTCGCCGATCCCCTCGTAGCCGAGCGCCTTCAGCTTGTCGCGGAACGCGGCGCGGCCGGAGTGCTTGCCCATCACCAGCGAGGAGGTGGACCAGCCGACGCTCTCCGGCGTCATGATCTCGTAGGTGGACTTGTCCTTGAGCACGCCGTCCTGGTGGATGCCGCTCTCGTGCGCGAAGGCGTTGCGGCCGACGATCGCCTTGTTGGGCTGCACGTCGAAGCCGGTGATGGTGGCGAGCAGCTTCGAGGTCCGGAGGATGTTGGGCGTGTGGATGTTGGTGCGGTAGGGCAGGGCGTCGCGCCGCGTGCGCAGCGCCATCACCACCTCCTCGAGCGAGGCGTTGCCGGCGCGCTCGCCGATGCCGTTGATGGTCGCCTCCACCTGGCGCACCCCGGCGCGGATCGCGGCCAGCGTGTTGGCGACGGCGAGGCCGAGGTCGTTGTGGTTGTGCGCGGAGAGCACCACCTGGTCGGCGCCGGGCACGCGCTCGCGGATCATGGCGAAGATGCGGGCCATGTCCTCGGGCAGCGCGTAGCCGACCGTGTCGGGGATGTTGATGGTGGTGGCGCCGGCCTTGATCGCCGCCTCGACGCAGCGGCAGAGGAAGTCGGGCTCGGTGCGGCTGCCGTCCTCGGCCGACCACTCGACGTCGTCGGTGTGCTGGCGCGCCAGCGTGACGCTGCTGGTGACCAGCTCCAGCACCTCCTCGGGCTCCATGCGCAGCTTGACGCGCATGTGCAGCGGCGAGGTCGAGACGAAGGTGTGGATGCGCCTGCGCGCGGCGGGCCGCACCGCCTCGGCGGCGCGCAGGATGTCGGCCGGCGCGGTGCGGGCGAGGCCGCAGATCACCGGGCCGTCCTTGGCGAAGCGCTCGGCGATGGCGCGCACGCTCTCGAAGTCGCCGGGGGAGGCGATGGGGAAGCCGGCCTCCATCACGTCCACGCCGAGCTCGGCCAGCGCCTCCGCCATACGCAGCTTCTCCTCGAGGTTCATGGAGAAGCCGGGCGACTGCTCGCCGTCGCGCAGCGTGGTGTCGAAGATGATGATGCGGTCGTCGGCGAGCGTGCCGAAGCTCGGGTGCTGGATGGCCATGGGTGCGGTCCTTCGAGGCTTGCCGTGCGGGTGAACGCGGGGGTTCCCAGGATCCCCTGAGCGGTGCCGGCGCGCGGCCGGTCGTCACGCCCAGGGGCGGCTAAGTCGAAGGAGGAGGCCAGGAAGGGGGACGCGCGCGGCCGGCGGGGCGGAGCGCCCGGGGATCAGGCCGGCAAGGGAGACGCGCGGAGACATGACGGCGGCACGGTAACGCGGGGCGGCGCCGGGGGCAAGCGCGGAAGACGCGCCCGCGGCCGCCGCGCCCGGCGGGCAGCGGGCGCCCCGCCCCTGGCGCGGCGGCGCCGGAGGCGACACGATCGGCCCCGCCACCGCGACCGGGATCCCTGCCATGCCCCACCGCATCCTCCTCTGCCGCTGCCTGCACGAGGCGGGGGCCGCGCTGCTGCGCGCCCGCCCGGACGTGGAGCTGGTGACGCTGGACGGCCCCGACCGCCCGCAATTCCTCCAGGCGCTGTCGGGGGCGGACGCGGTGCTGCTGTGGCTGGAGCGGCTCGACGCGGAGGCGCTCGCGGCGGCGCCGCGGCTGCGCTGCGCCGCGCGCCTCGGCGTCGGCTACGACACGGTGGACGTCGCCGCCTGCTCGGCGCGCGGCATCCCGGTGATGGTGGCGAACGGCACCAACGACCTCGCCGTGGCCGAGCACGCGATGATGCTGATGCTCGCCGTCGCGCACCGCGGCCCGCAGGGCGACCGCGCGGTGCGCGCGGGCGCGTGGTGGGGCACCGAGGGCCCGGGGATCTGCGAGCTCGCCGGCCGCACGGTCCTGGTCGTGGGCTACGGCCGCATCGGCGCGCGCGTCGCGCGCTACTGCCAGGCCTTCCACATGCGCGTCCTGGTGATGGACCCGGCCTTCCACCCCGCGCGCATCGCCGCCGACGGCTTCGTGCCGGTGCGCGACCTGC
This sequence comes from Caldovatus aquaticus, assembly GCF_019458025.1. Classification (GTDB taxonomy): domain Bacteria; phylum Pseudomonadota; class Alphaproteobacteria; order Acetobacterales; family Acetobacteraceae; genus Caldovatus; species Caldovatus aquaticus. The sequence continues at coordinate 27,267 of NZ_JAHZUY010000020.1, read as the reverse complement.
ACGCCGCGCTCGGCGAGGCGGACGTGGTGACGCTGCACTGCCCGCTCACGCCGGCGACGCGCCACCTGATGGACGCCGCCGCCTTCGCCGCGCTGAAGCCCGGCGCGATCCTGGTCAACACCGCGCGCGGGCCGGTGGTGGACGAGGCGGCGCTGCTCGCCGCGCTGCGCAGCGGGAGGCTGCGCGGCGCCGGCCTCGACGTGCTGGAGGCGGAGCCGCCGCCGCGCGACAGCCTCCTCCTCGCCGAGCCGAACGTGGTGCTGAGCCCGCACAACGCCGGCAGCACCGAGGAGAGCCTCGCCCGCATGGCCCGCCAGGCGGCGCGCAACCTGCTCGACGCGCTGGACGGGACCCCGGACCCCGCGATGATGGTGAACCCGGAGATCCTGCGCCGCGGGTGAGGGCATCGCGTCCCCCGCCCGCGCCGCCGCCTCAGTTCCTGCTCTTGTCCACCAGCGCGTTCTGCTTGATCCAGGGCATCATCGCGCGGAGCTTCTCGCCGACCTGCTCGATCGGGTGCTCGGCGAGGCGACGGCGCATGGCCTTGAAGTTCGCCTGGTTGACCTTGTTCTCCAGCATCCAGTCGCGGGCGAAGCGGCCGGACTGGATGTTCTCCAGCGCCTCCTTCATCGCCTTGCGGGTCTCGGCGGTGATGATCTTCGGCCCCGTGACGTACTCGCCGTACTCGGCGGTGTTGCTGATCGAGTAGTTCATGTTGGCGATGCCGCCCTCGTAGATCAGGTCCACGATCAGCTTCACCTCGTGCAGGCACTCGAAGTAGGCCATCTCGGGGGCGTAGCCGGCCTCGACCAGCGTCTCGTAGCCGGCCTTGATCAGCTCGACGAGGCCGCCGCAGAGCACGGTCTGCTCGCCGAACAGGTCGGTCTCGCACTCCTCCTTGAAGGTGGTCTCGATGATGCCGGCGCGCCCGCCGCCGATCGCCGAGGCGTAGGAGAGCGCGATCTCGAGCGCGTTGCCGGAGGGGTTCTGCGCCACCGCGACCAGGCAGGGCACGCCGCCGCCGCGCTGGTACTCGGAGCGCACGGTGTGGCCCGGGCCCTTCGGCGCGATCATAAACACGTCGAGGTCGGGGCGCGGCTCGATCAGGTTGAAGTGGACGTTGAAGCCGTGCGCGAAGGCCAGCGCCGCGCCCTGCTTCATGTTCGGGCCGAGGTGGTCGCGGTAGAGGTCGCCCTGTCCCTCGTCCGGCGTCAGCACCATCACCACGTCGGCCCACTTCGCCGCCTCGGCCGGGCTCAGCACCCTGAAGCCCGCGGCCTCCGCCTTCCGCGCCGAGGCGCCGGGGCGCAGGCCGACGGCGACCTCGGCCACCCCGGAATCGCGCAGGTTCATCGCGTGCGCGTGCCCCTGGCTGCCGAAGCCGATCACGGCGACCTTCTTCGCCTTGATCAGGTTCACGTCCGCGTCGCGGTCGTAGTAGACGCGCATGGCTGGCCCTTCCCCTCTGTGCCGTGGTTCCGTCAGGAATGGATGCTGCGGGGGCCGCGCGCGATCGCGACCACCCCGGTGCGCGAGACCTCCGCGAGCCCGAGCGGACGCATCAGCGCGATGAAGGCGTCGAGCTTGTCGCCCGAACCGGTCATCTCGAAGACGAAGCTCTCGGTGGTGGCGTCCACCACGCGGGCGCGGAAGGCGTCGGCGAGGCGCAGCGCCTCCAGCCGGTTCTCGCCCCGCCCCACCACCTTGATCAGCGCCATCTCGCGCGCGACGTGCGGCCCCTCGAGCGTCAGGTCCGCGACCTTGTGCACCGGCACCAGGCGGTCGAGCTGCGCCTTGATCTGCTCGATCACCATCTCGGTCCCCGAGGTGACGATGGTGATGCGCGAGATCCGCTTCGCCTCGTCCACCGGGGCGACGGTCAGGCTCTCGATGTTGTAGCCGCGGCCGGAGAACAGGCCGACGACGCGGGCGAGGATGCCGGCCTCGTTCTCGACGAGGACGGCGATGGTGGCGGCGCGCTGGGCGGTCTCGGCGGGATCGGGCATGGGACGGGTCGCGAGCGTGTAGGGAAAAGGCGCGGGGCGGGCAAGCCGCCCGCGGCGGGCCGGGCGGCGCCGGGCGGCGCCGCTCAGACCAGGACCTTGCCCTCGTCGGTCACGCCGGCGGCGCCGCCCTCCTCGTCGCGGCCGAGGATCATCTGGTTGTGCGGCGCGCCGGAGGGGATCATCGGGAAGCAGTTCTCCTCCTTGTCCACGTGGATGTCGGCGATCACCGCCCGGTCCGCCGCCAGCATCTCGCGGATCACGCGGTCGAGGTCGTCCGCCGTCTCGGCGCGCAGCCCGACCGCGCCGAAGCTCTCGGCGAGCTTGACGAAGTCGGGCAGCGCGGCGGAGTAGCTCTCGCTGTAGCGGCCGCCGTGCAGCAGCTCCTGCCACTGCCGCACCATGCCCATGTATTCGTTGTTGAGGACGAACACCTTTACCGGCAGCCGGTACTGCGCCAGCGTCCCCATCTCCTGGATGTTCATCAGGATCGAGGCCTCGCCGGCGATGTCGATCACCAGCGCGTCCGGATGGGCGATCTGCGCCCCGACCGCGGCCGGCAGGCCGTAGCCCATGGTGCCGAGGCCGCCCGAGGTCAGCCAGCGGTTCGGCCTCTCGAAGCCGAAGAACTGCGCGGCCCACATCTGGTGCTGGCCGACCTCGGTGGTGATGATGGTGTCGCGCCCCAGCTCCTTCGTGATCTCGTAGAGCCGCTTGACCGCGTGCTGCGGCTTGATGATCCGCCCCTCCTGGCGGTAGCGCAGGCAGTCGCGCGCGCGCCACTCGTCGATCTGGCGCCACCAGCGGGTCAGCGCCGCCTTGTCCTGCGGCGTCGGATCCGCCTTCCACGCCTCGATCAGCGCCGCGAGCACGCGCTTGGCGTCGCCCACGATCGCCACGTCCACCTTGACGTTCTTGTTGATCGAGGAGGGGTCGATGTCGGCGTGGATCTTGCGCGACCCCGGCGAGAAGTGCGCGAGGCTGCCCGTCACCCGGTCGTCGAAGCGCGCGCCGACGTTCAGCATCACGTCGCAGCCGTGCATCGCGAGATTGGCCTCGTAGAGCCCGTGCATGCCGAGCATGCCGAGGAACTGCGGATCGCTCGCCGGGAAGGCGCCGAGCGCCATCAGCGTCGTCGTGCAGGGCATCCCCGTCATGCGCACGAACTCGGTGAGCAGCCGGCTCGCCTCCGGGCCGGAGTTGATCACCCCGCCGCCGGCGTAGACCACCGGCCGCTCGGCGCGCTTGAGCAGGGCGACGGCGCGGCGGATCGCCTCCGCGTCGGGCTCGGTCTGCGGCCGGTAGCTGCGGTGCGGCTCGGCCGGCGGGTCGGTGTAGGGCCCCTTGCCGATCAGGATGTCCTTCGGCAGGTCGATCACCACCGGCCCCGGCCGCCCGCTCCGCGCGACGTAGAACGCCTCGTGCACCGTCGCGGCCAGCCGGCGGATGTCCTTGACCAGGTAGTTGTGCTTGGTGGCGGGGCGCGTGATGCCGGTGGTGTCGGCCTCCTGGAAGGCGTCGTTGCCGATCAGGTGGGTCGGCACCTGGCCCGTGAGGCAGACCACGGGGACCGAGTCCATCAGCGCGTCCACCAGTCCGGTCACGGCGTTGGTCGCGCCCGGACCGCTGGTGACCAGCACCACCCCCACCTTGCCGGTGGAGCGCGCATAGCCCTCCGCCGCGTGCACCGCGGCCTGCTCGTGCCGCACCAGGACATGGCGGATCGCGTTCTGCTGGAACAGCGCGTCGTAGAGCGGCAGCACCGCGCCGCCGGGATAGCCGAAGATGACCTCTACGCCCTGCTCCTTCAGCGCGCGCAGGACGATCTCGGCACCCGTCATGAGGCGGGCGTCGGCGGCGGCGGGAGCGGGGGTCGCGGACATGGGGGGTTCCGGCTTTCCTCAAAACGGCGTCCGGCCGGGACGGTCCCCGGCCGGGCGGGACAGGCTTACCCCCCGTGCTGCGCCGCGTCAACGGTGCCTGTCAATAAATCGCAAGATTTCCGCCCATTCCCTTTCCGGAAATTGCTCCAGATTGGCGAACCGCGCATGGATCGTATGCGTGGCCGGCGGGGCCGCCAGCGGGTGGTGCCGGAACCAGGTCGCCTGCCGCTTGGTGTACTGCCCGATCGCCAGCACCGCCCGCCGCCCGGCCTCCTCCAGCGTGATCCGCCCGGCGAGATGGGCGGCGAGCTCCGGCACCCCGTGCGCGCGCATCGCCGGCAGCGCGGGATCGAGGCCGAGCGCGAGCAGCGCCCGCACCTCCGCTAGCGCCCCCGCCGCGAGCATCGCCTGCCAGCGCGCGGCGATCGCCGCCCGCAGCGCCGGGCGCGGCGGGTCGAGGAGCAGCGCGGCGAAGCGCCACGGCGCCGGCCCGGTCGTCCGCCCTTCCCGCTGCCAGGCGGCGAGGCCGCGGCCGGTGCCGCGCCAGACCTCCCACGCCCGCGTCAGGCGCTGGCTGTCGCTGGGGCGGAGCCGCGCCGCCGTCTCCGGGTCCGCGGCCACAAGCCGCGCATGCAGCCCGGCCGGGCCGAGCTCGGCGAGCAGGCGGCGCGCCTCCGCCCGCGCCGCGGGGGGGATGGGGGGGATCTCGGCGAGCCCCGCGGCCAGCGCGTGGAAGAACAGTCCGGTGCCGCCGCACAGGATCGGCAGCCGCCCCGCCGCCCGCGCCGCCGCCATCTCGGCGAGCGCCGCGCCGCGCCAGAGGGCCACACTCGCCGGCTCGGCCGCCGGGCGCACGCCGTAGAGGCGGTGCGGCACCCGCGCCTCCTCCTCCGGCGTCGGGCGCGCCGTGAGCACGCGCAGCTCGCGATAGAGCTGCATCGAATCGGCGTTGATCACGACGCCGCGAAGGCGCTCCGCCAGCAGGAGCGCCAGCGCCGACTTGCCGCTCGCGGTCGGCCCGGCGATCAGCAGCGCGAAAGGCGGCGCGAAAGATCCTTGATCGCTCATCCCGGCGCGGGCATACCCCCGGCCGCATGACGCCCCAAGTCCTCACCCTGATCGCGCTGCCCGGCGGCCTCTCCGCCGCGCACGTCGCCCAGGCGCGCGAGGCCCTGCGCGCCCTCGGCGCCGAGGTCGGCCCGACGGACTGGCTCGCGCCCGACGAGGCGGCCGACCTCCCCTTCGGCAACCTCGCCGCCGACCAGGCCACCGCCGCCGCGCGCCGGGCGCTCGGCGAGGGCGCGCGGGTGGACGCCATCGCGCAGGCCGCAGAGGGCCGGCGCAAGCGCCTGCTGCTGGCCGACATGGACAGCACCATCATCACCACCGAGACGCTCGACGAGCTCGCCGCCCACGCGGGCGTCAAGGAGCGCGTCGCGGAGATCACCCGCCGCGCGATGAACGGGGAGATCGACTTCCGCGACGCGCTGGTGGAGCGCGTGGCGATGCTGGAGGGCCTGCCGCTGTCCGCCCTCGAGCGCACCTGGAAGGCGATCCGGTTCACGCCCGGCGCGCGGGAGCTGGTGGCGACGATGCGCGCGCACGGGGCGCACTGCGCGCTGATCTCCGGCGGCTTCACCTACTTCACGAGCCGCGTCGCCCTGACGCTCGGCTTCCACGAGCACGTCGCCAACACCCTGCTCGACGACGGCAGGGCCCTCACCGGCCGCGTCGCCGAGCCGATCCTCGGCCGCGAGGACAAGCTCGCCACGCTCAAGCGCCTCGCCGTCGAGCACGGCCTGCCGCTCAGCGCCACGCTCGCGGTGGGCGACGGCGCGAACGACCTCGACATGCTGGCCGCCGCCGGCCTCGGCGTCGCGTTCCACGCCAAGCCGATCGTCGCCGCCGCCGCGCGGGCGCGGGTGGACCACGCCGACCTGCGCGCGTTGCTGTTCGCGCAGGGCTACCGCGCGCGCGAGATCCGCGCCTAGGGCGGATCGCGGACGGCCGGGAACGGCCGGGAGCGTGGATCCGCTCGACCGACAACAGGCTGGAGCCGCTGCCGCGCCCGCAGCCGCGCGGAAACGGCGCTAGCGCCGGTCGCGGACGGCCGGCGACGGCCGGAAGCGCGGACCGCCCCTGCAGGCGCGCGCCGTCGCGGCGGACGCGGCCGCGAGGCGAACGGCCCCGGTGCCGCAATGCGCGGCCTCAGTTCAGGCGCAGTTCCCGGACGTGGCGCGGGTCGGGGGCAAGCTCGCCCCGTTCCACCCTCTTCACGATCGCGGTCAGCGCCGCGTTGGCCGGCGCCGCGAGGCCGACCTCCCGCGCCTTCTCGACGACGAGGCCGTTGAGGAACTCGATCTCCGTCCGCCGGCCCTTCACCATGTCCTGCCCCATCGAGGGCCGGTGCGCGCCGCCGCCCGGCCCGCGCGCCTCCGCCAGGCGGCGCTCGTCGTAGGCGCGCCTCGCCTCCGGGTCGCCCTCGCCGGCGCGGGCGATGATCTCGGGATCGAGGTGGTGGATCTCCTCCAGCACGTAGCCCAGCGCCTGGCCGGTGCGGATCGCCTCCGCTCCCAGCCGCGCGGTGAAGTGGCGCAGCGTGTCGTCGAGCAGGATGTCGCGGCTGATCAGCCCGGTGCAGGCGGAGAGGCCGTTCGCCATCGCGTTCGCCACCAGCTTCGACCAGCGCTCCCCCCACAGGTTCTCCGTCACCTTCGCCGAGTCGGAGAGGCCGACGAGCCGCGCCACCTCCCGCGCGCGGTCGGTGATCCGCCCGTGCACCTCGCCGACGCGGAACACGGTGTGCGCCGCGCCGCCCTTGCCCGCCGCGCGCCGCACATGGCCGGGCTCCGCCAGCTCGACCGTGATCGAGCTCGCGATCGCGCCCAGCGTCCGGCCCCAGCCGACGATGCCGGCGATGGTCTCCTCGTTGATGCAGTTCTGCAGCGAGACGACGAAGCCGGCCGGAGCGAGGTAGGGCTTCATCATCGTCGTCGCCCAGGCGGTGTCGTAGCTCTTCATGCACAGGAAGAGGATGTCCACCGGCCGCTGCTTCGACAGCGCCTGCACCTCCGTCAGGTGCAGCGCGCGCACCGGCACGGTGAACTCCGGGACGTCGCGCAGGTGCGTGATGCGCAGGCCCCGGGCGCGCATCGCCTCGACGTGCTCGGGCCAGGGGTCGATGAAGGTCACGTCCTCGCCGGCCCGGACCATGTGCGCGCCGACATAGCCGCCGACGGCGCCGGCGCCGAAGATCGCGATGCGGGGCTGCATGGGACCTCTCCTGCACGGCGGGCGGGCCGGCCGACCGCGCCCTCGTGCCGCAGCTTTCCACGCCGCCGCCCGGACGGCAAACCGCCGCACGGGCACGCGCCACCGGTCTCCGGCCCGGCCGGCGCAAGTCGGCGGAGCGGCACGGCGGCCCTGCGGCGCATCCCCGGGATCCGGCGGGGGCGGGCGAGGTGGCCGCCTGCGCCCGGCGGCCGGACGATCCCGCGGCGTGCGGGCTGCTCCTCCCGGCGCGGCGATGTCCGGGGATGCGGCTTCACTTCTCCGCCAACGGCTCCTCATTTGGGATGAGGCGAAGCCGCGTCTTGTCTTTAACTCCGGCCCCTGGCGCGGGCGCCCGCCGGGCTGCCATGCGCCCAAGCCGTCACGCCGGGGCGGCGCCTGTCCGCCCGCCCATGACGGCCGCGCGTCGCCAGGCAATCCGAGGGAGGAGCGCGACCATGCCGCAACAGCGCACCGACTGGCGTCTCCAGGGCGACTGGATCAAGAACTGCAGCTGCGCCTTCGGCTGCCCCTGCGACTTCAACGCCCGCCCGACCCAGGGCTGGTGCAAGGGCCTGCTCGGCATGCGGATCGAGCGGGGCCATTTCGGGCCGACGCGCCTCGACGGCCTGAGCTTCTTCGTCACCGTGCACTTCCCCGGCCCGCTGCACGAGGGCAACGGCACGGCGCAGCCGATCATCGACGAGCGCGCCACGCCCGAGCAGCGCGACGCGCTGTTCCAGATCCTGTCGGGCAAGCACTCGGACGAAGGCACGCTGTTCCACATCTTCGGCCTGATCTGCTCGCAGCTGCTCGACCCGATCTTCGCGCCGATCGCGGTGGGGTTCGACCTGGACGGGCGCACCGCGCGCGTCTCGATACCGGGCGTGCTGGAGACCGAGACGCGGCCGATCCGCAACCCGGTGACCGGCGCCCCGCACCGCGTCCAGCTGGTGATCCCGGATGGCTTCGAGCACATCGAGGCCGAGATCGCGAGCTCGCGCATCGAGAGCACCGGCGGCATCCGGTTCTCCGTGCCCGAGGGACACAGCTCGCTCGCCCGCGTGGTGCAGACGCCGACGGGCCTCGCCGCCTGACGTCGGGGCGGGGTCGGGGACCGGAGCGGTCCGGCCCCGCGCTGCCTGCCCGGGGGATTCCCATGAGCGAGGCCGGAGTGCTCGACCGGGTGCTGCGCCGCGACCGCCGCGTGGCCGCCGCCGCGCTCGCGGCCGTGGTGGTCCTGGCCTGGGGCTACCTGCTGGCCGGCGCGGGCATGGACGTGCGGGCGGCGATGACCGACGCGGCCATGCCGATGGCCATGCCCTGGTCGCCCGGGCATGCCGCCCTCGTGGCGCTGATGTGGGCGCTGATGATGCTGGCGATGATGCTGCCGAGCGCGGCGCCCATGATCCTGCTCCACGCCACGGTGTCGCGCCGCAGGGATCCCGCGCGCGGCGGGCGGCGCGCCTTCCTGTTCGCGCTCGGCTATGTCGCGGTCTGGGGCGGGTTCGCGCTGGCCGCGACGGCGGCGCAGTGGGGGCTGGAGCGCGTCGCCCTGCTCACGCCCGGCACGGCCCTCGGCAGCGCCGCCGTGGCGAGCCTTGTCTTCCTCGGCGCCGGGATCTACCAGTTCACGCCGCTCAAGCGCGCCTGCCTGCGGCACTGCCGCTCGCCGGTGGAGTTCCTCGCCGCGCACTGGCGCGGCGGGGGTGCAGGCGGCGCCTTCGCGATGGGCGCGCGGCACGGCGCCTACTGCCTGGGCTGCTGCTGGGCGATGATGGCGCTGCTGTTCGCGGGCGGGGTGATGAACCTCGCCTGGATCGCCGGGCTGGCGTTGCTCGTGCTGGCCGAGAAGCTGCTGCCGGGCGGGCCGCTTGTGGGCCGGGTGCTCGGCGCCGGGCTCGTCGCCTGGGGGGCGGCGGGGCTCGCGGCGGCGTTCGCCGGCTGAGCGCCGTGGCCGCCGGAGGCGTGGAGCGGCCGGCCGGGCCGCTCACCCCCGCACCGGCTTGCGCGCCACCAGCATCACGTCCATCGGCGTCGCACCGCGCGGCAGCGGGCGCACCGCATAAGCGAGCCGCGCCATCAGGTAGGCGCCGGCAAGGCCCAGGTGCCAGCGCCAGCGCGGCCGGAAATACGGCCCCTCGTCGCGCGCCAGCACCGGGGAGAGCCGCTCCATCCAGTGGATCAGCCCCTGGTGCGGGGTCGGCGGCAGGCGCTCGATCGCCACCGGCTCGAGGCCGAGCACGCGCGCGAGCGCGGCGAAGGCGCGCTCGCTCCACCAGGTCAGGTGGTGCGGCGGCGCGTTGAGCGCGAAGTTCGGCACCCGCGTGATCGCCGAGGGCCAGAGCGGCGCGACCAGGATCAGCAGTCCGCCGGGCCGCAGGCAGCGCAGCATCCCCGCCGCCAGGGCGCGCGGCTCGGCGACGTGCTCGATCACCTGGAAGGCGCAGGCGACGTCGTAGGCCTCCGGCCGGCGGGCGGCGTGCTCCTCCACCGTCTCGGCGAGGATGCCCTCGGCGCCGGCATACTCCCCGGCGTGCGGGTCGAGGCCGACGTGGCGCGCCCCCGGCGGCAGGTGCGGGGCGAAGTGGGCGCTGCCCGCGCCCACCTCCAGCACCCGGTCGCCGGGCCGCACATGCGCCGCGGCGGCAAGGTATTCCACCCGCTCTGCGGCGAAGCGGCCGATCCGCGCATGCACGCGCCAGCGGCGGTAGAAGCGCCCGTAGAATTCCGCATCGCCTTCGAGGCGCGGATGGAAGAACATCAGGCCGCAGGGCGAGCGGTAGAGGCCGATCCGCGCCCCGTCGCGCCGCAGCGGCGTCGGCGCGACGCCGTGCGAATACCGCCACAGGTCGTGGAGCAGCCGCGCCGAGACGGTCTGCACCCGCGCCACGGCCGGCTCGCCGGTGATCGGGCAGGCGGGCAGCGGCGCGCCCGCGTCCGGCGCCGCGCCGCCCGCGTCGCGGCGCGCCTCAGGCGCGCGCATGGGCGAAGCGCCGCGCGACGCGCACGTCGTCCGGCCCCCTCACCTCGTACTCGACATGCCGCCAGCGGATGCGCCGGGTGCGCGCGCTCGCCCAGAGCAGGGCGCAGAGGAACCCCTCGGGGAGCGGCGGCAGCAGCGCGAGCGCGAGCAGCGCCGCGCGCCCCCCCGGCGGGTCGGCGACGCCGATCCGGCACCCGACCGCCGCCATCGCCCGCCAGCGCACCGCGCCGCAGGCCGAGACCGCCGCGAGCAGCGCCAGGGCCGGCGCCGACCCGGCGATCGCCAGGGCCGCGAGCCACGCCCAGGACGCCAGCGCCGCATGCACGGCGACCGCCGCCCCCCACCACCAGCCGGGGCGGTAGAGACGGATCAGCTGCAGCTGCCGCCGCATGAAGGCGAACACGGCGCGCGCCGAGCCCTCGGTCGGGGTCGGCAGCAGCAGGGCGCGCCGCGTCAGCACGCGCAAGCCCGCCTCCGCCGCGCGGGCGCCGATCGAGAGGTCGTCCGACAGCGTGCGGTCGAGCAGCCGCGGCAGGTCGAGCGCCGGCAGCGCGCGGGGCGCGATCGCCAGCGACCCGCCCCAGACCACGCGCAGCCGCCGGAGCTTCGGCAGCAGCGCGATGGTGCGGTCGAGCCAGGCGACCAGCAGCGGCACCGGCCCGGCGCGGTCGAGCAGCGGCCAGCGGTAGCCGGTCACCAGCGCCGCCTCCCCGTCGAGCACCGGCGTGGCCAGCGCCGAGAGCCACCAGGGTTGCGGCCGGATGTCGGCGTCGAGCAGCACCACGCAGCCCTCCCGCCCGTCGAGCCGCGCCAGCGCCGCGAGCAGGTTGGTGTTCTTCTGCGCCCGCCGGTCGGAGCGGCCGGCGAGCACGACCTCGAGCGGGCAGGGCAGCAGCGGCGCGAGGGCGCGGGCCCGGGCGGCGGCCGGGTCCTCCTCCGACTCGACGGCCACCAGCAGCCGCCGCGGCGCGAGCGTCTGCGCCGCCAGCGCCGCGAACAGCGCCTCCAGCCCCGGCGCGGCGCCGGTCAGCGGCAGGATCAGCGTCACCGGCCCCGTCCGGTGCCGCCGCGGCAGGCGCAGCCGGCGCAGGTGCAGGAGCGCCGCCGCCGCCCAGAGGAGCGCGCAGGCCAGCGCCCCCGCGCCGGCGATCAGGACCTCGGCCCAGGGAGGCATCCGGCCCCCTCGCGCGCGCCGGGCGCGACGCGGCGTCGCGTCACGCCGCGCATCCCTCCTCGCGCAGCAGCGCCTCGACCGCCTCGCGCGGCACGTCGGCGGCGGTGAAGGCGTCGCCGGGCCGGCGCAGCAGCACGAAGCGCAGCCTGCCGTCGCGCACCTTCTTGTCCTTCGCCATGCGCGCGAGCAGCGCCGCGGCGGAGAAGCGCCGCGGCAGGTCGGCGAGCCGCGCCGGCAGGCCGCAGGCCCGCAGGTGCTCGATCACCCGCCCCGGCCGCCCCCGCGCGCTGGGCCGGCGCCGCCCCCCCCGCGGCGGGGCGCGCCCGAGCCCGACCGCCACGGCCTCGCCGTGCAGCAGCGTGCCGTCGTAGCCGCACTCCGCCTCCAGCGCGTGGCCGAAGGTGTGGCCGAGGTTGAGCAGCGCGCGGCCGCCCTCGGCGCTCTCCTCGCGCTCGTCGGCGGCGACCACCGCCGCCTTCAGCCGGCAGGACTCGAGCACCGCATGGGCCTGCGCGGCGCGGTCGCCCGCGATCACCGCCGCGCCATGCGCCTCGCACCACTCCCAGAGCGGCCCCTGCAGCAGCCCGTGCTTCGCCACCTCGGCATAGCCCGCGCGCAGCTCGCGCGGCGGCAGGGTGGCGAGGGTGCCGATGTCGGCCAGCACGATGCGCGGCTGGTGGAAGGCGCCGACCAGGTTCTTGCCCGCGGCGAGGTTCACCCCGGTCTTGCCGCCGACGCTCGAATCCACCTGGGCGAGCAGCGTCGTCGGCACCTGCACGAAGGGCAGGCCGCGCAGCGCCACCGCCGCGGCGAAGCCCGCGAGGTCGCCCACCACCCCGCCGCCGAGCGCGACCACCGCCGTGCGCCGGTCCACCCCGGCGGCGAGCAGCCGTTCCAGCACGGATTGCAGCCGCGCGAAGTCCTTGCTCGCCTCGCCCGGCGGCACCGCGATCTCCGCGGCGACGGCGATGCCCGCCTCGGCGAGCCCCTCGCGCAGCGCCGGCAGGTGCAGCGCCGCCACCGCCGTGTCGGTGACGACCGCGACCCGGCGCGCGGGCAGCACGGGCGCGATACGCCCCCCGGCGCGGGCGAGCAGCCCCTCGCCCACCAGGATGTCGTAGCCGCGCCCGTCGAGGCAGACGCGCAGGCGCGCAGGCGGGCGGTGCGCCGCGATCGCCTCGGCGACGCGGCGCGTCGTGGCGTCGGGGCTCTCGTCGGTGCAGTTCACCACGATGTCGGCCTCGGCATAGAAGGGGTGACGGCGCTCCATCAGCGCGGCGAGCACCTCGGCGGGGTCGCGGCCGACGAACATGGGGCGGTGCTCGCGGCCCGCGACGCGCCGGACCAGGGTGGGCAGGCGGCACTTCAGCCAGACCGAGACGGCGCCGGAGGCGCGCACCGCCTCGCGGGTGCGCGGGTCGTCGAAGGCGCCGCCGCCGGTGGCGAGCACGAGCGGCGGGCCGGCGAGCAGCCGGGCGATCACCCGCCGCTCGCCGTCGCGGAAATGCGGCTCGCCGTAGCGGGCGAAGATCTCGGCGATGCTCTGGCCGGCGGCGGCCTCGATCTCCGCGTCGGCGTCCACGAAGGGCAGGCCGAGCCGGACCGCGAGCCGGCGCCCGATCGCCGACTTGCCGGCGCCCGGCAGGCCGACGAGCACGATGCTCCGCGCCTCCCGCCCCGGCCCGGGGCCGGCCCGGGCGGGCAGGGGAGATGGTAGGATCGCCGGCGACTCGGTCATGTCCGGGTCGGCAACGGACTCCGGGGCGGTGTTGCGCTGCACGATGGCCAAAGCTAGCACACCCCCCGCCGCGCGCGAGGAGGCCTGCCGTCCGATGTTCCGCCGCCCCATCCTGCTGCTCGCCGCCATCGTCGGAGGGGTGCTGGCGATCGGGCTGCTGGCGATCGGGGCCTTCCCGCCCTCGGTGACGCCGCAGCCGGTCGAGCGGACCCTGCCGAACGAGCGGTTCCAGACCCGCTAGGCGCCCGGGCGCGATGGCGGAAGCCCCGCTGCCGCACGGACTGCCGCCCGGCCGGCACGTCGAGGCCTTCCTCGAGATGCTCGCCGCCGAGCGCGCCGCGGCGCGCAACACCCTCGCCGCCTACCGCGCCGACCTCTCCGACTTCGCCGGCTTCGCCGCCGCGCGCGGAAGCGCGGTGCACCAGGCGGATGCCGCGACCCTGCGCGCCTACCTCGCCCACCTCGCCGATGCCGGCCTCGCGGCGCGCACAGCGGCGCGACGGCTCTCCGCCCTGCGCCAGTTCCACCGCTTCCTGGTGCGCGAGGGGGTGCGCGCCGACGACCCGACCGAGCTGCTGGAAGGCCCCAGGGCCCCGCGCAGCCTGCCCAAGGCGCTGACCGAGGCCGAGGTCGAGGCGCTGATCGCGGGCGCCGCCCGGCTGCCGGGCGCCCGCGGCCCGCTCGCCGTCGCCGTGGTCGAGCTGCTCTACTGCTCCGGCCTGCGCGCCAGCGAGCTGATCGCCCTGCCGGCCGGGGCGCTGCGCCCCGATGCCGACCTGATCGCGGTGCGCGGCAAGGGCGGCCGGGAACGGCTGGTCCCGATCTCCCGCCGCGCACGGGAGGCGGCGCTGGCCGCCCTCGCGGCCCGGCGCAAGCCGGGGGCGAAGCCGGCGCGCTGGCTGTTCCCCTCCCGCGCCGCGAACGGGCACCTGACGCGCCAGGGCCTCGCGCTGCTGCTCAAGGACGCGGCGCTCGCCGCCGGGCTCGATCCCGCGCGCGTCAGCCCGCACGTGCTGCGCCACTCCTTCGCCAGCCATCTGCTCGGCCGCGGCGCAGACCTGCGCAGCCTGCAGGTGCTGCTCGGCCATGCCGACATCGCGACGACGCAGATCTACACCAAGGTGCTGGAGGAGCGCCTGCGCAAGGTGGTCGCCGAGCACCACCCGCTCGGCCGGGACGGCGCGGGGGCGGGCTGAGCGCCGGGCACGGCCGCCCGGCTTCCCCCGTTCCCCGCTTTCCGCTAGGTCCGCCCCGCCGAGGGGACCCGGATGCGCCACTTCCTGGACTTCGAGAAGCCGATCGCCGAGCTCGAGGGCAAGATCGAGGAGCTGCGGCGCACCACCGACGCCGGCGGCATCGACGTCGCCGAGGAGATCGGCCGCCTGCGCGACAAGGCGCAGGCGCTGCTCCGGTCCACCTACGCGAAGCTCACGCCGTGGCAGAAGACCCTGGTCGCGCGCCATCCGGACCGGCCCCACGCCTCCGCCTACATCGCCGCGCTGATCGAGGAGTTCACGCCGCTCGCCGGCGACCGCGCCTTCGCCGACGACGCCGCGGTGATCGGCGGCCTCGGCCGCTTCCGCGGCCGCGCCGTGCTGGTGCTCGGCACCGAGAAGGGCCACGACACCGAAAGCCGCGTGCGCCACAACTTCGGCATGGCCCGCCCGGAGGGCTACCGCAAGGCGCGCCGCCTGATCGAGCTCGCCGGCCGCTTCGGCCTGCCGATCCTCTCCTTCGTGGACACCGCCGGCGCCTTCCCCGGCATCGAGGCCGAGGCGCGCGGCCAGGCCGAGGCCATCGCCCGCTCCATCGAGGCCTGCCTCGAGGCCCCGGTCCCCTTCGTCGCCACCATCATCGGCGAGGGCGGCTCGGGCGGCGCCATCGCGCTCGCCGCCGCCGACCGCATCCTGATGCTCGAGCACGCGGTCTATTCGGTGATCTCGCCGGAGGGCTGCGCCTCGATCCTCTGGCGCGACGCGGCGCACGCGGCGCAGGCGGCGGAGGCGCTCAAGCTCACCGCCGAGGACCTGCGCCGGCTGAACCTGGTGGACGCGGTGGTGCCGGAGCCGCTCGGCGGCGCCCACCGCGACCCCGCCGCTGCCATCGCCGCCGTCGGGCGCCAGATCGCCGAGCTGCTCGAGCCGCTGCTCGCGCTCGACGGCGCCACGCTGCGCGCGCGCCGGCGCGAGAAGTTCCTGGAGATGGGCCGCAGCGGGGTGGTCTGAAGGCGCCCCGCCCGCCGTGTCCGGCGCCGCCCCCCTCAGCCCGGCCGAGCTGCGCCGGCGCTTCCTCCGCCACTTCCCCGCCGCCGGCACGGCGATCTTCCTCGCCGCGCTCGACCAGACCATCGTCGCCACCGCGCTGCCCGCCATCGCCGCCGCGCTCGGCGAGGTGGAGCGGCTGTCCTGGGTGATGGTCGGCTACCTGCTCGCCACCACCCTCGCCGCGCCGGTCTACGGCAAGCTCGGCGACGCCTTCGGGCGGCGGCGGATGATGCTGGTGGCGCTCGGCGTCACCGCGGCGGGCTCGGTGGCCTGCGCCCTCGCGCCGAGCCTGACGCTGCTCGCCGCGGCGCGGCTGGTGCAGGGGTTCGGCGGCGGCGGGCTGATCGCGCTTGCCCAGGCGCTGATCGGCGAGGCGATCCCGCCGCGCGAGCGCATCCGCTTCCAGGCCTGGTTCGGCGGCACCTACGTGCTCGCCAACGCGCTCGGGCCGCTGGTCGGCGGCGTGCTGACCCAGCAGTTCGGCTGGCGCGCCGTGTTCCTGGTGAACCTGCCGGTCGCCGCCGCGGCGGCGGTCCTGACGCTGCGCCTGCGGCCGCCGCCGGAGACGGCCGCCGCCGACGCGGCGCGGGAGGCGGCGGCGCGCCGGGCCTTCCGCGCCGACTGGGCGGGGCTCGCGCTGTTCGTCGCCTGCGTGGTGCCGACCATGCTGGCGCTCGAGCGGGCGCAGAAGCTCTCGGCGGAGGCGCTGCCCTTCGGCCTCGCCTGCGCGGCGGTGGCGGCGGCGGCGGGGGTGCTGCTGATCCGCCAGGAGCGGCGCGCGGCCGATCCGCTGCTGCCGCTCGGCCTGCTCGCCATTCCCGCGATCTGGCGCGGCGACGCGATCGCCGCCTGCGTCGGCGCCGCGCTGGTCGGGCTGATCACCTTCGTGCCGGTCTATCTCGAGGTGGCGCGCGGCATCGGCCCGGCGCAGATCGGGCTCGCCATGCTGCCGCTCGCCGCGGGCGGCAGCGTCGGGGCGCTGGCGATCGGGCGCCTGGTCGCCTGGAGCGGGCGGACGATGGTGTTCCCGGCGATAGGCATGGGGGTGGCGGCGGCGCTGCTCGCGGCGGTGGCGTTCGCGGTCGGGTCCATCCCGACGGGCGCGCTGCCCTGGGTGCTGGGCGCGGTGGCCTTCGGCCTCGGCACCTCCTTTCCGGTGGTGCAGACGACGGTGCAGGTGGCGGCGGGGCGGGAGCGTCTCGGCCAGGCGGCGGCCTCGCTGCAATTCGCGCGCGCGCTGGGGGCGGCCGCGGGCACGGCGTTGATGGGGGTGGTGCTGTTCGCGACACTCGCGGCGGCCGATCCGGCAGCGGCGGCGCTGTTCGCGCGCCGCGTCGGCGGCGGCGCGGCGGCGCTGGCGGCGATGACGGAGGCCGAGCGCGCGGCGCTCGGCGAGGCGCTGGCGGGCGGCTTCCGCGCGGCCTTCCTGGCGGCGGCGCTGATGGCGGCGGCGGGGGCGTGGCTCGCGGCGCGGGCGCCGGACCGGCGGCTGTGAACGGGGCGGGTCCGTCCCGCCCTACTCCAGCTCCTCCCGCGCCCGCCGCAGCGCCGCCCGCTCCTCCGCGCTCGGCGTCGGATAGCGCAGGTCCAGCCCCTCCAGCGCCTCCGCCAGCGCGCCCGCCACCACCAGCCGCGTGAACCACTTGTGGTCGGCCGGCACCACGAACCACGGCGCGTGCGGCGCGGCGGTGGCGCGGATCGCCGCCTCGTAGGCCGCCTGGTAGGCGTCCCAGTGGCGCCGTTCCGCCACGTCGCGCGCCTCGAACTTCCAGTTCTTCTCCGGCTTCTCGATGCGCCGGAGGAAGCGCCGGCGCTGCTCCTCCTTCGAGAGGTGGAGGAAGAACTTCAGCACCACCACGCCCTGGCGGGCGAGATACCGCTCGAAGGCGGCGATGTCCGCGAGCCGCTCCTCCCAGATCCGCTCCGTGACCAGCCGCGGCGGCAGCCTCTGGCGCTCCAGCAGCTCCGGGTGCACGCGCACCACCAGCACCTCCTCGTACCAGGAGCGGTTGTGGATGCCGATCTGCCCGCGCGCCGGCAGCGCGGCGGCGTGGCGCCACAGGAAGTCGTGGTCGAGCTCGACCGGCCCCGGGGCCTTGAAGCTCGTCACGTGGCAGCCCTGCGGATTGACCCCCGTGAAGACGTGCTTGATGGCGCTGTCCTTGCCCGCCGCGTCCATCCCCTGGAACAGGCAGAGCACCGCCCAGCGGTCCTGCGCCCAGAGCATGTCCTGGCCGCGCGCGAGGCGCTCGATCCCCTTGCGCAGCAGCGCCTCCGCCTCGGACTTCCCGAGCCCGCCGGTGTCGGCGGGGGCGTGGCCGGCGAGGGAGAAGCCCGCGCCGCCCTCGATCCGGTAGCGCGCCAGCAGGCGCCGCATGTCCCCGATGCTCATCCCGTCCCGCTCCCGGTTTCCTCCGCTGCCCCGGGGCGCGGCCCGAGCGCGAGCCACAGGGCGGAGGCGGCCTGCAGGCCCGCCGTCAGCAGCAGCGCCCAGGCGTAGCCCGCGGGGGCCCAGCCGCCCGCGGCGGTGCGCGGCCACAGGTCGAGGATCGCCCCGATCGCCCCCTGCAGCACGAAGACCAGCACCAGCATGGTGGCGTTGATCGCCGTCGCCACCCGGCCCGCCAGGTCGGAGGGGAAGTGGTGGCCGACCGCGGCGTAGGAGGCGGGGCCGGTGGCGCTGACATAGGCGAAGGCGGTCCAGAGCAGCGTCACCAGCAGCGGGTCGCGCGGCGCGGCGAGCGCGAGGGCGAGCTGCAGCGCCACCATCGCCGCCATGCCGCACCAGGGCACCAGCATCGGGTCCGCCCCGCGCCGCTGCAGCGCCGAGGCGAGGCGGCTGTTCAGCAGGCTGCCCGCCATCAGCCCGAGCGCGAAGCAGAACAGCACGCCGGCGCGCGCCTCCTCGCCGAGCCCGCCGACGTCGCGCAGCCAGGGCCCGGCCCACAGGCCCTGATAGGTGAAGGTGAGGCCGGTCATCAGCGCCACCGCCGGCACCAGCCGCAGGAAGGCGGGATGGGCGAAGATGCGGCCGAACTCCGCCACCTCGGCGCCGAGCGGGCGGCGCCTCCGGCGCGGCGGCGCGCCGGGCGGCGCCTCCGGCACCACGAGCCGGATCCACAGCGCGACCGCGAGCGCCGCGGCGGCCAGCAGCCCGAACAGCCCGCGCCAGCCGAGCAGCGGCACCAGCCACTGCGCCGGCAGGGTGGCGAGCAACCCGCCGGCGGCGCCGAGGAACACGCCGGTGCCGGTCACGGCGGCGACGCGGTGGCGCGGATACCACTCGGTCGCGGTCTTGATCATCGCCATGAAGCCGGCGGCGACGCCGATGCCGGTGACGAACCGCCCCGCCGCCAGCAGCCACGCCGCCTCCGCCGCCGCGGAGAGCGCGAACCCCGCCCCCGCCACCAGCGCGAGGACGGCCTGCACCCGGCGCGAGCCGAACAGGTCGAGCGCGAGGCCCACGGGAAGCTGCGTCAGCGCGTAGGAGGCGAAGAAGGCCGCCGCCAGCATGCCGAGCTCGCTCGCCGAGAGGCCGAACTCCAGGGCGAGCAGCGGCCCGATCACCGCCACCAGCGCCCGGCTCGCCTGGTTGAGCATGTTGAGCGCGGCCAGCGGCAGGATGACGCTGGCGAAGGAGGGCGCCGCCGCGGCGCCGGGATCGCGGGACGCGGCGCTCACGGGAGGCGCAGCCGCACGCTGATCGGGCAGTGGTCGGAGAGGCGCTCGCGGAAGCTGCGGTCGCGCTCCTCGTAGACCAGCACGCGCAGGCTGCCCGGCACCACCCAGCCGCGCGCCGCGCCGCCGGCGAGGATGTGGCTGATGAAATGCTCCCCGCCCCAGCACGGGTTGGACAGGCCCCGGGTCGCGCGCAGCAGCGGCGCCGCCCGCTCCAGCGTCTGCATCAGCTCGTCGCGGTCATCGGCCGGGATGCGGCGGTTGAAGTCGCCGAGGATCAGGAACGGCGCGCCCTCGCGCCGGCGCTCCGCGATCCAGCCGGCGAGCACGGCCGCCTGCTGACCGAGCGTGCCGCAGGCCGGGCGGCCCGGCGCGCCGAGGGGGTCGAAGTGGCACCCCGCGGCGAGATGCACCGAGAGCAGCCGCAGCCGCGAGCCGCCCGGCGTCTGCACGGTGATGTCCGCGCCGCGCCGCAGCGAGAGCCGCGCCGCCGGCCGCAGGTCGAGCCCGACCAGGTCGGGGTTGCGCGTCACGGCGAGGCCGCGGCGCCAGGCGAAGCCGGGGCGCTGGAGGTCGGTCTCGTCGGTGAGGTGGATCTCGTAGCGGCGGGGGTCGAACACCCGCGCCGCGGCCTCCGGCCCGTCCACCTCCTGCAGCGCGACGATGTCGGCGGCGAGGCGTTCCGCGTAGCGGCGCAGGCGGGCGAAGTCGTCCTCGGTGCGGCCGCGGAAGCCGGGCGGCAGGTCGGGATGCCCCGCCGGCCTGGTGCTGAGCCAGGCGATGTTCCAGGTGGCGATCTTGAGCTCGGTCTCGGCGCGCGACGCGGCCGGCGCGACGAGGAGGAGGACGAGGACGAGGAGGAGAAGGTGCATCGGCGGGCGGCGACTCACAGCAGGGACCGGACCGGCTCGCCCGCTTGGTGCCCCGGGGCGAGGGCCGCGTCCAGCGGGCGCGCGCCGCAGGCGAGGAGGAACGCGGCGACGGCGTCCATCTCCGCCGCCGGGCGGGTGCGGTCGTGCCAGGGATCCTCCGCGGGCGAGCCGCGCGGCACCCAGATCACCGTCTCGTAGCGCGCGCGGGTCAGCAGCACGCGGTAGGTGTTGCGGATGAAGCGCCGCTCCTCCTCGCCCCGCACCACCTGCCAGCGGTCGCCGGCGAAGCGGCGCGCCTGCCAGCCCGCTTCCGTGCGCAGGAAGTCGCCGCCCCAGGCGAGGCCGACCAGGTCCAGCTCCAGCCCCTGGCAGTCGTACTCGGTGGCGTAGGTCTCCAGCGCCTCCGAACTGCGCACGTCCGGCCAGCGGTTGAGGAACCAGTCCGCCACCTCCGGCACCTGCACGCCGAGCCCCTCGGCGCGCAGCCGCTTCGCCCCGGCCGAGGCGACCAGCCCGGCGCGCCGCAGCCCGCGGGCGAGGGCGCGCAGCCCCGCCCGCATCCCGGCGAGGTCGCGGGTGAGGAGGAAGGGCACGCCGCCCGCCTCCCGCGCGATGGCGCGCGCCGCCGCCGCGTCGCCCCGCAGCACCGCGTCCACCCAGGGGGCGCTCGCGGCGTCGCGGATGCTGCGCACCGGCACGGCGAGGTCGAGGTCGTCGTCGAAGGTCAGCCACGGCGTCGGCCCATCCGCCAGACGCTGCGTCGGCTCCGTCGCTTCCACCACGCGCCGGGCCGCCACGGCCCGCCAGCGCGGGTCGGCGGCGATGACGCGGCCCCATTCGGCGAGGCCGGCCTCGCCGGTGTTGATCTCCTGCCCGTTGCCGATCAGCGCCACGATCACCGCCCAGCCCCGGTGGCGGCCCATGATCTCCAGCGTGTGCGCCGGCTCGCTCATGGTCAGGCGGCTCACGCGGCGCTGCGTGTCGCGCGTCGCCTGGCGCGCGTCCCAGGCCCGCTGCGCCTCGTCGAAGACGATGACGCGCTCCTCGGGGACATGGTCCGGGTGGACGACGTAATGCTCCAGGAAGCGGTGCACGTTCTGCAGCGCCGTGCGCGTCCGGCTGCGCGCGGCGGAGAGCGCCCTGCCGCCCTCGGGCGCCGCGTCGCGCGCCAGCGCCTCGCGCAGCACCGCCACCAGGGGCACGTTGCCGGTGAGGAAGGCGGCGCCGTGCTCGCGCAGCGCGCCGAACACGACGTTCAGCCCGCAGAGCGTCTTGCCCGCGCCGGGGATGCCGGTGACGAAGACGACGCTCCGCGCCCCCTCCGCCCGCGCGGCGCCGATGGCGCGGGCGATGGCGGCGGCGGTGCGGGTCAGGTTCGGTGCGTCGGCGCGGGCGGCGGCGATCTCCGCCACCGAGTTGCGGCGCCAGAGCAGCGTCGCCGCCTCCAGCACCGTCGGCACGGGGCGGTAGGGCGCGGCCTCCCAGGCGAGGGGATCGAGCGGGCGCGGGGGCGGGCCGATCGCCGCCTGCACCGCCGCGATCAGCGCGCCGAGCCCGGCGCCGTTCGCGCGCAGCACCGGCGCGACGCCGTGCCAGAGCAGCGGCGGATCGAAGCGCGGCGGGGCCGGCGCCTCGGTCGCCACCAGCACCGGCACCACGGGATGGGCGCGGCTGCCGGCGTGGAAGTCGTGCAGGTCGAGCGCGTAGTCCTCCGCCTGGCGCAGGTCGGCGGCGGCGAAGCCGCGGGCGCCGTGCTTGAACTCCAGCACGAGGATGGCGCGGTCGGTCAGCAGCACCGCGTCCACGCGCTTCTCCAGGCGCAGCAGGTCGTATTCCAGCAGCACGCGCCAGCCTCCGGGCGCCCCGGCCAGGGCGGCCTGCAGCAGCCGCGCCTCGGCCTCCCAGGCGTTGCGCTGCGCCAGCTCCAGCGTGGCGTGGCGCGCGGCCTGCGCGAAGGCGAGCCGAGCCGCCACGTCCCGCGGCGCCAGGGCCAGCAGCTCCGGCACGGACAGCGAGAGCCACGCCCTCATCCCCGCCGCGTCTCCCCCCTCCGCGGCCAGGTCGCCAGCAGCACGCTCCCCAGCATCAGCGCGAACCCCGCCGCGTGCACGCCCGTGAACGCCTCCCCGAGCAGCGTCACCGCCACCGCCGCCGCCGTCGCCGGCAGGAAGGCGGTGAACACCCCCGCGACGCTCGCCGGCGCGCGCCGCAGCCCCGCATACCACAGCAGCAGGCAGAGCACGCTCGCGGTCAGCGAATGGAACGCCAGCAGGCCGGCGAGGCGCGGCTCCGCCAGCGCCGCCGCGGCGCCGATGCCGGGCAGGGCCAGCGGCAGCAGCATCGCCGCGCTCAGCATTTGCATCCAGAGCGAGGCGGTCACCACCGGCACGCGGCCGGCGAGGCGCTTGGCGAGCAGCACGTACATCGCCTCGCCGCAGACGCCCGCGAAGACCAGCGCGTTGCCGAGCGCCGAGCCGCCCGCTCCCCCGCCGCCCAGCCGGGCCAGGGTGAGCGCCGCCATGCCGCCCGCGGCGAGCGCCACCGCCGCCGCGCGCCGCGGCGACAGCCGCTCGCGCAGCCAGAGCGCCGAGCCGATGCCGACCACCGCCGGCAGCGTCGCCAGCACCAGGCCGCCCTCGAGCGCCGTCGTCAGCCGCAGGCCGGCGAGCAGCCCGATGTTGTAGAGCACCGTGCCGAAGGCCGCCTGCAGCGCGAGGTTGCCGAGCGCCGCGCGCTCCGGCCGCACGCGCCCCTCCATCGCCCGCGCCAGCGGCCACAGCACGAGGCAGGCGAGCGCGCAGCGCAGGCAGGCGACCAGCGGGATCGGCAGCGCCTCGGCGAGCAGCTTGGCCACCCCGACATTGGCGCCGACCAGCGCCATCGCCGCGGCGAGCTGGAGGTAGGCGGGAAGGAGCGCCACAACCTCAGGCGTCGCCGCGCCCGCTCTCCTCCTCGTCCCACGCGGGATACTGCGGCGGCGCCTCGCCCGCGCGGGCGACGATCCTCGGACACCGGGTCCGGGGCGCCCTGCGGCCGCTCCCCGTCATCTCGACGCGGAACAGCCACGCGTCGCCGCAGTCGAAGAGGAAGGTCATGCGGTGGCCGATCCTCGGGAACGCCTCGGCGACCGTGGTCTTCTTCACGCTTCCCGCGTCGCTGTCGTCCCCCTCCCTCTCGGCGCACAGCGCGAAGACCGGCCGCCCCGCCCTCTGCGTGCGCTGCGTCCGCCCGCTGGAGAAGCCGAAGGCGCGGTCGCAATCGCGGCCGAAGGCGCGGGTGACGGCCTCGGCCAGGCGATGGAGCGAGCGGCCGCCGGGAAGCTCGATCTCCCGGAAGACCCCCGGATCGTCGGCGAGCGCCACACGAAGGATGTGCGTGCCGGACCCCGCCATCCCGCTGTCCTCCCCTTTCCCGCGCCCATCACAGCAGGCGGCGGCGATCCGGGCCAGCCGGTTCCGCTACGCCGCCTCCTCGCCCTCCCTGCGGAAGGGCGAGAGCGCCGCGAGCGCCGCGATCTCCTCCTCCATCGCCCGCCGCTCGCGGGCGAGGAATTCCGCCACCCCGCGCCGCAGCCCCGGATGCGCGATCCAGTGCGCGGAGTGGGTCGGCACCGGCAGGTAGCCGCGCTGGAGCTTGTGCTCGCCCTGCGCCCCGGCCTCGACGCGGGAGATGCGGTGCGCGATCGCGAACTCGATGGCGCGGTAGTAGCAGAGCTCGAAGTGCAGGAACGGCACGTCCACCACCGCGCCCCAGTTGCGCCCGTAGAGCGCCCCGCGCCCGAGCAGGTTCAGCGCCCCGGCCACCGGCTCGCCGTCGCGCTCGGCCAGCATCAGCACCACGGCGTCGCCGAGGCGCTCGCCGAGCAGGGGCCAGAACTGCGGCGTCAGGTAGGCGCTGCGGCCCCACTTGCGGTCGGTGGTGCTGCGATAGAAGCGGTGGAACGCCGCCCAGTGCCGCGGCGTGATCTCGGCCCCGCGCAGCGTGCGCAGGACGAGGCCGGAGGCCTGGGCGTCGCGCCGCTCGCGCCGGATCTGCTTGCGCTTGCGGCTGGAGAGGGCGCCGAGGAAGTCGTCGAAGCTGGCATAGCCGGCGTTGTGCCAGTGGAACTGCACGCCGGTCCGCCGCAGCCACCCGGCCGCGCCGAGGGCGGCCCCCTCCGCCTCGGTGCAGAAGGTGACGTGCACCGAGGAGGCGCCGAGCGCGCCGCAGGCCTCGACCAGCCCCCGCGCCAGGGCGGCGGCCGGGACCCCGGCGCCCGGCCGCACCAGCAGCCGCGGCCCGGGCACCGGGCTGAACGGGACGCAGACCTGGAGCTTCGGATAGTAGCGCCCGCCCGCGCGCTCCAGCGCCTCGGCCCAGGCGTAGTCGAAGACGTACTCGCCGCGCGAGTGGCTCTTCACGTAGCACGGCGCGCAGGCGACGAGCCGGCCGGCCGCGTCGCGCAGCGCCGCGTGCTGCGGCAGCCAGCCGGCGCGCGCCGTGGCCGAGCCGGATTCCTCGAGCGCGGCGAGGAAGGCGTGCGAGACGAACGGGTTGTCCCCGCCCGCGCAGGCGTCCCACTCCGCCGCCGGGATCTCGGCGATGCGGGCGTGGAGCGAGAGCGAGAGGGCGGCGGCGCCGTCGGGCATCGCCCCAGCATGTCGGCCCGGCCGGGCGGCGCGCAAGCCGCCCGCGCCGGCCGCCGCGCGCCCCGCCTACTCGATCCGCCCCGGCAGCGTCAGCCCGCCCGAGGCGACGTCGAACACCCGCGCCACGCAGAGCAGCGGCGCGTGCAGGCTGGCGTTCACCCGGAGCCCGGCGGTCACGCCGTCGAAGGCGACGCCCGCGGTCTCGGCGGCGATGCGCGCGCGCGGGATGCGGATCTCCGCCACAGGCCCGGCGATCGCCGGCCGGTGGCCCGGGCTGTCGAGCAGGATCGGCAGGCCGGGCCAGGTCGGCGGCAGGCGCGGCCGCGCGCCCGGCGGGATGTCGCGCACCTTGAGCGCCCCGGGGCCGCAGGCCTCGTCCGGCACCAGCACCACCCAGTGGCTGTGCCAGACGCCGCCGTCGTTGTTCGGGTTGCCGTCGCCGTTCTCGTCCTCGAGCGGCGTGTCGTCGAAATCGGGATGCGCGGTGGCGGCGAGCGCGAGGATGCCCTGGCCCGGCTCGAACCCGACCGCCGCGCTGTCGAGACGCGTCGGCCAGACATAGGCGAAGGCCTCGGCCCCTTCCTGGCGCCCGGTCGGGGTCGGCACCACGGCGCCGGCGCGGCCGGCGACCTGCATGCGGAAGACGAGGTACTCGCCCGCGAGGCGGATCTCGGTGCGGACGATGTCGAAGGCGGGCTCGGCCGGGGCGCCGTTCGGCCCGCCGGGCGGGCTCTCGATCGCGGCGGGCGCCGCCGCGGCGCCGGCGGGGCCGAGGCAGGCGGCGGCAAGCAGCAGGGCACGCAGACGCTCGCTCATGGCTGGTCGCTCCGTGCAGAGGGAAAGGCGTCGGGCGGGGACGGCGCCGGCGCCGGCGCCGCGGGCGCCGCCGGGCCGGCGTCGAAGCGCCGCCAGGCCGCCGCGGCCGCCGCCGGCGCGGCCGGCGCGTGCTCGGCGCAGTCCACGCGCAGCGCCGCGTCGCCGAAGGGGGCGCCGACGAAGTCGCAGCGGTGCGGCGCCGCGGGGTCGTCGTAGAGGTGGGGGCGGAAGTAGCGGCAGGTGACGCAGATCCGCGCCGGCGCGATGGCGCCGCGTTCCTGCAGGCCGCGGATCATCTTCACCACCAGGCGCAGCAGCGCCGCCTGGTCGGCGGGCGAGAGCACCGCCGCCGCCTCGGCGAGCAGCGCCGGCGCGTCGCCGGCGGCGCGCGCCATCGCCGCGCCCGTCGCCGTCAGCGCCAGGGCGACGGCACGGCCGTCGCGCGGATCGGGCCGCTTCGCCACCAGCCCCTTGCGCACCAGCGCGGCCAGCGCGTCCGAGGCGGTGGCGCGGGTGATGCCGAGCTGCTCCGCCACCGCCGCCGGCCGCAGCGGCGCCGCCTCGGCGGCGCGGGCGGCGAGCAGGCCGAGGATCTGCGCCTGGGTGGCGGAGAGGCCGTGCGCCTCGGCGAGCCGCCACTGCCCGGCGCGGAGCGCGATCGAGAGCCGGGCGAGGCCGGCGGCGATGCGGGTCGGCAGCGGCTCGGGCGCGGCGGACATGCGCCCAGTATAGTTAGGATTCCTAATCATGCAAGCGGAAACCCGACACGGCGCGGGCCGCGCCGCCGCGACCCCGGGCTCAGGCGATCTCGAACAGTCCCTCGACCTCGACCGGCGCGTCGAGCGGCAGGGAGGGCACCCCGACCGTGGTGCGGGCATGGCGCCCGGCCTCGCCGAAGATCTCCACCGCCGCGTCCGAGGCGCCGTTCATCACCTGCGCGTGCTGCGTGAACTCCGCCGTGCAGGCGATGAAGCCGCCGAGCCGCACCACCCGTCGCACCCGGTCGAGATCGCCGCCGCAGGCCGCGCGGAGCTGCACCACGAGGTTGAGGAAGCAGGCCCGCGCCGCCGCGCGCCCCTGCTCCAGCGACACGCCGGCGCCGAGCTTGCCGGTCGCCGTCAGCGCGCCGTCCTGGAGCGGGAGCTGGCCCGAGACCGCCACCAGGTTCCCGGTCACGCAGAAGGGGACGTAGTTGGCGATCGGCGCCGCCGCTTCGGGCAGGCGGATGCCCAGCGCGCGCAGGCGGTCCTCGATGCGTCCGGCGGCCATGTCGTCCTCCTTCTTCTTCCGCAGCGGCGGGGCGGAGGAGTGGATCAGCCCCCGGCGGCGCGCAACCCCCGCGCCGGCCGCCGCCGCGCGACGCGGCGCGGCGCCGGCCGCCCCGGCGGCAGCTCCAGCGGCAGCAGCGGCAGGACCTGCCGCGCGGCGCTGCCCAGCGCGTCGGGCGCGCAATCCTCCTCGCTCGGCTGCGGCAGGTCGCGCCGGCCGAGATAGTCGAGCGCCAGGCGCCGGAAGATCCAGTCGAGGAAGGAGGTGGCGCGCGGGATGTCGGGATCGCCCTCGACCGTCCCGGCGGGCCCGAAGC
Source organism: Caldovatus aquaticus (assembly GCF_019458025.1). Lineage (GTDB taxonomy): Bacteria > Pseudomonadota > Alphaproteobacteria > Acetobacterales > Acetobacteraceae > Caldovatus > Caldovatus aquaticus. The sequence goes on along the minus strand of NZ_JAHZUY010000020.1, from coordinate 370 downwards.
GGGTGTAGGCGTAGGCCTCGACGTAGTCGGCGAGCGGCACGCCGCGGGCGAGGCCGAGGCTGACCGCCTGCGCCAGCGCGTCCATCAGGCTGCGGAAGGCAGCGCCTTCCTTGGAAAGGGTGACGGCGATCTCGACCAGGCCGCCCGCGGCGTCCTCGGTGGTGCGCAGCGCGATGCGGTGGCCGCCGACGCTGACCCGCCAGGTGATCCCGTTGCGCCGGGCGGCGGAGGCCGCGGCCGGCGGGCGGCGCGGCCCCGCCGCGGGCACCGGCACCGCCGGGAGCGCCGCCGGCACCGCCACCGGGACCGGCGGATCGGCCTGCAGGAAGGGGCCGACCGCCGCCTCCATCGCCCGCCGCGCCGCCGGCCC
>NZ_JAHZUY010000019.1 GCF_019458025.1 Caldovatus aquaticus | reverse complement strand
CGCAGGCGACGAGGGCGGCGAGGATGCGCTGCCAGAGCCCGCGTTGGCTCCAGCGGTTCCAACGGTTGAAGACGGTGGCGTATGGCCCCTATTCCGGCGGCAGGGCGCGCCAGCGGCAGCCTTCGCGGAAACGGTGCACGATGCCGCCGATCCCCCGCCGGTCGTCCACGCGCCGCGGCCCGGTGTGGACCATCGCCGGATGCGGCTCGCTCGCCGCCCACGGCACGTCGCTCAGCCCGAACAGGCGCGACACCCTTCATCTCCCGCCGTTGGGCAGGGCGAATCACCGCACCGTTCCCACGGCAATTGGGTACAGACCCTAGCGCCGTTCCCGCCCGGCCGTGCCCGCCGCCACGGCCCGGGCCTGCCGTCCGCGGCCGTCTCTAGCGCGCGCCGCCGTCGGCCCGCGCCTTCGCGATCGGCGCGATGAATTGCGGCTCGGTGTCCCAGGGGAACAGGATCCAGGTGTCCTGGCTGACCTCGGTGATGAAGGTGTCCACCAGCGGCCGGCCCTGGGGCTTCGCGTACACCGTGGCGAAGTGCGCCTTCGGCAGCAGCGCCCGCACCACCTTCGCGGTGGTGCCGGTGTCCACCAGGTCGTCCACCAGCAGCCAGCCGGCGCCGTCGCCCGCGGCGGCGGGCAGCTTGGCGACGCGGGGCGCGCCCCGCGCCTCCTCCTCGTAGGTCAGCACGGAGACGGTCTCGATCACCCGGCATTCCAGCTCCCGCGCCACGATCGCGGCCGGGATCAGCCCGCCGCGGGTGATCGCGATGACCCCCCGGAACGGCCCCAGGCCGACCAGGCGCCAGGCGAGCGCCTTCGAATCGCGGTGCAGCTGGTCCCAGGTGACGGTGTAGTAGCGCGGCGAGGCGGGCGACATGCGGCGCCTCAGAACAGCCGCCCGCCGTCGGGCACCTTGAAGTCGGGCCGGATCAGCACGACCGCCCCGTTCTCGTCCGGCACGCCGAGCACCAGCACCTCGCTCTCGAAGCCCGCGATCCGGCGCGGCGGGAAGTTCACCACCGCCAGCACCTGCCGCCCGATCAGCCGGTCCGGCGTGTAATGGGTGGTGAGCTGGGCCGAGGACCGCCTTACCCCCAGCGCGGCGCCGAAATCCACCCACAGCTTGACGGCCGGCTTGCGTGCCTCCGGGAAGGGCTGCGCGTCCACGACGGTGCCGACGCGGATCTCGACCCGCTCGAAATCCTCGGTGGTGATCTGCCCGGCCATGGACAGGATCTAGCCCATCGGGCGGGGGAGCCGGAAGGCCGGGCGAATCGAAATCGGCGGCGGGGGGCGCGCCCGGCTCGCCCGCCACCCGGGCGGGGCGGCGCCGTCCGGCCGGGACCCGCCCGCGCCGGAGCGGGATTGCCCGGCGGCGCCCGCCGGCCGGCGCCCGGCAGGGGGACCGGCCCCGCCCGACGGCCGTCCCGCGCGGGCCGCATCCGTCCCCGCCGCGTTTCGCGCTTGCCCGATTTTCCGTACGATCCGCTATGGTTATGTGATGCGTCTGCCCCGATCCCTCCACCAGGGCCTGCTCCGCGGGCTGCTCCTGATCCTGCTGTTCGGTCCGCTTGCCGCCTGCGCCACCGCCGGCGGGAACGGCAACGGCACCGCCGGCGGCGCCTCGGCCGCCTCGGCCGACGAGGAGCCGACCGATCCCGGCGACCCGAACGAGCGGCTGAACCGCGGCGTGCTCGACTTCAACCTCGCCGTGGACGACGCGGTGATCCTGCCGGCCGCCCGCGCCTACCGCGCCGTGGTGCCGGAATTCGCCCGCGTGCGCATCCGCCGCTTCCTCGACAACCTCGAGGAGCCGCGCGTGCTGGTGAACAACGTGCTGCAGGGCCGGCTGGAGGACGCCGGCCACACCACCATGCGCTTCTTCTTCAACTCGACGGTCGGGCTCGGCGGCCTGTTCGACGTCGCGACGGACTGGGGCATCGCGCGGCGCACCGGCGATTTCGGCCAGACGCTCTACGTCTGGGGCATTGCCGAATCGCCCTATCTCGTGCTGCCCATCGCCGGGCCGTCGAGCGTGCGCGACACGGTCGGGCTGGTCGGCGACGGCTTCCTCAACCCGCTCAACTGGCTGATCCCGTGGGAGGCGAACCTCGCCCGCGGCGCCGTGGCCGGGCTCGACCTGCGCGAGCAGAACATCGAGTCGTTCGAGAGGCTGCGCGAGGAATCGCTCGACCTCTATGCGCGGCTGCGGAGCATCTGGCGCCAGCGGCGGGCGGCCGAGCTGCGGCGCTCCCTCGCCGCGGGCGGGGCGGCCGAACCCGGCGAGGCGCCGCCCCAGGTGCTGGAGGATCCCGGCGCGACCCGCCCCCCGCCCGCGGGGCCGGGAGCGGGGTCCGGCCCGCGCTGACCGGCCAGGCGCCGCGAAGGCCCCGCGCCGTCCTGCCCGGCGGCGTCCGCGCCGACGCCGCCCGCTCCCTGTCCGGGCCGGTCCCGCGCCCGGCCGGCCGTCCCCGATCGGCGCCGGAGCGGATCGCGGAGGGCCCGAACCGACCGGGAGCGCGAATCCGCCCGACAGACAGCAGACCGGAGCCGTTGCCGCGCGCACAGCCGAGCGGAAACGGCGCTAGCCGCGCAGCAACGCCTCGCTGCGGCGGCGGAGTTCGGCGGCCAGGCGCTCCGGCCCGCCCTCGCGCAGGATCGTGGCGAACTCCGCCCGGCGGGAGGCGAGCTCGCTGATGGTCCCGGTCAGGTAGACGTCCACGATCTTCCACGCGCCATCGGCGCCCTGGCGCAGCAGGTAGTTGAGCTGCACCGGCTCGCCGTCGCTCCGGTTCAGCGTCGTGCGCACCAGCCGGTCGCCGCCGCGCAACTCGGTCACGCCGTGGGTGGTGAAGGTCTCGCCGGAGTAGCCGTCGAACCGGGCGGCGTAGGTGGCGACGGACCAGTCGGCGAAGGCCTCCGCGACCGCCGCCTGCTGCGCCGGGGTCATCCGGGTCCAGGCCGGGCCGACGGCGATCCGCGCCATGGCGGGCAGGTCGAAGGCGGCCTCCATCGCCGGCCGCAGGCGCCGCTCGCGGCCGCGCGGGCCGAGCTGCCGCGCATGGCGCATGACGTCGAGCAGCACGGCGTGGAAGCGCTCGACGACGGCGACCGGGTCGGCCGCCGGACCGGCGGCTGCGCCGCCGGCCTGGGCAGCGGCGCGACGGAACCGGGCGGCGGCGCAGGCGGCGGCCGCGGCGGCGCCGAGCAGGACGGGGCGGCGGCGTGGATCGGGACGGATCATGGCCGGGGGCATAGCACGGGCGGCGCCGCGCGAGACTGGACACCGGCACCGCCCCCGGCGACACCTGCGGCGGAGCCCCCGCCCCGCGGAGACCATGCCCGAACGCGTGCTGCTCACCGGCGCCACCGGCTTCCTCGGCTCGGCCATCGCGCGCGCCCTGCGCGCGACCGGCCGGCCGGTGCGCGCCCTGGTCCGGCCCGGCACCCCCCGCCTGCTGCTCGAAGGGCTGGAGGTGGAGGTGGTGCCCGGCGACCTGCTCGATCCCCCCTCGCTCCGCGCCGCCGCGTCCGGCTGCGCGGCGGTGATCCACTGCGCCGCCGACTACCGCCTCTGGGTCCCCGACCCCGCCCGCATGGAGCAGGTCAACGTCGCCGGCACCCGCGCCCTGATGCGGGCGGCGCTCGCGGCCGGGGCGGAACGCGTCGTGCACGTCAGCAGCGTCGCCACCCTGAAGCCCCGCCCCGACGGCACCCCGGCGGACGAGACCGACGCCGCCCGGCCGGAGGAGGCGATCGGCCCCTACAAGCGCAGCAAGACCCTCGCCGAGCGCGTCGTGGAGGCGATGGTGCGCGAGGAGGGCCTGCCGGCGGTGATCGTCAACCCCTCGACCCCGGTCGGGCCGCGCGACCGGCGGCCGACGCCGACCGGGCGGGTGATCCTCGAGGCCGCGCGCGGCCGCATGCCGGCCTATGTGGACACCGGCCTCAACCTCGCCCACGCCGACGACGTCGCCGCCGGCTGCGTCTCGGCGCTGGAGCGCGGCGCGGTCGGCGAGCGCTACATCCTCGGCGGCCAGGACGTCGCGCTCGGCGACCTGCTGCGCCACATCGCGCGCCGGGCGGGACGACGCGATCCGGTGCGCCTGCCGCGCGCCCCGCTCTGGCCGCTCGCGCTCGCCGCCGAGGGCTGGGCACGCCTCTCCGGGCGCGAGCCGATGCTGACCCGCGACGGGCTGCGCATGGCGGCGCGGCGGATGTTCTTCTCCAGCGCCAAGGCGGAGCGCGAACTGGGCTACCGGGCGCGCCCCTGGACCGAGGGGGTGGACGACGCCCTCGCCTGGTTCCGCGCGCAGGGGATGCTGGCGCGATGAGCCTCGCAGTCGCGCTCGCGGCGGCCCTCGCCTGGGCGGTGCTGCTCCTCGGCCGCGGCGGCTTCTGGCGCTGCGACGTCACCGACCGCGACGCCGCCTCGCTGCCGGAGCCGGCCGGAAGGTGGCCCGCGGTGGCGGTGGTGGTCCCGGCGCGCGACGAGGCGGAGACGATCGGCGCCACCGTCGCGAGCCTTCTCGCGCAGGACTATCCGGGACCGCTGCGGATCGTGGTGGTGGACGACCGCAGCCGCGACGGCACCGCCGCGGCCGCGCGCGCGGCCGCGGGCGGCGACCCGCGGCTCGAGGTCGTCCGCGGCGCGGCGCGCCCCGCCGGCTGGACCGGCAAGCTCTGGGCGCTGCGCCAGGGCCTGGCCCGCCTCGCCGGCGCGCCGCCCGCCGACTACCTGCTCTTCACCGACGCCGACATCCGTCACGCGCCGGACAGCCTGCGCCGCCTGGTGGCGCGGGCGGAGGCGGGCGGCGCCGTGCTGGTCTCGCTGATGGCGCGGCTCCGGTGCGAAAGCCCGGCCGAGCGGGCACTGATCCCGGCCTTCGTGTTCTTCTTCCAGATGCTCTATCCGTTCCGCTGGGCTAACGACCCCCGCGCCCGCACCGCCGCCGCCGCCGGCGGCTGCGTGCTGCTGCGCCGCGCCGCCTTCGAGCGCGCCGGCGGCCTCGAGCCGATCCGCGGCGCGATCATCGACGACTGCGCGCTGGCCCGGCGGATGAAGGCGGTGGGGCCGATCTGGATCGGCCTCACCGACCGCGTGGCGAGCCTGCGCGGCTATGCCGGCGTGGGCGGCATCCGCCGCATGGTCGCGCGCACCGCCTATGCACAGCTCGGCTACCGTCCGCTGGCGCTGGCAGGGATGCTGCTCGCGCTGGCGCTCGTGTTCCTGGCGCCGCCGGCGCTCGCCCTCTCGGGCGCCGGCGCGGCGCGCACGCTCGGCGCGGCGGGCTGGCTCGCCATGGCCGGCGCCTTCGTCCCGATCGCGCGCTTCTACGGGCTCTCGCCGGCCTGGAGCCTGGCGCTGCCGGGCATCGCCGCGGCCTACATGCTGTTCACCCTGGACTCGGCCTGGCAGGAGGCGCGCGGGCGCGGCGGCCTGTGGAAGGGCGAGCCGGGGCCGCGGGCGGATCCGTCGCGCGCCGCCGACGGCTGATCCCGTCGCGCCGGTCCGGCGGCGCGCGCCGCAGCCGCGGCGGCCATCCCTTGGGCGTTCCCCGCCCCCGGTCCCTTCCGGCGCGCTCGCGCCCCGGGCTATGGTGGCCGGCCCAGGGACGGACCAGCGTGTCGAAGATCCAGGATCTTTCCTCGGCGGCGCCTGCCGCGCCGGCCGACCTCCTCGGCCGCGACCCGCTCGATGCGGCGATCGCGCGCGGCGCCGCCGCCCTGCTCGCGGCCCAGCGCCCGGACGGGCACTGGGCCTTCGAGCTCGAGGCCGACGCCACCATCCCGGCCGAATACGTGCTGCTGCGCCACTTCCTCGGCGAGCCCGACCCGCCCGAGCGCGAGGCCCGCTTCGCCCGCTACCTCCGCCGCCTGCAGTCGCCGGAGCACGGCGGCTGGCCGCTGTTCCACGGCGGCGCGCTCGACGTCTCCTGCAGCGTGAAGGCCTACTTCGCCCTCAGGCTGATCGGCGACGACCCCGGGGCGCCGCACATGCGCCGCGCCCGCGAGGCGATCCTCGCCGCCGGCGGCGCGGCGCGCTGCAACGTCTTCACCCGCATCGCGCTCGCCCTGTTCGGCGAGGTGCCCTGGCGCGCGGTGCCGGTGATGCCGCCGGAGATCATGCTGCTGCCGCGGTGGTTCCCGTTCCACATCGCGAAGATCTCCTACTGGGCGCGCACGGTGCTGGTGCCGCTCCTGGTGGTGATGGCGCACCGCCCGCGCGCCGCCAACCCGCGCGGCGTGAGCGTCCGCGAGCTGTTCCTCGTGCCGCCCGAGCAGGTGCGCCGCTGGCCCGGCGGCGGGCACGAGAGGGAGCCGTGGGCCGGCCTGTTCCGCGCCCTCGACCGGGTGCTGCAGCCGGCGCAGCGCCTGTTCCCCGCCGGGCCGCGCCGGCGCGCCGAGGCGCTCGCCGAGCGCTTCGTCACCGAGCGGCTGAACGGCGAGGACGGCCTCGGCGCCATCTTCCCCGCCATGGTCAACGCGCTGCTGATGTACCGCTGCCTCGGCGCCACGGCGGACGATCCGCGCCTGCTCGCCGCCCGCGCCGCGATCGAGAAGCTGGTGACCGAGCGCGCCGACGGCGAGATCTACGTCCAGCCCTGCCTCTCGCCGGTGTGGGACACCGCGCTCGCCTGCCACGCGCTGCTCGAGACCGGCGAGCCGCGCGCCGCGGAGGCCGCGCGCGCCGGCCTCTCCTGGCTGCTGCCGCGCCAGGTCCTGGACGTGGCCGGCGACTGGGCCTGGCAGCGCCCCGGCGTGCGGCCGGGCGGCTGGGCCTTCCAGTACGCCAACCCCCACTATCCGGACGTGGACGACACCGCCGCCGTCGCGCTCGCGCTCGACCGCGCGCGGCGCTCCGGCCTGCTGCGCGGCCCCGAGGTGGACCGCGCGATCGCGCGCGCCGAGGAATGGGTGCGCGGCATGCAGTCGCGCGGCGGCGGCTGGGGCGCCTTCGACGCCGACAACGAGCACCACGCGCTCAACAACATCCCCTTCGCCGACCACGGCGCGCTGCTCGACCCGCCGACCGCGGACGTGACCGGCCGCTGCCTCGCCCTGCTCGCCCAGCTCGGCCGCGGGCCGGAGGACCCCGCGCTGGCGCGGGCGCGCGACTGGCTGCTCGGCGAGCAGGAGTCCGACGGCTCCTGGTACGGCCGCTGGGGCGTGAACTACGTCTATGGCGCCTGGTCGGTGGTGACGGCGCTGAACGCGGCCGGCGTGCCGCCGGAGGCGCCGCCGCTGCGGCGCGCGGTCGCCTGGCTGAAGGCGCACCAGAACCCCGACGGCGGCTGGGGCGAGGACGGGGCGAGCTACGCGCTCGGCCCGGAGCGGCCGCGCGCGGCGCCGAGCACCGCCTCGCAGACCGCCTGGGCGCTGCTTGCGCTGATGGCGGCCGGCGCGGTGCAGGACGAGGCGGTGGAGCGCGGCGCCGCCTTCCTGCTGCGCGCCCAGCGGCCGGACGGGACCTGGCCGGAGGAGGCCTACACCGGCACCGGCTTCCCGCGCGTGTTCTATCTGCGCTACCACGGCTACCCCCAGATCTTCCCGCTCTGGGCGCTGGCCCGGCTGCGCAGCCTGCGACGCGGCAATTCGCGCGCGGTGCCGCACGGGCTGTGACGCCGCCCGCGCCGCTCCTGGTCGTCGTCGGCCTGCGGCGCGAGGCGGCGCTGCTGCCGGAGGGGGTGGCGGTGGTCTGCACCGGGGGCGATCCGCGCCGGGCGGCGCGGCTGCTCGCGGCCCGGGGCGGCGCCGGCGCGGTGCTCAGCTTCGGCCTCGCCGGCGCCCTCGATCCGGCGCTGGGTCCCGGCACCCTGCTCGCCGCCACCGAGATCCGCAGCGCCTGCGGCGCGGTCCATCCGGCCGATCCCGCCTGGTCCGCCCGGCTCGCCGCCGTCACCGGGGCGCGGCGCGGCCCGCTCGCCGGCGCCGGAGCGGTCGCCGCCACGCCGGAGGCCAAGCGCGCGCTGCGTGCGGCGACCGGCGCGCTCGCCGTGGATCTCGAATCGGAGCCCGCTGCCGCCTTCGCCGCGGCGCGCGGCGTTCCCTTCGCCGCGCTGCGCGCCGTCGCCGACACCGCCGCGGAACCCATCCCGCCCGCGGCCCTCGCCGGCGTCGCCCCCGACGGCCGCGCCGCCCCGCTCGGCGTGCTGTGCGCGCTCGCGCGCCGCCCCGGCGACCTCGCGGACCTGCTCCGCCTTGCCCGGCGCAGCCGGGCGGCGCTCGCCGCGCTCGCGCGCGCGGCCGCGCTACTCGGCCGCGATCTGGGGTGCCGCGCGCCCGCGCTTCTGCCGCTCCTCCTCCTCGGCGAGCGCCTGCTCGACATGGCGTGAGAACACGTAGCGCGCCGGGCGCTGGCCCTCGAGCGGGATCTCGGGCGCCATCGGCCCCGCGGTGCGCGGCCCCCGCAGCGCCGCCCACAGCGCCTTCCACGGCCGCCGCGCCGCGTCCATCACCGCCGTCGCCTCGTATCCGGAGTGCACCATGCAGTCGGCGCACTTCTCGTAGTTGCCGGTGCCGTAGGCGTCCCAGTCGGTCTCCTCCATCAGCGCGCGGAAGCTCTTCGCGTAGCCCTCGCCGAGCAGGTAGCAGGGGCGCTGCCAGCCGAAGACGTTGCGCGTCGGGTTGCCCCAGGGCGTGCAGCGGTAGCTCTGGTTGCCGGCGAGGAAGTCGAGGAACAGCGGCGAGTTGCCGAACCGCCAGCCGCGCCCCTTGCCGCGGGCGAAGATCGCCCGGAACAGCTCCTTGGTGCGGCGCCGGTTGAGGAAGTGCTCCTGGTCCGGCGCGCGCTCGTAGGCATAGCCCGGCGAGACCATGATGGCGTCCACGCCCATCGCGGTGACGTCGTCGAAGAAGCGCGCCATGCGATCGGGGTCGGCGTTGTTGAACAGCGTGCAGTTGATCGCGACGCGGAAGCCCTTCTCGCGCGCCGCCTTCAGCGCCTTCACCGCGCGGTCGTAGACGCCCTTCCGGCTCACCGCCCAGTCGTGCTGCTCGCGGTCGCCGTCGAGGTGGATGTCGAGGGTGAGGCGCGGATGCGGCCTGAACTTGTCGAGCTGCTTCTCGAGCAGCAGCGCGTTGGTGCAGAGGATCACCACCTTGCCGCGCGCCAGGCACCCCTCGACGATGCGCGGCATCTCCTTGTGCAGCAGCGGCTCGCCGCCGGCGATCGCCACCACCGGCGCGCCGCACTCGTCCACCGCCTCCATGCACTCCTCGTAGGAGAGGCGGCGGTCCAGGATCGGGTCGGGATAGTCGATCTTGCCGCAGCCGGCGCAGGCAAGGTTGCACCTGAACAGCGGCTCCAGCATCAGCACCAGCGGATAGCGCGTCCGCCCCTTCAGGCGCTGGCGCAGGATGTAGGCGCCGATGCGGAGCTGCTGCGCGAGGGGAATGCCCATGGCGCGCCTATTCCGCCGGCGCCGCGGCTTCCGCCGCGCGCGGCTCGAGCGCGGCCGGCAGGCGGAAGTGCACGTTCTCGACCACGCCCTCGAGCGTGCTCACCGCCTCGACCGGGGCGATGCGGCCGAGCGCCTCGACCAGCTCCTGCACCAGGCTCTCGGGCGCGGAGGCGCCGGCGGTGATGCCGACGGTGCGCGCGCCGGCGACCCATTCCGGCCGCAGCGCCGAGGCGTCCGGGATCAGGTGGCACGGCACGCCCTGCTCCGCCCCGATCTCGCGCAGCCGGTTCGAGTTGGAGCTGTTGGCCGCCCCCACCACCAGCAGCACGTCGCACTGGCGCGCCAGTGCGCGCACCGCCTGCTGGCGGTTCTGGGTGGCGTAGCAGATGTCGCGCGTGTCGGGCCCCACCACGTCGTCGAAGCGCGCCCGGATCGCCTCGATGGTGGCGCGCGTGTCGTCCACCGAGAGCGTCGTCTGCGTCACGTAGGCGACGGGCCGCGAGCGCGGCAGCGGCAGCCGCTCCACGTCCTGCGCGTCCGCCACCAGATGCACCTCGCCGTCGATCTGGCCGAGCGTGCCGATCACCTCCGGATGGCCGGCATGGCCGATCAGGATCACCGCCCGGCCCTGCGCCGCGTAGCGGCGGCCCTCGTTGTGCACCTTGGAGACCAGCGGACAGGTGGCGTCGAGCACGTCGAGGCCGCGTGCCCTGGCCTCCGCCTCCACCTGCCGCGCCACGCCATGGGCGCTGAACACCGTCACCGCGCCGGGCGGCACCTGGTCGAGCTCCTCGACGAAGATCGCGCCGCGGCGCTCCAGCTCCTCCACCACGCGCCGGTTGTGCACGATCTCGTGGCGCACATGGACGCCCGGCCCGTATTTCTCGATGGCGCGCTCGACGATCGCGATCGCCCGCACGACGCCGGCACAGAAGCCGCGCGGCTGCGCCAGGATCACCCGCATGCCTCACCCCCCCATCGGGCGCCGCAGGCCGCGCCCCGGTCGGTCTCTACCATCGCCCCGTCACGGCATCCGCAACATTCGCATCTCCGGCGCCCCGTGGTAACGGGGCAGGGCGGCGGGCCCTCGCCGGCCAGGCGAACATGCCGGTCCGGATGCGTCTTTGAAAAGGATTTCCTGACCTGTCGACTCTGAATTCCCCCCGGATCGTGGCCTCGCCGCGGCCCCGGCGCCCCCTTCCCTGCCGGCGGCGCGGCCTCGTGCCCGCCCTCGCCGCGGCGCTCGCGCTTCCGCCGGCGGGCCGCCGCGCCCATGCCCATGCCGTCGTGCTCGCCTCCGAGCCGGCACCGGACTCGAGGCTTCCGCCCGGCCCGGCGACCGTCCGGCTGCGCTTCAACAGCCGGATCGACCATGCCCGCTGCCGCCTGGTGGCGATCGGCCCGGACGGCGCCGAGGTCCCGCTGGCGCCGGCGCCACCGCCCGGGGCCGAGCCGGTGGTCCTCGCCGCGCGCACCCCGCCGCTGACGCCGGGCGCCTGGCGGCTGCGCTGGCAGGTCCTGGCGCTCGACGGCCACATCACCCGCGGCGACATCCGCTTCACCGTGGTCCCCCCCACGGCGCCCTGACGCGGCGCGGCCACCGTGGAGTATCTGCTCGACATCTACGGGTTCGGCGCGGTGCTGCTGGACGCCGCCGGCGACGCCGCGCGCGCGGCGCTGGCGGGCGGCGCGGCGGTCCTGGCGCTGATCGCGGCGCCGCGCGGCGCCGCGCGGCCGGAGGGCGCGCTGCTGCTCGCCCTCGCCCGGCGCTGGACCCTGCGCGGAGCGGTCGCGACGCTGGTCGTCACCCTGGCCGCGGCGGCGCTCCAGGCCGTGGTCCTGGCCGGCACGCTGGGACGGCCGGTGGGCGATTCGCTCGGGGCGGCGCCGGTGCAGGCCAGCGGGGCCATGCTCGGCGCCGCCCTGGTTCTGGCGGCGCTCGCGGCGCCGCGTGCCGCGCCGCCGGGCTGGCGCCGCGCCGCGCTCGGCGCCGCGGCGCTCGCCCTGCTCGCCGCCGCGGCCGCCGGCAGCCACGCCGTCGCGCGGCCGGAGGGGCGCGGCCTGCTGTTCCTCGCCACCCTGGCGCACCAGGCGGGCGCGGCGCTCTGGCTCGGCGGGCTGCCGCCGCTGCTCGACGCCCTGCGCCGGCTGGAGCCCGCCCCCGCACGGCAGGTCGGCCGCGCCTACTCGCGCCAGGCGGCGGCCGGAGCGGGGCTGGTCCTGCTCGGGGTGGTCGGGTTCTGGGACGGCTACCTGGGCGAGCCGGAGGCGCTCTACGGCACCGCCTACGGCGCGATGGCGATGACCAAGGCGGCGATGCTCGCCCTCCTGCTCGCCCTCGGCGGCGCGAATTTCCTGCTGCTGCACCGGGCGGACGATGCCGCCGGCAGGCGGCTGCCGCTGGTCCGGCGCTTCGTCGAGTGCGAGATCGCGCTCGGGCTCGCGGTCTTCGCCGCCGCCGCCTCGATCACCTCGCTGCCACCGGCGGTGGATCTGCGCGAGGACCGCCTCACCCTGGCCGAGATCGTCGAGCGCTTCACGCCCCGCGCGCCCCGCCTCGTCGGCCCCGACCACGCCACCCTTGCCATTTCCGCGCTGCAGGCGCGACTCGAGGAGGAGGCGCGGCGGACCCCGGCAGCCCGGGCGCCGGCCGGCTACGTGCCCGGTGCGGGCGAGCCGCCGCCGCGCAACGCGCAGAACGTCGCGTGGTCGGAATACAACCACAACTGGTCCGGGCTTCTCGTGCTGCTGGTCGGCCTCGCCGCCCTGCTCGACGCGAGCCGGCGCATCCCGCTCGCGCGACACTGGCCGCTCGTCTTCCTCGGCCTCGCCGGCTTCATCCTGGTTCGTTCCGACCCGGAGGTCTGGCCCCTCGGCCCCATCGACCTAATTACCGCCCTGCGCGATCCCGAGGTGGTCCAGCACAAGCTCGCAGGGCTGCTGGTGGCGGCGTTCGCGCTCTCGGAATGGGGGGTGCGCCTGGGACGACTCCGCAACATGGGCGCGCGCTTTGTCTTCCCGCTCGCCATGGTCGCCGGCGGCGTGCTGCTGCTCGCGCATTCCCACGCCATCGCCGACCGGAAGGAGGCGCTGCTGGTCGAGCTCTCGCATCTCCCGCTCGCGGTCCTCGCGGTGGCCGGCGGCTGCGCCCGCTGGACCGAACTGCGCGGGCCGGAGGCGCTGGCCCGTCCGGCGCGCTGGATCTGGCCCGCCTGCCTGATCCTCGTCGGCACGATCCTGACCTTCTACCGTGAATCCTGAACGGCCCGGGCCGCTCCTCGAACGGCTCTGCACGGCGCTGGTCGGCTTCGCCTGCCGCCGGCCGCGCGCGGTCGCGCTGGCCTGCCTTGTCCTGGTCCTCGCCGGCGGGCTCCACCTCGTGCGCAACTTCGCCATGGACACCGACGTGGTGAAGCTGTTCCCGCCCGACCTGCCGTGGCGGCAGACCGAGGAGGCGCTGTCCGCGGCCTTCCCGCAGCGCGAGGACCTGATCGTGGCGGTGGTGGACGGGGTCACGCCGGACGTCGCCGAGCGCGCTTCGGCGGCGCTCGACTCGGCGCTGCGGGCGCGACCGGAGCTGTTCCGCTCCGTCCGCCGGCCCGGCGCCGGCGCGTTCTTCCGCCGCCACGCCCTGCTCTACCTGCCGCTCGAGGAGCTGCGCGCCACCACCGAGCGGCTGATCGAGGCGCAGCCCCTGCTCGGCACGCTGGCCGCGGACCCCACGCTGCGCGGGGTCGCCCACGCGCTCGACCTGATGGCCGAGGGCGTGGCGCGCGGGGAGACGACGCTCGCCAGTCTCGACCGCCCCCTCGGCGCGCTGGCGCGGTCGGCCGAGGCGGCGCGCGCCGGGCGGGTGGCGCCGCTCGACTGGACCGCGCTGCTGACCGACCGGCCGCCCTCGCGGCTGGCGCTCAGGCGCTTCGTGCTGGTCCAGCCGGTGCTCGACTTCTCCGCGCTCTCGCCCGGTGCCGCGGCGACCGAGGCCATCCGCGCGGAGATCGCCCGGCTGGGGCTGACCGAGGATGCCGGGGTGCGGGTCCGGCTGACCGGGCCGGTCGTGCTCTCCGACGACGAGTTCGCCACCCTCGGCGAATCGGCAACGCTGACCACCGCCCTCTCGATCGCCTTCGAGGCGGCGCTGCTGTTCCTCGCCCTGCGCTCGGTCCGGGTGATCGCGCCGGTGCTGCTCACCGTGCTGGCCGGCCTGGTGCTCACCGGCGCCTTCGGGCTGCTCGCCTTCGGCGCCTTCAACCTGCTCTCGGTGGCCTTCGCCGTGCTGTTCATCGGCCTCGGCGAGGACCTCACCGCGCAGTACGCGGTGCGCTACCGCGAGGAGCGCCACCTGCTCGGCGACCGCCTCGAGGAGGCGCTGCGGGCCACCGGCCACAGCGCCGGTCCGGCGATGCTGCTCGCCGCGCTGGCCATCGCGGGCAGCTTCTTCGCCCTGGCACCCGGCGAGTTTCGCGGCGTTTCCGAGCTTGGCGTGATCGCCGGCACGGGCATGCTGGTCGGCTGGCTGCTGAGCCTGACCCTGCTGCCCGCGCTGCTGCTGCTGTTCCGGGCGCCGGGCGAGGCGGAACCGATCGGCTTCGCCGTCCTCGGCCGCATCGAGGCGGCGCTGGTCCGCCGGGCGCGCGCCGTGGTCACGGCGGCGCTGCTGCTGGCGCTCGGCTGCCTCGCGCTGCTGCCGCGCGTGCCGTTCGACTTCAACCCGATGAACCTGCGCGATGCGCGCAAGGAATCGGTCGCCACCATCCGCGACCTGATGCGCGACATCGAGACGACGCCGAACACGCTCGACGTGCTCGCCCCCAGCCTGGAGGCGGCGGCGGCGCTGGCCGCGCGCCTCGAGGCGCTGCCCGAGGTCGGGCAGGCGCGCACCCTGCTGAGCTTCGTCCCCGCGGACCAGGAGGAGAAGCTCGCGCTCATCGCCGACGCCGCATCGCTGCTCGGGCCGAGCCTCGCGGCCGCAGAGGCGGCGGCCGCGCCGCCGGCGACGGACGCGGCCGTGGCGCGCGCCCTGGCCGCGGCGTCCGAGGCGCTGGCGAGGGCAGCCCGGGGCCGGGGCGAGGCGGCGAACGTCGCGCGCGCCGCCGCCGCCCTGCGCGCCGTGGCGGAGGGTCCGCCGGAGGGCCGCGCGCGGCTGGCCGCGGCGCTCCTGCCCGGCCTGCGCGACACCCTCGACCGCCTCGCGGAGGCGCTCGCCGTGACCGAGCCGTTCGGGCCCGAGGACCTGCCGCCCGACCTGCGCCGCGACTGGCTGACGCCCGACGGCCGCGCCCGCGTCGAGGTGGCGCCGCGCGACCTCTCCGACGACAACCGCGTGCTGCGCCGCTTCGCGCGCGCGGTGCAGGCGGTGGCGCCCGAGGCGAGCGGCCCGCCGGTATCCATGCTGGAGGCCTCGGCGAGCATCCTGCGCTCCTTCCTCCAGGCCGGCGCGTTCGCCCTGGCCCTGGTCACGGCGCTGCTGCTGGCCGCGCTGCGCGACCTGCGCCTCGTCGTGCTGGCCCTGGCGCCGCTCGGCCTCGCCGGCCTGATGACGCTGGCGATCACGGCGCTGTTCGGGCCGGCGCTCAACCTCGCCAACATCATCGCCCTGCCGCTGCTGTTCGGCATCGGCGTGGCGTTCGACGTGTATTACGTCGCGGCCTGGAAGGCCGGGCGGCGGAGCCTGCTCGCGACGGGGCTGACGCGCGCCGTGCTGTTCAGCACCCTCACCACCTTCGGCGCCTTCGGCACGCTGATCCTCTCCTCGCATCCCGGCACGGCGAGCATGGGCGTCCTGCTGACGCTCTCGCTCGCCTGCATTCTCCTCGCCGTCCTCGTCACCCTGCCGCCGATGCTGCGCCTCTTCGCCCGGCCGCGGCGGTGAGCGGCGGCGGGGGGAGCCGCCCCTCCCGGCCGGCCGGCACCGGTTCGATGCCTCCCGCCCGCACGGGCCGCTCCGGAGCGGCGGGGATCCGGAGCGCCCGCCGCCGCCGTCAGGGCGCCGGGAACAGCGCGTCGGTGCGGCCCATCGCCCGGTAGGCGACGAGGCCGAGCCACTCGCGCAGCCCGGTCTCGAACTGCGCCAGCCGCTCCGGGAAGGGCGCGTCGTACCAGGCGGCGAGGCTGCGGCCGGTGCGGTAGTTCACCGGCCAGGCCACCACCTCCCACCCCGCCTTGCGGAACACGCCCATCGCGCGCGGCATGTGGCTGGCCGAGGTGACGAGCAGCCAGGTCTCGCCCGACCGCGGCCGCACCAGCACGCGCGTCAGCACCGCGTTCTGGTGCGTGTTGCGGGCGGCGTCCTCGTAGGTCACGCGCGCCTCCGGCACGCCCAGCGCGGCGAGCAGCGAGCGCACGACATCCGCCTCGGTCAGCCCGCCATGCACCAGCGAGCCCTGGCCGCCGGTGAAGACGATCCGCGCCTCCGGGTAGCGGCGCGCCAGCGCGACCATCTCGGTCAGCCGCTCCGCCGCGCCGTTCAGCGCCGGCAGGCCGCGCGCCTCGGTGAGGTTCTGGTCCACCATGCCGCCGAGCACGACGACGCCGTCCACCCGCGCCGGCGCCTCGGCCGGGCGGGGGAAGCGCTCCTCGAGCGGGATCAGCACCCACTGGCTGAGCGGCGTGGCGAGGATCGCGGTATAGAAGCCGAGCGCGGCGAGCAGCGGCCAGCGCCCCCAGCGCCGCCGCCGCCACAGCGCCCAGAGGCCGAGCCAGCCGAGCAGCAGCGCCAGGGTCCCCGGCCGCAGCGGGAACCAGAGCACCTTAGAGAGCACGTAGCTGAGCTGTTCGGACACGGACGGCCCCCGGCATCGGCGCGGCGTCGCGGCGCCCCCTTAGAGCGGATCGCGGACGGCGGGAAACGGCCGGGAGCGCGAATCCGCTCGCCAGCCAACGCGCCGGAGCCGTTGCCGCGCGCACGGCCGAGCGGAAACGGCTTTAGCGAGGCCGCCCGGCGCTGGCCAGAGCGGTCCCCCGAGAGCCGGCCGCGGACGGGGCAGGCGGCCGGGAGCGCGGATCGGTCCGGCAGACACCGGGCGAGGGCGGTCGCGGCGAACCGGAGCGTGCGAAACCGGCTCCAGGGCCGCTTCCGCTCGGCCGTGCCCGCTGCGGCGGCCCCGGCGCGTCGCCTGTCGGGCCGGTCCACGCTTCCGGTCGCTTTCCGCCGCCCGCGACCGGCCCTAGCGCCGGCGCCAGATCTCGACCGGCCCGCGCTCCTCCCGCACGGTCGCGGCGAGCTCGTAGCCGGCGGCGAGCGCCTCCTCGACCATCCCCCGCACCGCCGGACGCATCGCCGTCCACCAGCCGCGGTCCACGACGATCGCCGCGGGGCGCGCGCCGAGCACCCGCGCCACCTCGGCGTCCATGTCAATGCCCGCGACCGCGCCGTAGGGGCCGGTAAGCTGCGCCGGAAAGGCATAGCGCGTGGCGAGCCCGACATCGGCCAGCGCATAGACCACCGGATGGTAGTTGGCGATCAGCACCGGCGCCCCGCGCGGCACCGTGGCGGCGAGCGCGGCGGCGACCTCGCGCACCGGATCCGGCTCGCGCAGGCCGATGCCGCGCCGCAGCCGCGGCACCGCGTCGCCGAGCCAGGAGTTCACGCTGAGCGCGCCGATCAGCAGCGCGAAGGCGACCAGGCCCGCCCGGCGCGCGAGCGGGGCGATGCGCGCCGTGGCCAGCCACCAGGCGCCGGCGGCCGCGAGCAGGGAGAGCGGCGGCAGCCAGATCAGGAAGTAGTGGTCGAAATACATGCCCGGCATGACGACGGCGAGGGTCGCGGCGACGAACCAGAGCGCGCCGATCGCGGTCAGGCGCCGGAACCAGCCCGCCGCGCCGCGCCCGTGCCGCACCAGCAGCGCGAGCCCGGCGAAGACGAGCAGCCAGGTGAGCACGAGCAGCGCCGTCCCGACCTGCCAGGCCACGACGTCGAGGGGCGCACGGCCGCCCGCATAGCGCAGCGGCGCGAGGAAGGAGCCGTCGAGGAACGCCGCGAACGCGCCGTGCAGCGCGTAGGCCAGCGCGAACAGACCGGTGGGCGCGGCGCAGAGCGCGGCGTAGGCGCCGGCCATGGCGAGGCCGCGCCGCCAGGGCAGCGCGCCGCGCCACCACGCCGGCAGGGTCGGGAGCAGGAAGGCGAGCGACCCCTCCGGCGCCGCCACCGGCTTCACCGTCAGCGCCGCGCCGACCAGGAGCCCCATCGCCACGATCTCGCCCCAGCGCGGCGCCGCCCCGTCCCCCTCGGCCGCGCGCCCGGCGGCGCGGATCGCGATCGCCATCGCCGCCGCGACGAAGGGCGCGAGCAGCAGCTCGGTGTTGGTCGCGAGCCCGCCGAGGCGGACGCTGTAGGCGGCGTAGAGCAGCCCCGCGCCGAGCGCCACGGCGCGCGGCGCCCCGGCCGCGCGCGCCGCGCCGTGGAGCGCCCAGCCGGTCAGCGCCACCGCGATCGCGCCGAACAGCCGCACCGCGCCGAGGCTCTCGCCGAGCAGCGCCATCGCCAGCGCGAACAGGGCGGGCGCGCCGACCGGATGCATGTCCCAGACGGCGGCGAGCGGCCAGCCGTCGCCGCGCAGCCAGGCGCGCGCCTGGAGGATGTAGAGCCCCTCGTCGGTGTCGATCACCGCGGGCACGAAGCCGAGCGCACGCAGCGCCAGCGCGGCGGCGAGCAGGAGCAGCGGCGCGGCGGCGGCGAGAAGGCGCGATCCGGCCCGCGCCGCCGCCACGCCCCCCGGCGCGTCCTCCGCCCCGTCCGCGGCGGCGCGGTCCGGCCGCACGTCACCCCGGTTCATGGCCACCCGGACGGGCAGGGCGGGCGGGCGCCGGGCGGTGTGGCGTCCGGCGATCGCGACCGGCGCGGCTCGCCGCGCCGGTCCGCGCGGACCAGGCCGGGCGCCGCGGCCTGGCGGCGCCCGAAGGCGCGGCGGCGCGCGTCACGGTTCCGGCCGCGGATGCCGCCGCGCACCGTGCGCGACGCCACGGCGCGGCAGGTGTCGCGCCGGCGCTCCGGCTCCGCGCCAGCCCCGAAGGCGGTGCGCGCCTGCAGGGCGACGTGGCGGCCGGGGATCCGCCGGCCGCGGGGCTCCGGCCGCAGGCTGCCCGTCACCGCCTCGCGGCGCGTCCTCGCGGCGCCGCGCCGTGGCGCGGAGATCGAGATCGCGGCGCGCCCGCTCGGCGGGCGGGAAGGTCCGGCAGGCGCCCGGATCGGCGGCGCTCCGGGCCGCAGGCGTGTCCACCCCGATCGGTCGCATGGCCGGTCCCCCGCCCCCCGTCCGGCCGGATCGGGGCGCCGGCTGCGCCCCTCGGCCCTGTCGGCGAAGGTGTACAGTCCGCCGCCGGACCCGACCAGCAGGGGCCGCCGCGGCGCCATCGGCGGCCCTCGCCGCGGGCGCCCGGCGGCGCGGAAACCCAGCCGCAGCAGCACACGCGCCCTGCGAGGGCGGCGAGGCGAAGGGCCGCCGATGCCGGCTTGCGCCGCAACCGGCCGCCCCGGCGGGCCGGGGTGGGGACGGCCTGCAGGCCGAGGGCCAGGACGGTTCCGGCCGGAGGAGGAACCGCCGCGCCGACGTCCCACCTCGCGTGGGCCGTCTCGTTTTCCGTCGCAGCCCTGCCCCGTGCGCTCCGCTCCCGTCCGGCCGCACCGGACACGGCACGGCCGTCGCCCGGCGCGCACACGATCGGCCCTCGCGGCAGGAACGGGAGGACGCGACCGGAGCGGGGCGAACGTCTCCCCGCAGCCGTCGAGGCGGGGCGGAAGGCACCCCGGCCTGTGTCCCGGGACGGAACCCCGGGGAACGCGCCATCCCCAACGACGCCTGCCGGCCGCCGGCGACCGGGCGGCCGATCGTCATGGCGACGAATTGTTCGTGCTGTCGGGTCGGGAGCGGTCTGGACTTTCGTCAGGACTCCGCTGCGTGCAAGCAACAGTGTGACATCCAGGCCATGTCGGCGGAAATGTCGGTACGAGCCGTTCGGTGCGGACTGTTTAAATTCACGATGCGGTCTGCATTCTCACCTGCACCCTCCCCAAAATTCGTGATATCCAAACTAATCGCTGCCTGGTTGATGTGCAGCCTCGGCCGCCCTCCCCCCGGGTTCAGGCAGGGACGATGAGGAGAATACCGCCCCCCGACGGGATCCTCCCCTCCACCGCTCCCGCCAGGGGGCGCGGGCAGAGGGCCGCGCGCCAAGCCCAGGGGCGAGTCCCTCGCGGCGCCGGAGGTGGTGCGTCATGGCGATAAGGAACGTGCGCACTTCCCGGGAGGCGGCAGAGCATCACAACGTCATCCAGGTGCCCCTTGCCCGGGAGCTCGATCCCGGCGCCGCCCAGGAGGCCAGGCACGGCCTGCGCTGGCTCCTCGGCGGCGTCTTCGCCTTCTTCCTGGGCGTCGTGCTCGGCGAGGTCTGGCCGAACAGCGGCACCGGGCCGACCAGCCCGGCGCCACGGCCCCTGCACGCGGGGCAGCAGGCCTGGAGTGGCCCGGCCGCGACCGAGGTGCTGGAGGTCGGCCCGCATCGTCTCGCCGTGCCCAGCCACCTCCTGGGCGGCAACCGGGCGGACGCGGCGCGCCGCTCCCGCGGCTTCGTCGCCTATCTCGCCTGGGCCGACCCCGAGAATCCGGGCTCGGAGGCCTCGCGGCGCTGCATCGAGACCCGCCCCCGCTGCCGCGACTCCTTCACCATGGTGGTCACCGCCAACCGCACCTCGGCGGAGCAGCAATGGGCGGATGTGCGGCGCAGGCTGACGCCGGTCGGCGGCGGCGATCCCTACGGCGTCCGCTTCTTCACCGCCCCCGCGGGCCCGCGCGGACAGCCCGGCGGCTCGCTCGAGTTCGGGGAGCGCGTGGCGAGCGGGCAGCTGGTCTATGGCCGCTGTCCGCGCTCGCCCCGCGACCTGCAGGAGACGCCGGCGAACATGCCGCTCTCCTGGCAGACCGCGACCGTGGATCCGGGCGCGAATTGCACCCTCACCTTCGACGTCCGGCCCGGCCTGTCGGTCACGCTGATGGTGCGCGGCGAGAAGCTGGCCGAGTGGCGCCGCGCCCAGCTCGCCGCCGCCAACCTAGTGGAGGGCTTCGTCACCGCCGGCGCCGCCGCCGAGCGCGCCTGAGGGACCGGCGGCCGGTCGCTCCGGCCCTGGGACGAGGCGCGGCGGCCGCCAGCGGAAACCTCCGGCATGGCGCGCCGCCTCGCCTCCGCTCGCCCGCGGCAACGACGGCGCGTCCGGCACGGGGCCACGACGCCGGCAGGCCTGCGCGACAGCGGCCCGGCGAAGGCGCGCTCCGGCGCGCCCTCCTCCGCCCCGCGGCCAGGGGACCGCAGGCGGCCGCTTCAGCCGCCCGCCACCTCGACCACGGTTTCCAGCCCGAAGGCGGCGCCGAGCGCCTCCACGCGGCGCAGGACGCTCTCGCCGGCGAACACGCCGCCGCCCTCGACGAGGCGCAGCACCAGCCGCCCGCCGCGGCGCGAGAGCGCGGTGCCGGCGAGCAGCGCCGGCGTGCCGCCGGACAGCGTGTAGGCCAGGCGCAGCGCCGCGCCCAGCATCTCCGCCCGGCGCACCGCGGCGGCATCGAGCAGGACGCGGCTGGTCCGCATCCAGGGCGCGTCCGGCTCGGCCTCGTAGCGCAGCGCCACCACGAGGGCGAGGAAGGCGCGCGCGTGATGGTCCAGCCCGACGCCGGGCTGGCGCAGCACGCGCAGGAAGGCCTGCTCGGCGCGGTAGTCCGGATGGTCGTGGCTGCCGATGTCGCTCACCCAGCAGGCCGCCTCGCGCAAGGCGCGCTCCGCCGGGCGCTCGCTCTCGAACAGCGGCGCCGTCCAGCGGAACAGCGCTTCCGGCAGGCGGTGGTCGCGGCCGAAGCGCAGCGCGAGATCCTGCGCTGCCGAGAGCAGCGGATCGGCGGTCCGCACCGCCTCGGGCAGCAGCCCCGCGTACCAGCCCTCGCGCAGGCCGTTGGCCGAGAACACGATGCGCCGCGCGCCGCTGGCGCGCAGCAGCCGGCGCAGCACCACCGCGGCGAAGGGCAGGTCGGCCAGCCGCTTCGCCGGCGCGCCCGGCATGCGCTCGAGCGTGCGGCGCGTCGCCGCCATCACCATGGAGGCGAGGTCGCGCGCCTCGTCGCGCGGCAGCGCGTAGTGGTGGACGATCATCAGCGGATAGGCGGTCTGCGCGATGTGCATCCGCGCCAGCGCGCGGCAGGCGCCGCCGACCAGGTAGAGGTCGCGGCCGGCGCGCTCCTTGAGCCAGGCCACGCGCTCCAGTTCCGACTGGACCACGGCGCGCGCGCGGGCGGGCTCGCCCCCGGCGCGCTCGGCGAGGCGCAGCGTGCCGAGCGGCAGGCTGGCGACCCGCCCCGGCCGCCCCTCCACCAGCTCGACCAGCTCGAGCGAGCCGCCGCCGAGATCGGCGAGCACGCCATCGGCGCCGGGGAAGCCGAGCAGCACGCCCTCCGCCGAGAGCCGCGCCTCCGCCTCGCCGGTGAGGATGCGGATCGGCACGTCGGGGCCGAGGCGGGCGCGCAGCGCCGCGACGAAGGCAGGGCCGTTGACGGCGTCGCGCACCGCGGCGGTGGCCAGCACCTCGACCGGGTCGGCGCCCATGGCGCGCGCCACCGCGTGGTAGCGGCCCATCACCGTCAGCGCCTGCTCCACCGCCGCCTCGTTCAGCCGCCCGGTGGAGGCGAGGCCGCGGCCGAGGCCGAGCACCGCCTTCTCGTTGAACACGGTCACCGGATTGCGCAGGCGCCCCTCGAAGACGACGAGGCGCACCGAGTTCGAGCCGAGGTCCACCACGCCGCAGCGCGGCGCGACCGCGGGCGGCACGGCGGGGGCGGCGTCCGCCGCGCCGCCGGGGAGAAGCGAGAGATCCAAGGCGTTCAGTCCTGCTGCACGCGGTCCGGCCGGCCGCGCCGCGGCACGGGGGCGACCGGGCGCGGCGGCGCGCGGTGCAGCGCGCTGCCGCGGCCGGAGAGGGAGGGGTTGGTCATGAAGTACTCGTGCGCCGAGACCGGGTTCGGCCCCGGATCGAGCCGGCGATAGACCCCGTCCGGCCCGAGCACCCAGGACTGCATCGTGTCCTTCAGGTTGGTCACCATGATCTGGTCGAGGACCTGCGCATGCACCGTCGGGTTCTCGACCGGCACCATCGTCTCGACGCGCCAGTCGAGGTTGCGCGCCATCAGGTCGGCCGAGGAGATGAACACCCGCGCGCGGCGCGAGGGCAGGCGGTGCCCGTTGCCGAACACGTAGATGCGGCTGTGCTCGAGGAAGCGGCCGACGATGGACTTGACCCGGATGTTCTCCGAGAGGCCCTTCACGCCCGGCCGCAGGCAGCAGATGCCGCGCACCACCAGGTCGATCTTCACGCCCGCCTGGCTCGCGCGGTAGAGCGCGTCGATGATCTGCTCGTCCACCAGGCTGTTCACCTTGATCCAGATGCCGGCCGGCTTGCCCTCGCGCGCAAAGGCGATCTCCTGCTCGATCAGCCCGAGCAGCACGGGACGCATGGTGAGCGGGGCGAAGGCGAGCGCCTCCATCCGCTCCGGCCGCGCGTAGCCGGTGAGGTAGTTGAACAGGCGCGCCGCGTCGCGGGTCAGCGCCGGGTCGGCGGTGAAGAAGGAGAGATCGGTGTAGACCCGCGCCGTGACCGGGTGGTAGTTGCCGGTGCCGAAATGGGCGTAGGAGCGCATCGTCCCGCCCTCGCGCCGCACCACCAGGCTCACCTTGGCGTGGGTCTTCAGGTCCACGAAGCCGTACACCACCTGCACGCCGGCGGCCTCCAGCTCGCGCGCGAGGGCGATGTTGCGCTCCTCGTCGAAGCGGGCCTTGATCTCGACCACGCCGGTCACGCTCTTGCCGGATTCCGCCGCCTCGATCAGCGCCTTGACGATCGGGCTCTCGCGGCTGGTGCGGTAGAGCGTCTGCTTGATCGCCACCACGTTCGGGTCGCGCGCCGCCTGGCGCAGGAATTGCACCACCACGTCGAAGCTCTCGTAGGGGTGGTGCACCACGATGTCCTTGGCGCGGATCGCGGCGAAGCAGTCGCCCCCGTAGTCCAGGATCCGCTCCGGGAAGCGCGGCGTGTAGGGCGTGAACAGCAGGTCCGGCCGGTCGTCCACGATGAGCTGGCGGAGGTCGGCCACGCCGAGCAGCCCGTCCACCACGAACACGCTGCCGCGGTCCGCCGCCAGCGATTCCGCCACGAAGTCCACCATGTCGGGCGGCGTCGCCGCGGTGACGGAGAGGCGGATCGGACGGCCGCGGCGGCGCCGCTTCAGCGCCGTCTCGTAGGAGCGCACCAGGTCCTCGGCCTCCTCCTCGAACTCCACGTCGGTGTCGCGGATGAGGCGGAACAGGCCCTGTTCGGCGAGGAGGAAGCCCGGGAACAGCCGGTTGAGGAACAGCCCGATCAGGTCCTCGAGCAGCAGGAAGCGGATCGTCGCCGGGCCGGGGCCGAGCGGGGCCGCGTTCCCGCCCGCCGGCGCCGGCAGGCGGATGAAGCGCTCGATCTGCGGCGGCAGCGGCAGCAGCGCGCGCATCGTCCCGCCGTCCTCCTCGCGCACCAGCTTGAGCACCATGCAGAGCGCGAGGTTGGCGATGAAGGGGAAGGGATGGGCGGGGTCCACGGCGAGCGGCGTCAGCACCGGGAAGACCCGCTCCATGAACCAGGTCTCGAGCCAGCGCAGATCGGCCTCGGAGAGTTCGCGCGGCTCCACCACCACCACCCCGGCGGCGCGCAGCAGCCCGCGCAGCTCGAGCCAGCTGCGCTGCTGCTCCTCGATCAGCCGCTGCGCGCGGGCGTGGATCGCGGCGAGCTGCTGCGCCGGGGTCAGCCCGTCCGGGGACGGCCTGGTGACGCCCGCCCGCTCCTGCCCGACCAGCCCGGCGACGCGCACGGAATAGAACTCGTCGAGGTTGGAGGCCGAGATGGCGACGAAGCGCAGCCGCTCGAGCAGCGGATGGCGCGGGTTCGCCGCCTCCTCCAGCACCCGGTGGTTGAAGTCGAGCCAGGACAGTTCGCGGTTGATGAACCGCTCCGGGCTGTCCGGCGCGATCGCGGGCGGCCCCTCCGCCGGCTCCGGCGGCGGCGTCCGCAGCGCGGCGGGGGCGGCATCGGCGACGGCGGGGACGTTCATGTGCCAAGACTACAGCAGGAGGGACGCCGCCGTGGAATCCCGCGGCGCGGCGGGCGCGGCCCCGTCGTCCGCCGCGTCCGTTCCGTCGTCGAACCCTTCGAGGCCGCGCAGCGCCTCGCGCGCCAGCGCCCGGGTCACCGCCCCGCCGGCGGCGAGCGCGGCGCGGTCGAGCCGTGCCGCGGCCTCGGCCAGCGCCCGGCCCTCGCGCGGCAGCCGGGCGAGCAGCCAGGCCTGCACCTCCGGCGCGACGCGCAGTTGCCGGTCGGCGAAGTGCTTGGCGAGCAGCGCCGCGAGCAGCGCCTCGCCCGGCCGGCCGATCGCCACGGCGTGGGTGGCGCGCAGCCGGCTCGCCAGGTCGGGCAGCGCCACGGGCCAGCGCGCCGGCGGGTCGCGGCCGGCGAGCAGCAGCGGCTCGCCCCGCTCCGCGCACAGGTTGATGAGGTGCAGCAGCGCCCGCTCCTCGGCCGCGCAGTCGGCGTCGTCCAGCGCAGCCGGCCCGGGCTCCGGCAGGCCGCGCAGCGCCGGCCCCTCCAGCACGCGCCAGCCGCGCGCGGCGGCGAGACCACGCAGCATGTGGCTCTTGCCCACGCCGGGCGGCCCCCACAGCGCGAGACGGCCCTGCGGCCAATCCGCGACGCGGTCGAGCCAGGCGAGCGCAGCGGCGTTCGACTCGTCCTCCAGCACCTCCTCGCGCGCGAAGGAGGTCGCGACCGGCAGCGCCAGGGCCAGTTGCCGCGGGCGACGCTTCCCGCCGCGCCCGCCCGGCCCGCCGTCCCTCATGTCCCGGTGCGCGGGGGATCGAGATAGAGCGGGCTCTCGAGGTAGCGGCGCAGCCAGTAGCGCGCCACCACGCCGAGCGCGGCGGCCATCGGCACGGCGAGCAGCACGCCGAGGAAGCCGAAGGCCACGCCGCCCGCGAACAGCGCGAAGATCACCCACACCGCATGCAGCTCCACCCGGTCGCCGAGAAGGTAGGGATAGATGATGTAGCCTTCCACGATCTGCCCGGCGACGAAGATCGCCACCACCAGCAGCACCCCGTCCCAGGTGCCGAACTGGCCGATCGCGAGGAGCGTCGCCAGCACTAGGCCGGTGGTCGAGCCGACATAGGGGATGAAGGTCAGGATGCCGGACAGCAGGCCGACCATCAGCCCGAGCTCGAGCCCCGCGAAGGTCAGCCCGAGCGCGTAGTAGATGCCGAGCCCGGTGGAGCAGAGCAGCTGCCCGCGCAGCCAGGCCGACAGCACCCGGTCGGTGTCGCGGGCGAGCTGGCGGATGGTGTTGGCGGAGCGGCGCGGCAGCCAGCTCTCGATGCGCGCGAGCATGCGCGGCCAGTCGCGCAGCAGGTAGAAGGCGACGATCGGGGTGACCACCACGAAGGTGAACACGTTGAAGATCGCAACCCCCCCGCCGAGCAGCCGCGTCGCCGAGGTGCCGAGCCAGGAGAGCATCCCCCCGACCTGGCTGATCGCCAGCTCGCGCAGCCGCGCGTCCATGTACTCCGGCCCCACCGCCTCCCCGAGCCGCTCCAGCGCGTCGCGCAGCGCCGCGCCGACGCGCGCGACGTAGCTCGGCAGGCTGGTCACCAGCACGCCGATCTGCGCGATCACGAGCGGCCAGAGCAGCACCACGCAGAGCAGCGCGAACAGCACCAGCGCGAGCACGAGCAGGAGCGCGGCAACCCCCCTCGGCAGGCCGAGCCGCGTCAGCCGGGTCGCCGGCGGGTCGAGGAAATAGGCGATCACTCCGGCCAGCACGAAGGGCGTGAGGATGCTCTGGAACAGCCACAGCCCGAACAGCAGCGCGCCGAACAGGCCGAGCACCAGGCCGAGGCGCTGGCGCGGCGTCGCGGTGCGCGGCCCGCCGCCGCCCGGCGACGGCGGCGGCAAGCGATGCCCGGCCCGTCCCGGCGCCGGCTCGAGGGCCGGGGCCGGCGCCGGGTCCTGGCGCCGCGGCGGCGCCGTCTCCCCCGGCCTCGCGGCCTGACGTGGCGCGATCAGTCCGTTCACCGGGAGCCGGCCTCGCCGCGCCGGATGGTGGAGACGACATAGGCCGCGCCCGAGGCAAGGGTCGTCGCCGCCACGATCCAGACCATCGCGGCGACGAGCCCGCCGAGTTCGAGCGCGTAGCCGCCGACCAGCAGCGCCAGCGCCGCAAGCCCGATCTGCGCCGCGGTGTTCACCTTCGAGACCAGCAGCGGGCGGATCGGCGGCGGCGCCCCGATGACGGCGAGCACCAGCACGCCCCCGACGATCAGCAGGTCGCGGAACACCACCAGGATCGCCAGCCAGTCCGGCAGCACGCCGATCGCCGCCAGCGTCACATACACCGAGACCAGCAAGGCCTTGTCCGCCATCGGGTCGAGCACCGCGCCGAGCGCGCTGCGCGCGTTGCGCGCCCGCGCGAGCCAGCCGTCGGCCGCGTCGGACACCCCGGCGCCGACGAACACCCAGAAGGCGATGTCGAGCCGGTGCTGGAGCATCAGCCAGATCGCCGCCGGCACCGCGCAGAGGCGCGCGAGCGTGATCGCGTTGGGCAGCGTGAACAGCGCGGCCGCCGCGGCATCCGCGCGCGGGCGCGGGGTGGTGCCGGCGCCGTTCGGGTCAATACCCTCGGGCAAGGCCGACCTGCCAGCCCGCCCCCGCGGGCCCGGCGCCCGGGGCGAGCGCCACGCCGGCGCCGTGCAGCAGCCCTTCCGCCGCCGCCACCGGCGGCTGGCGGAGGCCGAGCCGCAGCCGCGCGCCGTCCACCGCGATCGCGACGATGTCGAGGCGCGCCACCTCCGGCGCGCCGATCAGCCTCCGCCGCAGCTCCAGCCACTCGCCGAGCGACTGGTAGCGGGCGATGGCGTCCACCGTGGCGACCGGCGGGCCGAGGGCGCGCGGCGCTTCGGGATCCGCCGCGGTGCCCGCGAGCCCGCCGCCGGCGGCATTCCCCGCCACCGCCCCCGCGCCCGTCTGGGCCCGGACGCGCCCCGGGTTGAAGTTCACCGTGATGCGGCCGCTGTAGCGGGTCGGCGTCGTCCGTTCCTGCTCGATGATGATCGAGTCGATCAGGGCCTCGATCTCGGCGTCGGACAGGCGCGGCGGCGCGCCGATCTCCGCCGCCAGCCGCTCCCACGCCGCCCGCCGCCCCGCCGCGAGCGCCCGCTCGCGCGCCACGACGCCGTTCTCCGCCGTCGCCTCCGCCGCGACGCCCCGCTGGACGAAGGGATTGGCGGAGCGCGCCGGCACGGACGCCTCGGCGGCCGGCGCCTCCTGCGCGTACGCCGCCCGCCCGCCAAGCGCCGGCAGCGCGCCGGCCAGCATCGCCGCCACCACCACGATTGCGCCGCCGCGGCCGGCGTGGTCATGTCCGCGCCGCCGCGGCCCCTGCCAGGCCCGCCGTCCGACGGTGAGCCGGGCCAATCCCCGCATCCGTCCCTTCCCTTCCGCGTCCTGCCGGGACACACCCCTGCCCATAGCCGATAGGAGGCCGTCATGACCAGCCTGACCTACCGGGATGCCGGCGTGGACATCGATGCAGGTGATGCGTTGGTGGACGCAATCAAGCCGCTGGCGCGCACCACCGACCGCCCCGGAACGATGGGCGGCCTCGGCGGGTTCGGCGCGCTCTTCGACCTGCGCGCCGCCGGGCTGCGCGACCCGGTGCTGGTGTCCTCGACCGACGGGGTCGGCACCAAGCTGCGCCTCGCCATCGAGGCCGGCCGCCACGACACGGTGGGGGTGGACCTCGTCGCCATGTGCGTCAACGACATCGTGGTGCAGGGGGCGGAGCCGCTGTTCTTCCTCGACTACTTCGCCACCGGCCGGCTGCGCGTCGCGCAGGCGCGCGCGGTGATCGCCGGCATCGCCGAGGGCTGCCGCCAGGCGGGCTGCGCCCTGGTCGGCGGCGAGACCGCCGAGATGCCCGGCATGTACGCGGCCGAGGACTACGACCTCGCCGGCTTCGCCGTGGGCGCCGCGGAGCGCGACCGGCTGCTGCCGCGAAGCGACCTTGCGCCGGGCGATGCGGTGCTCGGCCTCGCCTCCTCCGGCGTGCACTCCAACGGCTTCTCGCTGGTGCGGCGGGTGCTGGCGCGGGCCGGGCTCCCCCCCGGCGCGCCCGCGCCCTTCGCCCCGGCCGCGACCGTCGCCGACGCGCTGCTCGCGCCGACGCGGATCTACGTGCGCGCCCTGCTCGCCCTGCACCGCCGCGGGCTGGTCAAGGCCGCCGCGCACATCACCGGCGGCGGCCTGCCGGGCAACCTGCCGCGCGTGCTGCCGGCAGGGATCGAGGCGGTGCTGGACGCCGCCGCCTGGCCGGTGCCCCCCGTGTTCGCCTGGCTCGCCGAGGCCGGCGACATCGCGCCCGGGGAGATGCTGCGCGTGTTCAACTGCGGCATCGGCATGGCCGTCGTGGTCGCCGAGGCCGACCGCGCCGAGGCGATCCGCCTCCTGGAGGCCGAGGGCGAGCGGGTGTTCGCCATCGGCCGGCTCCAGGCGGCCCCCGGCCCGGCGGCCCTGCGGATCGAGAACCTGCCGGACGGCTGGCCGCGGCGCGGCGGCGCATGAGCACCACCCCCCGCCGCCGCCGCGTCGCGGTGCTGATCTCCGGCCGCGGCTCCAACATGCGGGCGCTGGTCGCGGCGGCGCGCGATCCTGCCTATCCGGCCGAGATCGCGCTGGTGCTCTCCAACCGCGCCGACGCGCCGGGCCTCGCGCACGCCGAGGCGGAGGGCGTGCCGGTCGCGGTCGTCGAGAGCCGCCCCTTCCGCGGCGACCGCGAGGCGTTCGAGCGGGCGCTGGACGCCGCGCTCGCGCGCCACGGCATCGAGCTGGTCGCGCTCGCCGGCTTCCTGCGCGTGCTGACGCCCTGGTTCGTCGCGCGCTGGCAGGACCGGCTGGTGAACATCCACCCCTCGCTGCTGCCGGCCTTCCCCGGCCTCGACACCCACGCGCGCGCGCTCGCCGCCGGGGTTCGGCTGCACGGCTGCACGGTGCATCTCGTGCGCGCGGAGGTGGATGCCGGCCCGATCCTGGCGCAGGCCGCGGTCCCGGTGCTGGCCGAGGACACCCCGGAGACCCTGGCGGCGCGCGTGCTCGCGCAGGAGCACCGGATCTATCCGGCGGCGCTGGCCTGGCTCGCCGCCGGCCGGGTGCGGGTGGAAGGATCCCGCGCCGTGATCCTCGGCGCCTCGGGCCGGCCCGGCGCGGCGCTGGCGAGCCCCTTGCCGGAGTGGACGGGCCTGCCTAGAAGCGCCGACGATCCGCCCGAGGACTGACCGAGGACCCGATGGCCGCCGACGCGCACCACACGACCACCGCCGACGCCGCCCCGCCGGTGAGCATGGAGGAGCTGCTGGCCGAACGGCAGCAGTTCTGGAACCGCTTCTGCCGCTTCCTCGCCTGGACGGTCGCCGCCACGGCCACGGTCCTCGCCCTGATGGCGATCTTCCTCGTCTGAGCCTGCCGCGGCGGCGCCGGGCTCAGCCGACGATCTCGATCTCCGAGAAGAAGAAGGCGATCTCGCGCGCGGCGTTCTCCGGGCTGTCGGAGCCGTGCACCGAGTTCGCCTCGATGCTCTCCGCGAACTCCTTGCGGATCGTCCCGGGCGCGGCCTTGGCCGGGTCGGTGGCGCCCATGATCTCGCGGTTGCGCGCGACCGCGTCCGGGCCCTCGAGCACCTGCACCACGACCGGGCCGCTCGTCATGAAGGCGACGAGGCTGGCGAAGAAGGGCCGCTCCCGGTGCACGGCGTAGAATGCCTCGGCCTGCTCGCGCGTCAGGCGGATGCGCTTCTGGGCGACGATGCGCAGGCCCTGCTCCTCGAATTTCGCGTTGATCCGGCCGGTGAGGTTGCGGCGCGTCGCGTCCGGCTTGATGATCGAGAGGGTGCGCTCGATGGCCATGGGCGTTCCTTGCGTCTCGGGGAATGGCGGCGCGCCCGATAGGGGAGCGCGCCCCCCGAGGCAAGCCCCGCCGCGCCCCGCGACGCCCGCGCCCGGCCGGCCGGGGGCGGCAGGCTCGCCCGCGGCGGCGGCGCGCGCTATCGGGCCGGCATGACCGTGCTCGCCATCCGCGGCCTGACGGTGCGCATCGCCGGCCGCACCCTGCTCGACGGCGCCGACCTCGCCGTGGACCCGGGCCGCAAGATCGGCCTGGTCGGCCGCAACGGCGCCGGGAAGTCCACCCTGCTGCGCGCCATCGCCGGCGAGGTGCAGCCCGATGGCGGCGAGATCCGCCTCGCCGCCCGCGCCCGCCTCGGCTACGTGGCGCAGGAGGCGCCCGGCGGCGAGGCCAGCCTGCTCGAGACCGTCCTTGCCGCCGACGCGGAGCGCGCCGCCCTCCTCGCCGAGCTCGCGGCCGAGCCCGATGCCGCGCGCCTCGCCGAGATCCACGACCGCCTGATCGCCATCCGCGCCGACAGCGCCCCGGCGCGCGCCGCCGCCATCCTCTCCGGCCTCGGCTTCGACGCGGCGGCGCAGGCGCGCCCGATCGGCGCGTTCTCCGGCGGCTGGCGCATGCGCGTCGCCCTCGCCCGCGCCCTGTTCCTCGAGCCCGACCTGCTGCTGCTCGACGAGCCGACCAACCACCTCGACCTGGAGGCGGCGCTGTGGCTCGAGGGCTGGCTCGCGCGCTTCCCCGGCGCCGCCCTCCTCGTCTCGCACGACCGCGACCTGCTCGGCCGCGCGGTGGACGCGATCGCGCATCTCGACCGCGGCCGCATCGCCCTCTACCCCGGCGGCTTCGCCGAGTTCACCCGCATCCGCACCGAACGCCTCGCGCAGCAGAAGGCGCAGAACGAGCGCGTGGCCGCCGAACGCGCCCGCATCCAGGCGTTCGTGGACCGCTTCCGCGCAAAGGCGACCAAGGCGCGCCAGGCGCAGAGCCGGCTGAAGGCGCTCGCGCGCCTGCCGCCGATCGAGGCGGTGGTCGAGGACCAGCCGGTGCGCTTCGCCTTCCCCGAGCCGCCCGCGCTGCCGCCGCCCCTGATCGCCCTCACGCGCGCCGCCGCGGGCTACGACGGCCGCCCCGTGCTGCGGAACCTGGACCTGCGGCTCGACCAGGACGACCGCGTCGCGCTGCTCGGCGCCAACGGCAACGGCAAGTCCACCCTGGCGAAGCTGCTCGCCGGCCGCCTCGCGCCGCTGGCGGGCGAGGTGCGGCGCGCGCCGCGCCTCCGGGTCGGCTACTTCGCCCAGCACCAGGCGGAGGAGCTCGACCCCGCCGGCACGCCGCTCTCCCACATGCAGGCGGCGCTGCCGCAGGCGAGCGCGGAGCAGTGCCGCGCCCAGCTCGCCCGCTTCGGCCTCGACGCGGACCGGGCCGAGACCGCCGTCGCCGCGCTCTCGGGCGGGGAGAAGGCGCGGCTTCTGCTCGCCCTCTGCACGCGCGACGCGCCGCAGCTCCTCATCCTCGACGAGCCCTCCAACCACCTCGACC
Organism: Caldovatus aquaticus; assembly: GCF_019458025.1. GTDB lineage: Bacteria > Pseudomonadota > Alphaproteobacteria > Acetobacterales > Acetobacteraceae > Caldovatus > Caldovatus aquaticus. The sequence goes on along the minus strand of NZ_JAHZUY010000019.1, from coordinate 19,734 downwards.
TCGACGCGCGCGAGGCGCTGGTGAAGGCGCTGGCGGAGTTCGGCGGCGCGGTGGTGCTGATCACCCACGACCCGCATCTGGTCGAGCTGGTCGCCGACCGGCTGTGGCTGGTGGCCGACGGCACCGTGCGGCCGTTCGAGGGCGACCTCGACGACTACCGCGCCCTGCTCGCCGAACGCGCGCGCGCCGCGGGCGAGGGCGCGGCGAAGCCGCACGCCGCGGCGCCGCCGACGCGCGCGGACGCGCGGCGCGACCGCGCCGAGACCCGCGCCGCGCAGGCGCCGCTCCGCGCCCGCGTGAAGGAGATCGAGGCGCGGCTCGACCGGCTGCACCGCGAGGCGGCGCTGATCGAGTCGAAGCTGGCCGACCCCGCCACCTATGCCCGCTTCAAGCCCGAGGACATCGCCTGGGCCGGCACCCGCCGCGCCGCCATCGCCAGGGAAGTGGAGGCGCTGGAGGCCGAGTGGCTGGAGCTGCAGGAGCGGCTGGAAGCGGCGTGAGCGGCGGCCCCGCCCCGGCTGCGGCCACCGGCCGGACCGTGCCGGCGGCGACGGCGCGAGGCCGGGCCGACGCTTCCCTGCGGCGGGAGGTGCGGGAGGGCGGGACCGGCGCCGCGGAACACGCCCCGCCCCGCTTGACCCGTCCTCGCGCCGTTGCGACCACGCCGCCCGAACCGTCAGGAAGGATCGCCATGCCTCTCACGCGCCGCGCCCTGATGACCGCCGGTCTTGCCCTGCCCGCCGCCCTGGCGGCGGCGCCGGCGCGCGCGCAGCCATCCGCCGCCGCGTCCTGGCCCTCGCGCCCCGTGCGCGTCGTCGTCGCCTACCCGCCGGGCGGCTCCACCGACGTGCTCGCGCGCACCATCGTGCCGCGCCTGCAGGAGCTGATCCCGGGCGCGACCTTCGTGGTCGAGAACCGCCCCGGCGGCGCCGCGGTGGTCGGCACCCAGGCGGTCGCGCAGGCCGCGCCGGACGGCCACACGCTCGCCCTCGGCAACAACCAGACGCATGCCGCCAACGCGGCGATGCTGCGCGGCCTGCCCTACGACCCGCTGGCGGATTTCGCGCCGGTCGGCCGGATCGCCGAAGTGCACCATGCGCTGGTGGTGCCGGCGAGCAGCCCGGCGCGCACGCTCCAGGACCTCGCCGCGCGCGGGAAGGGCGGCGGGCGGCTCGCCTATGCCTCCTCCGGCGTCGGCTCGGCGAGCCACGTCATCGCCGAGAGCTTCGTCCGGCGCGAGGGGCTCGCCGCCACGCACGTCCCCTACCGCGGCGGCGCGCAGGCGACGACCGACACCGTCGCGGGCGTGGTGGACTTCTTCGTCTCGACCTGGCCGCAGGTGGTGGCGCTGGTCAGGGACGGCCGGCTGCGCGCGCTCGGCATCGGCGCGCCGCAGCGGCTGCCCGACCTGCCGGAGGTGCCGACCTTCGCCGAGCTCGGCGCCGGCTACATGGCGGTGGACGCGTGGTTCGGCCTGTGGGCGCCGGCGCGCACGCCGGACGCCGTCGTCGCGCGCCTGGGCGCGACCCTGCTCCGCGTGCTCGCCGAGCCGGAGATCGTCGCCAGGCTGCAGCAGCAGGGCTTTGCCGCCGCGCCGCTGGACCCGGCCGCCTTCGCCGCCTTCCAGCGCGAGGAGGTCCGGCGCTGGGAGGAGCTGGTGGCGCTGACGGGTATCCGGCTCGAGGGCTGACCGGCGCCGCGGCAGTCGCGGTCCCTCTCCGGCGCGCCTGCGGCGCACGCGACGTTCGCCGTCCCCGACCTGCGGCTGCCCGGTTCCCCTCACGGAAACGCGAGTGAATTGCCGTCCGGCCCAGCCGCCACCTAGCTGGGGGCGAAAGGGCCCGCACCGGCGTGCGGACCGGCCGGCGGCCAGGCAACGGGACCCGAAGACCGGGAGGCGGCGGATGGCCCTGGGGCGTGGAACGGCGGCGGCGGTCGTCGCCGCGGTCGCGGCGGATCCAGGCTGCCGCGAGGTGATCGGCAGCGCGCTCGGGCGCATCGCGGGCCGCTTCGGCTGGGCGGGAGGCCTGCGGAACCTGGGCTTCATCGCCCGGAACGCCGCCGCCCTCCTCGGTGCGAGCTACGGCGCCTCGCTGATGGCGCGAGGCGGCTGGCCCGTCGAGGGCGGGCGGTTCTTCAACGAGGTCCGGAAGGAGACCGGCACCCTCTTCAGCCTCGGCACCACCGACGAACAGGCCCGCCTGGTCTGCACCGGCATCGCTGCCGCGACCGCAGCGGCGATCAACAAGGCGCTGCGCACCGCCAAGCCCGGCTCGAGCCTTGCCCTCGTCGCGCGCGCCGACAGCCACGACGGCAGGGGACGACGACGGCACACACCGCGACCGGAATCCGGATGCGAGACAAGTCGTTCTACGTCTTCGACTGGCACGCCACGCTGCAATCGGACAACCCGATGCTGCACGCTGCCGACGCCGCTTTCACCGCCGGTGACGGCGTCTTGTTCTCCGTCTTCAACGGCTTCCCCTGACGGCCGGCCGTCCCGCGCCGGGGCGGCGCGTCAGCGGATGCGCGGCCCCGTGCGCCGCGGCGCCGGCCCGCCGCCGCCATGCGGAGCCGGGGCGTGCGCCGCCGCCGGCTGCGGCTTCGCCGCCGCCCCCTCCGCCGCCTTCCGCGCCTGTTCGCGCAGATCGGCGATGGTGGCGCGGTGGGTGATCTGCTCCGGATCCATCACCACCTCGATGACCGCCGGCCGGCCGCTCGCCGCCGCGCGCTGGAAGGCGGGCACGAGGTCCTCGGTGCGCTCCACCGTCTCCCCGTGGCCGCCGAAGCTCTCGATGAACTTGGCGAAGTCCGGGTTGGTCAGCGCCGTGCCGGAGACGCGGCCCGGGTAGGTGCGCTCCTGGTGCATGCGGATGGTGCCGTACATCTGGTTGTTGAACACCAGGATGATCGGCGCGACCGCGTGGTGGAAGGCGGTCGCGATCTCCTGCCCGGTCATCAGGAAGCCGCCGTCGCCGACGAAGCAGACCACGGTGCGGTCGGGATGCACGATCTTCGCCCCGATCGCCGCCGGCACGCCGTAGCCCATCGCGCCGTTGGTCGGACCGAGGAAGTCCTGGCCCTCGGAGAGGTGCATGAAGCGCGTCGGCCAGGTCGCGAAATTGCCGGCGTCGGTGGTGAAGATCGTGTCGGGCGGCAGGACCTTCTCCAGCTCCTGCAGCGCCACGGCGAGGTTCATCCGCCCGCCGTACTCCGGCGCCCTGGCCTGGGCGAGCCGCGCCGCGCGCGCCTCCCGCGTCCAGGCCGACCAGGGCGGGTCGCTCACCGGCGGCGTCGCCCGCGCCGCCAGCGCGAAGGCGTTGAGGTCGGAGACGATGCCGAGCGCCGGCCGGTACACCCGCCCGATCTCGCCCTGCTCCGGATAGACGTGCACGATCGGCGTGCCGTGGCCGGCCATGTCGAGCAGCGTGTAGCCCTGGCTCACCGGCTCGCCGAGGCGGGTGCCGATGGCGAGGATCAGGTCCGCCTCCTTCGCCCGCGCCACCAGGCCGGGATCGGCGCCGACGCCGAGGTCGCCCGCGTAGTTCGGATGCGTCCCCGGGAACAGCCCCTGGCGGCGGAAGCTGACGGCGACGGGAAGGTCGTTGGCGACCAGGAACTCGCGGATCGCGGCGCGCCCCTCCGCCGTCCAGCGCGAGCCGCCGAGGATGGCGAGCGGCCGCTGCGCCTTGGCGAGCATCGTCATCAGCCGCGGCATCGCCTCCGGCGCCGGGTGCGGCGGCAGCACCGGCGCGGGGCCGATGTCCGGCACGCTCGCCAGCTCCTTCTGCATCTCCTCCGAGATCGCGACCACCACCGGTCCGGGGCGGCCGCTCACCGCGACGTCGAAGGCGTGCGCCATCAGTTCCGGGATGCGCCGGGCGTCGTCGATCTGCGTCACCCACTTGGCGAGCGGGGCGAACATCCGCCGGTAGTCCACCTCCTGGAAGGACTCGCGGTCGGTCTCGGCGAAGGGGATCTGGCCGACGATCAGCACCAGCGGCGTCGAATCCTGGAACGCGACGTGCACGCCGATGCTGGCGTGGCAGGCGCCGGGGCCGCGCGTGACGATCGCGACGCCGGGGCGGCCGGTGAGCTTGCCGTAGGCCTCGGCCATGTGCACCGCGCCCGCCTCGAACCGGCAGGTGACGAGCTGGATGCGGTTGCGCACCGCGTAGAGGCCGTCGAGCAGGTCGAGATAGCTCTCGCCCGGCACGCAGAAGGCGTGCGTCACGCCCTGCGCCACCAGCGCGTCGGCCAAGAGCTTGCCCCCTGGGCGCGGCGCGTGGTGCGCCCCTCCCCGCCTCGTCTCCGGCATGCGTTCACTCCCGCGAATGCGCGCGGACCCTAGAGCAGATCGCCGACGGCCGGAAGCGGCCGGGACGCGAATCGGCGCGACAGGCAGCGGCCCCGGCGTGCGGCGCGCGTCAGACCGCGCGCGGCGCGCCCGCCGCGGCCGCCGGTGCGGCGTCCCCGACCCGGACGCAGCGCGCCATCCGCCCCGGCGCCGGCCGGCGCGGCGCCGGCACGGCGGCGAGGCACGCCGGCTCGGCCTCGGCGCAGCGCGGCGCGAAGGCGCAGCCCTCCGGCAGCCGCTCGAGCGAGGGCGGCGCGCCGGGAATGGTGGTCAGGCGCGCACCGCGCAGCCCGGCGTGCACCGTCGCGCCCAGGAGGCCCCTGGCGTAGGGGTGCAGCGGCGCCGCCAGCAGCGCCCCGACCGGCCCCTCCTCCACCACCCGCCCGGCGTACATCACCGCCACCCGGTCGGCGATCTCGCCCGCCACGCCGAGGTCGTGGGTGACGAAGATCACCCCCATCCCGAGCTCCTCCTGCAGCCGGCGCAGCAGCAGCAGGATCTGGATCTGCACCGTGGCGTCGAGCGCCGTGGTCGGCTCGTCCGCGAGCAGCAGCCGCGGCCGGCAGGCGAGGGCGACGGCGATCATCGCCCGCTGCCGCAGCCCGCCCGAGAGCTCGTGCGGATAGGCGGAGAGCCGGCGCCTGGCCGAGGGGATCTGCACCAGCTCCAGCAGCTCGAGCGCGCGCGCCTCGGCCGCGGCGCGCGAGACCCCCTCGTGGCGCCGCACCGTCTCGGCGATCTGCCGGCCGATGGTGAAGACCGGGTCGAGCGCGGTCATCGGCTCCTGGAAGATCATCGAGACCACGCCGCCGCGGAAATCCGCGAGCCGGCGCTCGTCCATCGCCAGCACGTCCTGGCCGGCGACCTCGACGCTGCCCCCGACGCGGGCGGTGCGCGGCAGCAGGCGCATCAGCGCGCGCAGGCTGACCGACTTGCCGGAGCCGGACTCGCCGAGGATGCACAGCACCTCGCCCGCGGCGAGGTCGAGGTCCACGCCGTTCACCGCGCACACGGTCGCGTCGCGCGAGACGAAGCGCACCGTGAGGTCGCGCACCCGCACCAGCGGCGCGCCGTTCGCCGCGGGCCGCGCGGCCTCCCTCGCCGCCGCCGCGCCGCTCATGCCGCGAGCCTCCCGGCCCGGGAATGCCCGCTGCCCGGCAGCGCCATGTGGCACGCCGCCGCATGCCCGCCGCCGAGATCGGCCGCGGCCGGCGCGCGCTCGGCGCAGACCGGCTCGGCGAAGGGGCAGCGCGTGCGGAAGCGGCAGCCGGAGGGCGGGTTGACCGGGTTCGGCGGGTCCCCGGTCAGCGGCGGCTCGGTCCGCCGCCGCGCCGGGTCCATCGCGGGGCGCGAGGCGAGCAGCGCGCGCGTGTAGGGATGCGCCGGCCGCTCGTAGATCGCCTCGACCGGCCCCTCCTCCACCACCTTGCCGAGATACATCACCAGCACGCGGTCGGAGATCCACTGCACCACGTTGAGGTCGTGGCTGATGAACACGTAGGTCAGGCCGAAGCGCTCCTTGAGGTCGGCGAGCAGGTTCAGCACCTGCGCCTCGACGCTCTTGTCGAGCGCGGAGACCGGCTCGTCGAGGAGCACGAGGCGGGGGTTCAGCGCGAGCGCGCGCGCGATGTTGACGCGCTGGCGCTGGCCGCCCGAGAGCTCGTGCGGATAGCGGCGGGCGAACTGCGCGGGGTCGAGCCCGACCGCGGCGAGCAGCGCGTGCGCCCGCTCCCCGGCCTCGCGCGCGGGGACGCCGTGCACGCGCGGGGCGAAGGCGATGGTGTCCTCGATGGGGAGGCGCGGGTTGAGCGAGGCGTAGCTGTCCTGGAACACCATCTGCACCTGGCGGCGGTACTCCTTCAGGGCCATCCCGCCGCCGCTCGCGCCCACCGGCGCGCCGTCGAACGCCATGCCGCCGCCGTCCGGCTCGAGCAGGCGCATCAGGAGGCGCGCGGTGGTGGACTTGCCGCAGCCCGATTCGCCGACGATGCCGAGCGTCTCGCCCGCGCGCACGGCGAAGGAGACGCCGTCCACCGCCCGCACCGTGCCGACCGGCCGGCCGAGCAGGCCGCCGCGGATCGGGAAGTGCTTGACGAGGTCGCGCACCAGCAGGAGGGGCCGGGCCGGGCCGTTGCCGGGACCGGGGCGGTGATCGGTCGGGGTCTCGCTCATGCGGCCCAGCGGAGCAAACGCCGCGCCGGACGCGCAAGGGGGCAATTCCGCGCGGTTCGGCCTCCCGCCTGCGGGATCTGCCCGTCGCCTGGGCACCCTGCCCGGCGAATGGACAGCGCCGCGCTCCCGCTGCGTCCGCCCGGCCCGCCGCTCAGCCCGCCCCGCCCGCGGCGCGACCGGCCAGCTCGCGGATGATGGCGACGAACTCCGGGCTGTCCCACTCGGCCGCGCCCTCCAGCCGCGCGCGCTCCCGGCCCTCGCGGTCCAGCAGGATGCTGGTCGGCAGGCCGCGCACCCCCGCCTTGCGCGCCGCCGCGCCGCGCGGATCGAGCCAGACGCCGAGCCTGCGGATGCCGAGGCGACGATAGAACGCCTCGACCTGCTCCCGCCCGCCGCGGTCCGAGGACAGCGCCAGGACCACGATCCCGTCCCCGGCCAGCGCCTCCGCCAGCCGGTCGAGCGCGGGCATCTCGGCGACGCAGGGCGCGCACCAGGTCGCCCAGAAGTTCAGCAGCACCCCCTGGCCGGCGAAGCGGGCCAGGGTCTGCGGCGCGCCGTCCGCGTCGGTGAAGGCGAAGTCCGCGGGCAGGGGCCGCGGCGGGTCGGTCACGCGCAGCCGCTCGAGGCCCTGCGGGGCGGCGGCCCGGCCTTGCCGCGCCGGCAGCGCGACCGCTAGGGTCCCGGCGCCGCCCGCCAGGGCCAGGGCCGAGATCACCCCTCGGCGGGTCGGACGACGCAGCAGCACGGGAAGCACCTCCTCACGTGACCAGTCCGGACGCGACCCAAGGACGCGGCGAGAGCCTCGCCAACCCGCAATGGGGCGGCCGCTTCGCCGCCGGCCCCTCGGCCATCATGCGCGCGATCAACGCCTCGATCGGCTTCGACCGCAAGCTGTGGCGCCAGGACATCCGCGGCAGCCTCGCCCACGCCGCCATGCTGCGCCATGTGGGCCTGCTCTCCGCCGAGGAGGAGGAGGCGATCCGCCGCGGCCTCGAGGACATCGCGCGCCGCATCGAGGCCGGCACGTTCCCCTGGGACGAGGGCCTCGAGGACATCCACATGAACATCGAGGCGCGCCTCACCGAGGCGATCGGCGAGGCCGGCAAGCGCCTGCACACCGCGCGCAGCCGCAACGACCAGGTCGCCCTCGACCTCCGCCTCTGGGTGCGCGACGCCATTGACGGCCTCGCCGACCAGATCGAGGCGGTGATGCGCGCCCTCGTCGCCCGCGCCGAGGAGCACGCGGCGACGGTGATGCCGGGCTTCACCCACCTCCAGCCCGCCCAGCCGGTCACGCTCGGCCACCACCTGCTCGCCTATGTCGAGATGCTCGCGCGCGACCGCGGCCGCTTCCGCGACTGCCGCGCGCGGCTCGACGAGTGCCCGCTCGGCGCCGCGGCGCTGGCCGGCACCAGCTTCCCCATAGACCGCCACATGACGGCGGCCGCCCTCGGCTTCGCCGGCGGGCCGATGCGCAACAGCCTCGACGCCGTCGCCGCGCGCGACTTCGCCGCCGAGTTCCTGTTCGCCTGCGCCATGTGCGCCACCCACCTCTCGCGCTTCGCCGAGGAGCTGGTGCTCTGGACCAACCCCTATTTCGGCTTCGTCCGGCTCTCCGACGCCTTCACCACCGGCTCCTCGATCATGCCGCAGAAGCGCAACCCGGACGCGGCGGAGCTGGTGCGCGCCAAGACCGGGCGCGTCACCGGCGCCCTGGTCGGGCTGCTCACCGTGCTGAAGGGCCTCCCCCTCGCCTATTTCAAGGACCTGCAGGAGGACAAGGAGGGCGTCTTCGACGCCGCCGAGACCCTCGCCCTCTGCCTCGCCGCCGTCGAGGGCATGGTGCGCGACATGCGCCCGGACGTGGCGCGGCTCGCCGAGGCGGCCGGCGCCGGGTTCTCGACCGCGACCGACCTCGCCGACTGGCTGGTGCGCGTGCTCCGCATGCCGTTCCGCGACGCGCACCACGTCACCGGGCGCCTGGTGGCGATGGCGGAGGCCAAGGGCTGCGACCTCGCGGGCCTCACGCTCGCCGAGATGCAGAGCGTGGAGCCGCGCATCACCGCCGAGGTGTTCTCGGTGCTGACGGTCGCGGCCTCGGTCGCTTCGCGCACCTCCTACGGCGGCACGGCGCCGGCGAACGTCGCCCGCATGGCGGCGGAGTGGAAGGAGCGGCTGGCATGATGCCGACGACGCGCCGGCGCCGGGCGGCGGCGCTCGCGGCGGCGATGCTGCTGGCCACGGCCGCGACGCTGCTCGCCGCCTGCGGCCGCGTCGGCCCGGTGCGCCCGCCGGGGCCGCCCGAGCAGGTCACCTATCCGCGCACCTATCCGAGCCGGTAGCCGCGCCCCGCCCTCTCCCCCGTCAGCGCGGCCCGTCCGGCACCGGTCCGATCGTGCCGGCCGGGACGGCGCGGCCGCGCGCGCCGGCGCAGTCGTGCACCAGCAGGCTTTCCCCCGCCGCGCGGCGCTCGACGCCGAGGACCCGGCAGCCCGCGCCGGCGAGCAGCACCTCCGGCCGGTCCTGCTGATATCCGGCCAGCAGGAGCGGCGTGTGCGGCGGCAGCGGCCCGCGCAGCAGCGCCAGCGCGTGCCCGGCCGCACCGGATGCGGCGTGAAGCCGGCGCCGGTGGCGAAGGCGGCCACGCGGGCGTGCGCGGTCCACCCGCCGAGGTGATAGCCGAGCAGGAAGTGCACCGACTCCGGCCGCACCATCCCAGCCCCGCCCCGTCCCCGCAGGCAGCGGGCGGCGGTGAGCACCAGGCGCGGGCCGACCAGCGCCCCCGTGCAGCGCGCCCCGAGCTCCGTCTGCACCCGCCCGAGGGCGCGCCAGGGCGCGGCGCTCCGGTCGGCGACCGGCCGGCGCGGGTCCTCGGCGCCGATGCCCGGACGCGGCACGCCCGGCGACGCGCCGCGCGGATCCTGCGCCGTCGCCCGGCCGCCCGCGGCGATGGCGACGCACGGCGCGACGGGCGCGAGCCACGGCCTGAGGCGCCGCCACGCGCGGCGCGGGGCGCCGGCGGATGGCGCGCGCGGCGACTGCCGCCCGTCCCCGCCGCGCCGCCGGCCGGCCGCCCTCAACTGGTCGGCGGCGCCGGCGCCGGGCGGCAGCGCGACGGCCGCGGCGCGGGCGAGGGCGGGACAGGACCGCGCGGCGGATCGGGCTGCGGCTGCTGCGCCAGGGTCGGGGGACGCACCGCCGCCGCGGCGCCGGGCCGGACAGCGGCGGCTCCCGGCGCGGCGAAGACGAGCAGCGCGAGCGCCGCCGCGAACAGCGGCAGGCAGGAACGGGCCATGGCCTCCTCGTCCCTCCGGATGCGGCGTCAGGCTCGCGGCAGCGCCTCGCGCCGTCAATGCGGACGTACGCCGCCATGCCCGCCGGGCGCCCCATGCCCGCCCCCCGGCGCGGACGCCGCCGGGCCGCGCGCGCCCGCCGCCAGGACCTCCAGCTCCACGGTCAGGGTGCCGCCGCGTTCGAGCGTCAGGGTGACGGGCACGCGGTCCCCCTCGCGCAGCGGGCGCTGCAGGCCGATCAGCATGAGGTGCAGGCCGCCCGGGGCCAGCCGGACCTCCGCGCCGGGCGGCAGCTCGATCGCCGGCACCGGGCGCATGCGCAGCACGTCGCCCTCGCGGATGTGCGTGTGCAGCTCGACCGCACGGGCGAGGGGGGAACTCGCGGCGACGATGCGGTCCGGGGTTGCGCCGCGGTTGCGCAGCACCAGGAAGCCGGCGCCCGTCCCCCCCTGCGGCGCGGCGCGGCTCCAGGCGGCGGAGACCTCGATCGGCGGCGCGGTCTGGGCGCGCGGCGCGCGCCCCCACGTCGGCAGCGCGGCAGCGAGGCTGAGAACGAGTCGGCGGCGCATGGCGATCACCCTTCGGATTGCGGCCCGCGCACCTCGGCGTCCGGGACGGGCGGGCGGCGGGCCCGAAAGACGGGCCGGCCGGACGCCCCGCACGGCGGGGGCCAAAGGCTCACGCCGGCACGGGCACCCGCGCGGCGTGCGGCTCGAGCAATTGCTCGATCTGCGCCGGCTCCTCCCATTCGAGGCGCACCGTCAGCACCGTCACGCGCGCGCGGAAGGCCGGGGGGATGCGGACGAAGTCCTTGCGCGTGGTGACCGGGATCGCCCGCAGCGCCTCCGCCTCGGCGAGCAGGTCGCGCATGTCGCCGGCGTCGTAGGGATAATGGTCGGCGAAGGCGAGCCGGCCGGCGAGCACCGCCCCCGCCTCCTGGAGCGTGGCGAAGAAGCGGCGCGGATTGGCGATGCCGCAGAAGGCGAAGACCGGCTGGCCGGCGAGCGCCTCGGCCTCCGGCCCCGGCCGGAGGCGCGCCCGCAGAACCGGAAGGGTGGGCGGCAGTTGGGCGAGCGCGCCGCTCTCGTCCGCCCCGATCAGGATCGCTGCCCGGCAGCGCGCCGCCGCCGCCGCCACCGGCTCGCGCAGCGGCCCGGCGGGGATGACGCGGCCGTTGCCGAAACCGAAGCTGCCGTCCACGACGAGCAGCGAGAGGTCCTTCTCCAGCGTCGGGTTCTGCAGCCCGTCGTCCATCACGATCGCCTGCGCGCCGGCCGCGACCGCCGCCTGCGCGCCGGCGCCGCGGTCCGCGGCCACCCAGGTCGGGCGCTCGGCGGCGAGGAGCAGCGCCTCGTCGCCGACTGCGCGGCTGTCGTGCTGCGCCGGGTCCACGCGCACCGGCCCCTTGAGACGCCCGCCATAGCCGCGCAGCAGGAAGTGCACCGCCACGCCCCGGTTCGCCAGCCGCCGGCCGAGGTCGAGCGCGACCGTCGTCTTGCCCGAGCCGCCGGCGGTGGCGTTCCCGCAGCAGATCACCGGCACCGGCGCGCGCCAGCCGCGACGGGCGACGCGGCGCGCGGTCGCGGCCGCATACAGGCTGGCCAGCGGCGAGAGCAGCGTCGGCAGGATTCCCTTGCCGTCCCCGCCCCAGAACTCGGGGGCCCGCATGGGCTCGGTCAGTCCCTCTCCCTTTCCTGCGCCGCCGGGACCGGCCCCGACTCCGTCGCGACCGACGACGGTCGCGGCGACAGCAGCAGCGCCTCGGCGAGCGCCTCCGCCATGCGGGCCGGCAGGCCGGCCTGATCGGCGGCGACCGCGGCGGCAGCGGCCGTCATGGCCCGCGCGCGGTGAGGGTCCCTTAGCACGGCGGCCGCCTCGCGGGCCAGCGCGGTGGCGAGGTCCGCGCCCGGGGCGAGCTGCACCGCCCCGCCCGCCGCCACCAGCCGCGCCACCGGCTCGGCGAAGTTCCAGGTGTGCGGCCCGAGCAGGATCGGGCAGCCGAGCCGCGCCGGCTCCAGCGGGTTCTGCCCGCCGTGCCGGACCAGCGAGCCGCCGACCAGCGCGACCGAGGCGAGCCGGTAGAACAGGCCGAGCTCGCCCAGCGTGTCGGCGACATAGACCACCGTGCCCGGCCCCGGCTCCTGCCCCGCCGCGCGGCGCGCCACGCGCAGCCGCGGCGCCTCGGCGTCGCGGCCGACCAGCCCGTCGGCCTCCAGCGCCACCGCCTCCCCGCGCTGCGGATGGCGCGGCACGAGGATAGTCAGCAGCCGCGGATAGAGCGCGGCGAGGCGCTGATGCGCGACCAGGGCCAGCACCTCCTCTCCCGGATGGGTGCTGGCGGCGAGCAGGATCTCGCGCCCGGCCGTCAGCCGGCGCAGCCGCTCCAGTTCGGCCGGGTCGGCGGGAAGCGGGTCGGCGGCGTATTTCAGGTTCCCCCAGCAGGCCGCGCGCGGGGCGCCGAGCGCGGCGAGGCGCTCGGCATCGGCCTGCGACTGCGCCAGCACGAGGCGGAACCCGCCGAGCAGCGCGCGCGCCAGCCCCGGCGCGCCGCGCCCCCAGAGCCGGGCCGAGCGGGCGGAGAGCCGGGCGTTGACCAGGGCGAGCGGGATGCCGCGCGCGTGCGCCGCGGCGATCAGGTTCGGCCACAGCTCGCTCTCGACGAACACGCCGGCGTCGGGACGCCAGGAATCGAGGAAGCGCGCCGTCCAGGCCGGCACGTCGAGCGGCACGAAACGGTGCAGCAGCCGCGGCGCGAGCGCGGCCGGCAGGCGCTGCGCGAGCAGCCCGGCCGAGGTCACGGTGCCGGTCGTGACCAGGAAGGCGAGGTCGGGCAGCCGCGCGGCGAGCGCGTCCATCAGGCGCAGCACCGAGAGCGTCTCGCCGACGCTCGCCGCGTGGATCCAGAGCAGCCGCCCGGGCGGGCGCGGCCCGCCCGCGACACCGCGACGCTCCGCCAGGCGCTCGGCGATCTCGCGGCCGGCGCGGGCGCGGCGGCGGAGATAGAAGGGCAGCAGCGGCGCGGCCAGCGTCCCGGCCGCCCGCCACAGGAGCGCGGCGGGCCCGGTCATCGCCGCCGCCCGCCGCGGCGCGCGGAGCGCGCGACAACGTCCCGGGCCGCCCGTCCGCCCCCCTGGCCCGGCCGCGGCACGGCGGCCGGGCTCACGGCAGGACGCTCCGCCAGGGCGTGGCCGGATGCGCCACCGGATCGGCGACGGCGGCATCGGCGACGTCGCAGGCGGCGGTCAGCGCCGCCGCGATGGCCGGCAACGCCCGCTCCGGCGCGTCGCGCGGCACCGCGATCGGCGCGCCGATCGCGAGCACGCCACGGCCGAAGGGCAGCGGGAACACCATGCGGTCCCAGGTGCGGGCGAGGATGCGCCGGGCCGAGGTCGCCGCCGCGACCGGCAGGACCGGCACGCCGCAGACCGCGGCGAGCTGCGCCACGCCCGGCGCCGCCACGCGGCGCGGGCCGCGCGGCCCGTCCGGCGTGATGGCGACGATCTCGCCCGCGCGGAGGGCGCGCACCAGCGCGCGCGCGCCGGCGGCGGCGCCGCGCGAGGACGATCCGTGCACCGTCGCGAGGCCGAACCGCCGGACCGCCGCGCCAATGAAGCGGCCGTCGCGATGGCGCGAGACCAGCACGTGCGGCCGGATGCCCGCCCCGGGAAACAGGCGGCGCGCCAGCACCGCGAAGGCGGGGACCACCGCCAGGCGCTCGTGCCAGAAGGCGATCACGACCGGGGTGCGGCAGCGGAGGAAGGGCAGGCCGTGCCCCCCGCCCACCACGGACCAGCGCGTGGTCCGGATCACCAGGGCGAGATAGTGGCCGAGCAGCCAGGCGAGCATCGCCTGGACCGCGGGAAGGCGGGTCAGCCGCCGGAGCATCGGGGGCGATTCATCACGCGGCCCCTGCCCTAGCACGCCCCGCGCGGCGACGAAACGGGCTCGCTCGCGGAAATGTGAGGCGAGGCGGCGGCGCGGCGATCGCCGCCGGCGGTCGGGGCGGCCGCGGCGAACCGGCGCGGCGCGGGCGGTTCAGCGCGAGAGGCCGGACCGGTCCGCACCGCCCGCCACGGGGCCGGGGGCGCACGGCCGCAGGGGCGCCGCGGGCCCTGCCGCACGGCCGCGCCTCGGCCCGGTGGCCCAGCCCGCAGCCCCGGCCGGCGCCGCCCCCGCCCGGCTAGAGCCGTTTCCGCTCGGCCGGGCTCGCGGCAACGGCGCCGGCGCATCGTCTGTCGAGCGGATCCACGCTCCCGGCTGTCCCCGGCCGTCCGCGATCCGCTCTGGGCGCCGCCCGCCGCGCGAGGAACCTCATCGTGCGCCAGCCGGTGCCGCGTCCACCACCTGCAGGCAGGCGGTCACCTCGTCGTTCCAGCGCTCCGCGCGCAGGTGCCCGCACAGGTGCAGCGGCACGCGGTCCCCGGCGAGCAGGAGCTGCGCCAGCGGGCCATCCTTGGCGCGGAAGGTGATGGTCTTGAGCCGCCCGCCCCCCTCGCCCTCGACGATCGCGCGCACCGTCGCGCCCTCGCGCCCGACGCGGTCGGCGCGCACCACGCGGGCGCGGGCGATGGCGAAGACCGGCTCCTCGTTGCCCGGGCCGAAGGGGGCGAGGCGCTCCACCTCCCGCGCCAGGTCGGCGGTGGCGGCGGGCACGCCGAGCGCGCCCTCGACCAGCAGATCGGCCGCCGCCGGCAGGGCGGCGGCGTGGGCGAGCCGCTCGCTGAGGAAGGCGTGCACCGCCTCCTGCCGCTCGGCGAGATAGGAGAAGCCGGCGGCCATGGCGTGGCCGCCGCCGGTCTCGAGCAGCCCCGCCTGGCGCGCCGCGATCACCGCCGCGCCGAGATCCACCCCCGGCACCGACCGTCCCGAGCCCTTGGCGATGCCGCCCGCAAGGCCGGCCACGCAGGCGGGGCGGTTGAACCGCTCGCGCAGCCGGCCGGCGACGATGCCGACGACGCCGGGATGCCAGCCCGCGCCGCAGACCAGCAGCACCGGCCGGCCCGCCTCCGCCTGGCGCTCCGCCTCGGCGAAGGCGGCGCCGAGCACCTCGCCCTCGACCTCCTGGCGGCGGCGGTTCACCGCATCGAGCCGCTCGGCCATGGCGCGCGCCTCGACCGGATCGTCGCAGAGCAGGAGGCGCAGGCCGAGATCGGGCTCGGCGATGCGGCCGGAGGCGTTGATGCGCGGGCCGAGCACGAAGCCGAGGGTGTGCGCGGTCGGCGCGTCGCGGCTGCCCGCCACCTCGAGCAGCGCGGCGATGCCGGGCCGCTCGCGCCGCGCCATCACCTTCAGCCCCTGCGCGACGAGGGCGCGGTTGAGGCCGGTCAGCGGCATCACGTCGCACACCGTCGCCAGCGCCACGAGGTCGAGCAGGCCGAGCAGGTTCGGCTCGCCCATGCGCGCGAACCAGCCGGCGCGGCGCAGGCTGCGCACCGTCGCGACCGCGGCGAGGAAGGCGACCGTCGCGGCGCAGACGTGGCGGAGGCCGGAGCGGCAGTCGAGCCGGTTCGGGTTCACCGCGGCGAGGACGGGCGGCGGCGGCCCCTCCGCCTTGTGGTGGTCGAGCACCACCACGTCGGCGCGCCCGCGCGCCGCCTCCAGCGCCGCGTGGGCGGCGATGCCGCAGTCCACGCAGACGATCAGGGTCGCGCCCGCGTCGCACAGCGCGGCGATGGCGGGCGCGTTGGGGCCGTAGCCCTCCTTCAGCCGGTCGGGGACGTAGGGCAGCACCTCGCAGCCGAGGTCGCGCAGGAAGCCCACGATCAGCGCGCCGGCGCAGGCGCCGTCCACGTCGTAGTCGCCGAACACCGCGACCCGCTCGCCCGCGCGCACCGCCCGCGCCAGGCGGTCGGCAGCGGCGTCCATGTCGGCGAGCGAGGAGGGGTCGGGCAGCAGGACGCGCAGCGTCGGCTCGAGGAAGTGCCCGGCGTCCTCGACGCCGACGCCGCGGCCGGCGAGCAGCCGCCCGACCACCTCGGCGACACCGAGGCGCTGCGCGATGCCGAGCCCGGTGCGCGCGTCGCCGAGGCGCCAGACCCAGCGCCGCCCGGTGACGCTGCGGGCGACGCCGAGCACGGGCGCGGCCGCGTCGAGGCCGTCCATCACGCGCCGCCCCCCGCGCGCCGCGGCGCGCCGCCGGCCGCGGCCGGGCCTTCCGCCCCTGCGCCGGGCGCCATGGCGGCGCTCACGAGACGAAGGCGCGCGGCTTGGTGGCGAAGTTGTGGTGCCCCTCGATGTAGCGCACCGTCCCCGACTTCGAGCGCATGACGATGGAATGCGTGATCGCGCCGCCCGCGAAGCGCCGCACGCCGCGCAGCATCGCGCCCGTGGTGACGCCGGTGGCGGCGAACATCACCTCGCCGCGCGCCATGTCCTCGAGCTCGTACTTGCGGTTCGGGTCGGTGATGCCCATCGCGCGGGCGCGCGCGATCTGCTCCTCGTTCTCGAACAGCAGCCGGCCCTGCATCTGCCCGCCGATGCAGCGCAGCGCCGCCGCCGCCAGCACCCCCTCCGGCGCGCCGCCGGAGCCGAGATACATGTCCACCCCCGTCTCCGGCTGCGAGACCGCGACCACGCCGGCGACGTCGCCGTCGGGGATCAGCATGATGCGCGCCCCGGCGGCGCGGATGGCGCGGATCTTCTCCTTGTGCCGGTCGCGGTCGAGCAGGCAGACGACCAGGTCCGAGATGTCGGTCTTCTTGGCCTTGGCAAGCTCGCGCAGGTTCCTCTCCGGCGTCTCGTCGAGGTCCACCACGCCCGGCGGCAGGCCGGGGCCGACCGCGATCTTGTCCATGTAGATGTCGGGCGCGTGCAGGAAGCCGCCCTTCGGCGCGAGCGCCACCACGGCCATCGCGTTCGGCCCGCCCTTCGCCGTGATCGAGGTGCCCTCGAGCGGGTCCACGGCGATGTCCACCTCCGGCCCGCCGAGGCCGATCTTCTCGCCGATGTAGAGCATCGGCGCCTCGTCCATCTCGCCCTCGCCGATCACCACGGTGCCGCTGATCGCGACCGTGTCGAAGGCGCGGCGCATCGCGTCCACCGCGGCGCCGTCGGCGGCGTTCTTGTCGCCGCGGCCCATCCAGCGGCTCGCGGCCAGCGCCGCGGCCTCGGTCACCCGCACCAGCTCGAGGGCGAGGTTGCGATCCACCACCATGCCGGGCGGCGGGGCGCCGGCGTCGTTCGTCTCGGCCATGGCTGCGTCCTCCGAATCGGGGCGCAGACTAGCGCGGAACGGCCCGGAGGCGGGAGCCTACAAAGGCTCGATTCGGATCAGGACCGGCTTCTCCAGCACCGCGTCGAGCGCGGCGATGCGCCGCAGCGCCTCGCGCATCGCCGCCTCCTCGGTGTCGTGGGTCACCAGCACCACCGGCACCGCCTCGCCCGGGGCGCGGCCGCGCTGCAGCATGGATTCCAGGCTGATCTGCAGGTCGCGCAGCACCCCGGTCACGTCGGCGATCACGCCCGGGCGATCCACCACCATCAGGCGCAGGTAGTAGGCGCCGACATGGCGCTCCATCGGCACCGCGGGCGTCGTGTCCAGCGCGCCGTTGGCGGCGCCCCAGACCGGGGTGTGCCGCCCGCGCGCGAGGTCGATCAGGTCGGCGACCACCGCGCTCGCGGTCGGGCGGGCGCCGGCGCCCCGCCCCTCGATCACGATGCGCCCGACGAAGTCGCCCTCCGCCACCACGGCGTTGAACACCCCGTCCACCCGCGCGATCGGCGCCGCCGCCGGCACCATGCAGGGATGGACGCGGGTGGAGATGCCGCCCTCCTCGCGCCTCGCGATGCCGAGCAGCTTGATCCGGTAGCCCAGCTCCTCGGCCAGCGCGATGTCGAGCGCCGAGATCTCGCGGATGCCCTCGACATGCACCGCGGCGAGGTCCACCGGCCGGCCGAAGGCGAGCGCGGCGAGGATCGCGAGCTTGTGCGCCGCGTCCACCCCGTCGATGTCGAAGGAGGGGTCGGCCTCGGCGTAGCCGAGCCGCTGCGCCTCCGCGAGCGCCTCGGCGAATTCGCGCCGGTGCTCGCGCATCGTGGTCAGGATGTAGTTGCAGGTGCCGTTGAGGATGCCGGCGACGTGCCGGATGCGGTTCGCCGCCAGCCCCTCGCGCAGCAGCTTGATTGCCGGGATGCCGCCGGCCACCGCGGCCTCGAAGGCGATCGGCACGCCGCGCGCCTCGGCGAGCCCGGCGATCGCCGCGCCGTGCACCGCGAGCAGCGCCTTGTTCGCCGTGACCACCGGCTTGCCGGCGCGCAAGGCGGCCTCGACCAGGGCGCGGGCCGGGCCCTCGCTGCCGCCGATCAGCTCCACCACCACGTCCACGCCCGGGTCGGCGGCGAGCGCCACCGGGTCCTCGTACCAGCGCAGGCCGGCGAGCGGCACGCCGCGGTCCTTGGCGCGGTCGCGGGCGGAGACGGCGGTGACGGCGATCGGCCGCCCGGCGCGCGCGGCGATCAGCGGCGCGTTCTCGCGCAGCAGCGCGAGGACCCCGGCGCCGACCGTGCCCAGGCCGGCGACCGCGACGGCGAGCGGGCGGGTCATGCGTCGGTGAGTTCCCGCTGCGGCGCCTCGGCGGGTCCCGCGTTGTCGCCGGCGAGGAAGGCGCGGATGCCGCGCAGCGCCTGGCGGATGCGCTGCGTGTTCTCGACCAGCGCGATGCGGACGTGCTCGTCGCCGTGCTCGCCGAAGCCGAGGCCCGGGGAGACGGCGACCTTCGCGCGGGCGAGCAGCAGCTTGGCGAACTCGACGCTGCCGAGGTGGCGGAAGCGCTCCGGGATCGGCGCCCAGACGAACATGCTGCCCTCCGGCGCCGGCACCTCCCAGCCGGCCTGGCGCAGCCCCTTCACCAGCACGTCGCGCCGCTCGCGGTAGAGCCTGCGCATCTGCTCGACGCAATCCTGCGGCCCGTTGAGCGCAGCGGCGGCGGCGACCTGAATCGGGGTGAAGGCGCCGTAGTCGAGGTAGCTCTTCACCCGCGCCAGCGCCGCGATCAGGCGCGGATTGCCGGCGGCGAAGCCGATGCGCCAGCCCGGCATGTTGTAGGTCTTGGACATGGAGGTGAACTCCACCGTCACCTCCTTCGCCCCCGGCACCTGCAGCACCGAGGGCGGCACGCGGTCGCCGAAGTAGAGCTCGGCGTAGGCGAGGTCGGAGAGGATGAACAGCTCGTGCCGGCGGCAGAAGGCGACGAGCTCCTTGTAGAAGTCGAGGTCGGCGAGCAGCGCGGTCGGGTTGGAGGGGAAGTTGACGATCACCGCCGTCGGCTTCGGCACCGAATGGCGCACCGCGCGGTCCATCGCCCGCAGCATCGCCTCGTCGGGCGTGCAGGGCAGCGAGCGCACCGAGGCGCCGGCGATGATGAAGCCGAACTGGTGGATCGGGTAGGAGGGGTTCGGCACCAGGATGGTATCGCCCGGCGAGGCGATCGCCTGCGCCAGGTTCGCCAGCCCCTCCTTCGAGCCGAGGGTGGCCACGACCTCCGTCTCCGGGTCGAGCGTGACGCCGAAGCGGCGCGCGTAGTAGCCGGCGAGCGCCTTGCGCAGCCCGGGGATGCCCTTCGAGACGGAGTAGCGGTGCGTGCGCGGGTCCTGCACCGCCTCGACCAGCTTGGCGACGACGTGCGGCGGCGTCGGGCTGTCCGGGTTCCCCATGCCGAGATCGATGATGTCCTCGCCGGCGGCGCGCGCCCTCGCCTTGGCGGCGTTCACCTCGGCGAAGACGTAGGGCGGCAGGCGGCGGATGCGGTGGAATTCCTCGGTCATCGGGCAGGGCTCACGGCGATGGGACGCCGACCATACCGCGGAGCGTCATCCGCCGCGAGGCGGGGCGAGCAGATCGGGCGGCGGCGGAGGCGGCGGCGCGGCGCCGGGGGCGAGCAGGTCGCGCGGCGGCGGGGGCGGGGCGGCGGCGGG
>NZ_JAHZUY010000018.1 GCF_019458025.1 Caldovatus aquaticus | reverse complement strand
CGCCGCGCGGAGATCCACCGGGCCACGACCGAGACCGACATCCGCGCCAGCCTCGACCTCGACGGCGCGGGCAGGGCGGAGGTCGCGACCGGCATCGGCTTCCTCGACCACATGCTGGCCGCGCTGGCGCGCCACGCCCTGTTCGACCTCGACGTGCAGGCGCGCGGCGACCTGCACATCGACTTCCACCACACCACCGAGGACGTCGGCATCGTCCTCGGCCAGTGCCTGCGCCGCGCGCTCGGCGAGAAGCGGGGCGTGCGCCGCTACGGCCACGCCCTCGTGCCGATGGACGAGGCACTGGCGGAATGCGCGGTGGACCTCTCGGGCCGCCCCTTCCTCGCCTGGTCGGTGCCGTTCGCGCGCGACAAGGTCGGCGGGATGGACACCGATCTGTTCGAGGAGTTCTTCCGCGCCTTCGCGTTCAACGCCGGCATCACGCTGCATCTCGCGCTGAAGGCGGGCAGCAACGCGCACCACGTCGCGGAGGCCTGCTTCAAGGCCGCGGCGCGGGCGCTGCGCGCGGCCTGCGAGCCCGATCCGCGCGCCGCGGGCGCGATCCCCTCGACCAAGGGCGTGCTGGAGGGCTGAGCCGCGCATGCGTGTCTGGACCGTCCACGCCCCGCCCGGGACGGAGCCCGAGCCGGCCGCGCCGGACCCCGCCGCCGGGGCGGCGGCCGGCGGGGAGCCCGCGCGGCGCCCGCGGGCGCCGGTGCTGCTCCGCGAGGGCTTCTCCTGGGGCGCCTTCCTCTTCGCCGGCCCGTGGCTCCTCTGGCACCGGATGTGGCTCGTCCTCGCGCTCTACCTCGCCACCGCGGCGCTGATCGGCGCGCTGCTGCCGGAAGGGGCGGCGCCCTACGCCGCCCTCGCGCTGCACCTCCTCGTCGGCTTCCACGCGCGCGATCTGCGCCGCTGGACGCTGGAGCGGCACGGCTGGCGCCTCGCCGCGGTCGTCGCCGCGCGCGACGAGGACGCCGCCTGGGCGCGGCTTCTCCGGGCGTGCCCCGACCTGGCCCGGGCCGCCGCCCTCGCGTGAGCCCCGACCGTCCGCGCCGCAGGAGCCCCCCGCCGATGCAGGTCGCCGTCATAGATCCCGGCTCGGGCAACCTCGCCTCGGTCCGCCGCGCGCTCGAGCGCGTCGCGCGCGAGGCGGAGATGGCGCTGCGCGTCCGCGTCACCACCGATCCGGCCGATCTCCGCGCCGCCGACCGCATCATCCTGCCCGGCCAGGGCGCCTTCGCCGCCTGCCGGCGCGGGCTCGACGCGCTGCCCGGCATGGTCGAGGCGCTGGAGGCGCGCGTGCGCGGCCAGGGCGTGCCCTTCCTCGGCATCTGCGTCGGCATGCAGCTGCTGGCCGAGCGCGGGCTGGAGCACGGCGTCTCCTTCGGCCTCGGCTGGATTCCCGGCACGGTCGAGCTCATGGACCCGCGCGGGCCCGACGGCGCGCCGCTGCCGCTGCCGCAGATGGGCTGGAACGCGCTCGACTTCGCGCCGGACCTCGACCATCCGCTGCTCGACGGGATCGCGCCGGGCGATCACGCCTACTTCGTGCACTCCTACGCCTTCCGCGCGCGCGATGCGGAGGACGTGCTGGCGACCACCGACTACGGCGGCCCGGTGGCGGCGATCGTCGGGCGCGCCAACTATGTCGGCACCCAATTCCATGTCGAGAAGAGCCAGGCCGTCGGCCTGCGCCTGCTGACCAACTTCCTGCGCTGGGAGCCATGAGCAGCGACACCGCCGATCCGCCCCCGGCCGCCGCGCCGCGGCAGCACGTGCTCGAGGTCGAGCGCTGCGAGCGGCTGAGCGACGCCGAGCTCGCCGAGCTGTGCGAGGCGACCGACGCCGCGATCATCGAGGGCGGCGGCTTCGGCTGGATCGAGCCGCAGGGCCGCGCCGCGCTCGAGCGCCACTTCCGCGGCGTGCTGCTGGTGCCGGAGCGCGAGCTGTTCATCGCCCGCCTCGACGGCCACGTGGTCGGCTCGGTCCAGCTCGTCCGCCCGCCGCGCAACAACGAGGCGCAGGCCTTCGCGGCGCACCTCACCCACGCCTACCTCGCGCCCTACGCGCGCGGGCACGGCCTCGCGCGCATGATGGTGCGGCGGGTGGAGGAGCGCGCGGCCGCGCTCGGCCATCGCGTGCTCAACCTCGACGTGCGCGAGACCCAGACCACGGCGATCGCGCTGTTCGAATCGCTCGGCTACGTCCGCTGGGGAACGCACCCGGCCTATGCGCGGGTGCGCGGCAGGATCGTGGCCGGGCACTACTACTACAAGCTGCTCGACCCGCCGCGCGGCGGCCGGCGCGCCGCGCGGGCGGCGGAGGCGCCGCCGTGACCCTCACGCTCTATCCCGCGATCGATCTCCGGGCCGGCGCGGTGGTGCGGCTCCGGCGCGGCGAGATGGCCGAGGCCACGGTCTATTCCGCCGATCCGGCGGCGCAGGCGCGCGCCTTCCGCGCCGCGGGCTTCACCTGGCTGCACGTCGTGGACCTCGACGGCGCCTTCGCCGGGCGCCCGGCCAACGCCGCGGCGGTGGAGGCGATCCTCGCCGCCGCCGGCCCCACGCTCGGCGTCCAGCTCGGCGGCGGCATCCGCGACATGGCGACCGCCGAGGCCTGGCTCGCGCGCGGCGTGCGGCGGGTGATCCTCGGCTCCGCCGCGGTCAAGGACCCGGCGTTCGCGCGCGCCGCCTGCCGCGCCTTCCCGGGCCGCGTCGCGCTCGGGATAGACGCGCGCAACGGGCTGGTGGCGACGGAGGGCTGGGCGGAGACCTCCGCCGTCACCGCCCGCGAGCTCGCCCTGCGCTTCGAGGACGCCGGCGCGGCGGCGATCATCTACACCGACATCGAGCGCGACGGGATGCTGGGCGGCGTGAACCTCGACGCCACCGTGGCGCTGGCGCGCGCGGTGCGGACGCCGGTGATCGCCTCGGGCGGCGTCGCCTCGCTCGACGACCTCGCCGCGCTCAAGGCGGTGGCGCATGAGGGCATCGAGGGCGTGATCGTCGGCCGCGCGCTCTACGACGGGCGGATCGATCCCGCGGCCGCGCTCGCCCTGCTCGCCGCGCCGTAGCGGTTCCGCGGCCGGGGCCCAGCCCGCGCGGGAAGCAGCGCGGCCAGGCCGGCCTGGCGCAGCAGGCGCTCGCGCAGCGCGGCGTCCAGCGTCTCGCCCTCGCCCGCGCCCACCGCGCGCCGCCAGGCGCGGATCGCGCGCCGCGTGCCGGGGCCGGGCACCCCGTCCACCCCCCGCGGGTCGAAGCCGCAGTAGAGCAGTGCCGCCTGGGTCTGGCGCAGCGCGAGGTCGGGCACGCCGCGGGCGACGAAGCGCGCATGCGCCTCGCGCAGCCGCTCGTCGTAGCGGCCCTGCGCGAACCCCGCGCCGTTGTAGGCGCGCGCCACCGCGCGCCAGTCGCCGGCGCGCAGCGCGGCGGCGAGATCGTGGCGCCGGAGGAACGCCGCGACCGCGCGGAGCTGCGCGTCCTCGGATTCGCGCATCGCCGCGACCATGGCGGCGGCGGAGGGGTAGCCGAGCTGTTCCGCGTTGAACCCCATCACCTGGCCGAGCCCCCAGGAGCCGCTCCGCAGCGCCGGCTCCGGGCCGCGGCCGTCGCGCGCGCAGAGGGCGAGCGCGCGCGCGAGCCGCCGGTATTGCGCGGCCGCGGGGCCGTGGCCGCCGGGCGTGGGGTGCGAGAGATCGGGCGCCTCCGCGTCGTAGGCGCCGCCGGTCTCGCGCCGGAAGACGTGGCGCTCGAACAGGAGGCGCGGCCGGCGGCGCGCGTCGAAGCCGAAGCCGGCGCTCTCCACCTGGAGCACCGCCCAGAGCCGCGGCGCGTCCGCGGCCGGATCGCCGCCGAGCCCGGCGAGGCCGAGCGCGGTGCGGAAGCCCTGGTCGGTGAGCGGCAGGCCCTTGCCGGCGAAAGGCGTCATGCGGCGTCTCCTCGCTGCGCGGAAGTTGAGAATATTTTCCCAGAGAGCGAGCGAGAACGCAAGCGGAACATGACGCCGCGGCGGGGGCTGCCGGGGCGTCGCGGCGGCGCCACCCGCACGGCGCGGACTGCGGTCTTCGCCTTCCGGACCGCGCTGCGGCGGGCCATGCCGGGACCGGCGACGGACGGGCCGCAGGCGGCGGAGGCGCCGCAGCCGGGAACTCCCGCCCGGCCGCCGGTCTGTTGCCGCCCGGGGGCGCGGCGATTATGGTCCGCAGCCCTTTGGAGGGATGGCCGAGTGGTCTAAGGCGCGCGCCTGGAGAGCGCGTAGGCCCCAAAAGGGCCTCGTGGGTTCGAATCCCACTCCCTCCGCCAGCTCCTCGGGTTTCCCGCCGGTGCCGGCGGCCGTGGGGGCGATCCGGGGACGCGCCCTGCCCCGGCCCCCGGCGGACGATGAAGGCCGGCCCCCTCCCTCTCGCCGCCGAGGCCCGGCCGCGCCTTGCACGCCACGTGTCCCGGCCAAGGGGGCGGACCACAGCGACGTCCGCCGGCACCGCGCCCCTCGCCGCCGGGCAGGACGGGAGCCCGACGCCTCGCGAACCGGCGGCGATCCGGCGCCGGCGCGGCGGGTTCGGCCGGCGGGGCGCGAGCCAGGGCGCCGCGTCCGCGCCCGCCTCCGTCCGCCAGCCGCGGATCAGCGCCGGCCTTCCCTCCGGAGGCCGGCGCCGCCTCGCATTCCGGGGAAGATCCCGAGGCAGGTCGTCCGCTGCGGCCCGGCGCGGTTGGCGCTCGCCCGGCTTCCGGAGCGCCGCTGCCCGCGCCCGGGCGGCTTCAGAGCTCCGCCTTCCAGATCCAGGCGCCGATCCCGGCCGCCACGAGCGCCCCGAGCGCGACCGGCCCCGCGCCGTCGGCGCCGAGGTCGCGCGCGAGCGCGACCCAGAGCGCCATCACCGCCACCGCCACCGCGATCCCGCCGGCGAGCGAGACCCGGGAGGTCTTGATCTCGCCGCGCAGCGGCGACGGCGGACGGGCGTCCATCGCGCTCACTCCGCGGCCGCCGTCCGCGCCACCCGCGGCTCGCCCGCGCGCGGGTCGTCCTTGGTGTGCTTCGCGCGCCGCAGGTCGGGGCGCAGATGGGTCGTGTCGTAGCCGTTGAAGAGGTGCCCAAGCAGGCCGCGCCGCAGGTCGGAGGTGCCGAAGAGCCAGTCCGCGATCGGGTAGGTCAGGTTGAAGTTCCGCTCCATCATGATGGAGGTGTTGTGGTGCGCCGCGTGGTGGCGGCGGATCGTGTTGACCAGCGGGATGTGCCGCACGATCCGGTCGTCCTTCACGTGGCAGCAGTAGTGGAACAGTTCGTAGTTCAGGTAGATCGCGGTGTTGGTGATCAGCAGCAGCCAGCCCGCGTTCGGCAGCCCGGCCCGCATCAGCAGCGCCGCCGGCACCAGCGTCATCGCGATGAAGGTGACGAGCGCGTAGGGCGGGAAGAACACGATCCGGAAGTCGCGACTGTTGTCCACGCTGATCTCGTGCTCGGTGAAGAACTGGTGATGCGCCAGGGTGTGGCGCTTGTAGATGCCCATGAACCCCTTCACCGGGCGGTGCATGATGTACTTGTGGATCCACCACTCGAAGATGTTGGCGGCGAGGAAGGCGACCGGGACGGCCAGCCACTCGTACCAGGCGGGGCTATCGACCTGGCGCGCGAAGTACCAGATCGCCGCAAGCCCGATCGCGTAGATCAGCGCGACATGCGCCCAGCCGCTGTAGAGACGGCCGATCTTGGCGCGGAAGTCGGCGCGGAAGGCGGCCTGGCGCCGCGACATCCTCTCGGCGCGGGACTCGGCCGCGGGGGTGGCGGAGACGGTCATGGGTGCGCCCTCCGGGCGGGTTGCCGTGGCGCTGATATATCAGACCCCGCGGCGCGGGGTCAACGCCGGCGGCGACCGGCTCAGGCGTCCGCGCTCACGGTCGCGCGCGTGAACGCCTCGATGTAGTCGAGCAGCCGGTCCGAGGCGGCGGCAGCGGCGGCCGGGTCGCCGGCGGCGATGCAGCGGGCGAGGTCCGCGTGCACCCGCGCCGCCTCCGCGAGGTCGGCGCTCTGGCGCCAGTGGATGAACCAGAAGCGGCGCGAGAGCCCGTGCATCAGCGTCATCGCGGCGGCGGCGAACTCGTTCCGCGCCGCCTCCAGCACGAGCAGGTTCAGCGCCCGGTCGAGGCGGAGGAAGGCGGTCTCGTCGCCGGTCGCGGCGGCGCGGTCCATGCCCTCGGCGATGGCGGCGAAGCGGGCACGCTGCGCCGGGTCCGCGCGGCGCGCGGCGAGCCGGGCGAGGAGGCGCTCGAGCTCCCGCCGCACCTCGAGCAGGCGCAGCTGCTCGCGCACGTCCACCGCCGCCACCACGATGCCGCGCCGCGGCAGGATGCGCACCAGCCGCTCGCGCGCGAGGCGCTGCAGCGCCTCGCGCACCGGGGTGCGGCCGAAACCGAGGCGGGCGGAGAGCAGCGCCTCGCTCACCACCTCGCCGGGCGGGAGGCGAAGGGTGACGATCTCCTCCTCGAGCGCCTGGTAGGCGCGCTCGGCGAGCGTCTCGTCGGGCGGCGGCGCGGCGCGGCGGCGCGGCTTGTCGCCGGCGGAGGGGCGGCGCGCCGTCGCCCCGGCGCGGCGCGGCGGGGCGGTGTCGGGCATGGCGGGCGGAGCATTTGGCGCGAAGACGGCCGGCGCGCAACCGCGCCCCGCGGGCGGCGACAGGAGGTTGACAGCCCGCCCCCGGCGCGGCCACGCTGCCAGTCCAATGATATGTCACTCGCGTGGCACGGCCCGCGCGGGGAGGGGAGGAATGGCGTGCCCAAGGTGCTGACCGAGGCCGAGGTCGCGGCGTTCTGGCGCGACGGCTTCCACTTCCCGGTGCGCGTCCTCGCGCCCGCGGAGGCGCGCGCGATGCGCGCCCGCCTCGAGGCCTACGAGCGGGCGGCGGGCGGCCCGATCGCCTCCAACATGCGCCACAAGGTGCACCTGCTCTTCACCTGGGCGGCCGAGCTGATCCGCCACCCGCGCCTCCTCGACGCGGTCGAGGACCTGATCGGCCCCGACATCCTCTGCTGGACGACCAACTTCTTCATCAAGGAGCCGCACAGCCCGGCCTACGTCTCCTGGCACCAGGACGCGACCTACTGGGGCCTCGATCCCGACGACGTGATCACCGCCTGGGTCGCGATCTCCGACGCGCCGGTCGAGTCGGGCGCGATGGAGTTCCTCCCCGGCTCGCACCGCATGGGCCAGTTGCCGCACGCCGACACCTTCCACGAGCACAACCTGCTCTCCCGCGGCCAGGAGATCGCGGTGGAGGTGGACACGGAGAAGGCGGTGGCGGTGCCGCTCGCCGCCGGGGAGATGTCGCTGCACCACGTCAAGCTCGCCCACGCGAGCGGGCCGAACCGGACCGGCGACCGGCGCATCGGCCTCGCCATCCGCTACATCCCGCCGCACGTGCGCCAGCTCAAGGTGCGCGACAGCGCGACGCTGGTGCGCGGCCGCGACACCGGCGGCCACTACGCGCTCGAGCCCGCGCCGCGCGCCGACCTCGACGAGGCGGCGCTCGCCGCGCACCGCGACGCCATGGCGCGGCAGGTCGCGGCGCTCTACGCCGGTACCGGCAAGACGGAATTCCGCCCCTGAGCGGATCGGGAGGAAACGGGATGCGCACCACACGACGAGAGCTCCTCGCCGGCGCCGCGGCGGCGGCCGCGCCGCTCGGCGCCGCGCTGCCGCTGCCGGCCTACGCCCAGGCGCGGCCGCTCCGGGTCGGCATCCTCGCGCCGCGCGCCGGCGTGGCGGGCACGGTGGGCGAGGTCGGCCTCAAGGGCGTCGAGTTCGCGGTCGAGAAGCTCAACGCCGCGGGCGGCGTCGCCGGGCGGCGCGTCGAGCTGGTGATCGAGGAGGAGACCAACCCGCGCGAGACGGTGGAGCGCGCGCGCCGCCTCGCGCTGCAGGAGCGGGTTGACGTGATCCAGGGCGTCGTCTCCTCCGGCGTCTCCCTCGCGCTCGGCCCGGCGCTCGAGGAATCGCGCATCCTCACCGTGTTCTGGGACGGCACCACCCAGGACGGCGTGAACGAGACGATGCCGCGCCCGCGCTGGGTGTTCCGCAGCACCGACAACGAGTGCGAGGCGGTGATGGGCTCGCTCATGGCCATCAAGCACTTCCGCGGGCAATTCCTGACGGTCGCCGGCATCAACCCGGACTACTCCTACGGCCGCAACAACTGGGCCGCCTTCCTCGCCCTCCTCCGGCGCTTCAACATCGAGCACCGGGTGGTGACGGAGCAGTGGCCGCGCGTCGGCGGCATGGACCTCACCGCGAACGTCGCGGCGCTGAAGGCGGCGAATCCGGACCTGGTCTTCTCCTCGCTGCTGTTCGCCGACCTGCCCGTGTTCATGCGCCAGGCGCACGCCGCGGGCCTGCTCGAGGGGCGGAAGTGGGTGTTCCCGGCGGCCGGCTTCCAGCACACGGCGCTGAAGAAGGAGTTCACCCCGCCCGGCATGGTCTTCGGCCACAACACGCTCTACTTCGCCGACCCGCAGGCGACGCCGCTCGCGCGCGAGTTCGTGCAGTGGTACCACGAGCGCACGCGCGACTGGCCGCACTGGGAGGCCGACCGCGCCTTCTTCGCCATGGAGGTCTGGCGCCGCGGCGTCGAGAAGGCGGTGCAGGCCAAGGGCGGCGGCGCCTGGCCGAGCAACGCCGAGATCGCCGAGGCGATCCGCGGCATCGAGGTGGTCTCGCTCGGCGGCCCCGGGCGCATGCGCCCCGACGGCGTCGCGGAGCAGACCTTCATCCAGGGCCTGACCGTCCACGACCCGCGCTACGACTTCCCGATCCTCGGTCCGGACCGGATCACGCGGATGGACGGAAGGCAGCTCCAGAAGGGCCCGGGCCAGGACTTCTGGCGCTGGATCGCCGAGGCGCGGTTCGACCTCTAGCCGCCCGCGGGCAGGGCAACGGCGGAACAGGGAGCGGGCATGGCGGCGCTGATCGAGGTGCTGGCGGCGGGGCTGTTCCACGCCGCGGTGCTGTTCCTGGTGGCGGCCGGGCTGCAGCTCGTCTTCGGGGTGCAGCGCATCCTCAACCTCGCCTGCGGCTCCTTCTACGCGCTCGGCGCCTATCTCGGCGTCACCGCGGGCGGCCTCGCGCTCGGCGCCGGCCTCTCGCCGCTGCTCGCCCTGCCCCTGCTCGTCCTTGCCGGCGCCGCGGTCGCGGCGCTCGGCCCGCCGGTCGAGCGCCTGCTCCGGCTGGTCTACGACCGCGACGAGAGCTTCCAGCTCCTGCTCACCTTCGCCCTGGTGCTGATGTTCCAGGACCTGATCCGCATGGGCTGGGGCAGCCAGCCGCAGCAGGTGGAGGGCGTCTATCTCGCCTACGGCCAGGTGCAGCTCGGCGCCGCGCGCATCCCGGTCTGGAACCTGCTCGTCCTCGCCGCGGCGATCGCGATCGCCGGCGGCCTCGGGCTCTTCCTCCAGCGGACCGATTTCGGCCGCATCCTGCGCGCCACCGCGGAGAACCGCCGCATGGCCGCCTCGCTCGGCGTGGACACCGGCCGCGTCTATGCCGCGGTCTTCACGCTCGGCACGGCGCTCGGCGGGATCGGCGGCGCGCTGGTCGTCCCGGCCGCCGCCGCGGTGCCGGAGAAGGCGGTGGAGCTGGTGGTGGAGGCCTTCGCCGTCGTCGTCATCGGCGGCCTCGGCTCGATGCCGGGCGCGCTCGCCGGCGCGGCGATCGTCGGCCTGCTGCGCGCGGGTGCGCTGCTCGTCTGGCCGGAGCTCGAGCTGCTCGCGGTCTATGCCGTGGTGGTCGCGGTGCTGCTGCTCCGCCCCGCCGGGCTGTTCGGGAGGCCGGCGGCGTGAGGGGCGGCGCGCTCCTCGCCGCCCTCGCGGCCGTCGCCGCCCTCGCCGCGGCGCCGCCGCTGCTCGGCGAGTACCGCACGACGCTGCTGCTGCCGGTGTTCGGCTACGGCGTGGCGCTGCTCGGGCTGAACCTGCTGTTCGGCTACGGCGGGCTCGTCTCCTTCGGCCACGCGATGTTCGTCGCCGCCGGCGCCTACGCCGCGGCGGTCGTCACCGGCGTCTGGCGGATCGAGAGCTTCGAGGCGGTGCTGCTCGCCGCCGCCGCCGCGGGGCTCGCGCTCGCGCTGCCGGTCGGCGCGCTCTGCGCGCGCTACACCAAGATCTTCTTCGGCATGCTGACCCTCGCCTTCGGCATGCTCTTCCACTCCTTCCTGTTCAAGTTCTACGGGCTCACCGGCGGCGACCAGGGCATGCGCGTGCGCCGGCCGACGCTGCTCGGCCTCGAATTCGAGGAGCTCGACAAGACCGCCTTCCTCGTCGGCCCCTACTACTGGTACTGCCTCGCGGTTGCCGCGCTGCTCGCCCTCCTGATGTGGCGCATCGTCCGCTCGCCCTTCGGCCTGGCGCTGCGCGCCCAGCGCGACAACCCGCGCAAGGCCGAGTATCTCGGCGTCGAGGTCCGCCGCACCCGCTTCGTCGCCTTCCTCGTCTCCGCCGCCTTCGGCGCGGTCGGCGGGGCGATGCTCGCGGTGCCGACCGGCCTCGCCGACCCGGAGCTCGCCTACTGGACGCATTCCGGCACGCTCGTCTTCATGACGCTGCTCGGCGGCTTCGCGCACTTCGCCGGGCCGCTGCTCGGCGCGCTCGCCTACGTGCTGCTGCAGGACTGGCTGATGTCGCTGACGCCCTACTGGCGCCTGCTGCTCGGCGCCGTGCTGGCGCTCATCGTGCTCGCCTGCCCGCAGGGGCTGATGGGCCTGCCGGCGCTGCTCCGCGCCCGCCTCGCCGCGCGGCGCCGCCGCGCCGCCGCCCCGCACCCGGCCCCCGCCGAATGAGCCCGCCGCTGCTCGAGACCTACCGGGTCGGCCGCCGCTACGGCGACTTCGTCGCGCTGCGCGACGTGACGCTGCGCGTCCATCCGGGCGAGACGGTCGCGATCGTCGGCCCGAACGGCGCCGGCAAGACCACGCTGGTGAACGTCCTCACCGGCCTGCTGCGGCCCTCGGAGGGCTGGGTCCGCTTCCTCGGCTCCGACATCGCCGGCGCCGGGCCGGTGCGGCTCGCCCAGCTCGGCATGGCGCGGGCCTTCCAGCTCGTGCAGGTCTTCCCCGAGCTCACGGCGGCGGAGACGATCGCCGTCGGCGCGCTCGCGCAGGCGGGGCGCGGGCGGCGCATGCTCGCCTCGCTCGGCGCCGATCGCGCGCTGCGCGCCCGGGTCGAGGAGGTCGCCGCCGTCTTCGGCCTCGGCCCCGTCCTGCACCGCCCGGCGCGCGAGCTCTCGCAGGGGCAGAAGAAGCTGCTCGACGTCGCCTCCGCCTTCGCCCTCCGCCCGACCGTGATCCTGCTGGACGAGCCGACCAGCGGCGTGGCCACGGCCGACAAGCACGGCATCATGGCGACGCTGACGGAGGCCGCGCGCCGCGCCGGCGTGCAGGCGCTGCTCCTGGTCGAGCACGACATAGACCTGGTCGAGACCTACGCGACGCGCGTGGTCGGCCTGCGCGGCGGCGAGGTGCTGGCGGACCTGCCCGTGCGCGCCTTCTTCGCCGACGAGGAGGTCACCGCCGCCCTGGTCGGCCGCCGCCCGGCCAGGGGAGCGCAGGGCTGAGATGCTGGAGATCCGCGACCTCCGCGTGGACATCGCGGGCAGCCCGATCCTCCGCGGCGTCTCGCTCGCGGTCGGCGCCGGCGAGCTGGTCTGCCTGCTCGGGCGCAACGGCGCGGGCAAGACGACGACGCTGAACGCGGTGATGGGCCACCGCCGCGCGGCGGGCGGCGCGATCCGCTTCCGCGGCCGCGATCTGCTCGGCCTGCCGCCGCACCGCATCGCCCGCCTCGGCATCGGCTTCTCGCCCGAGGAGTCGGAGGTCTTCGCCGAGCTGACGGTCGCGGAGAACGTGGCGCTCCCGACCTGGACCCGCCCCGAGGGGCGCCCGGCGGAGGCGCGCATCGCCCACGCCTACGCCGTCTTCCCGAAGCTCCGCCAGTACCTCGCGCGCGGCGGCGCGCAGCTCTCGGGCGGGGAGCGCAAGATGGTCTCGATCGCGCGCGCCCTCGCCCTCGACCCGGAGCTGCTGCTCCTCGACGAGCCCTTCGAGGGCCTCTCGCCGCTGGTGATCCCGGAGATCGCGCGCGGCATCGGCGCGATCCGCGCCGAGGGCCGCGCCGTGCTGATCGCCGAGAGCAACCTGCATCACGTGCCGGAGGAGGTGGACCGCGTCCACGTCATCGAGCGCGGCGAGATCGTCTTCGGCGGCACGCTCGCGGCGCTGCGCGCCGACCCCGCGGCGATGGCGATCGTCGCGGCCGCCGCCTAGGGCCGTTCCCGCCCGGCCGTTCCCGCCGCGACGGCTCCGGCCCGTTGCTTGCCGGGCCGGTTCGCGCTCCCCGCCGTCCCCGCCCGTCCGCGATCGCCCTAGCGCGCGGCCGCGCCGAGGCGCGCCAGGGCCTCGTCGATGTCCGCGCTGGTCAGCTCCCAGCCGTTGTCGAGCTCGGCCACCACCTCGCGCATGAAGGCCTCGGTCAGCGCGAGGGCGCGCTGCTCGTCGCCGAGATGGTCGCAGAGGATCGCGAGGGCGAGCTGGCGCGGCCCGTCGCCCACATAGGTCCATTCGAAGCCGGCCGGCGAGAAGCGCCTGACGTCGAAGCGCGGATCGAGCGGCGCGCCGTTCACCGTCACCTGCGCGCCGGCCAGGCCGCGGCCCCCCTCATAGACCTTCATCCTGCCTCCCTCCCTCGGTCGAACACCACGACGGAGCGGATCGCCGCGCCGCGCTTCAGCGCCGCGAAGCCCTCGTTGATCTCCTCGAGCCGGATGCGCGCCGTGACCAGCGCGTCGAGCTTCAGCGCGCCGTCGAGATAGGCGCGCGCCAGCGCCGGGAAGTCCTGCTGCGGGCGCGCCCCGCCGTAGCTCGAGCGGGTGATCCGCTTCTCCTGCATCAGCGCCCCCCAGCGGAAGGCGACCTCCTCGTTCACGCCGACCTTGCCGAGCCAGACCACCTGGCCGCCCGGCCGCACGCACTCGACCGAGGCGCGGAAGGCGGCCGGCACGCCGGCGGCCTCGATCACCACGTCCGCCCCGCGCCCCTCGGTCAGCGCCCTGGCGAGCGCCGCCGGGTCCTGCGCGGCCGGGTCGCAGAGGTCGGTCGCCCCCATCTCGGCCGCCAGCGCGCGCCGCTGCGGGTTCGGGTCCACGGCGATGACCCGCGCCGCGCCCGCGAGCCGCGCGCCCTGCACCGCGGCGAGGCCGACCGCGCCGGCGCCGATCACCATGCAGGCCGCGCCCCAGCGGAGATCGGCGATGCGCGTCGCCGCGCCGAACCCGGTCATCACCGCGCAGCCGAGCAGGCAGGCGCGGTCGAGCGGCATCCCGGGCGGCACCTTGACCGCGCAATGCGCGGGCACGATGCAGTACTCGGCGAAGCTGCCGAGGTACATGAGCTGGTGCAGCACCGCGCCGTCGTCGCAGGCGAGCCGCGGCCGGCCGTCGAAGTGCAGCGCCTTCGGTCCGTTGGCGAGGTACTGCGCGCAGAGGATCGGCTGCGCGCGCGCGCACCAGAAGCAATGCCCGCAGTGCGGGTTCCAGGAGAGCACCACGGGGTCGCCGACCGCGAGCCCCTCCACGCCCTCGCCGAGCGCCGCGACGGTGCCCGCCGCCTCGTGGCCGAGCACGGCGGGCAGGCGCACCGGGAGCTGGCCCTCGATCGCCTCGAGGTCGGTGTGGCAGAGGCTCGCGGCGCGGATGCGCACGAGCACGTCGCCCGGCATCAGGGGGCCGACCGCGATCTCCTCGATGCGCAGGGGCCGGCCGATCTCGCGCAGCACGGCGGCGCGCGCGCGCCAGCGCCGCTGCGCGCCGCCGGGCCGGGCCGGCTCGGCTTCGCTCGCGTTCGGCATCCTCGTCCTCCCCGGGCTCGCGACGGCAGTCTAGCGGCGGCGGGCGGGACTGGTCCACGTCTGATATGTCAGCGCGGCCGGCGCGCGGGGCCGGCGCCGGCGCGGCGGTCAGTCCGGTCGCCGCCCGGAACCGGGCGCCCGCGGCCCGCACCGCCCCTCCGGCGCCGCGGACGGGGGGTCGCCGGCGTCCGCCGTGATGCCCTCCCCCGCGGCCGGGCGCCCGGGCGCAGGCGCCGCGGCGCGGCGCGCCGCCTGGACCGGCGGGCAGGGCACGTCGCCGTAGGAGCAGAACACGCAGCAGTCGCCCGGCTTCGGGCGCAGCAGCGCGCCGCAGCCGGTGCAGTCGTAGAAGAACCGGCAGGCGTCGGTCGGCATCGTCTCGGTCCGGGCGGTGCCGCAGACCGGGCAGGTGATCGTGGCCTGCAGGATCGGCGCGGCGTCAGGCATAGGCGTAGCCGGGCGCGAGCAGGACGGTGCCGAGCAGGAGGCCGGCCGCGGCGAGGCGGCGGAGGGCCGGGCGCGCCGGGCAGGCCGCCCCCGGCGCGCAGGCCGTGGCGGCGTCCGTCCGGCGCCGGCGCCAGAGCAGGAGCGCGGCCCCCGCGAGGCACACCGCGGCGGCGGCGAGCAGCAGCGTCCGGTGCGGGCCGGCGAGGAGCGCGAGGCCGAACAGCCAGGCGCCGCCCAGGCCGAGCGCGCCCGGCAGCGCCGGCAGGGCGCAGCAGGCGGCGGCGCCGAAGGCCGCGGCGAGCCCGCCCGCGGCCAGCAGCGCGGCGCCCGTCTCCCGCCCGCCGGGGCCGGGCGACGGTGACGTGTCGGGCATGGCCGCCCTCCTCTGTCCGGAACCCGGGGGCGACCCTACCGTCTGTAGCGACTACAGACTCAAGCCCCTTTCCGGGGAGGCGGCCATGGACCGGCGGAGCGGGATCGCGATCGGGGCGCTGTCGCGGCGCACCGGCTGCCACGTCGAGACGATCCGCTACTACGAGCGCATCGGCCTGCTGCCGGCGCCGGCCCGGCGGGGCCGCTACCGGCTCTACGGCGCCGCGGACGTGGCACGGCTGGCCTTCGTGCGGCGGGCGCGCGAGCTCGGCTTCACGCTGGAGGAGGTGCGCGCCCTGCTGGCCCTCGCCGCGGAGGGCGAGGGCGCCTGCGCCGAGGCGCGCGAGCTCGCCGCGGCCCACCTCGCCGACGTGCGGGCGCGGATCGCCGACCTGCGGGCGATGGAGGCGGCCCTGGCCGAGGCGGTCCGGCGCTGCGACGCGGGCGAGGCGCCGGGCTGCCCGCTGATCGGCGCCCTGTCGGGGCGGGCGGCGCCGGCCTGACCCGGCTGCGGCGCGCCTCAGCGCGGCCGCTGGCCGGGCAGCGAGCGCGGCTGCGGCAGGTACTCGACCGTGGGCAGGGTGCGCACCGGCTGCGGGTAGAGCGTCATCAGCTCCAGCACCTCCGGCGGCATCTCGGTGGAGACGCGCAGGCCCAGGGCCTGCGCCTCGGCGGGCGAGATCGGGTAGTCGTGGGTCCACTCGCCCCGGCTCAGCCGGCCGGCCAGCTCCGCCGCGCGGTCCTGCGGCATGTGCTCGGCCAGGAACTCGGTCACCGCGCCCTGCACCTGGGCGATCGCCTTGCGCCCGACATCGGCCAGGATCAGCGTCTGGTCGTCGAGCTCTCCGACCGGCTTCTGCTCGACGGCGCGCAGGATGGAGGCCGCCGGCAGGCCGTTGAGCTGCGGGTCCACCGGCCCGAGCACCGCGTGCGGGCTCATCACGATCTCGTCGGCCGCGAGCGCGATCAGCGTCCCGCCGGACATGGCGAAGTGGGGCACGAACACCGTCGTCCTCGCCTTGCGCAGCTTCAGCGCCCGCGCGATCTGCAGCGCCGCCAGCACCAGCCCGCCCGGCGTGTGCAGCACGATGTCGAGCGGCACCTCCGGGTCGGTGAGCTGGATGGCGCGCATCACCTCCTCGGAATCGTTGATGTCGATGTAGCGCATCACCGGGAAGCCGAGCAGGCGCATCGTCTCCTGCCGGTGCACCAGCAGGATCACGCGCGAGCCGCGCTTGCGCTCGATCTCGGCGATCTTGCGCTGGCGCATCGCCAGGAGCAGCCGCTGCTGGAGCACCGGCTGCAGCGAGGAGACGATCAGGAACATCCAGAACAGGTCGATGAGGCTCATCGGCAGGACCCTCGGCTGCTGTCATCTCTGGCCGCACGGGCCGAAGCCCAGCACGCCCTCGTCGGCGTACAGCGGCCGGCGGGCAGGCCGCGGCCGGCGCAGCAGGGGCACGAGGGCCCAGCCGGCCAGGAAGCCGCCGATATGCGCCCACCAGGCGACGCCGCTCTCGCCGGGCAGCAGCGCCGCCGCGGTGCCCTGCAGGAGCTGCAGCGCGAACCAGACGGCGACGTAGGTCATGGCCGGCACGGCGAAGAACACGGGCACGAACAGCACCGGCACCAGCAGGATGATCCAGGCCCGCGGGAACAGCCGCGCATAGGCGCCGAGCACGCCGGCGATGGCCCCGGAGGCCCCGAGGGCGGGAACGGTGGAGGCCGCGTTCACCCAGGCATGGGCGAGCCCGGCGGCGAGGCCGCAGGCGAGATAGAAGGCGAGATAGCGGAGGTGGCCGAGGCGATCCTCCACCGCGGCGCCGAACAGCCAGAGCGTCCACATGTTGAGCAGGAGATGCGCCCATCCCCCGTGCAGGAACATGTGGGTCAGGAAGGGCAGCCAGTCGTCCGGCGGCAGCCCCGCCGCAAGCGCCCAGGCGGGATCGGCATAGCGGGCGGGCACCAGGCCGTAGCGCCGCACGAAGGCCTCCGCCGCGCGCGGCGGCAGCGAGACCTGGAACAGGAACACGGCGACGCAGAGGCCGATCAGCGCCCAGGTGACGAACGGCGGCGCGCGCACCGGCACCGAATCGCGGACGGGAATCATCGCGCCTGCCGAGCCGCCATTCGGAATCCCTTCGCCCCCGTCCGCCGGGCCGGGGCCCGTGCGGCGTCCTGACGCGGCCGACCGCCGGTCCCCGCGGTGGTGCGCAGGCGAATCCTATGCGCCTGGGCAAGGAATTGGCAAGGGGGGCGGCGGGTCGGGGCCGGGCCGGCACCCTGCCCGCCGCGGCCGCCGCCCGCGGGAACAGGGGATGCGGCCGGCGGATCTTGGAACGGCGGCCTCCCGTCTCATCTAGAGAACGACGCCAACGTCCCGGCAGCGACCAGCGACACGGAGCCCGAACCGCCATGGCCCGCGCACGGCAACAGCGCAGGAGCGCCCCATGACGCCCGACCAGATGCAGGCGAACCGGGATGCGGCGAGCATCCCCGCTCCGCCGGCCTCCGCGCCGGAGGGTGCCGCGAGACGCTGGCCCGACGCGGCGGCGACGAGCCTGCGCCAGACCCGCGAGGCCTGGCCCGGCCTGACCGGCTACGAGCGGTTCGAGCAGGTGGCGGTGCTGGTGATCAGCGCGCTGGTCTCGGTGGTGATCGCTGCGGCGCTGATCCACCTCGCCATAAACATCGTGCTGCTGGTGCTCTACAACCTCGCCGACCCGGCCGATCAGGCGGTGTTCCAGGCCGTGTTCGGCATGGTGATGACGGTGCTGATCGCGCTCGAGTTCAACCACACGATCCTGGGCGTGCTGCAGCGCCGGCACGGCATCGTGCAGCTCCGCACCGTGGTGCTGATCGCGCTGCTCGCCCTGGTGCGCAAGTTCATCATCCTCGACGCCGCCCACACCGCGCCGCTGACCATCATCGGCCTCGCCGCGTCGGTGCTCGCGCTCGGCGCGGTGTACTGGCTGGTGCGCGACCAGGACCGGCGCGAGGCCGAGCCCGAGCCGGCGCGCGACTCGGGCGGCGCGAGCGCGTGACAGCGGAGGACGGACCGATGACGCGCGGGATGTCGCCCGAACCGACGCGAACGGCCCCCCGCGCGGCGGAGGCCCTGCGCCCGCCGCCGCGCCTTCCCGGCACCACGACGCCGCCGGCCGCGCCGCTGCCCTCCGTGCGCATCCGTCGCCTGGCGCGATCGGTGCTGCAGTCCGGCCGCGGCCGCGACCTCTGGGTCCTCGAATTCGGCCACGGCGTGCGGCCCTTCGTGGATCCGCTCACCGGCTGGACCGGCAGCGCCGACCCGCTCGCACAGCTCCGCCTCGAATTCCCGGACGCCGAGAGCGCGATCGCCTTCGCCGAGCGGCAGGGGTGGCGCTACGAGGTCGAGGCGCCGCCGCCGCGGCGGATCCGTTACCGGAGCTACGCCGACCAGCTCCGCTACGAGCTCGCCGGGGCGATCGGGAAGACGGGACCGTGGCGCGACGCCGCGGCGCCGGCCGGAGGCGGTGCGCCCGCCCGCGGCGAGCGGCCCGATGCCGTCGAGGAGGCAAGCCGCGAATCCTTCCCCGCCAGCGATCCGCCGGGCTGGACCGGACTCCGGCTCGGCGGCCACGCCGCCCCCGCCGGCGCCGCCCCCGCGCCGGGGACGGGCTGACCGCGCGGCGGCCCGCGGCCGGCCCCCGCCGCCGCTCCCGCGCCGCCCGCCGGCCCAGGACCGGCACCGAGAAGCCGAGACCACGCAACCGGAGATCCCGCATGGACGCAATGACGCCCGCCGCGGCGGAGAGCTTCCGCTGGAACATCGTCACCAAGGAGGTCCACGGCCATCCGCAGTTGCGGCAGCGGCTGCGCCGCGCCATCGCGCGGCTCGAGCGGCACCTGCAGACCTTCCCGCCCGACACGGTGCACCTGCAGATCCGCCTGGACGGCGAGGCGCAGCCGAACCGGATCACGGCGGCGCTGACCCTGCGCCTGCCCTCCAACATCCTGCATGCCGAGAAGGCGCATGCCGACGCCGCCCGGGCGGTCGAGGAGGCGGTGAGCGTGCTGGTGCGCCAGCTCGAGGCGCTGAAGGAGCGGCTGCGCCGCGAGCCCGCCTGGAAGCGCAAGGCGCGTCGCGAACGCGTCGCCTTCGCGGCCGAGCCGCTGCCGGCCGGCGCCGGGCCCGAAACCGCGGGCGAGGTCGCGCGCAGCCTGTTCGAGATGCACCGCGCGGGCCTCGCGCGCTACGCCCGCCGCCTGCTCGGCCGCGCCGCGCCGTCCCTTCCGGCCGAGCGGGTGGAGGCCGAGGTCGCGAGCCTGGTCGGCGAGGCGGCGGACAAGCTGCCGGCCCTGATGGCGGACAAGCCCGCGCGCATGAGCGAGCGCGCCTGGCACTACCGCCTGGTGCGCGAGGCGCTGCAGGCGCGGCTGCGCCGGATCGGCGCCGCACCGGCCGCGCCGTCCGCGCCGCCCGCCTCGCCCGCGGAGGCGGACCAGGCGCGCCAGGCGCTGGTGGCCGCCCTGGACCAGGCGCTCGCGGGACTGTCCGCGGCGGAGCGCGAGATCTTCGACCTGCACTTCCACGAGGGATTCGCGCCGGAGGAGGTGGCGATGGTCGTGGGGAAGCCGCCCGCCGAGGTGCGGCGGACGATCGGGATGCTCGCCGAGCGCCTCCGCGACGCGCTGCGGCACGAGGAGGCGACGGCCGCCGCGGCGGCCGGCACGGGCGCGTGAAAGAGCCGCGCGATTGACGCATGTCAAATGTCGGGGGTGGAAAGAGGGTAGACTTCCCTCCGGCACGCCGTTCTGCCGCGGCACCGCGCGGTGCCGCGCACGCCTGATCCCTCTCACCGGCAGGAGGAACCGCCATGTTCTACACCACGCCCGGCTCCGGCTGGCTCGAT
This sequence comes from Caldovatus aquaticus, assembly GCF_019458025.1. Lineage (GTDB taxonomy): Bacteria > Pseudomonadota > Alphaproteobacteria > Acetobacterales > Acetobacteraceae > Caldovatus > Caldovatus aquaticus. The sequence goes on along the minus strand of NZ_JAHZUY010000018.1, from coordinate 33,095 downwards.
CCGCTGCGCGAGATGGAGCGGATGCGCCAGGAGATGGACCGCCTGTTCGGCGAACTGATGCCCACGCTGCGGCGCGAATTCCCGCCGATGAACATCTGGGCGGGCGAGAACGGCGTGGTGGTGACCGCGCAGGTCCCGGGCGTGCGGCCGGACGATCTCGAGATCACGGTGCACGAGAACACGCTGACGCTGAAGGGCCGGCGCGAGCCCGATCCGCAGGCCGCGGCCCCGGACGTCGCCTACCACCGGCAGGAGCGCAGCTACGGCAGCTTCGCGCGCACGGTGGCGCTGCCCTTCCGCGTGGATCCGGAGAAGGTGAACGCGCGCTTCGACAACGGCATCCTCACCGTGGAGCTGCCGCGCCCCGAGGCCGACAAGCCGCGCCGCATCCAGGTGAAGAAGGCCTGAGGCAGGGAGAGCCGAACCATGTCCGAGCAGACCGCCGCCACACCGGCCCAGACCCAGCCCGAGACGACGCGGAAGGTTCCGCTCCGCTCGCCGGTGACCGACATCTACGAGACGCGGGACGCACTGGTCCTGCTGATGGAGATGCCGGGCGTGGACGCGAACGACGTCGAGATCGCGGTGGACAACCGCGTGCTGACCGTGACCGGCCGCAGCTCGGCGAAGGCGCCGCCCGGCTGCACCCTGGTGCACGCCGAATACCGCGACGCCGACTACCAGCGCGCCTTCACCCTCTCCGACGCCGTGGACCCGTCGCGGATCGACGCCGTGGCGGCGGACGGCGTGCTGCGGCTTACGGTGCCGAAGGCGGCGCCCGAGCCGGCGCGCCGGATCGCGGTGCGGCGGGCCTGAGCGGCGCGGGAGGAGCGCGCCGTGGCGCGCCGGGCCATCGTGCCGCTGCCGGCGGAGGGCCATGACGTCCTCCTCCCCCGGCCGCCGGACCCCCTCGGCGGCCTGGAGGCGGCGCTCGCGGAGATGCGGCGCCGCCTGGCGGAGATCGAAGCCCTGGCCGCTGCCGGCCCGCCGGGCTTCCGCTTCGCGGTCGAGGAGGACCGGGACGGCAACCTCACCGTCCGCGCCGAGCTGCCCGGCGTCGAGGAGGAGGACATCGACGTCCTCCTCGCCGACGGCCTCCTCACCATCCGGGCCGAGCGCCGCTTCGCGGCGGCCGCCCGCGGCGACCGGCGGGAGGAGGGCTGCGCCCTGCTCGAGCATTCGGTCCTGCTGCCGCCGGGCGTGGACCGCGATCGCGCCGAGGCGACGCTGCGGAACGGCGTGCTGACGGTGGTGCTGCCGCGCCGGCAGGAGCCGCCGCCGGGCGCGCGGCGCATCCCCGTCCGCGCCGCGGAAGGGCGGCAGGACGCCCTCGCCCGCTACCGCGACGAGCTCGGCCGCCTCCGGGCGCGGCTCGAGGAGCTGCGGGAGCGGGCCGGAAAGGCCGGCGAGTCCCTCGCGGAGGGGCTGAAGCGGCGGCTCGCGGAGCTGGAGCGGGCCGCCGACCGGTTCGCCGAACTGCTCAAGGAGGTGGAGGCCTCCGGCGAGCGCGCCTGGTCGCGGCTGCGCAGCCGCCTGGAGGCCGGCTGGCACGAACTGGCGCAGCGGATTGCCCGCCTGCGGGACGGGGCCGGTCATGGACCGGGCAGGGACTGACGCGACCGTCCGGCGTTGTGGCCGACGCGCGGCGGGGGGCTCCGGCGCCCGCCCGGCAGGCCGGCATTCGCGGCCAGCAACCGAACGGAAGGAAGGATGACGATGCGCTCGCGCAAGCTCGAACGGTCGGAGTGGAAGCCCTATTCCGACCGCGTTTCCAAGGCCCTCGTCGGCAAGCGCGCCGAGGTCGAGGTGGTGAGCCTCGACCTCGGCCACCAGGTCCAGGCCGAGTGGCTGCCGATCTACGGCATCACCTTCGACCCCAAGGACAACCTGTTCGAGATCGCGCTGGAGGGGCTCGATCACCTCATCCGCGCGCCGCAGGAAGTCTATGTCCTGGAGGGACCGGAAGGCCTCGAGAGCGTCGAGATCGTGGACGCGGACGGCCGGCGGCAGATCGTGCGGCTGAAGGAGCCCCTCGCGCTGCCGCCGCCGGAGAAGGCCTGAGGGGCCGGCCATGTCCGCCGAACCGCCCCCCCCGCGCCCGGCGGGCGAAACCGGGCCGCACGGCGCCGCGCCGCAGGGGGAGGCGCAGGAAAAGGAGGCCTTCCGCGCCCAGGTCGAGCCGCATCTCGACGAGCTCCTCTCGGCCGCGAGGCACGAGCTGGAATACCGCCAGGCGGTCGGGGACCTCACCCTGGACGACCTCACGGCCGAGGAGCTGGTGGGCGAGACGCTGGCCCGCGCCTGGCGCGACCGGCACCGGCGCCCGCCGCTGCTCGGCCTCCGCCCCTGGCTGCTCGGGCTGCTGTTCCGCGTGGCGGACAGCCTCGCCCGGCAGGAGGCGCGGCGGCGCGAGGCGGCGGCGGTGTCCCTCGAGGCCCCGGTGCCGCCGGAGCCCCTCTACGACGACGACGAGTCCTTCTGGGAATGGTACCAGCCGGACGAGAGCACGCGCTGGGAGGACGTGATCCCGGCCGCCGCGGCCACGCCCGAGCAGATCGTCGCCGCCCTCGAACGCAAGGAGGGACGGGCGCTGCCGCGGACCGCGCGGCGGCTCCTGCTGCTCACCGGCGTGCACCGGCTGTCGGTCGCGGAAGCCGCCAGCGCGCTGCACATCGAGGCGGCCGAGGCGGCGCGGCTGCTGGCGGAGGCGCACCGCGCGCTCGGCAGCCGGAAGAAGCGGGACTGACGGGCCCGCAAGCGGGCCGGCCCCGCCTTCCGTCCCGCGCGGCGGCGGCGCCCGCCCGGGGCGCGCTCGCTGGACAGGGCGCGCGGAGGGCGAAATCATTCCGGCGGCATGCGCGTTCTTCTCCCGCTCGGCCGCTCTCCTCCCGCCGTGCGCCCCGCCCGTCCTCGCGCAGACGGGCCCCGGCCCGCTCCGCTGGCGCGTGCCGGACGCGACCGGCGAAGCGGCCTGGCGGGCGCTGCGCGCGGAGGATCCGGACCTCGCCGCCGATGCCCGGGCGGCGCGCTTCCGCCCCGCGCGCGGCCTGCGCCAGATCGCGGTTGACCTCGACGGCGACGGCCGGGCCGAGGTGCTGCTCCGTCTCGACCTCCCCGGCTGGTGCGGCACCGCGGGATGCGCGGTCTTCGCGCCGACCCGCGGCGCGAACGGCGCCTGGCGCGAGGTGTGCCTGACCAACGCCCATGTCGAGGACGGCATCCGCCTGCGCCCGCGCGACGCTCCGGGCTGGCGCGGCTTCGATGCGACGGCGCGCGTCACCTTCGAACGCGGGCCCGACGGCAGCGTGACCTGCAAGGAGGACCCGCTGCCCCGCCGGCGCTGAGCCTCCCGCCGGTGCCGCCGCGGCCCTTCTCCTGCAACCCGCGCGGCCGGGCGGATGGTTCGGAAAACCGTCCGTTCCCTCGCTGCAAGCGTGGTTCCGCGCGGGTTTCCGCGCCTCGAATCCGGCGAAGATATATCCGGGCCATGGCCCGCCGCGCCCGCGCCGCCCCTGGCCGCGGCGGCGCAGCCGGAGGACGACGGGCATCGCGACCACGACGATCCCCGCCTCGCGCGGCGCGCCGCCTGGCTGGGCGCGGCGGTCCGCGCGCACCGCGCGCTGTACCTGCTCTACGGCGGGTCCTGGCGCGTGGTGCATCCGCACGCCGTCGGGCGGACCGCGCGCGGCAAGCTCGTCCTGCTCGCCTGGCAGACCGCGGGCCTCGGCCGCTCCGGTTCGCGCGAAGGCTGGCGCATGTTCGACGTCGCCCGCATCGACGGCGCCGAGGAGCTGCGCGCCACCTTCGCCCCGCGCCCCCGCACGCCGCGCGCCGGCGCGGCCTGGACGCCCGGCATCAGGCGCCCGATCTCCGCGCTCTGACGCGGGGGCGGCGGCCGCGCCGGCACCGGCTTCGTCCCGCGCCCGGCGCATGGCATGGTGCGCGCCCCCATCGCGAAGGAGGCCGCCTTTCCATGCCCGCAGGCCGTCTCGTCCTCGGCACCCGTCGCTACTCGTCCTGGAGCCTGCGCGGCTGGCTCGCCGTGCGCCTCGCCGGCCTCGACGTCGAGGAGGTGGTGCTGCCGCTCGGCGCCGAGGGGACCCCGGCGATCAAGGCCGCGACGCCGAGCGGCCTCGTCCCCTATCTCGAGCACCGCGGCGCGCGGGTGTGGGAGAGCCTCGCCATCGCCGAGTACTGCGCCGAGCAGAAGAGCGGCCTCTGGCCCGCCGATCCCGCCGCGCGCGCCCACGCCCGCAGCATCGCCGCCGAGATGCACGCCGGCTTCCGCGCCTTGCGCCAGGCGATGCCGATGAATCTCGGCCGCACCTTCCCGGGCGGCGGCCGCACGCCGGAGGCGCTCGCCGACATCGCGCGCATCGAGGCGATCTGGCGCGAGGCGCTGGCCGCCTCCGGCGGCCCGTTCCTGTTCGGGCGCGAATTCGGCCTCGCCGACGCGATGTTCGCCCCGGTGGTGACGCGCTTCCTCACCTGGCAGCCGGAGCTCGCGCCGGCGAGCCGCGCCTACGTCGCGGCGGTGCGCGCCCATCCGCTGATGGAGACGTGGTACGCGGCGGCGCTCGCCGAGCCCGCGGCCTGGCTGCTCGACAAGTACGAGAACCCGCCGGGGGCGGTGTCGCGATGAGCACCGTGCTCGCCCTCGACCATGTCGGGGTCGCGGCGCGCGACCTCGCCCCGCTCGCCGCCGCCTACGAGCGGCTCGGCTTCACCCTGACGCCGGTGGCGCAGCAGAGCGGGCGGCGGCGGCCCGACCTGCCGGTGGAGCGGTTCGGCACCGGCAACCGCTGCGCCTTCCTCCGCCACGGCTATGTCGAGCTGATCGCGATCCTCGACCCCGCGCTCCACGACAACGGCCTCGGCGCCTTCCTCGCCCGCTACCAGGGGATGCACATCCTGGCGCTGGCGATGGCGGACGAGCAGGCGAACCTCGCGCGCCTGCGCCGTGCCGGCGTGCCGATCCCGGGCGTCGCCTACCTGGAGCGGCCGGTGGAGGAGGGCGGGCCGGTCGCCCGCTTCGCCCGCCTGCCCTTCCCCGACGCGCCGGAGGGCCGCATCCAGCTCATCCGCCACCTGACGCCGGAGCTGCTGTGGCAGGAGCGCTGGATGGACCACGCCAACCGCGCGGTGGCGCTGGAGGCGGCGATCCTGGTCGCCGCCGCCCCGGCGGAGAGCGCGGCGCGGCTCTCGCGCCTCGCCGGCCTGCCGGTCGAGCCCGACCCCGCCGGCGGCTTCGCGCTGGCGCTGCCGGGCGCGGCCGGCGCGGCCGGGCCGCGCGCGCCGGCGATGGAGACCCGCGTGCGCATCCTGACGCCGGAGGGGCTCGCGCGCGTGCTGCCCGGCATGGCGCCGCCGGCGCTGCCGGCGATGGCCGGAATGGTGCTGCGCACGGCGGACGGCAACGCCGCCGTGCGGCGCCTGCTCGCCGGGCTGCCGCTGCGCGCGGCGCCGGAAGCGGCGGCGGGCGGGCTGATGGTGCCGCCGGAGCACGCCGGCGGCGCGGCGGTGGTGTTCGCGCCGGCATGAGCGCCGCCGCGGCGATCGGCCGCAGCCTGCGCACCTACTACGCGCCGGGGCGGGCGGCGCGGCTCGATGCCTTCCACGCGCGCTTCCTCGGTCCGGGCGAGCTCGCCTTCGACATCGGCGCCCATGTCGGCGACCGCACCGCGAGCTTCCGCCGCCTCGGCGCCCGCGTCGTCGCGGTCGAGCCGCAGCCGCGCCTCGCGCGGCTCCTGCGTCTCCTGTTCGGGCGCGATCCCGGCGTCGTGCGGGTGGAGGCGCTGCTCGGCGCGGCGCCGGGCGAGGCGGTGCTCCGGCTCAACACCGCCAATCCGACCGTCGCCACCGCCTCCGCGTCCTTCATCGCCGCCGCCTCCGGCGCGCCGGGCTGGGAGGACCAGGTGTGGGACGCGGCGATCGCGCGGCCCGTCACCACGCTGGATGCGCTGATCGCGGCGCACGGCGTGCCGGCCTTCGCCAAGATCGACGTCGAGGGCCACGAGGCCGCAGTGCTCGCCGGCCTGTCGCGCCCGATCCGGACGCTCTCCTTCGAGTTCACCACCATCCAGCGCGCCGTGGCGCGGGAATGCCTCGCGCGCCTTGCCGCGCTCGGCTACCGCGCCTTCAACGCCTGCCTCGGCGAGACGATGGCGTTTGCCCACGCGGCGCCGCTCGACGCCGCGGCGATGGCCGCCTGGATCGCCGCCCTGCCGCACGCGGCGAACAGCGGCGACGTGTATGCGAGCCTCGGACCGGCACGGCTGCGCCGGGCGCCGAGCGACGGCGCGTGACCCGGCAGCGCCCGCCCGCAGCCCGCGGGAGGCCGGGCATGGCGCCGGCCCCCCGCGGCGCGGTCGTCACATCCCCGGCTCGCGGCGGCTCGGGGCGGACTGCTCCCGGGCCTTGAGCGTTCCGCCTCCTCCTTCGCGTAGCCGTAGCGCTCCTGCAGCCGGCCGATCAGCTCGTCGCGATGCTCCTCGATGCGGGTGAGGTCGTCGTCGGTGAGCTTGCCCCCCTGCTGCTTCACGCGGCCCTTGAGCTGATTCCAAATGCCTTTGATCTGTTCCCAGTTCATCCGGATGCTCCTGTGGACGGTCGGCCCAGCCGCACCAACGAGCGCGGCGGCACGGCGTTCCGCCGCCCCGCGCGTGCCGCGCCGGATGCCGCCCGGGAGCCGGCTCCGCCCCACTCGGGCGCGCGGCCGAGGACCCGGTCCCTACCGCGGCGCGCCGTCCGGCACCGGCGAGCCGCGATGGGTGGTGCCGGAGGAGCGGCCCGAATCCACCGGCAGGGTGTGCCCGGTGATCCAGCGCGCCGCCGGCGAGGCGAGGAACGCCACCGCCTCGGCGACATCCCACGCCGTGCCCTCGGTCTTGAGCAGCCCCATCTCGCGCCGGAAGCGCCGCAGCTCCTCCGACATGCCGCGCGCGGCGACCATCGGCGTGTAGACGTAGCCCGGCGCCACCGCGTTGACGCGGATGCCCTCCGGCCCGTGGTGCGAGGCCATGGCGCGCGTCATCTGCACGATCGCGCCCTTGCTCGTCGGGTAGAGCAGCCCGGGGTGGCCGCCCTGGAGGCCCGCGATCGAGGCGAGATTGACGATCGCCCCGCCGCCCGCCTTGCGCATCTCCGGGATCGCGTACTTCGACATCAGCATGATCGAGGCGACGTTGACGCGCATGGCGTGGTCCCAGGCCGCCGGGTCCACCTGCGTCGCATCGCCCGGCGGGCCGGAGATGCCGACGTTGTTGACCAGGATGTCGAGCCGGCCCCAGCGCGCGACCGCCGCCTCGACCGCGGCGCGGCACTGCGCCTCGTCGGCGACGTCGCAGATCCGCGTCGCGTACTCGCCGCCCTCGGCGGCGATCATGCGCGCGGTCGCCTCCATCCACTCCGGCTGGATGTCGGTCAGCAGCACCCTGGCGCCGCGGCGGGCGAGGAGGATGGAGATGGCGCGGCCGTTGCCGATGCCCTCGCCGCGCGAGCCGGCGCCGGTGACGATGGCGACCATGCCGGCGAGGCGGGTGGCGTCGTGGGGGTGCCGGTAGGGTTCGGGGTCGGACATGGCGCTCCTCCTGCGCGTGCGGCGATGCGGCGCGGCCGGCCGCGGCGCGCCAAGACTGCGCCGCGCCGGCGGGCGCGTCCACCCGGGCGGCGGCGCGCCGCGGCCTCTCCGCTGAGGCCGCTCAGCGCCCCTCGAAGCGCGGCGCGCGCTTCCCGAGCAGCGCGTCCACCGCCTCGGCATGGTCGCGCGTGCCGTGCGCCAGCGCCTGGAAGGCGGCGGAGAGCTCGAGCAGGGTCGAGAGCCTGGTGTGCTGCGCCTCGCGCATCAGGCGCTTGGTCATGCGCACCGCCTGCGGCGGGTTGGCGGCGATCTTCGCGGCCAGCGCGCGCGCCGCGGGCATCAGCTCCGCCTCCGGCACCACGCGGCTGACGAGGCCGCAGGCGAGCGCGGCCTGCGCATCCAGGGTCTCGCCGGTGAAGCTCATCTCCATCGCGCGCGAGAGGCCGACGGCGCGCTGCAGCAGCCAGGCCCCGCCGTCGCCCGGCACGATGCCGACGCGCACGAAGCTCTCGGCGAAGCTCGCGCGCTCGCTGGCGATGCGGATGTCGCACATGCAGGCGAGGTCGAGCCCGGCGCCGATCGCCGGGCCGTTCACCGCGGCGATGGTCGGCACGTCGAGCTCGTAGAGGGCGAGCGGGATGCGCTGGATGCCGCGGCGGTAGCTCTCGCGGATCTCGGCGCCGGTGTCGCCCGCAGTGATGCCGGTGCGCGCCTTCATCCCCTTGAGGTCGCCGCCGGCGCAGAAGGCGGGCCCGGCGCCGGTCAGGATGACCGCGCGCACCGAATCGTCGTGCTGGATGCGCTGGCAGGCGGCGACGATCTCCTCGCACTCCTCGCGGGTGGAGATGGCGTTGCGCTTGTCCGGCCGGTTCAGGGTCAGGGTGACGATGTGGCCGTCGCGCTCGACGCGCAGGAAGGGTTCGGCGGTCATGGGATGGGGTCCTGGTCGTCGCGGGCGGTGAGGAAGGGCCACAGCATGGCGCCGCCCAGCGCCTGCACCTCGCGGCCGAGGCGCGCGGCCCAGTAGCGTTCGGTGCCCGCCTCCTCGCGCCAGGACCAGAGGCGGCGCGTCAGGTGGTGCAGCGGGTGCTCGGCGGTGAAGCCGATGGCGCCGAACACCTGGTGCGCGATGGCGGCGCCGGTGCCCGCCGCCTCGCCGGCGACGATCTTGGCGCAGCCGATCTCGAAGGCGGCGGCGGCGAGTCCGTGGCGGTCCACCGCGCGGCAGGCGCGCTCCGCCGCCACCTGCGCCGCCGCGGCCTCGCCGGCGAACACCGCGAGCTGCTGCTGGATCGCCTGGAAGCGCCCGATCGGCCGGCCGAACTGCCGGCGCGTGCCGGCGTAGTCCACCGCGAGGTCGAGCGCGGCGGCGAGCGCCCCCGCCATCTGGCAGGCGCGCAGCAGGGCGAGGCCGGAGGCCGCCGCCTCGCCGCCGAGGCGCTCGGGCAGCGGCGCCACGCGCAGCACCACCCCGCCGGGCGACGCGGAATCGCGCGGCTCGCCGGCCAGGTTGGCGCCCGGCGTCCAGGTCACGCCGGCGGCGTCGCAGAGCGCGACGGTCTCGCCGTCGCAGCAGGCGACATGGCGCACATGCCGCCCCCACGGCACCCGCTCGCCGCCATTGGCGGTGAGCGAGAGCGGTCCCGCCGGCGGGGCGATGCCGACGGCGGCGAGCAGGGCGGCGGCGAGCATGGTCTCGCCCATCGGCACCGGCGCGCCGTGGCGGCCGAGCGCGACGAACACCCGGCCCGCCGCCTGCCAGCCGAGCCCCGCTCCGCCCATCGCCTCCGGCACCAGGGCGAGCGGCAGGCCGAGCTCCTCCAGCGCGTCCCACAGCGGCCCCGGCCACTCGCCCCGCTCGATCGCGGCGAGGGTGGCGGCATCGCAGCGCGCGGCGAGCAGGCGCCCGACCTGCCCGGCGAGCAGCGCGCCCGGATCGGCGTCGTGCGTCGCGCTCATCGCAGCCCCAGCCCGCGCGCGATGATGCCGCGCAGGATCTCGCGCGTGCCGCCGCGCAGCGAGAAGGTCGGCGCCACCTGCGTGACGCAGGCGTGCAGGCGGCGCAGCTCCTCCGGCGCGTCGGCGACGTCGAGCAGGTCGCGCAGCCGCTCCGGCACCGCCTGCTCGAAGGCGCCGCCGAGATCCTTGACCAGCGCCGCCTCGACCGCCGGCGTCCGGCCCTCCTCCAGCATGCCGGCGACCGAGAGCGACATGGCGCGCAGGGTGGCGAGCCGCGCCACCAGGCGGCCGAGCGGCACCGGATCGGCCGCCACCTCCACCGCGGCGGCGAGCAGCGGATAGCTGGAGAGCACGCGCTCCGGCCCGCTGCGCTCGAGGGCGAGCTCCGCGGTCGCCTGCGCCCAGCCCGCGCCCTCGCGCCCGATCAGCGCGTCCTCCGGCAGCAGCACGTTGTCGAAGGTAACCTCGGCGAAGCCCTCCTCGCCCGTCAGCTCGCGGATCGGGCGGATCGCGATGCCGGAGAGGCGGAGGTCCACCAGGAACTGCGAGAGCCCGGCATGGCGCGGCTCCCCCTCCCCGGCCGGCGCGGTGCGCGCCAGCGCGATCATCCAGTCGCAGAGATGGGCGAAGCTGGTCCAGACCTTGCGCCCGTTGAGCCGCCAGCCGCCCGGCACGCGCTCCGCCCGCGTGCGCAGGCCGGCGAGGTCGGAGCCGGCATCGGGCTCGGAGAGGCCGATGCAGAACGCCGCCTCGCCGCGCGCGATGGCGGGCAGGAGGCGCATCCGCTGCGCCTCCGTGCCGTAGCGCAGCAGCAGCGGGCCGGACTGGCGGTCGCCGATCCAGTGCGCGCCGACCGGGGCGCCGGCGGCGAGCATCTCCTCGAGCACGACGTGGCGCTCGAGCGCGCTGCGCTCGCCCCCGCCGTAGCGCCGGGGCCAGGTCATGCCGATCCAGCCGCGCGCGCCGACGGCGCGGGAGAAGGCGCGGTCGAAGCCCATCCAGGAGCGGCCGCGCACCTCCGGAGTCCAGCCGCGGCCGTGCTCGGCGAGGAAGGCGCGCACCTCGCGCCGCAGCGCGGCGCTGCCGGGCGGGGCGTCGCGCAGGTCGAAGCGCAGGCCGGGCATCCGCCCCTCCCTCACACGATGCCGGCGGCGCGGGCGGCGGCGATCTCCGCCTCGCTCATGCCGGCCCACTCGGCCAGCACCGCGTCGGTGTGCTCGCCCGGCGTCGGGACGCCGCGGCGGTATTCGGCCGGCGTGGCGGAGAGGCGCATCGGGCTCGCCAGCACGCGCACCCTGCCCGCGGTGCCGCGGTGCGGGACCTCGACGATCATGCCGCGCGCCCGGATGTGCGGGTCGTGCTCGATGTCGGCCGGGGTGTTGATCGGGCCGGAGGTGATCTTCGCCGCGCGCAGCCGCTCCAGCCACTCGGCGCGCGGGCGCGTCGCCATCGCCTCGCGGATCATGCCGAGCAGCAGCTCGCGGTTCGCCACGCGGTCGCGGTTGCGGCGGAAGCGCTCGTCCTCGGCCCATTCGGGATGGCCGAGCGCGGCGGCGAAGCGCACGAACTCGCGGTCGTTCAGCACCCCGATCACCAGCTTCGCGTCGGAGCCGGAGAAGACCCCGTAGGGCACGGCGACGTGCGACTCGTTGCCGCTGCGGCGCACCAGGACGCCGGCGTTGAGCCAGGCCGACATCGGATGCTGCAGCAGCGCCGTCATGGTCTCGAACAGCGAGACCTCGACCTGCTGCCCCTCTCCCGTGCGCTCGGCGTGGCGCAGCGCGGCGAGCACGGCGATCGCCGCCGCCTGGCCGGTGAACATGTCCGCGACCGGCACGCCGACGCGCTGCGGCCCGCCGCCCGGGGCGCCGTCCGGCTCGCCCGTCACCTCCATCAGCCCCGACATCGCCTGGGCGACGAAGTCGTAGCCCGAGCGGTCGGCGTAGGGCCCGCTCTGGCCGAAGCCGGAGATCGAGCAGTAGACGAGGCGCGGGTTGACCGCGCGCAGGCTCGGCCAGTCGAGGCCGTACTTCGCGAGCGTCCCGGGGCGGAAATTCTCGAGCAGCACGTCGGCCCGCGCCGCCATCCGCCGGAGGATCGCCGCGCCCTCCGGCCGGGCGAAGTCGAGCGAGAGCGAACGCTTGTTGCGGTTGAGCGCGACGAAATAGGTGGAGTCCTCGCTGCCCGGCACGAAGGGGGGGCCGAGCGCGCGCAGGTCGTCGCCGTCGCCGCGGCGCTCCACCTTCACCACCTCGGCGCCGAGGTCGCCGAGCGTCTGCGCGCAGAGCGGCCCCGCCACCACGCGCGTGAGATCCAGAACGCGCACGCCCTCGAGCGCCCCGGCCATGCCGATCCGTTCCCCTTTCCCGGTCGCGGCGCAAGGTGGACCGAATGCGCGCGCGCGAAAAGCCCATCCGGACGAAAATCGCGCGCGGCCCCGCCCCGCGGTCCGGCCCCGCCGTCACCGCGCCGCGCCGAGCCGCGGCGCGAGCAGCAGGGCGAGCGGGCAGGCGAGCAGCGCCGCTCCCGCCGCCGCGGCCGCGCCCCAGGCCGGCCCGGCAAGGTCGCCGATCACGCCGTAGAGCACCGGCGACAGCGCGCTCGAGCCGATGGTGCCGGTGTAGAAGAGGGCGAAGGCGCGCTCGATCCGCCCGGCGGGCGCGAGCTCCGGCACCGTGCCGTAGAGCACCGAGGAGGTGCCGTTCAGCAGCGCGCCGAGCAGCGGCAGCGCCGCCAGCGCCGGCGCCGGCGGCAGGGCGAGGACGGCGAGGATCGCCGCCGCGGTGCCGAGCTCGGTGGCGAGCACGGTGGCGAGCACGCCCAGCCGCGCGGCCAGCCAGCCGCAGGCGAACTTGCCCGCGGCGCCGCCGAGGAAGGTCAGCGTCAGGGCGAGGCCGACCAGCGGCAGCCCGGCGCCCTTGGCGGCGAGCAGGAACGGCAGGAAGAGCAGGAAGCCGGCGCGCACGCTGCTGTCGAGCACGCCGATGCCGAGCAGCAGCGCGAAGGCGGCGCCCCGGCCGCGGGCCGGCGCCGCGGCCGGCGGCGCCCGTCCCTCCGCCGCCGCGACGGGCCCGGCACCGGCCGGGACCAGCGCCCGCACGGCGAGGGCGGTGGCGAGCCCGGCCAGGGCAAGCAGCCACAGCGCCTCGCGCCAGGGCATCCGGACCAGCAGCAGCGCGGTCAGCGCCGGCAGCGCCGCCTTGCCGAGATCGCCGGCGAAGTTGTAGGCGCCGAGCGGGCCGCGCGCCGCCGCGCCGTAGGCGCGGGCGACCGCCGCCGCGGCCAGCGGATGCTGGGCGCTGCTCCCCGCGCCGGCCAGCGCCAGCGCCGCCCCGAGCCCGAGCAGGCCGCCCGAGAGGCCGGCGAGCGCGTAGCCGAGCGCGGCGAGCGCCGTTCCCGCCGCCAGCACCCGCCGCCCGCCGCACCGCTCGGCGAGCCGCCCCGCGGCGATCTGCAGCCCGGCCATGGCGGCGGAGTAGAGCCCGCGCAGCGCGGCGAGCGCGCCGTAGCCGAGCCCGAATTCCGCCTGCCAGAGCGGCAGCAGCACGTAGATCAGGTCGGCGTAGCCGTCGTGCAGCGCGTGCGCGAGCCCGGCGCCGGCCAGAGCGCGCCGGGCCTCGCGGCGCGGCAGGGCGGGGGCCGCCGCCGCGCCGGCGTCTTCGCCCGGCCGGGCGCGCGGCAACGGCGCTAGCCCCTCCGCCGGGGCCGGCGCGCGCTCCCCGCCGGGTCCGCCCCTCGGCGACCGGCGCCGGCGCGGGAGATGGCCGGCGCGCCCGTCATCCGCCCCGCACCCGCGCGCGCAGCTCGAACTTCTGGATCTTCCCCGTCGCCGTCTTCGGCAGCGGGCCGAAGGTGACGTATTTCGGCACCTTGAAGCGGGCCAGCCGGCCGCGGCACCAGGCGATGATGTCCTCCGCGCTCACCCGCCCCTCCGCCTCCGGCTTCAGCGTGACGAAGGCGTGCGGCACCTCGCCCCACTTCTCGTCCGGATGCGCCACCACCGCCGCCTCCATCACGTCCGGGTGGCGGTACAGCGCCTCCTCGACCTCGAGCGAGGAGATGTTCTCGCCGCCGGAGATGACGATGTCCTTGGCGCGGTCCTTCACCTCGATGTAGCCGTCCGGGTGCAGCACGCCGAGGTCGCCGGTGCGGAACCAGCCCGCGACGAACACCGACTCGTTGGCCTTCGGGTTGCGCAGGTAGCCCTTCATGATGGTGTTGCCGCGCAGCGCGATCTCGCCGAGGGACGCGCCGTCCGCCGGCACCGGGCGGCCGGTCGCCTGGTCGAGCACCGTCGCGTCCTCGAGCGTCGGCAGCGGCACGCCCTGGCGGGCCATGAAGGCGGCGCGCTCCTCCAGCGGGCGGTCCTCGAGCCCCGGCTGCCAGGCGCAGAGCAGCGAGGGGCCGTAGCTCTCGGTCAGGCCGTAGAGGTGCAGGACGGAGAAGCCCATCGCCTCCATCTTCGCGATCACGGCGGAAGGCGGGGCGGCGCCGCCGGTCGCGACCTTCACGACCTGCGCCGGGCGGCGCTGCACCTCGGCCGGCGCGTGGATCAGCATGGTCAGCACCACCGGCGCGGCGCAGAGATGCGTCACCCCCTCCTCGGCGACCAGGCGGAAGATCGCCGCCGGCTCGACGCGGCGCAGGCAGACATGCACCCCGCCCGCGAGCGTCACCGCCCAGGTGTAGGTCCAGCCGTTGCAGTGGAACATCGGCAGCGTCCAGAGATAGACGCTGCGCGGCGTGAGCTCGAAGGCGAGCGCGTTGCCGCAGGCGTTGAGGTAGGCGCCACGGTGGTGGATCACCACGCCCTTCGGGTCGCCCGTCGTGCCGGAGGTGTAGGAGAGCGAGATCGCCGCCCACTCGTCCGCGAGCGGGCGCGGCGCGAAATCCGGGTCGCCGGAGGCGAGGAATTCCTCGTAGGGCGTGCCGTCGAGCGCGGCGCCGCCCGGCCCGAGCGGATCGTCCACCACGACGACGCGCGGCCGCGGCCCTTCCATCGCGGCGAGCGCGCCGGCGGCGACGGCGGCGTATTCGCGGTCCGCCACGAACACCCGCGCGCCGGAGTGGCGCAGGATGAAGCCGATCGTCGCCGCGTCGAGCCGGGTGTTGATCGGGCACAGCACCGCGCCGGCCATCGGCACGCCGTAATGCGCCTCCAGCATCTCCGGCACGTTCGGCAGCAGCGCGGCGACCGCCTCGCCCGGGCCGACGCCTGCCCGCACCAGGGCGGAGGCCAGGCGGCGCGAGCGTTCGAGCAGCGCCGCATAGGTGATGCGCCGCGGCCCGTGCACCACCCCGACGCGCCCGCCCCAGACGCGGGCGGCGCGGAACAGGAACGAGACGGGCGACAGCGGCACGTGGTTGGCCGCGTTGCGCGGCAGGTCGTCGGCCCCCGGCGTGGACGCCTCCCCCGGCGTCGTCATCGGCTGCTGCATCCCCGGATCTCCCTTCGCCCGGCCATCGCATCCGCCCGCGGATGCGCGGCGTGCCTGGCGCAACCGGACCCGATCGGCGGCGCGGGGGCAAGAGGAGGGGGAGCGGAAGGCGAGGGCCGGACGGAGCCCGCGCCGCGTCACCCCCGGCCCGGCTCGGCCCGCCCCGTGCCGGGCGACGGCGGCCCGGAGACCGGCAGCGCGATCAGCGCCGCGACGCCGGGTCCGCCCGGATGCGGCGCGGGAGTCGGTTCACGCCCCCGGCTCCCCGCAGCCGTCCGCGGTCGCTCGGGGGGCGAGGAGGAGGGCCGTGCCGCGGCGCAGGCTCCCGCCGGGACATGCGCGCGAGAGGCGCCGCCTGATCGGCCGAGGCCCCCGCCCTCCGGCGCGCGGCCCGGCCGGCGCCCGGCACGCCCGCCGGCGCGACCCGCGCGCGGAGGCGAGCCCGCTCGGCTATGCGCGCGGCACCGGCGCCGGCGCGCTGCTTGCCGGCCGGCTCACGCGCCCGGCCGTTCCCGACCATCCGCGCTCCGCCCCAGAGCGGACTGCCGACGTCCGGAAACAGCCGGGAGCGCGAGTTCGTGCGTCAGACAAGGCGCCAAAGCCGTTCCCGCTCGGCTATGCGCGCGCTCAGGCCGGCACCGTCTGCTGGATGGCCGAGATCAGCCACTCCCCGCCGCGCGCGCGGACGAAGGTCCAGATCTCGGTCGCCTCGGTCCGGCGCTCCGGATCGCCCTCCACCACCGCGCCGTCGGAAAGGCGGCGGGTGACGTCCACCATCGAGAAGCGCATCGCCACCCGGGCGTAGTCGCGCCCGTTCTCGCGCCAGGCATCGGCGAGGTCGCCCTGCTCGAGCCGCACGTCGCGGGTCTCGTTGCGCAGGCCGCGGCTGGCGAGTTCGGCGAGGTCGTCGGCGAAGTACTGCACCATCTCAGGGGTGGCGATCCGCTGCAGCGCGGCGAGGTCCTGGCGCGACCAGGCCTCGTTGGCCTCGATCAGCCGGCGCTCGAAGGTGTCGAAGTCGGCCTTCTCGAGCCGGATCGGCTCGCCCCCGTGCGGCGCGGCGGCCGCGCTCATCCCCGCGCCCGCCGGGCCGCCGCCGGCCGCGCCCAGGCCGGGGCCGTGCCCGGTCCGCCCGAGGGCGTGCGGCGGCACGCCGCCCGCCGGCGCCGGCTGCCCGCCCCGCAGGGCGCGGAACAGCCGCAGGCCGAGCCAGACCAGCCCGGCGATCAACGCGATCTGCAGTAGGAAGCCGAGGAACCCGGCGAAGCCATGCATCCCGCCGAACAGGCCGCCGCCGAACAGCAGCCCGCCGAGGCCGGCGCCGATCAGGCCGCCCATCAGCCCGGCCAGGAAGGGCGAGCGGGAGAAGAAGCCGCCGGTCGCGGGCGCCCCCGCGGCGGGCATGCCCGGCCTCGCCGGCGCCGCCAGGCCGGGATTGGCGCGCGAAGGCTCGGTCATGCTGCGCTCCACCGGGCGCGCCGGGCCGGGCGCGGTCTGGGTCGGCGGCGGGGCCGAGTAGGTGCGGCTGCCGGCGCTGCCGGAGGAGCGGCCGCCGCCCACGCGCGCATCCGCCAGCGCGGGGGCGAGGGCGAGCGCGACCGCCGCGGCGGCGGCGAGGAGGGTCGGAAGGCGGCGCATGGCGGCGGGCATCTCCGGCAGGTTACCGTGAACTTGAATATAGGTAAGATTCGGACGGATGGCGACCGCCTTCCGATCCGCTCCGCCTGCGGCAGGGGCGCGCGAGCGCGGCGGCCGCCGCGGCAGGCCGATCCGGCCGGACGCCCCGGCGGACCGGGGAGCGGCACGCCCCGCTCAGCCCCCCAGCGCCGCCAGGGTCCGGCGCTTCTCCTCCTCGTCGAGCGGCACCATCGTCTCCCACACGCCGCGCGCCCACGGCCCCGCGGCGACGATCAGGTCGCGCAGCTCGTCCTCGGCGAGGCTGCCGACATACGCCTCCAGGGCCTCCGCCTCGTCGTCCCAGCCCGCGGCGATGTCCACCACGGTCGCCATCGCCCGCATCGCATGGTCGTCGAGGTCGCCCGGCCGGAACGCCCCGGCCTCGACCAGCTCCGGGATCTGGTGGGCGGCGATAATGGCGAGCGCGGCGGTCTCGCGCGCCGGGGCCGTGGCCTGCTGCCGGCCGGAGGCGAGGGCGGCGATGGCGGCGATCGCCTCGGCGCGCATCCGCGCGAGATCCTTCTTCCATTCCTCGGTCGCCATGGCTGTCCTCCGTGTTCGCCGGCCGGGTGGCGGACGCCTTCCCCGGCCGGAGCCGCTGCGGTCCGCGGCGCGGATCGCGCTCCGCCCCCGCCCCGCCATCCGCCCCCGCCGCGGGCGGGCGCGCGCCGGTCACGCCCCCGGCCGGTTCCCGCCGTCCGCGATCCGCTCTAGGCCCCCGCCAGGGTGAGGCCCTCGACCCGCACCGTCGGCGAGTCCGTCCCCCGCCGGAACACCAGGTCGTTCGCCGGCGTGAGGCGGAGGAGCATGTCCTTGAGGTTGCCGGCGATGGTGAACTCGCTCACCGGCTCGGCCAGCCTGCCGCCGCGGATCATGAAGCCGGCCGCACCGCGGCTGTAGTCGCCGGTCACCATGTTCACGCCCATGCCGATCAGCTCGGTCACGTAGAGCCCCTCGGCGATATCGGCCATCAGCTCGGCCGGGGTCGGCGCGCCGGGGGCGAGCCAGAAGTTGCTCGGCGCCGGCGCCGGCGGGCCGGAGGTGCCGCGGCTCGCATGCCCGGTCGAGGCCATGCCGAGCTGGCGCGCGCTGCGCCAGTCGAGCAGCCAGGTGGTCAGCACGCCGTCCTCGACGACCGCGCGCGGCGCGCCCGCCATGCCCTCGCCGTCGAAGGGGCGCGAGCGCAGGCCGCGGCGGCGCAGCGGATCGTCGCGCACGGCGAGGCCCGGCGCCATCACCCGCTCGCCGAGCCGGTCCTTGAGGAAGGAGGTGCCGCGCGCCACCGCCGCGCCGTTGATCGCGGCCGCGAGGTGGCCGAGCAGCGAGCCCGCCACGCGCTGGTCGAACACCACCGGCAGGCGCGCCGTACGCGGCCGGCGCGGGTTCAGCCGCGCCACCGCGCGCTCGCCGGCGCGGCGGCCGATGGCGGCGGGGTCCTCGAGGTCGGAGAGGTGCACCGCGGTCGCGAAGTCGTAGTCGCGCTCCATCGCCGTGCCCTGCCCGGCGAGCGCGGTGGCGGAGACCGAGTGGCCGGTGCGGACGAAGGCCCCGGCGAAGCCGTTGCTGGCGGCGAGCGCGATCAGGCTGCGCGACCAGCCGGCCTCCGCCCCCTCGCTGTTGGTGACGCCGGGGACGGCGAGCGCCGCCTCCTCGGCCGCGGCGGCGCGGGCGATCAGGTCCTCGGCGGAGGGCTCCGCCGGGTCCTCGAGATCGAGCGCCGCGGCGAGCGCGGGGTCGCCGTCCGGCGCCTCGGGGAGGCCGGCGAAGGGATCCTCCGGCACCGCCCGCGCCATCGCCACCGCGCGCTCGGCGAGCGCGGCGAAGCGCGCGGGCGCGGGGTCGGTGGTGGAGACGATCGCCTGGCGGCGGCCGACGAAGACGCGCAGGCCGAGATCGCAGTCCTCGGCGCGTTCGAGCTGCTCGATCCGGCCGAGCCGGCGCTGCACGGTGAGCGCGCGGCCGGCGACGAGGACCGCATCCGCCGCGTCGGCGCCGGCGCGGCGCGCGGCGGCGACCAGCTCCTGCAGCGTCGCGACGGGGTCGGAGGCGGCCGTTGTCATGCCGCGAGCCTCTCCGCGATCTCCGGCAGCCGCGGCACCCGGCCGCCCGGCCCCATCGCGGCGAGCGTCGGCCGGCCGCGGAAGGCGTGCGCCGCCGCCTCGCGCACCTGCTCGACGGTGACGGCGGCGATCCGCGCCTTGGTCTCCTCGACCGGGATGACGCGGCCATGCACCTGGATCTGGCGGGCGAGCTGCTCGATCCGGCTGCCGGTCGATTCGAGCGACATCAGCAGCGAGGCGCGGAGCTGGGCCTTGGCGCGGACCAGCTCCTCCTCGGTGACGTCGCGCTGGACCTTGCGCAGCTCCTCGAGCGTGGCCGGCATCAGCTCCTCCGCCTCCGCCTCGCCGGTGCCGGCGTAGATGGCGAGCATCCCCGAATCGCGGAACGGCGAGGCGAAGGAGTAGATCGAATAGACCAGCCCGCGCCGCTCGCGGATCTCCTGGAACAGGCGCGAGGACATGCCGCCGCCGAGCAGCGTCGAGAGGAGCTGGGTCGGCCAGTAGAGCGGGTGCCGGTAGGGCACGGCGGGGAAGCCGAGCACGATGTGCACCTGGTCGAGGTCGCGCTCCTCGCGGAACTCGCCGCCCTCGTAGCGCGCGGGCTCGGGCGGCGGCGGCGCGGTCTCGGGCAGGTCGGCGAAGTGGCGGCGCACCAGCTCGACCACCGTCTCGTGCTCGAGCGCGCCGGCGGCGGCGACGACGATCTGCTCCGGCCCGTAGTGGCGGCGCATGTAGTCGAGCAGCGCCGCGCGCGGCATCGCCCGGATCGTCTCCTCGGTGCCCAGCACCGGGCGGCCCATCGGCTGGCCGGGATAGGCGGTGGCCTGGAAGTGGTCGAAGACGATGTCGTCCGGCGTGTCGTTCGCCTGGCCGATCTCCTGCAGGATCACGCCGCGCTCGCGCTCCAGCTCCTCGGGAACGAAGGTGGAGTGGGTGAGGATGTCGCCGAGGATGTCGGCGGCGAGCGGCAGGTCCTCCTTCAGCACCTTGGCGTAGTAGGCGGTCTGCTCGCGCGCGGTGTAGGCGTTGAGGTGGCCGCCGACGGCCTCGATCTCGCGCGCGATGGCGGCGGCGTCGCGCTTCTCCGTGCCCTTGAAGGCCATGTGCTCGAGGAAGTGGGAGACGCCGTTCTCCTCCGGGCGCTCGTTGCGCGTGCCGGCGGCGACGTAGGCGCCGATCGAGACGGTCTCGACGCGCGGCATGCGCTCGGTGACGACGGTCAGGCCGCTGGGCAGGCGGGTGAGGCGGACGGACTCGCTCAAGTCTTCGGCTTTCCTGGTGTCAGGCGGGGTCGTTGCGGAGGGCGTGGGCGCGCACCGCGGCCTCGATCGCGCCGAGATCGGGCGGCAGCACGCGGTAGCGTTCCGTCCTCTCATATAGGTCGGCCAGGCGCGGCGGCAGGGGGGGGCGGCGGCCGGTCGCCCGCTCCACCGCCTCCGGGAACTTGGCCGGGTGGGCGGTGGCGACGGCGACGACCGGGATCGCCGGGTCCTCCGGCGCCCGCGCCCGCGCCGCGGCGACGCCGACGGCGCCGTGCGGGTCGGCGAGGTAGCCGCTTTCCGCCGCAAGGCGCCGGATCTCGGCGAGCGTGCCCGGATCGTCGAGGGCGAAGCCCGCGAACAGCGCCGTCGCCGCGCGCCAGGCCGCCTCCGGCACCGGCATCCGGCCCTCGGCGCGGAAGCGGCGCATCGCCTCGCGCGTCGCCTGCGCGTCGCGGCCGAGCAGCTCGAACAGCAGCCGCTCGAAGTTGCTCGAAACCTGGATGTCCATCGAGGGCGAGAGCGAAGGCTCGACCGGGCGCACCGACATGTCGTTGGCGGCGAGGAAGCGGGCGAGGATGTCGTTGCGGTTGGACCCCACGATCAGCCGCGCCACCGGCAGCCCCATCCGCCGCGCCGCCCAGGCCGCCAGCACGTTGCCGAAATTGCCGGTCGGCACGCTGAACGCCACCTCCCGGTCGGGCGCGCCGAGGGCGAGGGCGGCGGCCGCGTAGTAGGGGATCTGCGCGGCGATGCGCGCCCAGTTGATGGAGTTCACCGCGGCGAGGCGCAGCTCGCGCCGGAACGGCGCGTCGGCGAACATCGCCTTCACCAGGTCCTGGCAGTCGTCGAAGCTGCCCTCGACCGCGATGTTCAGCACGTTCGGCGCGAGCACCGTGGTCATCTGGCGCCGCTGCACCTCCGAGGTGCGGCCCCGCGGGTGGAGGATCACGATGTCCACCGCCGCGCGGTCGCGGCAGGCCTCGATCGCCGCCGATCCGGTGTCGCCCGAGGTGGCGCCGACGATGGTGATGCGCTCGCCGCGGCGCGCCAGCACGTGGTCGAACAGCCGCCCGAGGAGCTGCAGCGCCATGTCCTTGAAGGCGAGGGTCGGGCCGTGGAACAGCTCGAGGGCGAAGGTGCGGTGGTCGAGCTGCACGAGCGGCGCCACCGCGGCGTGGCCGAAGCCCGCATAGGCCTCGCGCGCCATCGCGGCGAGCGCCGCGAAGGAGAGGGAGGCGCCGCAGAAGGGATGGATCAGCCGCGCCGCCAGCTCGGCATAGGGCAGGCCGCGCAGGGCGCGCCATTCGGCCGCCGAGAGCACGGGCCAGGACTCGGGGACGAACAGCCCGCCGTCCTCGGCGAGGCCGGCGAGCAGCACGCCCTCGAAGTCGCGCGGGGCGGCCTCGCCGCGGGTCGAGACATAGCGCATGGCGGGGCACAGTAGGGGCCGCGCCGGCGCCGGGGAAGCGGGCCGCCCCGCGGGCGGATCGCGGAGGGCGGGCGCCGGAGGCGCGAAGCCGCTCCGCAGGCGTCCGGTCCGGCGCCGCCGCGGCGTGCCGCCTGGCCGCCGCCCGGCGCCCGGCCGGCGCGGCCGCGATCAGCCCTCGGCGAGATAGCGGGCGCGCAGATGGGCGAGGAAGTCCTCCGGGTCGAGCGGCTTGCCGGTCGCCGCCCGGAGCAGGTCCTGGAAGCCGAGCCGCGCCCCCTCGCCATGCACCCTCGCGCGCAGCCAGGCGAGCAGCGGCCCGAACGCGCCCCGCGCCAGGGCGGCGTCGAGCTCCGCCAGCTCGCGCCGCGCCGCGCGCATGAGCTGCGCCGCCGCCATGGCGCCGAGCGTGTAGCTCGGGAAGTAGCCGAAGGCGCCGTCGTACCAGTGGATGTCCTGCAGGCAGCCGCGCGCATCGTCCGGCGGCGTCAGGCCGAGCAGCGCGGCGAAGCCCTCGTTCCACGCCCCCGGCAGGTCGGCGACGGCGAGCTCGCCGGCGATCAGCGCCCGCTCCAGGCGGAAGCGCAGGATCACATGCGCGGGGTAGGTCAGCTCGTCGGCGTCCACCCGGACGAAGCCGCGCTCCACCCGCCGCCACAGCCGCGCCAGGTTCTCCGGCGCATAGGGGGCGGGATCGCCGCCGAAGGCCGCGTGCAGCTCCGGCCCGAGGAAGGCGAGGAAGGCGTCGGAGCGGCAGGCCTGCATCTCGACCAGCAGGCTCTGCGATTCGTGCACCGCCATCCCCGCCGCCTCGCCCACCGGCTGGCGCGCCCAGGCCTCCGGCAGGCCGCGCTCGTAGAGCGCATGGCCGGTCTCATGCACCACGCCGAGCAGCGCCTTGGCGAAATTGGCCTCGTCGTAGAAGGTGGTGAGGCGCACGTCGCTCGGGATCCCGCCGCAGAAGGGGTGCAGCGACTCGTCGAGCCGGGCGTGTGTGAAGTCGAGGCCGAGCCGCTCCGCCAGCCGCCGGCACAGCGCCCGCTGGACGGCGACCGGGAACGGCCCGCGCGGCGGAACGGGCGCCGGGCGCGCCGCCTGCAGCGCCTCGGCGCGCGGCAGCGCCTCGCGCAGGAAGGCCTCGTAGCGGGCGAAGATCGGCGCGACCTCGGCGGCGGTGACGCCGCGCTGGTAGCCGTCCATCAGCGCGTCGTAGGGATCGAGGCCGAGCGCGGCGGAGAGCGCCTGCGCCGTCTCGCGCTGCAGCCGCACCACCTCCGCGAGGTGCGGGCGCACCAGGGCGAAGTCGGCGCGCGCCTTGGCCTCGCGCCAGACCTTCTCGCAGGCGGAATTGGCCCGCGCCGTGGCCTCGACCAGCGCGGTCGGCAGCGCGGTGGCGCGCGCATGGGCGCGGCGCATCAGCGCCAGGTTGGCCTCGTCCCACGCGCCCTGCGCCTCGGCGGCGGCGAGGTCCTCGGCGACCTCCGGCGCGGTCAGCAGCTCGTGCGCGAGGCCGGCGATCACCGCGAGCTGCTCGCCGCGCGCCGCGGCGCCGCCCGGCGGCATCATCGCGCTCGCGTCCCAGTGCAGCATCGCAGCCGCCTCGCCGAGCGTGGCGATGCGGGCGAAGCGGGCCTTCAGGCGGGCGTAGGCGGCGGCGCGGGGGCTCTTCATGCGGCGCGGGACTCCTTCCGGCGGGCCCAGGCGAGAAAGACGAGGACCAGCGCCAGGGCCAGTCCGTACCAGGTGACGGCGTAGCCGAGATGCGGATTGTCCGGGCGCGGCAGGGCGGCGGCCGGGATCGGCAGCGTCTCGCCGCCCGCGCCGTCGGCGAGCGCGACCACGCCGAAGGGCTCGACCGCGGGCAGGCCGAGCACGGCGCCGATCGCCGCCGGATCGAAGGTGAAGAAGCGCCGGCGCGCCGGGTCGTCCGCCGCGGCGAGCCAGTCGCGCGCCTGGGCGGGGCGGACATAGCCGACCACGGTCGCCTCGCCCTCCGGCCGCGCGATGCGCGCCGCCGGGTCCGGCGCGGCGCCGTCCGGGGCGAGCGGCACCCAGCCGCGGTCCACGAGCAGCGCCGGGCCGCCCGCCGCGCGCTGCAGCGGGGTGAGCAGGCGCGCGCCCAGCCGGCCGCCGCGGACCTCGGCGCCGAGCAGCGCCGCGCGGTCGTGGAGGAAGCGTCCGCGGACGCTGACCTTGGCGTAGGGCTCGGGCGGGGAGGCGAGCGTCTCGAGCGGCACGGCCGGCGCCGCCGCGGCCGCGTCGAGGCGCGCGAGCAGCGCCGTCTTCCAGGCCAGCCGCTGCAGCTGCCAGGTGCCGAGCGCGACCAGCGCCAGCAGCACCGGCAGCCCGGCGAGCGCGGCAAGCAGCACGCCGCGCCGGGGCGGGCGCGCCGCCGGCAGGCCGCCCTCCGCCCCGCTCACACCCCCTCGGCGGAGCGGCGATGGCGCCATTGCAGCGCGATCAGCGCCGCCTTGGCGACGCGCATGGTCAGCACCGAGAGCGGCAGCACCAGGGCCGGCCACAGCACCGCATGCAGCCAGAGCGGCGGCTCGTAGCGGAATTCCACGACGAAGGCGGCGAGCATGGCGAGCGCGCCGACCACGAAGATCGCCGCCACCGCCGGCCCGTCGCCCGCGTCCTGCGCGCGCAGGTCGAGCCCGCAGACGGCGCAGCGCTCGCGCACCGCGAGCAGCCCCTCGAACAGCGCGCCGCGCCCGCAGCGCGGGCAGCGGCCGAGCAGCGCCGCCGTGGAAAGCGGCGCGGCCCCGCCAGGGTCCGGCGGGGCCGCGGGAGGGACGGCGCCGGGCATCCCGCCCCGAGGGGCCTCAGTGCTGGGCAATCTCGCCCGCGCCCCACCAGTAGATGCCGGTGAACAGGAACAGCCAGACCACGTCCACGAAGTGCCAGTACCAGGCCGCGGCCTCGAAGCCGAAGTGCCGGCGCGGCGTGAAGTCGCCGCGGATGGCGCGCACCAGGTTCACCAGCAGGAAGCAGGTGCCGACGATGACGTGGAAGCCGTGGAAGCCGGTGGCGAGGAAGAACACCGAGGGATACACGCCGCCGTTGTAGAACTTGAACGGCGCGTGCGCGTACTCGTAGGCCTGGAAGCCGGTGAAGGTCAGCCCGAGCAGCACGGTCAGCGCCAGGCCGTTGATCAGCCCCCTGCGGTCGTTCTCGAGCAGCGCGTGGTGCGCCCAGGTGACGGTGGTGCCCGAGAGCAGCAGGATCAGCGTGTTGAGGAACGGCAGGTCGAAGGGATCGAAGGTCCTGATCCCCGGCGGCGGCCAGGTCGCGGCCTCGGCGCCGGAGACGTGCTCGGGGAACAGCGCGTAGTGGAAATAGGCCCAGAAGAAGGCGACGAAGAACATCACCTCCGAGGCGATGAACAGCGCCATGCCGTAGCGCAGGCCGATGCGCACCACCGGGGTGTGCAGGCCGGGCGTCTTGGCCTCGCGGATCACGTCGCGCCACCACAGCGCCATCACGGCGAGGGTCGCGGCGAGGCCGACCAGCAGCAGCCAGATCTGGCCGTAGTGGCCGAGCAGGATGAAGCCGCCGACCAGCAGCCCGCCGGCGAAGGCGCCGAGGATCGGCCAGGGCGACGGGTCCACCAGGTGGTAGGGGTGCTTGTGCGGCGGCGGCGCCTCGTACTCGTCGGCGGCCACGCTCGTCGCCGGGCCGTGGGTTGCCGGCAGGGAGGTGGCGGTGGTCGCGGCAGTGCTGGCCATGGTCTGTCCTGGTCTCAGGCGGCGGGGCGCCGCTGGCATCGGGCCGCTGCCCGACCGCGCCGCGGCGACGGGTTGTGCTGAACGGTCGGGCGCATCAATGCCGAAAAGCCGGCCTCGATCAAGCCCGGGCGGGCACGCGGCGGGGCAAGGAGCGGCGCGGGGCGCATCAGTTCGCCCCCGTCCCGCCCGGCACGGTGGCGGCGGCGCCGGCGGGCGCGGCGCGGCGGCCGACATGCGGCCCGGCGCTCGCCAGCGTCCCGGCGCGTTCGGCGTCGGAGAGGCTGCGGAAGAAGCTGTAGTGGATGGTGATGGTGCGCACCTCCCGCGTCGCCGGATCCTCGGCGAGACGCGGGTCCACCCAGAAGGAGAGCGGCATCTCCACCTCCTGGCCGGGGGCGAGGGTCTGCTCCTCGAAGCAGAAGCAGGCGGTCTTGTGGAAGTAGCGTCCGGCCTTCTCCGGCGTGACGTTGTACACCGCGACGCCGGTGACCGGCCGGTCGGCGAGGTTGCGGGCGGTGTAGAAGGCGAGCGCCTCCTCGCCCACGCGCAGCCGCATCGGCCCCTGCGCCGGCGCGAAGCGCCAGGGGAGGTCGGGGTGGGTGGCGGCGGCGAAGCGCACGGTGACCACCGCCTCGCCGACGCGGTCCGGCCCGGCGCCGGCGGAGATCGCCGGCGTGCCGCCATAGCCGGTGACCTGGCAGAACAGCCGGTAGAGCGGCACGGCGGCGAAGGAGAGGCCGACCATCCCGAACACCACCGCGAAGGCGCCGGCGGCGAGGCGGCGGTTGCGGCGGGCGAGGTCGGCGGCGGGGGGGCGCGGCGGGTGCGGCGGCATGGCGCGGCGATGCCTCAGCCGAGGCCGTCGGCGCGCGAGAGGCGCGCCATGCTGATCAGGTAGAACAGCACGACCAGGGCGAGCAGCGCGACGAGGAGCGCGATGTTGCGCCCGCGCCGCCGCCGCTCGAACGCCTGCCGCTCCTCCGGCGTCATCCGGCGCCTCCGCCGAGGACCAGCCGGTCGGCGGCGAGCGCGGCGAACAGCGCGGCGAGGTAGAGCAGCGAGTAGCGGAAGCAGCGCCGCGCCGGCGCGTCGCCGGTGAGGCTGCGCCCCTCCGCGTCCTGCGCGTCGCGCAGCACGCGCCAGGCGTGGCGCAGGAAGCCGGCGCCGAGCAGCGCCGCCGCGCCGGCATAGGCCGGCCCGGCGAGGCCGACCGCCCAGGGCGCGAGGCCGAGCGGGGCGAGTAGCGCGGTGTAGAGCAGGATCTGCCGCCGCGTCTCGCGCGCCCCGGCCACCACCGGCAGCATCGGCACGCCCGCGCGCGCGTAGTCCTGGTGCGCGAACAGCGACAGCGCCCAGAAGTGCGGCGGCGTCCAGGCGAAGATGATGGCGAAGAGCAGCAGCGGCTCGAGCCCGACCGCGCCGGTCGCGGCGGCCCAGCCGATCACCGGCGGGAAGGCGCCGGCGGCGCCGCCGATGACGATGTTCTGCGGCGTGCGCCGCTTCAGCCACATCGTGTAGACGAAGACGTAGAAGGCGATCGAGAGCGCGAGCACCCCGGCGGCGAGCCAGTTGGTCGCGAGCGCCATCACCGCCACCGCCGCCACCGCGAGCGTCACGCCGAAGCCGAGCGCGGCGCGCGGCGCGATGCGCCCGGCGGGGATCGGCCGGCCCGCGGTGCGGCGCATCAGCGCGTCGATGTCGCGGTCGTACCACATGTTGATCGCGCCCGCCGCGCCGGCGCCGACCGCGATGCAGAGGATCGCGGCGAGCGCGAGCGCGGGATGCGGCCGCGCCGGCGCGACCAGCAGCCCGACCAGCCCGGTGAAGACGACGAGCGACATCACGCGCGGCTTGAGCAGCGCGATCCAGTCGCGGACCTCGGACAGGTCCGCCGCCGTGCCGGGCCCGGAAAGCGGAAGGGGGGCGCCGCTGCCCCCCTTCGCCGGGCCGATGGCGCTCTCGCTCATCGCCGTGCGGCTCCCTCCGGCGCGCGCTCAGCGCACGCGCGGCAGCTCCTCGAAGGTGTGGAAGGGCGGCGGGCTGCTCACCTGCCACTCCAGCGTGGTCGCGCCCGCGCCCCAGTAGTTCTCCGCCACCCGCTCGCCGGCGGCGAAGGTGCGGTACACCACGTAGAGGAACACCGCGACCGAGATCATCGAGATGATCGAGCCGACCGAGGAGACGAAGTTCCAGCCCCAGAAGGCGTCCGGATAGTCCGGGTAGCGCCGCGGCATGCCCTGGGCGCCGAGGAAGTGCTGAGGGAAGAAGGTGAGGTTGGCGCCGATGAAGGCGAGCCAGAAGTGCACCTTGCCCCAGAACTCCGGGTACTGGCGGCCGCTCATCTTGCCGATCCAGTAGTAGAAGCCGCAGAACATGGCGAACACGGCGCCGAGGCTCAGCACGTAGTGGAAGTGCGCCACGACGTAGTAGGTGTTGTGCAGGATCTGGTCGAGGCCGGCGTTCGCCAGCACCACGCCGGTCACGCCGCCGATGGTGAACAGGAAGATGAAGCCGATCGCCCACAGCATCGGCACGCGCAGCTCGAGCGAGCCGCCCCACATGGTGGCGATCCAGGAGAAGATCTTGATCCCCGTGGGCACGGCGATGACCATGGTCGCGGCCATGAAGTAGGCGCGCGTGTCCACCCCGATGCCCGAGGTGAACATGTGGTGCGCCCAGACGATGAAGCCGACGAAGCCGATCGCCACCATCGCGTAGGCCATGCCGAGGTAGCCGAACACCGGCTTCTTGGAGAAGGTCGAGACGACGTGGCTGATGATCCCGAAGGCCGGCAGGATCATGATGTACACTTCGGGATGGCCGAAGAACCAGAACAGGTGCTGGAACAGCACCGGGTCGCCGCCGCCCTCGGGCTTGAAGAAGGCGGTGCCGAACATGCGGTCCGTCAGCAGCATGGTGATGGCGCCGGCGAGCACGGGCACGGCGAGCAGCAGCAGGAACGCCGTCACCAGGATGGACCACACGAAGAGGGGCATCTTGTGCAGCGTCATCCCCGGCGCGCGCATGTTGAAGATCGTGGTGATGAAGTTGGCCGCGCCCAGGATCGAGCTCGCGCCGGCGAGGTGGAGCGAGAACAGCGCCATGTCCATCGCCGGGCTCGGGTGGTACTGGCCGGAGGACAGCGGCGGGTAGATGGTCCAGCCGGCGCCCGGCCCCTCGCCCACGAACAGGCTGGCACCGAGCAGCAGGAAGGACGGCACCAGCAGCCAGAAGCTGATGTTGTTCATGCGCGGGAAGGCCATGTCCGGCGCGCCGATCATGATCGGCACGAACCAGTTGCCGAAGCCGCCGATCAGCGCCGGCATGACCACGAAGAACACCATGATCAGCCCGTGGGCGGAGACGAAGGCGTTCCACACCTGCCCGTCGGGGAAGATCTGCAGCCCGGGGTGCTGCAGCTCGAAGCGCATCGCCCAGGAGATCGCCCCGCCGATCAGCGCGGCGACGATCGAGAAGGCGATGTAGAGGGTGCCGATGTCCTTGTGGTTGGTCGAGAACAGCCACCGCGCCACGAAGCCGGGCTTGTGGTCGTGGTGGTCGCCGTGATGCGCGTGGGTCGCGGTCGCCATGATGCCTCTTTCCCCTCGGGCCGCCGGGACTACCGGCGGACCTCCGCGGTCTGCCGGTTCGTCGGCGCGCCGGGCGCGCCCTCCGCCACCGCCGCGCCCGGCGCCCCGCCCGGCGGCAGGCCCAGCGCGGCGCGCGCCCGCGCCCGCTCAAGCCAAGCCCGGAACTCGCGCTCCGGCACGGCATGCACCTCGATCGGCATGAACCAGTGGTTCGTGCCGCAGATCTGGTTGCACTGGCCGTAATAGACGCCCGGCCGGTCGGCGCGGAACCAGGTCTCCAGCGTGCGGCCCGGGATCGTGTACTTCTGCACGCCGAGCGAGGGCACGAAGAAGGAGTGGATCACGTCCTGGCCCGTGGTCAGGACCCGCACCGTCTGGCCGACCGGGATCACCAGCGGCTCGTCCACCGAGAGGTTGCGGATCTGGCCCGGCTTCAGCTCGTCGGCGGGAACCGGCCGGCTGTCGAAGGCGAGGTTGCCGTGGTCGGGGTACTCGTAGTGCCAGTACCACTGCCGCCCCTGCACGTTCACCGTCAGGTCGGCCTCCCGCGCCCGGTCCTGGTAGTACACGAGGCGGAAGGACGGGATCGCGATCACGATCAGGATCAGCACCGGGATCACCGTCCAGGCGATCTCGAGCGCCGTGTTGTGGCTGGTCTTCGACGGCGTCGGGTTCACCTTGGCGCGGTAGCGCCAGATGCACCAGGCGAGCAGCAGCGTCACGAAGATGCTGATCGCGATGATGATCGCGAGGACCATCGTGTTCAGCTCGGCGATCGCCGCCTTCACCGGCCCGCCCGAGGGCTGCAGCCCGATGCCCCAGGGCACCGGCGCGCCGATGCCCGACGCCGGCTCGGCCCCGCCCGCGGAGGACGCCTGCGCCAGCGCCGCCCCCGTGGCGACCAGCCCCATCGCGATACCCGCGGCAAGACGCGCGCCGATGCGCCGCAGCCCCGCCGCCCCCGGGCGCCATCCGCCCTCGTTGGAAAGCCGCATCCCGTGTCCCGTCGTCGTCGTCCGCACCCGTCCGAACCGCGTCGCGGCGGTCCCGCGCCCCGTGCGTGCTCCCGCGCCCGCGTCCGATCCCGCTCAAGGGGGGCCGCCGCGCCCGGCCGGCCCGCGCCGTGCGCCCGGCCCCGACCGGCGATGGGGCGGCCCGCGCGGCGCGCGGGGACCATAGTCGCGCCTCCGCGGCGCGGCAAGCCGGGCCGTAGCCCCCAACGGCCGGAGCCGAGAGGCCGGACGACCGACCTGGGCGTCCCGCCTCCCCCTCGGGAGAAGACATGCCGGGTCGGCCGGCACGGCCCGGGCAGACGCGCCGCCGCGGCCGGGCCCGCCCGCGCCGCACCCCGGCGGGCCGCGCCTCAGCCGGTCTTCTTCGCCTCGGCCTTCTTCAACATCTCCTTCACCTCGTCCATCGCCTCGGCGAAACGCCGGTTGAGCAGGGCCAGCGCCTCGGCATTGGACTTCTGGATCAGGTCGGCGATCTCCTTCAGATTAGCCACCGCGTGCTCGTAGGCGGCCTTGAGCAGCTCGGCCTGCTTCGCCGCGCGCGCCTGCGGCGAATCGCCGGCGGAGGCGAGGGCGCGCATCGCCTCGGTCATCTCCGTCATCGCCTGCTGGAGGATCTCCATGTGCCGGCGCGCCACGGCCTGCGCGCCCTCGAGCGCCACGCGGTTGGCTGCCGAGAGGGCCTCGAGGTTGCGCCGCTGCGCCTTGGCCAGCGCCTCGAGGTCCGGCATGGGGGGCAGCCGGAACTCGGCGAGCAGGCGAAGCAGGTCCGTCTCGGGCCGGGAACCGGAGGAACCGGAGGAACCGGAGGGCATGGGCGGCTCCCTTCTCTCTGGCCGACGGCGGCCGGGCGAGGCCGCCCCGCCGGCCGGAACGGCCGCGATTCTAGACCCGCGGCCGCGGGCCGCGGAAGCGCCGCCCCGCCGCCCCGCCGATGCCGGCACCCCCGGACGGGTCACGCCCGCGCGAGCGCCCCGGCGCGGCCTCAGCCGGCGCCGGCCTCCTCCGGCCCCTCCGCGCCGAGGTCGAGGCGGCGGGCCAGCCATTCGGCCCGGTCGAGCAGGCGGTCCAGCGCCGCCATGGTGCGCCCGAGATCCTCGCTCGGGTCCCGCTCCCAGGCGCGCAGCGCGGCGAGCCACAGCCCGGCCAGCCCCTGCGCGCGCACCAGGCCGGCGGCACCGGCGGCGCCGATCTCCGCCGCCTCCAGCATCCACGCCATCGAGACGACGAGGCCGGGCGCCAGCGCGAGGGCGAGCAGCGGATCGCGCCCGAGGTCGTGCAGCAGCCGCAGCACGCCGGGGCGGTGCGGCTGCAGCGCGTCGAAGCGGCGCATCAGCACGTCGAACAGCCGGTCGCGCGCGCTGCCGCCCTGGCCGGCCAGGGTGCCGCGCAGCACCTCCCGGTCGGTCAGGCGCAGGTGCAGGCGCAGCGCGTGCAGGGGCGTGGGCAGCGCCGCGCGCAGGTCGGCGAGCGGCAGGCCGCTCTCGGCGGCGAGCCGGCGCATGGTGAGCCCGTGCCAGCCCTGCGCGGCGACCGCGCGCCAGAAGGCGGCGTGCAGCCGCGCCTCCGCATCGTGCGGAAGGCCGGTGGAGGAGGCGGTGGCGCTCATCGGCGTCCCCGCGATGCCCGCGGCCGGGCCGCCTAGCCCGCCAGCTCGCGCGCCCGCGCGGTGGCCGCGGCGATGGCGCGCGACATCAGCGCCGGCCAGGCGTCGGGCGCCATCAGCACGGCGAGGGCCCGCTCGGTCGTGCCCTTCGGGCTGGTCACGGCGCGGCGCAGCTCCGCCGCCTCCTCGTCGCTCGCGGCGAGCAGCGCGCCGGCGCCGCTGACCGTGGCCCGCACCATGCGCCGGGCGAGGTCGCGCGGGATGCCCTGCTCGACGGCGGCCGCCTCCATCACCTCGGCGAGCAGGAAGACATAGGCCGGACCGCCGCCGGAGACGGCGGTGACGGGATCGAGCAGCTCCTCCTTCCCCACCCAGGCGACCTCGCCGACCGCCGCGAGCAGCGCGCCGCACAGCGCGCGCTGCGCGGCGGTAACGCCGGGCCCGGCGCAGGCCACCGTGAAGCCCCGGCGGATCGCCGCGGGCGTGTTGGGCATGGCGCGCACGACGGCGGCGTCCTCGCCCACGCCGCGGCGGATCGCCGCCACCGTGCGCCCGGCCATGATCGAGAGGAACACCGTGTCCGGGCCGGCGAAGCGGGCGTAGGCAGGCAGGGCGGCGTCGGCCTCCTGCGGCTTGATCGCCAGCACCACGGCGGCCGGGGTGAAGCCGGCGGGGATCGCCTCGGGCGTGGCGACGACCCGGACCACCGGATCCCCGGCGAAGGCGGCGGCGGCCGGCCCGTGCGGCTCGACCACCACGGCGCGGGAGAGGCCGCGCTCCAGCCAGCCGGACAGCATCGCGCCGCCCATCTTGCCGCAGCCGACGAGGAGCACGGGGGGAAGGGGCTCGGTCATGGCCGCAACGTCGCGCGGGGCGCGCGCGGATGCAAGGCGGCGATGCCCCCGAGGCGGGCGGCCGCGGCCCGCGGCCGGCGCGGCGCGGCAGGCGGAACCGGCCGTTGCCGGCGCGGAATCCCCGCCTCCGCCGCTGTCATGCCCGGCCGGCGTCCCCTGTTCTCATCCTCCGGCCGGCGCCCGGGCGGACCGCGGGCGCCGCCGGACCGGAGAGGCGGACACGTGGCGGCGCAGGACCGCGGATCATCCCCGACGGAGGGTGCGCCCGGCGCGGCCGGCCCGCCCTGCGACGCCGCCGCGGCCGGGTGCGACGCCGTCGAGGTCAGCCTGGACCTCGCCCGCCTGATCTCGGCCTTCGGCCCCGACCTGCTCCTCCAGGTCCCCCGCCGCATCCGCGGCGCCCGCAACACGCTGACCGGGCGCGCGCTGATCTCCCTCCACGCCGCCCGCGCGCCCGGCTTCCTCGCCGAGCTGCCGACCGCCGACCTGCTGCGGCACATCGCCTTCCGCGTCGAGGGCGCGCGCGAGCAGGCCTTCCTCGACGCCGTGCGCGGCATCGTGCGCGCGGTGCTGCTCGAGCCGCAGGGCGGCGCGGCAACGCCGCCCCGCCGCGGGCGGAGCCGCCGCCGGCCTGAGCCCGCCCGGCGGACGCCGGCGCCGGAGTCGCCGCGGCCGGCGCGCCCGGGCGGAGAGGGCGCCAGGGCGTCGCGCGGGCGGCCGGAGGCGGCGGGAACGGGCAGCGCCCGGCCGCCCCCCGCGCGGGCCTCCAGCGCGGGCGCGGCCGCGCCGCGGGCGGCCCGCAGCGCGAGCGGATCGCGGACGGCGGGAAACCGGCGGGAGCGTGAATTCGGTCGGCAGGCGCCGCGCCGGAGCCGTCGCCGCAAGCGCCGTCGCTGCAGCGGCTCG
>NZ_JAHZUY010000017.1 GCF_019458025.1 Caldovatus aquaticus | reverse complement strand
CTGGAGGCGGCGCTGCTCGCGCTGCCGCCAGCGGAGGGGACGGCGCGGATCAACCACGCCGTCGCCATGCGCCGGGCGCGGGAGGAAGCCTCTCGCGCCGGCCGCGCCTGGTGCTCGGTGCAGCGCGCCGACGTCGAGGAGGCGGAGGAGCTGCTGGCGAGCCCGGAGGCGGAGGAGCTGCTGCGCCGCCTGCGCGCGCTGCACCGCGGCGAGGAGAGGCGGGGATAGCGGGCGGCTTGCGCCGCCCTCGCGGATGCGGAGGCGTCAGTTCGCCTTCGGTCGCAGGCGCAGGCCGGGGCGCAGGTTGCGGAACGGCAGCAGGGAGGGGTCCGCCACCACCGGCCCGGGCGCGGCGACGACGATCACGCGCTCCGCGATCGGCTGGAAGTCGGCGCGGAAATGCACGCTCGACTTCAGCGCCAGGATCTTCTGCGCGGCGGGCTCCACGCCGACATGGCGGAACAGCGCCTGGTCGTAGGCCTGCATCTTGCGCGAGACGAGGATGACGCGCACGCCGGGAGCGACCCGGATCAGCGCGGTGGGCCCGAGATCGGCGGAATTGCCGCGCGCCATCGGGCCGGTGCAGGTGAAGCGGCCGTCGGTCAGGCGCTCGACCGTGGCGGTGACGTCGAGGGGGGCGCCGTCGCTCCTGCCGCCGAGGCGGAGCGCGAGCGTGGCGCCCTCGCCCGCCGCGTGGCAGGCGGCGGCGCTCTCGGCGTCGTTGATCAGGCCGAGGACGGCGCCCTGCGCCCCCTGGCGGATCAGCTCGGCGAGCAGGCCGGTGGTGTCGCCGTGGCCGCCGCCGCCGGGATTGTCCTGGGTGTCGGCGAGCACGACGGGGCGCGCGGCGGTGGCGGCGAGGCGGATCGCCTCCGCCACGCCCTCCGCCGCGTCGGCGACGGCGCCGGCGAAGTCGGGCTCGCGCCGGTGCAGGTGGGCGGCGAGCGCCTCGGCCGCGGCGTCGGCCGCCGCCTGGTCCGGCCCGAAGGCGGCGACGGCGGGGCCGCAGTCGGGGAAGTCCGCGTAGGGGAAGCCGAAGCAGAAGGCGAGCTCGGCGAGGCCGTGCGCCTCGGCGAGCCGCGCGCGCTCCGCCATCACCTCGGCCATCGGCGGGACCAGCGTGCATTGCGTGCCGAGCGGGATGAGGAAGTCCACCTGGCGGAACGCCCTGGCCCAGGGCGCGCCGCGCCGGATGCGCGCGCCGAGGAGGCGCATCGCCCGCGCGCCGGTCTCGCGCATGTCCACATGCGGGTAGGTGCGGTAGGGCACCAGCACGTCGGCGAGCGCGACCATCCGCGCCGTCATGTTGGCGTGCGGGTCGAGGCTCGCCGCGATCGGCACGTCCGGGCCGACCGCGGCGCGCACCCGGCGCAGCACCTCGCCCTCCGCGTCCGGGAAGCCCTCGGCGACCATCGCGCCGTGCAGGTCGAGATAGACGCCGTCGAGCGGCCCGGCCTCCAGCGCGTCGGAGAGGGCGGCGACGAGCAGCGCCGCGATGCGCTCGAAGGCCTCGGCGGTGACCGGGCCGGAGGGGTTGGCGAAGCACCAGGTGAGGGGGGCGAGGTCGGCGGAGAGCTCCTCCTCGGCCACGGCGATGGCGCCGGCGGTGCCGACGCTGGTCGGGCGCAGCGTCTCGACCAGCGTCGCCGGGCGCTGCAGCGGCGCGAAGCCGCCGGGCTTCTGGAACTCCCGCCAGCCGGCGGGGAGCGGGGCGAAGGAGTGGCTCTCGTGCAGGAAGCCGCCGAGGGCGATGCGCATGGGCGGGGTCATCCGTTCGCGGTGGCGATCACGGCGTCGGCGAGGACCTTGAGGCCCGCCTCGGCCCAGGCGGGGGTGATGCTCTCCGCCTCGTTGTGGCTGATGCCGCCCTCGCAGGGGACGAAGAGCAGGGCGGAGGGCACGCGCCGGGCGCAATAGACGGCGTCGTGGCCGATGCCGGTCGGCATGTCGCGCCACGGCAGGCCGCGCGCCTCCGCCGCCTCGCGCAGGCGCGCGACGAGGGCGGGGTCGAAGGGCGTCGGCGGCGCGTGCCAGAACTCCTCCACATGGACGGCGACGTTGCGGGCGCGCGCGATCTCGGCCGCGCGCTCGCGCAGCCGCTCGCCCATCCAGGCGAGGCGCTCCGGGTCGCCGTGGCGCGTGTCCACGCTGAACCAGACGCGGGAGGGGACGACGTTGCGGCTGCCGGGCCGGACGGTGACGCAGCCGACCGTGCCGCGGCCGTCGCCGCCGGCGGCGAGGGCGATCTCCTCCACGGCGGCGATCAGCGGCGCGGCGGCCATCAGCGCGTCGCGGCGGTGCGCCATGGCGGAGCCGCCATGCGCCTCCTCGCCCTCCACCGTGACCTCGTACCAGGTCTGGGCGAGAGCGTGGGTGACGACGCCGATCTCCTTGCCCTCGCGCTCCAGCACCGGGCCCTGCTCGATGTGCAGCTCGAAATAGGCGCCGAGGCGTTGCAGCGCGGCCGGGTCGGCGCTGCCCTGCCAGCCGATGCGGCGCAGCTCCTCGCCGAAGACGGCGCCGGCGGCGTCGGTCCTGGCGAGGACCTCGGCCTCGGGGAAGATGCCCATCGCCGCGCCGCTGCCCATCATCGGCGGCGAGAAGCGCGCGCCCTCCTCGTTGGTCCAGTTGATCAGCAGGAGCGGCGCCTCGGTCTCCGCGCCCGCCTCGTGCAGCGCGCGCATGACCTCGAGGCCGGCGAGCACGCCAAGCACGCCGTCGAACCTGCCGCCCGTGGGCTGGGTGTCGAGATGGCTGCCGATGGCGACGGGCGGGCGCGACGGGTCGCGGCCCTCGCGGCGGAAGACCATGTTGCCGACGCGGTCCACGCTCAGGGTCAGGCCGCAGGCCTCGGCCCAGCGTTGCAGCAGGCGGCGGGCCTCGCCGTCGAGGTCGGTGAGGGCCTGGCGGTTGCAGCCGCCCTTCGGGGTGGCGCCGATGCGCGCCATCTCCATCAGGCTGTCCCAGAGCCGCGCTCCGGAGAGCGGCAGGTTGCTCGCGGCGCTCATGCTTCGCTCCTCTCCACGCCGCACCACTCGGCCAGGGTCAGGGCGATGGTCCGGGTGATGCCGTGCATGCTCTCCAGGCCGACGTTCTCGTCTATGCCGTGGATGTCCTGCGCGTCCGGTCCGAAGCAGGCGACCGGCGTGCCCTGGTGCAGGACGAAGTGCCTCCCGTCGGTGAGGCCGGTCGCGGGGTAGTCGCGCAGCGTGCCGCCGGTGGCCTCGGCGTAGCTGCGCCGGGCGAGGCGGACGATCTCCGCCTCGGTGTCGAAGAGGCAGGGGTCGGCCATGAAGCCCTTGAACTCCAGCTTCACCCGGGCGCCGCGCAGGCGCTCGTCGCGGGATGCGTCGGCGACGAGGCGCTCGATGTCGGCGCGCGCCTGCGCCGCGGTGTAGCCCATCATGACGCCGACGCGCAGGCCGATGCGCGCCCGCGTCGGGACGGAGCTGTTCCACTCCCCGCCCTCGATGGTGCCGAGGTTGACGTTGACCGGGTGGTTGACGCCGCGGAAGGCGGGGTGGATGCGCTCGGCGCGGTTCATCTCCGCCTCGTAGTCCTTGAAGCGGGCGGCGATGAAGGTGGCGGCCTCGATCGCGTTGATGCCGGCCTGCATGTCGCGCACATGGGCCGGGCGGCCGCTGACCGTGACCCAGGCCCAGACGACGCCGACCTCGGCGGTGTAGAGGCCGTCCACGCCGGGGCCGGGCTCCGGGATGATCACCGCGTCGGCCTTCGGCAGGGCGAGCATGCAGGCGAGGGCGCCGTTGCCGGTGCACTCCTCCTCGACCACGGCGTGCATCTGCACCTCGGCGGCGGGCTGCAGGCCGGCGAGGCGGAGCGCCTTGAAGGCCATGCAGGCGGAGACGAGGCCGGCCTTCATGTCGCCGGCGCCGCGGCCGTACATGCGGCCGTCGCGGATCGCGGGCGCGAAGGGCGGCGTGGTCCACATCTCGGCCGCGCCCTCCGGCACCACGTCCACATGGCCCTGCAGGACGAGGCTGCGGCCCTTGCGCGCCCCGCGCGGCGCATGCACGGCGACGACGTTGTCGCGGCCCTCATAGCCGATCAGCGGCGGCGAGAAGCCGGGATGGGCGGCGAGGGCGGCCGGGTCGGTCGGGATGCGGCGCGGGGCGAGCCCGAGGCTCGCGTAGAGGCGCGCCATCTCCTCGAGCGCCGGGGCCTCGTTGCCCAGCGTCGAGGGGCAGCGGACCAGGCGCTGCAGCGTCTCCACGCTCTCCTCGCGCAGCGCGTCCACGGCGTCGAGGATGGCGCGCCGCGCGCCGGGGTCGAGGCTCATCGTCCCTCCTTCGGGCTGGGTGCGGACATGGCGGAGGGGCAATCCAGCCTGCGCGGGGCGGTCTGTCCAGCCGCCGCGGCGCGGGCGTGGACAGGGGCGGCGGGCGGGGCCTAGCGTGCCGCGCCATGAGGACCTTCTTCCATCCGGACCAGATGCGGCACGCGCCGCGCTTCTTCCTCATGCGCGGCGCGGTGCGGCCGAACTACGAGGTGCCGGAGCGGGCGGGCGCGCTGCTCGCGGCGCTGCACCGGCTCGGGCTGCCTCCGGCCGAGCCGCCGCCGGCGCCGCGCGCCGCGCTGGAGACGGTGCACGCGCCGGACTACCTGGACTTCCTCGCCGGCGCCGCCGCGGCATGGGACGCCTTGCCGGAGCACGGGCCGGAGGTGGTGGCGAACGTCCACCCGACGCCGGAGATGCTCGCCCAGGGCGGGCGGGCGCCGCAGGGGGTGGTCGGCCGCGCCGGCTGGCACATGGCCGATGCCGCCTGCCCGGTCGGCCCCGGCACCTTCGCGGCGGCGCGCGCCGCCGCGGGATGCGCGCTGGCGGCGGCGGAGGCGGCGGCGGGGCGCAGCGCCTATGCGCTCTGCCGCCCGCCGGGGCACCACGCCTATGCGGCGCGCGCCGGCGGGCACTGCTACCTGAACAACGCCGCGCTGGCGGTGGAGGCGCTGCGTCGCGCCGGCGCCGCGCGGGTGGCGACGCTCGACCTGGACAGCCACCACGGCAACGGCACCCAGGGCATCTTCTGGGAGCGCGGCGACGTGCTGACCGTCTCGGTCCATGCCGACCCGGACCACTACTACCCCTGGTTCGTCGGCCACGCGGAGGAGCGCGGCGCCGGCGCGGGGGCGGGGTGCAACCTGAACCTGCCGCTCCCGCTCGGCACGGGCGATGCCGGCTGGCTCGCCGCGATCGCGCAGGGCCTCGCCGCGATCCGCGCCTTCCGCGCCGAGGCGCTGGTGGTCTCGCTCGGCTTCGACGCCTCCGAGCACGAGCCGCTCGCCGCGCTGCGCGTCACCGCGGACGGGTTCGCGCGCGCCGGGGCGGCGATCCGCGCCCTCGGCCTGCCCGCGGCGATCGTGCAGGAGGGCGGCTACAACGTCGGGCGGATCGGCGCGCTGCTCGAGCGGTTCCTGACGGGCTGGGGCGGCGCCTAGAGCGGATCGCGGACGGCCGGGAACAGCCGCGCGCGTGACTGCGCCCGGCAGACGGCGCGCCGGAGCTCTCGCCGCGCGCACCGCCGAGCGCAAGCGGCGCGTGGCCGGCGGGGGCTGGTCCCGGGCAGAGGCGGCGGGGTCAGCCGCCGCTCGCCGTCTCGCGCAGCAGGGCGCGCACGCGCTCGGCCGCGGCCGCGCCCTTCAGCGCCTCGCGCCAGGCGGTCTCGGCGACGCGCTGGTGCACCGACACCGCCTCCTCGGCCGAGGTGACCATCGCCACCCCGATCGCGGCGCTGGGCGAGGCGTCCGGAGCGAAGGGGTTGCCCACCACGTGCGCGCGGTCCCGTCCGCGCAGCACTTGGAAGCTGCCGACCGGATCGGCGCCCGGGAACAGGCCGAGCTGCACGCCGATCGGCACCGTCTCCATCAGCACGGCGATCGCCTCCGCCTCGGCCCGCGCCGCGTCGCGGCAGCGCCGGCGGGTGCGCTCGGAGATCGCGAGCCCGGGCGCGATGCCCTCGATCAGCATGCGGCGCAGCGCGCCCTCGGCGAGGATGCCGATGATGGTCGGGCGGCGCTGCTGGTGCAGCTTCTTGCGGCTGGCGAGCAGGCCCATCATCTGGTCGGCCGCGGCGCGCGCCGTCGCGCGCTCGGCGCCGGGCAGCAAGTCGGCGGCCTCGGCCAGCGCCTCGGCGAGCGCGCCGTCGAAGGCGTCGCTGGTGATCTGATAGACGAGCGCGCCGCCCACGATCAGGACCTGGTCCGCCGCCTCCTCCACCTGGCGCAGCCGCTCCTGGAAGGCGGTCGGGCGGGCGAAATAGTCCACGCCGATGCCGAGCAGCGACAGCGGCGAGATCTTCAGCAGCTCGGCAAGGCGCCGGATGGTGTCGAGCTTGATGACCTCGCCCTTCTCGTAGCGGTAGAGGGCGGCGCGGGAGACGCCGAGGCGGGCTGCGATCTCCTCTGCACGCAAACCGGATTCGAGGCGGTAGGCCCGCAACTGCTGCCCGATGTCCGCAAATCGCATGCAACCCCTCGCCGGTAAGGAAATTCAGACACTACCCGCTGGACCGAGACTCGATCCGTCCCCGGACTGCAGTGATGAATTTGCGGTGAATGCCAACGGCATGCAACAGGCGTGGCCCCGCTCCTCCCCGGCCCGCGCCGGATCCGGTCGGCGGCCGGGGGGCGGTGCCGGCGCCGCCCGGGCGCCGGCGGGTTCCGCGTGCGCCCGGCGTCAGGCCGGATCGGGCGCCACCTTGTGGTTCGCCAGGGTCTCGAGCGCCTTGACCAGGCCCGAGTGATCGAGATCCGCCCCGCCCGCCGCCACCACCGCCGAGAAGAGCTGCTGCGTCGAGGCGGTGTTCGGCAGGGCCACGCCGAGGTCGCGCGCCGCGGAGAGGGCGAGGTTCAGGTCCTTCTGGTGCAGCCGGATGCGGAAGCCGGGGGCGAAGCTGCGCGTGATCATCCGCTCCCCGTGCAGCTCGAGGATGCGGGAGGTGGCGAGGCCGCCCATCAGCGCCTGGCGCACCTTGGCCGGATCGGCGCCGGCCTTGGCGGCGAAGGTCAGGGCCTCCGCCACCGCCTCGATGGTGAGGGCGACGACGATCTGGTTGGCGACCTTGCAGGTCTGGCCGGCGCCGTTCTCCTCGCCGACCAGGGTGATGTTCTTGCCCATCGCCTCGAACAGCGGCTTCGCGCGCTCGAACGCCCGTCGCGGGCCGCCGACCATGATGGTGAGCGTGGCCTGCTTGGCCCCGACCTCGCCGCCGGAGACGGGGGCGTCGAGGTAGTCGCAGCCCTTGGCGTTGATGCGCCTGGCGAATTCCCTGGTCGCCGTCGGGCTGATCGAGGACATGTCGATCACCAGCTTGCCGGGCGAGAGGCCGGCCTCGACGCCGCCCGGGCCGAACAGCACCGCCTCGACGTCGGGGGTGTCGGGGACCATGAGGATGATCGCCTCGGCCTCGCGCGCGACCGCGGTCGCGTCCGGCAGCACGGTGGCGGCGGCGCGGATCTCCTCGGTCAGGCTCTTGCGCTCGGGCACGTAGAGCGTATGGCCGGCGTTCTTCAGGTGCAGCGCCATCGGCTTGCCCATGATGCCGAGGCCGATGAATCCGATCTTCATGGCGTGCGCGGTTCCCTCTGGCGGATATCAGCTCCGGTCCCGGTAGGGCGCGAACCAGCCGAGGCCGGCCGTGGTCTCGCCCGCCGGGCGGTATTCGCAGCCGATCCAGCCACGATAGCCGAGCTCGTCGATGCGGCGGAAGACGAAGGGCCAGTTCACCTCGCCGGTGCCGGGCTCGTTGCGGCCGGGGGGATCGGCGACCTGCATGTGTGCGATCAGCGGCAGGTGCTTCTCGATGCGCTTGACGAGGTCGCCCTCGGTGACCTGGCAGTGGTAGAGGTCGAACTGCATCCCGATCCGCTCCGGCCCGAGCGCGTGGATGATCGCCGCCGCCTGGTCGGTGGTGTTGAGGACGTAGCCCGGGATGTCGCGGTGGTTGATCGGCTCGATCACCGGCTTGACGCCGGCCTTCGCGCATTCCTCCGCCGCCCGGTCGAGATTGGCGGCGAAGGTCGCGAGCAGCGTCGCCTCGGGCACGCCCGCGGGCTTCAGCCCTGCCATCACGTGCAGCCGCGGGCAGGAGAGGGCGGCGGCGTACTCGAGCGCCCGCGCGAGGGCGTCGCGGAACTCCTGCCGGCGATCGGGCAGCGCGGCGAGGCCGCGTTCGC
Source organism: Caldovatus aquaticus (assembly GCF_019458025.1). Taxonomy (GTDB): domain Bacteria; phylum Pseudomonadota; class Alphaproteobacteria; order Acetobacterales; family Acetobacteraceae; genus Caldovatus; species Caldovatus aquaticus. The sequence goes on along the minus strand of NZ_JAHZUY010000017.1, from coordinate 44,988 downwards.
CCCGGGCCCAGTCGCCCGGGGGCAGGTTGAACAGCACCAGGGCGAGACCGTTGTCGGCGAGGCGCCGCGCGATCTCGGGCGCCGGGTGCTCGTACGGGAAGAGGAACTCCACCGCCTTGAATCCGGCCTCCGCGGCGCGGGCGAAGCGGTCGAGGAACGGCACCTCGGTGAACATCATGGAGAGGTTGGCGGCGAAGCGCGGCATGTCCGGCGGTCCTCCCTGCTGGCGGCGCGCCCCTGGGCGGGAGGGCGCACGCTAGCCGCGCCGCGGCCGGCGCGCCAGGGCTCGCCGGGGCCGGCCGGCGGGCCGGGCGCGGATGCGCAAGGGCGCGCCCTCTGGCACGCTGGTGCGCGAATCGCCTTGCGCGTCTGGCCCGGCCGGGCGATGCCCGGCGAGCGCGGCGCGCGCGAGGGAGAGACGCGATCCCATGCCTCCATCCGAGGAGCCGGCCCCTGCTGCCCGCCTGATCGGCCTGGTGGCGCTGCTCGCGCTCGGCATCGGCTGCCTGATGGTGCTGCGGCCCTTCCTCTCGGCGCTGCTCTGGGCCGCGATCCTCGCCTACTCCACCTGGCCGGCCTACCGCGTGGTGCGCGACCGGCTGCGCCTCTCCTCGGGTTTCGCGGCCGGGCTGATGGTGGCGGCGGAGATGCTGCTGGTCGGCCTGCCGATCGTCTTCGCCGCACCGACCAGCCGGGAGGAGGTGGAGGCGCTGCGCGCCCAGCTCGAGAGGCTGCTCACGGTCGGCATTCCCGGCCTCGGCGACTGGCTGCTGGGTCTGCCCTATGTCGGGGGCTTCCTGCGCGACCGGCTGGGCGGGCTCGCCTTCGACCTGTCCGGCCTGGGCAGCCTGCTCAGGCCATACGCCGGCACCATCGCCTCGGCCGCGCTCGCGGCGCTGCTCGCCGTGCTGTCGGGGGTGGCGGAGCTCCTGCTCGCGATCGTGCTCGCCTTCTTCTTCTATCGCGACGGCGAGGCGATGGCGGGCCGGGCGGCGCGGCTGGTCGTGCGCATCGGCGGGGCGCGGGCGCAGCGCCTGCTGGCGCTGACCGGCAACGTCACCCGCAGCGTCGTCTTCGGGCTGATCGGGACCGCCGTGGTGCAGGGAATCCTGACCGCCTTCGGCCTCTGGATCGCGGGGGTGCCGCAGCCGGTGCTGCTCGGCGTGGTGGCGGGCGCGCTCTCGATCCTGCCGGTCGGCGCGCCGCTGGTCTGGATCCCCGCGACCATCTGGCTGTTCGTGGAGGGCGAGGTCGGCTGGGGCATCTTCATGGGGCTCTACGGCGCCCTCGGCATCTCCTCGGTCGACAACGTGATCCGGCCGGTGCTGATCAGCCGCGGCGCCGACCTGCCGCTGCTCCTTACCCTGCTCGGGGCGCTCGGGGGCGTGCTCGCCTTCGGCTTCCTCGGCCTGTTCCTGGGGCCGGTGCTGCTCGCGGTCGGCTACGCGCTGCTGCTGGAATTCTCGGCCGAGGAGAGGGCGGAGGATGCCCCGCGCGAGACCGGGGCGAGCGGGGAAGGGGCGTGAGGGCGAGCCTTTCCCGAGGGCGGGAGCGGCCGTATAGCTGGCGCCGCGGTGCGCGCGGGGCGATGGCGCGGCGCCGCGGCGGCTGACGGCAGGGCGGGCGCGGCGTGACGGCCTTCATCCTCTTGCGCATTCTCCAGGCGATCCCGGTGATGCTGGTCGTGTCGCTGGTGAGCTTCCTGATGTTCGCCCATGTCGGCGACCCGGTGGCGATCATGCTCGGCCAGGACCACACGCCGGAGCAGCGCGAGGCGCTGGTGCGCGACCTCGGGCTCGACCAGCCGGTGCTGGTGCAGTACTGGCGCTTCCTCGGCAATGCGATCGCCGGGGATTTCGGCCTCTCCTACCGGCTCTCGCGCCCGGTCGCGGAGCTGATCGCGGAGCGCGCGCCGGCGACGCTCGAGCTCGCCTTCACCGCCGCCGCCCTGGCGCTTCTGGTCGGCGTGCCGATGGGGGTCTACACCGGGCTCTACCGCAACTCCTGGATCAGCCGCCTCTTCCTCACCTTCAGCCTGATCGGCGTCTCGCTGCCGACGTTCCTGATCGGCATCCTGCTGATCCTCGTCTTCTCCGTCTGGCTCGGCTGGCTGCCGAGCTTCGGGCGCGGCGAGACGGTGCAGATCGGCTGGTGGACGACCGGCTTCCTCACCTGGTCCGGGATCAAGGCGCTGATCCTGCCCGCGATCACGCTCGGGCTGTTCCAGCTCACCCTGATCATGCGCCTGGTGCGGGCGGAGATGCTGGAGGTGCTGCGCACCGACTACATCAGGTTCGCCCGCGCCCGCGGCCTCTCCAACCGCGCCGTGCACTTCGGCCATGCGCTGAGGAACACGCTGGTGCCGGTGATCACCATCGCGGGGCTGCAGCTCGGCGCGATCATCGCCTTCGCGATCGTGACCGAGACGGTGTTCCAGTGGCCGGGCATGGGCCTCCTGTTCATCCAGAGCGTCGGCGCGGCCGACATCCCGGTGATGGCGGCCTATCTGCTGCTGATCGCGGCGGTGTTCGTCACCATCAACCTGGTCGTGGACCTGCTCTACTATGCGGTGGATCCGCGGTTGCGCGCGGACCGCGGCGCCGCGGGCGCCGGGGGGCGCTGAGATGGCGCTCCCCGGCGCGGCGGCCGCGCTGCTCGCCCGCTGGCGCGAGAGCGACCTGTGGTGGTCGTTCCGCCGCTCGCCGGTGGCGGTGGGGGCGGCGCTGGTGGCGCTCCTCTGCATCGGGGGCGCGCTGCTCGCGCCCTGGATCGCGCCGCACGACCCGTTCGACCTGGCGGGCCTCGACCTCTCCAACGCCTTCAAGCCGCCGGCCTGGGACGCGGAGGGCGATCCCGCCTTCCCGCTCGGCACCGACGGCCAGGGGCGCGACGTGCTGTCCGCGATCCTGTACGGGGCACGCATCTCGCTGCTCGTCGGCCTGAGCGCGACCGCCTTCGCGACGCTGCTCGGCGTTCTGCTCGGGCTGGTCGCGGGCTATGCCGGGGGGACGGCGGACGCGGTGCTGATGCGCATCGCGGACGTGCAGCTCACCTTCCCCTCGATCCTGGTCGCGCTGCTGGTGAACGGCGTCGTCCAGGCCTCGCTGCCGCGGGAGCTGCACGGCGCTCTGGCGCTATACGTGGTGATCTTTGCGATCGGCATCAGCGAGTGGCCGAAATTCGCCCGCACCGTGCGCGGCTCCACCCTGGTCGAGCGGAACAAGGAATACGTGCTGGCGGCGCGCGTGATCGGCCTCGGCCGCGCGCGGATCATGCTGACCCACGTGCTGCCGAACGTGCTCGGGCCGGTGCTGGTGATCGCGACGCTCAACCTGGGGCTCGCGATCCTCGCCGAGGCGACGCTCTCCTTCCTCGGCGTCGGCGTGCCGCCGACCCAGCCCTCGCTCGGCACCCTGATCCGCATCGGCAACGACTTCCTCTTCAGCGGCGAGTGGTGGATCACGATCTTCCCGGGCGCGGCGCTGGTGGCGATGGTGCTCTCGGTCAACCTGCTGGGCGACTGGCTGCGCGACGCCCTCAACCCGAAGCTCCGCTGATGGCGCCGCCGCTGCTCGAGGTCCGCGACCTGCGCGTGGAATTCCCGACGCGGCGCGGCGTGCTGACCGCGCTCGACGGCGTATCCTTCGCGATCGAGGCCGGCGAGGTGCTCGGCGTGGTCGGCGAATCGGGCGCGGGCAAGTCCATGACCGGGGCGGCGATCATCGGGCTGATCGAGCCGCCCGGGCGCATCGCCGGCGGGCAGATCCTGCTCGAGGGACGGCGCATAGACGACCTGCCCTACGAGCGGCTGCGCCGCATCCGCGGCCGCGAGATCGGCGCGATCTTCCAGGACCCGCTGACCACGCTGAACCCGCTCTACACCGTGGGCGAGCAGCTCGAGGAGACCATGCTCACCCACCTCCCGATCGGGCGGGAGGAGGCGCGCCGGCGCGCCGTCGGGTGGCTCGAGCGCGTCGGCATCCCGGCCGCGGCGCAGCGCATCGGCAGCTACCCGCACGAATTCTCGGGCGGCATGCGCCAGCGCGTGGTGATCGCGCTCGCGCTCTGCGCCGAGCCGAAGCTCGTCATCGCCGACGAGCCCACCACCGCCCTCGACGTCTCGATCCAGGCGCAGATCATCGCGCTGCTCAAGGGCCTGACGCGCGAGCGGGGCACCGCGGTGATGCTGATCACGCACGACATGGGCGTGATCGCCGAGACGGCGGACCGCGTCGCGGTGATGTATGCCGGCCGCATCGCGGAGATCGGGCCGGTGCGCGAGGTGGTGAAGCATCCGCGGCACCCCTACACGGCGGGGCTGATGGCCTCGATCCCGCCGCTCGACCGGCGCGTGGAGCGCCTGGCGCAGATCGAGGGCGCGATGCCGCGCCTCTCGGAGATTCCGCCGGGCTGCGCCTTCCATCCCCGCTGCCCGCAGGCGTTCGACCGCTGCCGCCGCGAGCGGCCCGGACTGCTGGACGCGGGCGGGACGCGCGCGGCGTGCTGGCTTCACCTCGACCGGGCCGGGCGCCATGCGTGACGGGGCCGATCCCGCCGCGCCGATGCTCGAGGTGGAGGACCTCGCGAAGCACTTCGACGTCTCGCGCCCGCTTCTTCATCGCCTCCTCTCCGGCGAGGGCCGGCGCATCCTGCGCGCGGTGGACGGCGTCTCCTTCGCGATCCCGAAGGGCACGACGCTTTCCCTTGTCGGCGAATCCGGGTGCGGCAAGTCCACCGTGGCGCGGCTCGTCGTCGGCCTCTACACGCCGACACGGGGCCGCGTGCGCTTCGCCGGGCACGATCTGCACGAGGCGCGCGCGGACGCGGCGCAGCGCCGGCGGATGCAGATGATCTTCCAGGACCCCTACGCCTCGCTCAACCCGCGCTGGCGCGTGCGCGACATCATCGCCGAGCCGATCCGCGCCTTCGGCCTCGTCAAGGGCCGCGCGGCCGAGCGCGAGCGCGTGGCGGAGCTGCTGACCCATGTCGGCCTCTCGCCGCTCGACGGCGAGAAGTACCCGCACGAGTTCAGCGGCGGGCAGCGCCAGCGCATCTCGATCGCCCGCGCCCTCTCCTCCAGCCCGGAGTTCCTGGTCTGCGACGAGCCGACGAGCGCGCTCGACGTCTCGGTGCAGGCGCAGATCCTGAACCTGATGAAGGCGCTGCAGCGCGAGCTGGGGCTGACCTACCTGTTCATCAGCCACAACCTGGCGGTGGTGCGCCAGGTCAGCGACCGGGTCGGCGTGATGTATCTCGGCCGCCTGGTCGAGCTGGCGCCGGCGGAGACGCTGTTCACGGCGCCGCGCCATCCCTACACGCGGGCGCTCCTGGATGCGGTGCCGGACCTCGGGATGACGGGCCGGCAGCGCGTACCGGTCGGCGGCGAGGTGCCGAGCCCGATCGCGCCGCCACCGGGCTGCGCCTTCCACCCGCGCTGTCCGCTGGCCGATGCGCGCTGCCGTGCGGAGCGGCCGGCGCTGCTGCCGGCCGGGGAGGCGGTGGTCGCCTGCCACGCGGTGGAGGAGGGGCGCGACGGCGCCGCGCGGCGGGAGCCCGCGGGCGCGCTGGCGCCGGACGCCGCGTAGAAGCGATCCGGCCGGCGGCTCTGGAGCCGTTGCCCTCGGCTGTGCCCACTGCGGCGGCCCTGGGGCAGCCGGCCGCGCTCCGCGCTAGGGCGCGGGCCGGATGGTGCCGCGGCACTCGCCGAAGCCGATGCTCGCGAAGCCTTCTCGCCGCGCATGGGCGCGGAAGATGACCTCGTCGCCGTCCTCGAGGAAGCGCCGGATCTCGCCGGAGGGAAGACGCAGCGGCTTGCGGCCGCCCCGCGTCGCCTCCAGCAGGCTGCCGAAGCTGCCCTCCTCGGGGCCGGAGACGGTGCCGCTGCCGAACAGGTCGCCGGGGCGGAGGTTGCAGCCGCCGCAGGCGTGATGCGCGACGAGCTGCGCCGGGGTCCAATAGAGGTGCCGCGTGTGCGAGAGCGCGACGCGCTGCGGCGGCAGGCCCTTCTCGCGCAGCCCGGGCGTGAGCAGCAGCACCTCCAGCTCCACCGCGAGCGCGCCTTCGCGCTGGTCCGCGGCGTCGAGCAGGTAGGGAAGCGGCGCCGGGTCGCCCTCCGGGCGCGGCGGCTGCGCGATGCGGAAGGGCGCGAGCGCCTCCGGCGTGACCACCCAGGGGCTGACCGTGGTGCAGAAGCTCTTGGCGAGGAACGGGCCGAGCGGCTGGTACTCCCACGCCTGGATGTCGCGCGCCGACCAGTCGTTGAGCAGGCAGAAGCCGGCGATCCGCGCGCCCGCCTCGGCGATCGGGATCGGCTCGCCGAGCGGGTTGCCGGGGCCCATCCAGATGCCGAGCTCGAGCTCGTAGTCGAGGTTGCGCGAGGGGCCGAAGCTCGGCGCCGCCTCGCCCGCCGGCTTGCGCTGCCCGTTCGGGCGCCGCACGGGGGCTCCCGAGGGCACGACCGAGGAGGCGCGGCCGTGATAGCCGACGGGGACGTGCTTGTAGTTCGGCAGCAGCGGATTGTCGGGCCGCAGCTGGCGGCCGGTGTTGGTCGCGTGATGGATGCCGGCGTAGAAGTCGGTGTAGTCGCCGATGCGCGCCGGAAGCTGCAGCGTGCAGTCGGCGGCGCGGTGCAGGCAGGGCTCGACGCGCGGGCGTTCGGGGCTGCCGAGGGCGAGCAGCTCGGAGAGGCGCGCGCGCAGCGCGGCGCGCGGGCCGGCGCCGAGCGCGAACAGGTCGTTGAGGGCGGGGCCGGAGGCGGCCTCGGCGGCACGCGCCGCCGCGCCGGCGAACAGGCCGGCGGCGTGCGCCGCGCCGAGGTCGAGGATGAAGTCGCCGATCGCGACGCCGCCGCGCGGCGCGCCGCCCTCGGGCGGGACGAACACGCCGAGCGGCAGGTTCTGGATCGGGAATTCCGGATGGCCGTTGGCGGAATCCACCCAGGAGCGGCGCCGGGCGTCGTGGGTGGCGTCGGTCTTCGGCATCACGGCGGCCCTACGGCTTGGTCGGGTCGAAGTGCTTCCTCAGGCCCTTCCAGCAGTCGAGATAGTCGGCCTGGCGCGTCTCCAGCTCCGCCGCATAGCGCGTCAGGCGCTGCGGCAGCCGGGTCTCGAACATGAAGGCGAGGGTGTTGACCAGCTTGTGCGGCCGGAGCTCCGCGGTGCTCGCGGCCTCGAAGGCCTCGGCGTCGGGCCCGTGCGGCAGCATGCAGTTGTGCAGGCTGAAGCCGCCGGGGACGAAGCCCTGCGGCCTGGCGTCGTACTGGCCGTAGATCAGGCCCATGAACTCGCTCATGACGTTCATGTGGTACCAGGGCGGGCGGAAGGTGTCCTCGGCCACCATCCAGCGCTCCGGGAAGATCACCAAGTCCACGTTCGCCGTGCCCGGCGTGCCGGAGGGCGAGGTCAGCACGGTGAAGATGGACGGGTCGGCGTGGTCGAACAGGATCGGGCCGACCGGCGAGAAGCGGCGGAGGTCGTACTTGTAGGGCGCGTAGTTGCCGTGCCAGGCGACGACGTCGAGCGGCGAGTGGCCGATCTCGCACGCCCACAGCGCGCCGCCCCACTTCACCATCAGCCGGGAGGGCGTCTCCTTGTCCTCGTAGGCGGCGACGGGGGTGAGGAAGTCGCGCTGGTTGGCGAGGCAGTTGGCGCCGATCGGGCCGCGCTCCGGCAGGGTGAAGCTGCCGCCGTAGTTCTCGCACACGTAGCCGCGCGCGGGCTCGCCGCGCAGCTCGGCGCAGAACTTCACGCCGCGGGGGATGACGGCGATCTCGCCCGGCGCGATGTCGATCACGCCGAACTCGGTGCGCAGGCGCAGCCGGCCCTGCTGCGGGACGATCAGCATCTCGCCGTCGGCGTTCCAGAAGTACTCGTCCTGCATCGAGCGGGTGGCGAGATAGACGTGCGCGGCCATGCCCTCCTGCGCGGCGGCGTCGCCCGCGGTGGTGACGGTGCGCATGCCCTCGAGGAAGGAGAGCTTCTCCTCCGGGATCGGGACCGGGCCCCAGCGCAGCGGCTGGATCGGCAGGTCGGCCTCGGCGCAGGGCGCGGTGCGCCAGAGGCGCGCCTCCATCCTCGCGAAGCGGCCGATGTGCCGCACGGTCGGGCGGATGCGGTAGAGCCAGGAGCGCTCGTTCGCCGCCCGCGGCGCGGTGAAGGGCGAGCCGCTGAGCTGCTCCGCGTAGAGGCCGTAGGGGCACTTCTGCGGCGAGTTGCGCCCGACGGGCAGCGCGCCGGGCAGCGCCTCGCTCTCGAAGCTGTTGCCGAAGCCGGACATGTAGCCCGGCTCGGCGGTGCCGGCGCGCGCCGGCGCGGTCTGGCCGAGGGCGCTCATCGCTCGCCTCCCCTCAGCGCGTCTCGCCGGGCTTCGCCGCCTCGCCCCGCTCCAGGGCGCGCCACATCTCGAGGTCGCGCTCGGCGGTCCAGATGCGCGGGTGGTCGAGGCCCTTCGCCTCGTCGTAGGCGCGGCTGACATTGAAGGGCATGCAGTGGTCGAAGATCACCCAGTGGCCGTATTTCGGGCGCAGCGCCGTCATCGCCTCGTCATACACCTCCTTGAGCGAGGCGCCGCGCGCGACGCCGCGCCGTGCGATCGCGAACAGATCGGAGGTGTAGGCGTCGGTGCCGGCGATCGCCTCCTCCACCTCCGCGCGGCTCATCAGGCTGCGGCCGCGGCCCGGCACCATGCGCTCGGCGCCGAGCGCCCGCACCGCGGCGAGGGTGGTCGGCCAGTCGGCGAAGTGCGCGTCGCCGCAGTAGGGGGTAGCGCCGTACTCGACCGTGTCGCCGGCGAACAGCACGCGCTCCTGCGGCAGCCAGACGACCGTGTCGCCGGCGGTGTGGCTGCGGCCGATGTGGATGATCTGCACTTCGCGCCGGCCCAGCCACAGCGTCATCCGCCTGTGGAACGTCAGGTGCGGCCAGGTGAGGCCGGGAATGCCCTCCTTGCCGCGGAACAGGCGGGGGAAGCGGCCGATCTCGCTCTCCATGTCCTGCCGGCCGCGCTCGGCGATCAGCGCGCGCGTGACGTCGGAGGCGATGATCTCCGCCCCCGCGTAGGCCGAGGCGCCGAGCACGCGCACGGCGTGGTAGTGCGTCAGCACGACGTGGCGGATCGGCTTGTCGGTGACGCTCCGGATGCGCGCGATCACCTGCTGCGCCAGGGCCGGCGTCGCCTGCGCGTCCACCACCAGCACGGAGTCGTCTCCGATCACGACGCCGGAGTTCGGGTCGCCCTCCGCCGTGTAGCCGTAGAGGCCGGGGCCGAGCTCGTCGAAGGAGGCGGTCTTCTCGGCGAGGTCGTTGGTGCTGGCGAAGCCTGCCATGGACGTCTCTCCCCTGCGGGTCAGTCGGTGGTGACGGTGGCGCGTGCCCGGGCCATTGCCGCGCGCAGCACGGCGAGGTCGCCGACCTGGTTGGCGAGCAGCAGGATCAGGGCCGCGTTCGCCGCCGCGCTCTGCTCCGGCGTGAGGTCGCGGTGCATCTCGATCAGCGCCTCGTAGAAGGCGTCCGGATCGGCGAGGTTGGACTCCAGGTTCAGGGTCGCCATGGCGGCATTCCTACGCATGGCCCGTGGCGCGCGCCAGGGCGGCGCGCACCCGGGGCGGATCGAGGCGGCGCCAGCGCGCGCAGACATGCTGGTCCGGCCGCAGCAGGTAGGTGGTGCCGGGGCACGCGTCGAAGCGCGCCGCGAGCAGCCCCTCCGCGTCCTCGATCACGGCGGGATCGCCGGGCGCCGGCGGATCCGCGCCGGGCAGGGCGACGGCGAGGGCGCGCAGCGGGACGGCGGCCTCCGCGGCGAGGCCGCGCAGGGCCGCGGGCGGCGCCTCCGCCGCGCCGAGGAAGTGCACCAGCGAGAAGGTGTCGCCGACGTGCCGCAGGAACCAGGACGGCCGCCCGCCGGCGCGGACCGGCGCGTCGGTCGCCGGCGCGCCCGGCACCATGGCGCCGGCGAAGGGCTCCTCGTCCGGCGTGTTGAGCGGCGAGTCGCGCAGCGTCGCCGGCACCGAGAGCCGTCCGCTGTTCACCAGCCGCCGCGCGAAGGGACAGTCGCGGGCAAGCCGCAGCACCGCGTCGCGGAAGGTGCGGCTGACCTCGCTCTTCGGCGTGATGAAGTCGGTGCTGCGCGTCGAGTTCAGGATGTTCTCGTCCGCCGCCGGCACCCGCTCGGCGTCGTAGCTGTCGAGGAGGTGCTCGGGCGCCTTCCCCCGGAGCACGAGGGCGAGCTTCCAGGCCAGGTTTTCCGCGTCCTGGATGCCGGAGTTGGCGCCGCGGGCGCCGAAGGGGGAGACGCCGTGCGCGGCATCGCCCGCGAACAGCACGCGGCCGTGGCGGAAGCGCTCGATGCGCAGGCAGGCGAAGGTGTAGACGCTGACCCAGAGCAGCGCGAAGTCCACACCCTCGCCGAGCAGGGCGCGGATGCGGGGGATCACGCGCTCGGGCTTGCGCTCCTCGACGGGGTCGGCGTCCCAGCCGAGCTGGAAGTCCACCCGCCAGACGTCGTCCGGCTGGCGGTGCAGCAGCACCGACTGGCCGGGGTGGAAGGGCGGGTCGAACCAGAACCAGCGCTCGGCCGGGAAGGGGGCGGACATCCGCACGTCGGCGATCAGGAAGCGGTCGCGGAAGACGCGGCCCCTGCTCTCCAGCCCCAGCAGCGCGCGCAGCGTGCTGCGCGCGCCGTCGGCGGCGATCACCCAGTCGGCGCGCAGGCGGTAGTCGCCCTCGGCCGTCGTCACCGTCAGCGTCACGCCGTCTGCGTCCGGGGCGATGCCGATGACGCGGTTCCGCCAGCGGATCTCGAGATTCGCCAGCTCGCGCGCGCGGTCGAGCAGGTAGCCCTCGACGTAGTACTGCTGCAGGTTGATGAAGGCGGGGCGCTCGTGGCCGGTCTCCGGCAGCAGGTCGAAGGCATAGACCGGGGCATCGCGGAAGAAGACCTTGCCGGTCTTCCACCCCACCCCCTTCGCCACCATGCGGTCGCCGCAGCCGAGCCGGTCGAAGATCTCGAGCGTGCGCTTGGCGAAGCAGATGGCGCGCGAGCCGGCGGAGAGCCGCTCGTCCTCGTCGAGCAGCAGCACGGGGACGCCGTGCCGCGCCAGGTCCACGGCGGCGGCGAGGCCGACCGGCCCCGCGCCGACCACCACCGCCGGATGGCGCACCGGCGCCGGCGCGTCCTGGTCCGGCGAGCGCACATAGGGAAAGACCAGGGCCTGGTAGTCGGGATCGGCCATCGCGCACCCCGTGGCGCCGTCCGTCCGGCGCGGCAGCGGGTTTAGCACCCCGCCGTCCGGCGCGTCAGCGGTCTTCGCCGGCGGGAGCGGGCGGCCGGCCGACGCGGGCCCAGGCGGCAGCGCCGGGCGCCCCCGGCGGCGGTTACGCGGGCGGCGCCCAGGCCTCGGGCGCGCGGGCCTCGATGTCGGTGACGACATCCACCACCACGGTCTCGTCGGCGGCGATCGCCTCGCGCAGCGCCGGCGCGATCTGCTCCGGCCGCTCGACCCGGATGCCGCGCAGGCCGAAGCTGCGCGCGACCGCGGTGAAGTCGGTGGGGCCGAAGCGCAGCAGCGTCTCCGCCGCCCCCGGGCGGTTGCCGGCGAGGCGGCGCAGGTTGGGCCAGCCCTGGCCGAAGCCGGAATTGTTGTTGATCACCACCGTCACGGCGATGCCGCGGCGGCGGGCCGTCTCCAGCTCGGCGAGATGGTAGTAGAAGGCGCCGTCGCCGCTCCAGCACACGACCTTGCGGTGCGGGGCGGCGCATTTGGCGCCGAGCGCGGCGGGGAAGGACCAGCCGAGCGAGCCGGCGGCGCGCAGATAGGTCTGGCCCGCGCCGTTCAGCTCCACCAGCGTGCCGGTCCAGATGCCGGAATAGCCGGTGTCGGCGACCAGGATCCCGTCCTCCGGCAGCGCCGCGGTGATCTCGGCGCAGAGGCGCGCGGGATCGATCGGCGCGGCATCGCTGGCGAGACGCGGGGCGATCGCCGCGCGCCAGGCGGCAAGCCGCGCCTCGGCCTCGGCGAGGTAGGAGCGGTCGCGCGCCGGGCGGCCGATCTCCGCCGCGAGCGCGCGCAGCACGGCGCGCGGATCGCCGATCAGCGCGAGCTCGGTGGCGTAGCTGCGTTCGAACTCCAGCGGGTCGGCGTCGATCTGGATCACGCGCGTGCCGGGCCGCGGCACCCGCCAGTAGTTGGTGAGCATGTCGCCGGTGTCGGCGCCGACGAACAGGACCAGCTCCGCCCCGTCGAGGATGTGGTTGGCCGGCGGCGCGGAATAGCTGCCGACGACGCCGATGTGGAGGGGATGGCGCGTCGGCACGAGGCCGCGCGCGCCGAGCGAGGTGGCGAGCGGCGCCGCCAGCGCCTCGGCCAGGGCGAGCAGCTCGGGCCCGCAGCGCGACAGCGCGGCGCCGTCGCCGGCGACGATCGCGACGCGCGGCGTGGCGCGGAGCGTGGCGGCGGCGGCGCTCACCGCCGCCGGGTCGGGTCCGGCGCGATAGGCGGGCGCGCGCAGGGCGGAGAGATCGAGCGGGCGGGCGGTGACGGTCCCGGTCTCGACCACCTCCGCCTGCAGGCCGAACAGGTCGAGATGCACCGGGCGCGGCGGCACCGCGACCGAGGCCGCCCAGGCCTGGCGCAGCACGCGCGGCAGGTCGGCGGCGTCGGCGACGTCGGCGGAGAAGGTGGTGACCGGCGCGAACAGCGGCGCGTGCGCGATCTCCTGGTAGGCGTTGCGGTGCTGGTGCGCCGGCACCTTCCGGCCCGTCAGCGCCAGGATCGGGGCGCGGGCGAGCCAGGCGTCCTGCAGCCCGGCCGCGAGGTTCGCCGCGCCCACCGACTGCGCCGCGACGATGCCCGGGCGGCCGGAGAGGCGGGCGTAGCCGTCGGCCATGTAGGCCGCCGCCTTCTCGGTGTGGGCGAGCACCGTCTGCACGCCGAGATCGTTCAGCAGCAGCAGCGTACGGCGCAGCACCGCGTCCACGAAGAACACGTGCGTCTGGCCGGAGGCGGCGATGCTGCGCGCGAGGAACTCCGCGCCGGTCATGGTCGTGGCGGGCTGCTGGTCCATCCCCTCCGCTCCTGCGTTCCGCGATGGCGGGGTCAGTCGTACACCTGGGACAGCGTCTCGGCGACCAGCACCGGACGGTCGCTGCCCTCGATCTCCATGACGTTCTCGAAGGTCAGGCGCTGGCCGCCCGGGATCGGCTCGCACGCCTTCAGCGTCAGGTGGAGGCGGATGCGCGAGCCGGCCGGGACCGGCGCGGTGAAGCGCACCTTGTTCGAGCCGTAGTTGATCCCGCGCGAGCGGTTCCTGATCCGGTAGATGGTCGGCGCGAGGCGCGGCAGCAGCGAGAGGGTGAGGTAGCCGTGCGCGATGGTCCTGCCGCCCGGCAGCTCGCGCCGTGCCCGTTCCACGTCCACATGGATCCACTGATGGTCGCCGGTCGCCTCGGCGAACAGGTCGATGGTCTTCTGGTCCACCGTGAACCAGTCGCTGACGCCGAGCTTCCGGCCGACATGGGCGGCCATGTCGGCCGGCCTCTCCACCTCGAGCATGCGCTCCCCCTCCGGTCCCCTGCGGCGCGCCGGCGGGCGCCGCGCCGCGGCGCGAGTCTGCGGCGGCCGGCGCGCGCCGTCGAGAGGGCGCGGCGCGCGCTCAGACGTCGAGGTTCGCCACCTTCAGCGCGTTGCGCACGATGAAGTCGCGCCGCGGGTCCACGAGGTCGCCCATCAGGGTGGAGAAGATCTGCTCGGCGTCCTCCACGTCCTCGATCCGCACCTTGAGCAGGACGCGGGAGGCGGGATCGAGGGTGGTCTTCCAGAGCTGCTCCGGGTTCATCTCGCCGAGGCCCTTGAAGCGCGAGATGGTGACGCCCTTGCGGCCGTGCTGGAGGATGCGCTCGAAGCCCGTCAGCGGGCCGGGCACCGCATGCTCCGCGCCGTCCAGCGTCAGCGCCGCCGAGGCGGCGCCGCCGCCGAACGCGCGCGCGAGGCGCCCGCGCCGCTCGTCGAGCCAGCGCGCCTCGGCGCTCTTCAGCGCGGCGGCGTCCAGCGCGTGGCGCTCGGTGACGCCGCGCAGGGTGCGCCAGAGCCGGAGGCCCTCGGCGTCGGCGAGCGCGTGCCAGTGGCGTTCGCCCTCGGGGGCGAGCGCGTTCAGCCGCTCGACCAGCGCCGCCGCGGCGGCGGTCGCGCGCGCCGGATCGAGGGTGAGCGCGCCGGCGACCGCCGCCTGCTCGACGATCTCCGCCGGCACCACCGCGGCGAGGCGGCGGATGCGCGCGGCGGCCTGGCGCAGCGCCTCGACCTCGGCGCGCAGGTCGTCGCCCGCGAGCTCGGTGCCGTCGGCGAGGCGCAGGCGCGCGGCGGCGAGCGCCTTCTCGAGCAGGAAATCCTCGAGCGCGCGGTCGTCCTTCAGGTAGCGCTCGTCGTTGCCGCGCTTCGCCCGGTAGAGCGGCGGCTGGGCGATGTAGAGATGGCCACGCTCGATGATCTGCGGCATCTGGCGGAAGAAGAAGGTCAGCAGCAGGGTGCGGATGTGGCTGCCGTCCACGTCCGCGTCGGTCATGATGATGATGCGGTGGTAGCGCAACTTGTTGATGTCGAAGCCGCCCTTCTCCGCCTCGTCGCGCCCGATGCCGGTGCCGAGCGCGGTGATCAGCGTGCCGATCTCCGCCGAGGACAGCATCTTGTCGAAGCGCGCGCGCTCGACGTTGAGGATCTTGCCCTTGAGCGGGAGGATCGCCTGGAAGGCGCGGTTGCGCCCCTGCTTGGCGCTTCCGCCCGCGCTGTCGCCCTCGACGATGAAGAGCTCGCTCTTCGCCGGGTCGCGCTCCTGGCAGTCGGCGAGCTTGCCGGGCAGGGTGGAGACGTCGAGCACGCCCTTGCGGCGGGTGAGCTCGCGCGCCTTGCGCGCCGCCTCGCGCGCCGCGGCGGCGTCGAGGATCTTGCCGACGACGTCCTTCGCCTCCTTCGGGTGCGTCTCGAACCAGTGCGCGAGCGCATCGGCGACGGCGGCCTGGACTGCCGGCTGCACCTCGGACGAGACCAGCTTGTCCTTGGTCTGGCTGCTGAACTTCGGGTCGGGGACCTTGACCGAGAGCACCGCGGTCAGCCCCTCGCGCATGTCCTCGCCGGTGAGCGCGACCTTGTCCCTCTTCGCGATCCCTTCCGCGTACCTCGCCACCACCCGCGTCAGCGCCTGGCGGAAGCCCGCGAGGTGCGTGCCGCCGTCGCGCTGCGGGATGTTGTTGGTGAAGCACAGCATCGTCTCGTGGTAGCTGTCGTTCCAGCGCATCGCCAGCTCGACGCGGATGCCGTCCTGCTCCTTCGAGACGACGGAGATCGGCCGCGGGAAGAGCGGGGTCTTGCCCTTGTCCAGCCACTCGACGAAGGCGACCAGGCCGCCGTCGTAGCGGAACTCGACCTCCTGCGGCGGCGCGTGGCGCTCGTCGCGGAGCGTGATGCGGAGGCCGGAGTTGAGGAAGGCGAGCTCGCGCAGCCTCCGCTCGAGCACCGCGAAGTCGAACTCGGTGCGCGAGAAGGTGAGCGGCGAGGGCTTGAAGGTCACCTCGGTCCCGGTCGGGTGGTCGGAGGGGCCGATCACCGTGAGCGGCTGCACCGTCTCGCCGTGCGCGAAGCGGATCAGGTGCTCGTGCCCCTGGCGCCAGATGCGCACCTCCATCCACTCGGAGAGCGCGTTGACCACCGCCGCGCCGACGCCGTGCAGGCCGCCCGAGACCTTGTAGCTGTTCTGGTTGAACTTGCCCCCCGCGTGCAGGCGCGTCAGCACCACCTCGGCCGCGGAGACGCCTTCCTCCGGATGGATGTCCACCGGGATGCCGCGGCCGTCGTCGCGCACGGTGACGGAGCCGTCGCCGTTCAGCACCACCTCGCAGCGCGTGGCGAACCCGGCCTGCGCCTCGTCCACCGCGTTGTCGATGATCTCGAAGGCCATGTGGTGGAGGCCCGAGCCGTCATCGGTGTCGCCGATGTACATGCCGGGGCGCTTGCGCACGGCCTCGAGGCCGCGCAGGACGGTGATGGAGGCGCTGGTGTAGTCCTCCCCCGCCGCCTCGGAGGGAGGCGGGAGGGGGGCGCGCGCGGCGTCGCTCATGCCGGCGGCGAACTCCTCTGCGATGCGGGCGAATTGGCACGGCAAATATAGGGATTCACGCGCATTCCGGCAGCGGAAATTCCTCATCCGGAACGAGAATCCCGGGCCGCGCGCGGAACCCCTCGGCGAGGCCGGAGAGGGGGGCGAAGAGGGCCGGGTCGGTGCCGGTCAGGAAGGCCTGGGCGGGCAGGGCGGCGAGGGCGGCGAACAGCGCCTGGCGCCGCGGCGCGTCGAGATGCGCCGCCACCTCGTCGAGCAGGAGCAGGGGGGCGAAGCCGCGCGCCTCGGCGATCAGCGCGGCGTGGGCCAGCACCACCGCGACGAGCAGCGCCTTCTGCTCGCCGGTCGAGCACAGCTCCGCCGGCAGGCGCTTGGGCAGGTGCCAGAGCGCCATGTCGGCGCGGTGCGCGCCCGCCGCCGCCGCCCCCGCCGCCGCGTCGCGCGCCCGGTTGGCGGCGAGCGCGGTGCGCAGCCGCTCCTCCACCGCGAGCGCCGGGTCGCGGCCCAGCGCCTCGCACAGGGGGCAGAGCAGGTCGAGCCGGGCGGCGGGGAAGGCGCCGGTCACGCCCGCGGCGAGCACGGCGTTGAGGCGCGCCGCGAGGCCGCGCCGCGCCGCGGCGACGGCGACGCCGTGGCGCGCCATCGCGTCCTCCAGCGCGGCGAGCCAGGCCGTGTCGCGGCTGTCCTCGGCGAGCAGGCGGTTGCGCTGGGCCATCGCGTTCTCGTAGGCGGCGACCTCCCGCGCGTGGGCGGGTTCCAGCGCCCAGACCAGGCGGTCGAGGAAGCGGCGGCGGCCCGAGGCGCCCTCCTGGAACAGACGGTCCATCTGCGGCGTGAGCCATACCGCGGCGACGCGCTCGGCGAGCTCCCCCGCGGAGCGGAGGGGGATGTTGTCGAGCCGCCAGGCGCGCCGCTCGGCGCTGCCGCAGCCCTCCGCCGCCGGCGTCGTGCCGGTGCCGATGTCGAAGCGGCCGTAGGCGTTCTCGAAGCGCCCGGCGGCGGCCCAGGGGAGCGGCCCCGCGGGCGCGCGCCGGCCGAGCTCGCCCATGCGCGCCCCGCGCAGGCCGCGGCCGGGGCCGAGCAGCGAGATCGCCTCCAGCAGGTTCGTCTTGCCCGCGCCGTTCTCGCCGGTGACGACGACGATGCGGCCGCGGAAGCCCGTCTCCAGCGCCGGGTAGCTGCGGAAGTCGCGCAGCGTCAGCCGGGTGAGGCGCAGTCCGGGCGGGGCGTTGGGCGGCACCGCCGCTGCTTAGCAGCCGCGCCGGCGGACGGGAATGCGCCGGGACGGCGGCCGATCGAGCCGGCCGGCGCGGCGCCGAGGGCGGGAGGCGAGGCCTGGGGGAAGCGGCCGGCCGCTCACACCCGCATCGGCATCAGCACGTAGAGCGCGTCGGTCTTCGCCACGTCCTGCACCAGGGTCGGGGCGGAGCCGTCGGCGAAGCGGAACTCGACCTCGCCCTCGATCAGGCCGGTGATGTCGGTGAGGTAGCGCGCCTGGAAGCCGATCTCGAGCGGGCCGTTCTCGTAGCGCACCACCTCGCCGTCGAGCTCCTCCTGCGCCTGGCCCTGGTCCGGGCTCGCCGCCGAGAGCAGCAGGTGGTTGCGGTCGAGCGAGAGCTTCACCGGGCGCGAGCGTTCGGTGCTGATCGCCGCGACGCGGTTCACCGCATCCTCGAACGCCTTCTTGTCCACCCGCAGCACCTTGTCGTTGCCGCGCGGGATCACGCGCTCGTACTCGGGGAAGGTGCCGTCTATCAGCTTCGAGGTCAGGGCGACGGCGCCGAAGCGGAACTGGATCTTGGTGTCGGAGAGGCGGATCTCGATCTCGTCCTGCGCCTCGTCCGCGAGCTTGCGCAGCTCGGCGACCGTCTTGCGCGGCACGATCACGCCCGGCATGCCCTTGGCACCGTCCGGCAGCGGCTCCTCGACGCGGGCGAGGCGGTGGCCGTCGGTGGCGACGGCGCGCAGCACCGGCGTGCCGTCCGATTCGCCCGCGTGCAGGTAGATGCCGTTGAGGTAGTAGCGCGTCTCCTCGGTGCTGATGGCGAAGCGCGTGCGGTCGATCAGCGCGCGCAGCGTGCCGGCCTTGAGCGAGAAGACGGTCGGCAGCTTGCCCTCGGTCATGGAGGGGAAGTCCTCGACCGGGAGGACCACCAGCGAGGTGGCGAACCGGCCGGCACGGAGCGCGAGCGGGGCGTCGCCGCCAGGGTGCTGCAGCTCGACCTTCGCGGCCTCGGGCAGCTTGCGGACGATCTCGTAGAGGGTCGCGGCCGGCGCGGTGGTCTTGCCGGGCTGGGCGACGGCGGCGCCGACGACCTCCTCGACGATGGCGATCTCCATGTCGGTCGCGGTGAGGCGCAGCGTGCCGTCCTTGGTCGCCTCGAGCAGGACGTTCGCCAGGATGGGGATGGTGTTGCGGCGCTCGACTACGCTCTGGACGTGCGCCAGGGCCTTGAGCAGCACCGCCCGGTCCACCGTGAACTTCATGGCACCCGAATCTTCCCGACGCCGCCGGCCCGGGATTCCGCCCCGGGCCCCACTCGCTTCCCCGCTCCCATCGCGCTGGCCTCGGCGCGTCCCAGCGGGAGCGCCCGTCCCGGCCGGCGCGGCGGGGATCGCACTCTAGCAGCGGCCGCAGGAGGCGAGAAGCCGCCCGCGCGGCGCGATTCGCGGGCGGCGGGCCGGGCCGGGGCGCCGCGGACGGGCCGGGCGCGGCCGGCGCCGTCAGGTCTCCAGCATCCGCCGCAGCAGCTCGACGTCCTCGGCGAAGGCGGCGTCCTGCTGCATCAGCTCGGCCACGCGGCTCACCGCGTGCATCACCGTGGTGTGGTCGCGGTTGCCGAAGCGACGGCCGATCTCGGGCAGGCTGCGCGAGGTGAGCTGCTTGGCGAGGTACATCGCCACCTGGCGCGGGCGGGCGACGTTGCGCGCGCGCCGCGCGCTGCTCATGTCGGTCAGCCGGATGTTGTAGTGCTCGGCGACGCGGCGCTGGATCTCCTCGATGGTCACGCGCCGGTCGTGCGCGCGCAGGATGTCGTGCAGCACCTCCTGCGCGCCCTCCAGCGTGATCGGGCGGCCGAACAGGTTGGCGTGCGCGATCAGCCGGTTCAGCGCGCCCTCCAGCTCGCGCACGTTCGAGGTGATCTTGTGGGCGAGGAACTCCATCACCTTGGCCGGCACCGGCACGCCCGCCGCCGCGGCCTTGGCCTGCAGGATCGAGAGGCGCAGCTCGTAGGTGGTGGCGTGGATGTCGGCCACCATGCCGCAGCCGAGGCGCGTGCGCAGCCGGTCCTCGAGGCCCGAGAGGTCGGAGGGCGACTTGTCGGCGCTGACGACGATCTGCTTGCCGGCGTCCACCAGCGCGTTGAAGGTGTGGAAGAACTCCTCCTGCGTGTTGTCCTTGCCGATGAGGAACTGCAGGTCGTCGATCATCAGCACGTCCACGGAGCGGAGCGATTCCTTGAACTCCATGGTGTTCTGGCTGCGCAGCGCGGCGATGAAGCGGTACATGAACTTCTCGGCGCTCATGTAGGCGACGCTCTTCGCCGGGTGCATCTCGCGGATCGCCCAGGCGATGGCGTGCATCAGGTGCGTCTTGCCGAGGCCGACGCCGCCGTAGAGGAAGAGCGGGTTGAAGCCCGGGCTCGCCGGCCGCTCGGCCACGCGCCGCGCGCAGGCGTGGGCGAACTCGTTCGGCCTGCCGACGATGAAGCTGTCGAAGGTGAAGCGCGGGTCGAGCGGTGCCGCCCACTCCATGGTGCGCGCGTCGGCCGCGTGGCGCGCGGCGTCGCCAGGCCCGGCCGCGAGCGCCTCGGCCAGGCCGCCGGCGGTTCCGCCGCGGGCGGCGGTGGCGGTCCCGTCGGCGCTGCCCTGCGCCGGCCGGGGCGCGGCGGCCGCCGGCCCTGCGGGCGCCTTGGCGGCGGCCACGCCGGTCTCGGCCCCGCTGCGCGCGACACGGATCTCCACGCGCCGCACGCCGGGGAATTCCTGTTGCCACAGCGCGCGCAGCCGATCGCCGTAGTGGCTGCGCACCCAGTCGCGCAGGAAGCGGGTCGGCAGCAGCACCACCGCCTCGTCGCCCTCGACGCCGGCGAGCGTCATCTGGCGCAGCCAGGCACGATACTCGACCTCGCCGACCTCTTCACGCAGGCGACCGCGGATGCGGGCCCAGGCCTCCGTCAAATGGCGTTCGGCTGGCATCACGGCGGCGGCAGACGCCGCGAGGCTGGCGGGTGAGGTCGTGCCAGATTGCTTCTCCATGCGACGTCCAGGCCACCCTCGACCGACGTGATTCCGCCTGCGCCACGGTCCGTCCCGATCGCGCGCCCGCGCCTAGCCCGAGACACCAAGGCGCAATGATCGGTACGGATACGCGCTGAGCGGTGGCGGACGATATCGCGGGAGGAAAGGCCCGCCAACGTCAAACTGCGATCGGAATGCATCAGGTCCGGGCGAGGCGAAGAACCCCGCCCTCAGGGCCGCCGGGCGGTGCCCTGCTTCCTGATGGCTCTGGTTCCCGGTATCCGCGCGCGACGAAGGGCGACGCGCCGACGGGCGCCGGATCGCGCCCGTCCCGCCGCCGCGGACGGTGTCAGGCCGGCGCGCCGGCCTCGCCGCCCTCGCCGATCGCCTTGATGCGCGCCGCGAGACGGGACAGCTTGCGCGCGACCGTGTTGCGGTGGAGCACGCCCTTGGTCGCGGCGCGGTGCAGCTCCGGCTGCGCGGCGCGGAACGCCGCCTGCGCCGCCGTCTTGTCGCCGCCGGCGATCGCCTGCTCGACCTTGCGGAGGAAGGTGCGCACGCGCGAGCGGCGCGCCTTGTTGCGGGCGGTGCGCTTCTCCGTCTGCCGGATGCGCTTGCGCGCGGAAGCCGTGTTCGCCATGGCTGGGTGGTTTCGGACCGGTCGTCGTTCGAGGAATGGGCCCGCGGCGGGGCCGGAGGCGGCCCCGTCCGCGGCGAAGGCGCGCATTCTAGACGCCGCCCCCCGCCCCGTCAAGGCGCGCGGCAGCCGCCCGCGCGGAGGAGGGGGCGTCAGGCGTTGCGGAAGGCCGGCTTGCGCTTCTCGATGAAGGCCGCCATCCCCTCCTTTTGGTCCTCGGTCGCGAACAGCGAGAGGAACAGCCGCCGCTCGAAGCGCACGCCCTCGCGCAGCGTCGTCTCGTAGGCGACGTTCACCGCCTCCTTCGCCATCGCGACCGAGGGGGCGGAGAGGGCGGCGATCTTCTCGCCGAGCTTCAGCGCCTCGGGGAGGAGCTGGTCGGTCGGGACCACGCGCGCGACCAGGTTCGACCGCTCCGCCTCGGCGGCGTCCATCATGCGGCCGGTGAGGATCATCTCCATCGCCTTGGCCTTGCCGACCGCGCGGGTCAGGCGCTGCGTGCCCCCCGCGCCGGGGATGACGCCGAGATTGATCTCCGGCTGGCCGAACTTCGCGTTCTCGGCCGCGAGGATGATGTCGCACATCATCGCCAGCTCGCAGCCGCCGCCCAGGGCGTAGCCGGCGACCGCGGCGATCACGGGCTTCCGCACCCTGAGCACCGTCTCCCACTTCTGGCCGATCCAGTCGTCGCGATAGACGGCCGGAAAGGTGCGGTCGCGCATCTCCTTGATGTCGGCCCCGGCGGCGAAGGCCTTCTCGTTGCCGGTCAGCACGATGGCGGCGATCGCGTCGTCGGCGTCGAAGGCGAGCAGCGCCTGGCCGAGCTCGTCCATCAGCTGGTCGCAGAGCGCGTTCAGCGCCTGCGGGCGGTTCAGGCGGATCACGCCGACCGGGCCCTTGGTCTCGACCAGGATCATGCCGTATTCGGCCATGGCGCGTCGCTCCTCCGGTTGCGGGCGCCGCCCGTCTAGCGCAGGAGGGGCGGGCGGCTCAACGCTGGGTGCGCGGGCAGTAGAAGGTGGACCGGCCGCCCTGGACGACGCGGCGGATGCCGTGGCAGGCGGGCGGGCCGGGGCAGCGCTCGCAGAGCTGGCCCTCGCGGTCGTACACCTTGAAGCGATGCTGGAACAGGCCGAGCTCGCCGTCCGCCCGCACGTAGTCGCGCAGCGAGGAGCCGCCGGCGGCGATCGCCTCGCCGAGCACCTCCTTGATCGCCGCGACCAGCCGGGCGGCGCGCTCGCCCTGCACCGTGCAGGCGGCGCGGCGGGGCGAGAGGCCGGCGCGGAACAGCACCTCGCAGGCGTAGATGTTGCCGATCCCCGCGACCACCCGCTGGTCCATCAGCGCCGCCTTGATCGAGGTGCGCTTCCCGGCGAGGGCGGCGGCCAGGACCTCGGGCGTGAAGGAGGGATCGAGCGGCTCCGGCCCGAGGTCGCGCAGCAGCCGGTGGCGGTCCTCCTCCGCGGTCGGCACCAGGTCCACGCAGCCGAAGCGACGCGGGTCCACGAAGCCGACGCGCTGGCCGTCCTCGGTCTCGAGCGTCAGGTGCTCGTGCGGCGCGGGCTGCGGCGCCGGCGCCGCGCCGCGCGGCCGCACCACCATCCGCCCCGACATGCCGAGGTGGATCAGCAGGCTCTCCCCGCCCTCGAGGCGCATCAGCAGGTACTTGCCGCGCCGGCGGAAGCCGAGCACGCGCCGGCCCTCGAGCCGCTCCTTGAGCCCGGGCGGGAAGGGAAAGCGCATGCCTTCGCGGCGCACCTCGACGCGGACGATGCGGCGCCCGGTCAGCACCGCGGCGAGCCCGCGCATCACCGTCTCGACCTCCGGCAGTTCCGGCATGAGGCTTCCCCTTCCACCCGGCGGCGCTATGGTCCGGCGCATGATCGCCGATCGCGACCCCTCCGATAGCACCGATTTCGGCTTCCGCGAGGTGCCGCGCGCCGCCAAGGCCGGCCTGGTGCGCCAGGTGTTCGAAAGCGTGGCGCCGCGCTACGACCTGATGAACGACCTGATGTCGCTCGGCCTGCACCGGCTGTGGAAGCGCGCCTTCGTCGCCGCGATCGGGGCGAGCCCGCGGGAGACGCTGCTCGACCTCGCCGGCGGCACCGGCGACATCGCCTTTGCCGCGCTCGAGGGCGGCGCCGGGCGCGTCATCCTCTCCGACGTCAACCCGGCGATGCTCGCCGTGGCGCAGAACCGGGCGCTCGATCGCGGCCTCGCCGCCGGCCTCTCCTTCCTCTGCGCCGACGCCGAGCGCCTGCCGCTGCCCGACCGCTCGGTGGAGAAGGTCTCGATCGCCTTCGGCCTGCGCAACTGCACCGACAAGGACGCCGTGCTCGCCGAGGCGCGGCGCGTGCTGCGCCCGGGCGGGCGCTTCCACTGCCTGGAGTTCTCGCGCCTCGAGGTCGCGCCCCTGGTGCCGCTCTACGATCTCTGGTCGTTCCGCGTGCTGCCGGCGCTCGGCGCGCGCGTGGCCGGGGACCGCGGCGCGTACGAATACCTCGCCGAGAGCATCCGCACCTTCCCCGACCAGGAGACGCTCGCCGCGATGATGCGGCGGGCGGGGCTCGAGCGGGTGGCCTGGCGCAACCTCTCGGGCGGTATCGTCGCGATCCACACCGGCTGGCGGCTGTGACGGCGGCCGCCCGTGTGGCCGCGGCCGGCCGGCTGCGCTAGGCTCGGCCGCGCCATGACCCCGCTTTCCGGCAAGCGCGTGCTGCTGATCGTCTCGGGCAGCGTCGCCGCCTACAAGGCGCTCGAGCTCGCCCGCCTGCTGCGCAAGGCGGGCGCCGCGGTCACCGGCCTGCTGACCGCGGCCGGCGCCCGCTTCGTCACCCCGCACGCCCTGCAGGCGATCACCGGCGAGGCGGTGCACCAGGACCTCTGGTCGCTCGCCGAGGAGGCGGAGGTCGGCCACATCCGCCTCGCCCGCCAGCCCGACCTCGTCGTGGTGGCGCCGGCCTCCGCCGACCTGATGGCGAAGATGGCGCTCGGCCTCGCCGACGACCTCGCCAGCACGGTGCTGCTCGCGACCGACCGGCCGGTCCTGATCGCCCCGGCGATGAACCCGAGCATGTGGACCCACCCGGCGACGCAGGCGAACCTCGCCACCCTGCGCGGGCGCGGCGTGCATTGCGTCGGCCCCAACGAGGGACCGATGGCCGAGCCGGAGAGCGGCCCCGGCCGCCTCGCCGAGCCGGCCGAGATCCTCGCCGCCGTCGAGGCGCTGCTCGCGCCCGGCGCCGGGCCGCTCGCCGGGCGGCACGCCATCGTCACCTCCGGCCCGACGCACGAGGCGATCGACCCGGTGCGCTACATCGCCAACCGCTCCTCCGGCCGGCAGGGGCACGCGATCGCCGCCGCGCTCGCCGCACTCGGCGCGCGTGTCACGCTCGTCTCCGGCCCGGTCGCGCTGCCCGACCCGCCCGGTGTCGCGGTGCGGCGGGTCGAGAGCGCGCGCGAGATGCTCGCCGCCTGCGAGGCGGCGCTGCCCGCCGACGTCGCGGTCTGCGCCGCGGCGGTGGCGGACTGGCGCGTGGCTGCGGCCGCGGGACAGAAGCTCAAGAAGGTGCCGGGGCAGGCGCCGCCGCCGCTCGCCCTCGCGCTCAACCCGGACATCCTGGCGACGCTCTCGGCGCACCCGCGGCGGCCGCGCCTCGTCGTCGGCTTCGCGGCGGAGACCGAGGAGGTGGTGGCGAACGCCATTGCCAAGCGCGCCAGGAAGGGCTGCGACTGGATCGTCGCCAACGACGTCTCCGGCGACGTGATGGGCGGGAGGGAGAACGCGGTGCACCTGGTGACGGCGCAGGGCGTGGAGCACTGGCCCCGCCTGCCGAAGGAGGAGGTGGCGCGGCGCCTCGCCGAGCGCATCGCCGCGGCGCTGGCATGAGCGGCATGGCGCCCTCGGCCGAGATCGCCGTCCTCCGCCTGCCGCACGCCGAGGGCCTGCCGCTGCCCGCCTACGCGACGCCCGGCGCGGCGGGGATGGACCTGCTCGCCGCGGTGACGGAGCCGGTCACCGTCCCGCCGGGCGGGCGGGCGCTGATCCCGACCGGCCTCTGCGTCGCGCTGCCGCCCGGCCACGAGCTGCAGATCCGCCCGCGTTCCGGCCTCGCGCTGCGCCACGGCATCGTGCTGCCCAACAGCCCGGGCACGGTGGACGAGGACTATCGCGGCGAGGTGCAGGTGATCGTGCTGAACGCCGGCGCCGAGCCCTTCACGATCGAACGCGGCATGCGCATCGCCCAGGCCGTGCTCGCGCCCGTGACGCGCGCCGCCTGGCGCGAGGTGGCGGCGCTGCCGGAGACGGCGCGCGGCGCGGGCGGCTTCGGCAGCACCGGGACGGGCTGAGCGGCGCCGGCCGCGCCGCCCTGCCCGCCGTGCGGCCTCAGCCGCGGCCGGGGCGGATCACGTCGAAGTACACGACGGAGTTGTCGTCGCCGCCGCCCGTCAGCGCGGCCGGGCGGCCCTGGCCGGACGGCGCGGGATCGAGATACTCGATCTCGACGCCGCCGCCGTTGCCGAAGGCGCGGGCGCGGCGTCCGGACTGCACGGGCCCCTGGCCGCTGTGCTGCAGCACGGCGTTGTCGCCGCCGCCGACCAGCGCCGCGCTGCCGCCGCCGACGACGTTGCCGGCGCTGCGGGGAACGTAGGTGCCGAGGTCCGCCTCGCTGATGCCCTGGGCGTGCGCGGCGCCGAGGGTCGTGCCGAGCGCCAGCAGGGACGCCAGCGCGGCGTTGCGGAGGGTGGTCATGGTCGCTGTCCTTCCTCTTCAGGTCGCGGCCTGTCCGGCCGACGCGGAAAGAGGTAAGGGGGGCGCGTTTCCGGATGATGCCGCGGCGCCCGGAATCGGGTTTCGCGGGTTGCGCCGCGGGTATCGTGCGTTGCGGCCGGGCGGCGGGGGACGCGGCGGCGCGGGGCGCCTTCCCGTCGGCCGCCATCCGGCGGCATGATGGCGGCGCTGCGGCCGGCCGTCCGGCGGTCCGCCGCCGGGGAGGGAACCGGGATGACGCTGCGCGACGCCCAGGGTCTGGTGCTCACCGCCGCCTCGGCGGAGGCCGTCGCCGCCTTCGACGCCACCGTCGCCGCTTATCTGCGCTACCGCCTGGACGCCTCGACCCATCTCAAGGCGTTGCTCGCCGCCGATCCGGAATGCGGCATGGCGCAGGTTCTGGCCGGCAGCTTCGCCATGCTCGCCTACAACAGCGCCCAGCTCGACCGGGCACGGGCGGCGCAGGCGCGCGCGCTCGCCGCCACCGAGCGCGCCACCCCGCGCGAGCGCATGCACGCCACGGCGCTCGGCCACTGGGTCGCCGGCGCGCTCGACCGCGCGCTCGCGACCTGGGAGGAGATCCTGGCCGAGCACCCGCACGACATCCTCGCCTTCCGCCTGCACCACTTCAACGCCTTCTGGCTCGGCGCGCCGGAGCGGATGCTGGCCGCGGCGGAGCGCGTGCTGCCGCGCTGGTCGGCGACGCTGCCGGGCTATGGCGCGGTCCTCGCCTGCCGCTCCTTCGCCAACGAGGAATGCGGCAACTACCTGATCGCCGAGGCCGCCGGCCGCGCCGCGATCGAGCTCGACCGCGGCGACCTCTGGGCGGCGCACGCGGTGGCGCACACCTTCGAGATGCAGGGCCGGCGCGGCGAGGGCATCGCCTGGATCGAGCGGCTCGAGCCGCACTGGGAGGGGGCCAACAACCTCAAGCATCACCTCTGGTGGCACCGCGCCCTGTATCACCTGGAGCGGCGCGAGTGGGATGCGGTGCTCGACCTCTACGACCGCCGGTTCCGCGACCTCGCCTCGCCGGTCACGCAGATGCAGCCCGACCTCTACATCGACGTGCAGAACGCCGCCTCGATGCTGTTCCGGCTGGAATTGCGCGGCGTGCCTGTCGGCGATCGCTGGGTGGAGCTCGCCGACAAGGCGGAGGCGCGGATCGGCGACTGCCTCTCCGCCTTCACCCTGCCGCACTGGATGATGGCGCTCGCGGCCACCGGGCGCTTCCAGGCGGCGGCGCGGATGCTGGAGGCGATGCGCGAATTCGCGGCGACCCGCGACGGCACCGTGGCGGCGGTGGTGCGCGAGGCGGCGATCCCGGTCTGCGAGGCGGTGCTCGCGCACCGGCGCGGCGACCACGCCGGCGCGCTCGCGGCGATGCGCCCGGTGCTTGGCATCATGCACCGCATGGGCGGCAGCCACGCGCAGCAGGACGTGCTGGAGCAGCTCTTCCTGGACGCCGCGGTGAAGGCCGGCTCGCCCGCCGATGCGCGGATGCTGCTCGAGCGCGTGGCGGGCCGCCATCCCGTGCCGCCGGAGCGTCGCGTCGGCTACGCCGAGGCGGCGCGGAACGTCGCCCACTGAGCGCTGGCGCGCCTCGGGCGTGTGCCGAGGCCGCGCCGCGGCGGGACCGGACGCGCTCGCCGACCGGGCCGCGGGTCCCGCGACGTGGCCGTGTCCCAGCCGCGCCGGCGCCGCCCGCCGCCCTTGCCGTCGCGATCAGGCATTGAACAATGTAGGCCATGCACGCCCCGTTTCCGCGTCCCGGCGCCGGCCGCAGGATTCTCGCGAGGGCTGGAACTTCGCCCTTGGCAGCCGGCCCGCAGCGCCGTCTCGCCAGGGCCTTGGCCGAGACATGCTTGTGGCTGCCGGAGGAGCAGAACCGCCGCTGGGCCGTCGGTGACTACCGTTTTCTGGTTCTCATGCCGTGCTTGCCCGGTCCGGACCGGGCGCCGTTCGTTCAGGTCTGGTCGGAGCCCTGTTCGCCGGTGATCCTTGAGGCCGCTTCCGATCGCTTCGGCCCGACCGCCGATCTCGGGGTCGGCGCTCGGCGTCGTGCCGCGGTGCTGCGCCGCCGGGGCTTCGCGCTGCCGCCGCGCGGCCGTGTCAACTGGCGCCGCGAGATCCAGGTCCCGGACAGGGAGTCCTGCGTCGCCCCGGCCCGCGAGATGCTCGGGACGCTCGCCGAGGCCTTCGGCCACAACGGGAGCCTTGCGCTCGAGCTCGAGACCTGCGCGGCAACGCGCCTCCTTCCGGCGGAGGTCTGGTGCGGCCTGACGCCCGAGCGCCTCGGCATCCTGTTGCGGAGCATGGGTCTGGCTGCCGAGCGTCCGGATGACGGATCGCCGATCTGGCATGTGTCGCTAGGGGGGCGGACTGGGCTTCCGCGCCGATCTCGAGGCGCCGAACCCCGACGTGGAGCCCGGCTTCCATCACGACCTGGTACTGAATGTCGGCTTCAGCATCACCCGAGGGCCGGTGGATGGCGCGCTGGCCGCCATCACGGCGGCGACGCGCTGGATTCGCGTCGAGCGGATCGGCGAGGATCTGCTCCTCCTCTCGCACTTCGCGACCATGCGGGAAGGCGTGACGCCCGATACGGTGCGCGCCTGGATCGCGTTCTTCATCGACGGGCTGCACGCCGCTGTCGAGGCGCTTGCCGGTCCGCCGGCCACCCGGCACTGACGGGCCGCGCTGCGCCTTGTCCTGCGGCGCCGGCGGCGATAAGCGCGGTGTGGTGCCGGCCGCGCCGGGTGAGACAGGGAGATGCCGCATGGCGACGGACCTCGAAATCGCGCGCGCCACGCCGCTGCGCCCCATCGCGGAGATCGCCGCGCGCGCCGGCATCCCCGATGCCGCGCTGATCCCCTACGGCCGGTACAAGGCGAAGATCGACCTCGATTTCGTCCGCGCCGCCGAGGCGCGGCCCGAAGGTGCGCTGGTGCTTGTCACCGGCATCAACCCGACCGCCGCGGGCGAGGGCAAGACCACCACCACCATCGGCCTCGGCGACGCGCTGAACGCGCTCGGCACGCGCGCGATGATCTGCCTGCGCGCGCCGTCGCTCGGCCCCTGCTTCGGCACCAAGGGCGGCGCCACGGGCGGCGGTCGCGCCCAGGTCGCGCCGATGGAGGAGATCAACCTCCACTTCACCGGCGACTTCCACGCCGTCACCAGCGCCAACAACCTGCTCGCGGCGATGGTGGACAACCATCTCCACTGGGGCAACGGCCTCGGCCTCGATCCGCGCCGCGTCGGCTGGCGCCGGGCGATGGACATGAACGACCGCAGCCTGCGGAACACGGTCGTCGGCCTCGGCGGCGCCGCCCACGGCGTGCCGCGCGAGGACGGCTTCGACATCACCGCCGCCTCGGAGGTGATGGCGATCCTCTGCCTCGCCCGCGACCTCGCCGACCTGCAGGCGCGGCTCGGCCGCATCATCGTCGGCGAGCGCCGCGACGGCAGCGCGGTGACCGCGCGCGACCTCAAGGCGGACGGCGCGATGGCGGCGCTGCTGCGCGACGCCCTCGCGCCCAACCTGGTGCAGACGCTGGAGGGATCGCCGGCGCTGGTGCACGGCGGGCCCTTCGCCAACATCGCGCACGGCTGCAACAGCGTGATCGCCACGCGGCTCGGCCTGCGCCTTGCCGAGGTGGTGGTGACCGAGGCCGGGTTCGGCGCCGACCTCGGCGCCGAGAAGTTCCTCCACATCAAGTGCCGCGCCGCCGGCCTCGCGCCCGCCGCCTGCGTCATCGTCGCCACTGTGCGGGCGCTGAAGCTGCACGGCGGCGCGGCGAAGGCCGAGCTCGCGCGCGAGGACCTCGGCGCGCTCGCGCGCGGCATGGCGAACCTCGCGCGTCACGTCGAGAACATGGGCAAGTTCGGCCTGCCGGTGATCGTCGCGCTCAACCGCTTCACCTCCGACACCGAGGCCGAGATCGCGGCGGTGCGCGCGGCGATGGCGCGCCTCGGCGTCGAGGCCGTCCTCTGCACCCACTGGGCGGACGGCGCGGCGGGGGCGCGCGACCTCGCGCGCGCGGTGCAGGCCGCGATCGCCGCGCGCACCGCCCGCTTCACCCCCCTCTATCCGGAGGCGATGCCGCTCGCCGGGAAGCTCCGCACCATCGCGCGCGAGATCTACCGCGCCGCGGAGGTGCAGATCCCGCCGCCGGTCGCCGCCCGCCTCGCGCGGTGGGAGGAGCAGGGCTTCGGCCGCCTGCCGGTCTGCGTCGCCAAGACGCAGTTCAGCTTCTCCGCCGATCCCGGCCTGCTCGGCGCGCCGGAGGGCCACGTGCTGCCGGTGCGCGAGGTGCGGCTCAGCGCCGGGGCCGGATTCGTCGTCGCGATCTGCGGGGACATCATGACCATGCCCGGCCTGCCGAAGCATCCGGCGGCCGAGCGGATCGGCCTCGACGCGGCAGGGCGGATCGTCGGGCTGTTCTGAGCCGGCGGGGCGCACCGCGTCAGCGCTTGCGGCGGGGCGGCAATGCCTCGGTGATCATGCGCAACAGGCTGTCCGGCACCGGCTCGTGCAGTGCCGCGCCGTAGAGGCGCGCCAGTTCGCGCCGCAACCAGCGGTCGAAGGCGGCCGCCGGCGTGCCGGATCGCGGCGTGGCCTGGCGCGGCGCGGGCGCGGCCGGCGCGGACCGGGCCGGCGCGTCGCGCCCGTCGTCCGGTTGCGGCCTCGGCCGGGAAAGGGTCGTGTCCATCGTGGCGGTAAAGGCACGAGGCCCGGGACGGTTCCGCGGCCGGCGACGGGATGCCGGCAATGGCGCGCGGGCGTGGCGCGGACTCCGCAGTCCGCGGCGGCGGCGCGCCGGCGGCCGGCCGCCGGGGCCTCCGGCACCGGTACGGCCGGGGCGTGCGTCCCCCTTCAGCGGCGCGCCTCGCGCACCCCGTCGAGCAGGAATTCGGCGAGCGCCCGGGCGATGCAGTCGTTCAGCGCGTCCACCATGGCGACGCGCCGGTCGCGCGGCGCGCGCTCGACGTCCACCCGTTCCGCCTCGGCCCAGGCCCGCATCAGCTCGTAGCGCGGGAACAGGGCGGCCTCGGCGCCGGCCGCGGCCATCGCCAGCGCCTCGCGATAGGCGTTCACGTCTGCGTGGGCGCGGAGGAACCGGCTGAATTGCAGGTCCATCACCACCGTGTCCACGCCCAGGGTGCGCAGCCTGTCCAGCCCGGGCAGGAGCCCCTCGGTGAGGCTGTCCACCGGCAAGCCTCGCGCCGCCTCGGTCGCCCCGGCCTGCCAGATGACGAGGTCGGGCCGCGGCCCGTGCCGCAGCGCCTCGGCGATCAGGGCCCACTGATCGGTCGCCGTGAGGCCGCGGCCGCCGCGCACCTCGACCACCACCTCGACATGCGGCAGGCGCTCGCGCAGCAGCGCTTCCAGGCGCCGCGGCCAGGATGCGGCGGTGTCGCTCGCGCCGGGGCCGAGCACCGAAGCGGAGCCCACGGCCAGAATCCGCAGCCGGCCCGTCGCGATGGCGGAGGCCACCCCGCCCAGCGGCTGGCCGGCGCGCAGCAGATCGGCCGGCGCGCCGCAGGCCGGCTCGTTCTGCGGCGAGGGCGCCGCCGCGGCGCGGCCGGGGCCGGCCGGCTGCGCCAGGGCGAGCAGGGCGCAGCCGACCGCGGCCAGGACGGTGGGGGGGCGGCGCATGGTCCCTACCCGCTATCTCTGCCGGAAGCGGCGGGCAAGGGATTTGCAACGACCGGGGCGGCGCCGGCCGGCGCGCCGGCGGCGGCCGCGGCCGGCGCCGCCCCGCGCCGCGCCGCGCGCTTCTCCGTGCCATACCAGGCGGTCAGCGCGGCGATCAGCGTCAGGGCCGCCGGCCCGGCCAGGTTGACCAGGAGCTGCATCGGCCACTGGTCGGAGATCTCGAGCGCCACCCGGCCGAGGAAGGAGAGGGCGATGCCGGCGCAGAACACCGGCAGCGCCTGCTGGCCCATCAGCACGAAGGGCGCCGCGGCCCAGCCGCGCAGCCAGGCCGCCGTGCGCGGGATGAAGTGCGCCGCGAGGTAGGCGAGCGCCAGCATCGTGGCGAGCCGCATCGGGTGCATCGCGGCCTTGTCTATCCCGGCGAGGAAGCGCGCCAGCACCGCCGGGAGGCGCTGTTCCGCGATGTCCCAGCGGAAATAGAGGAGCTGCGTCGCCACCACGCCGAGCGCGAGCAGGGCGAGCGAGAGCGCGACCAGCCAGCGCCGGTAGGGCACCGTGAACGGGGCGCCCCCGGGCGGCCGGTAGCCGAGCGCGCAGCCGATGAAGAACAGGAACTGCCATCCGAGCGGGTTGAAGAACCAGCCCTCGCCGCTCCAGGAAGGCAGGTCCCAGTCGAAGGTCCGCGTCGCGACGTAGAGCGCGGCCGAGGCGCCGAGCAGCAGCCAGGGCCGCCGCAGCAGCGGCATCGCCACCGCGAACATCGCCAGCAGCACGATGTAGAGCGGCAGGATGTTCAGGAAGGAGGGCTGGTAGCGCAGCAGCAGCGCCTCGAGCAGCGCGCGGTAGGGCTCGCGCGCGAAGGGGTCGAGCTGCAGCTCGTCGAGATAGGCCTGGGCGTCCAGCCGCTCCGCCGAGTAGCCGACCTGCGCCGTGAAGACGACCAGCAGGAAGATGTGCGCGACGTAGAGCGTGAACACCCGCCCCATCACCCGCGAGGCGGCGAAGAGCCAGCCCTGGCGGTCCATCACGATCCCGTAGGCGAGCCCCGCCGCGTAGCCCGCGAGCAGCACGAAGGTCTCGGTCGCGTCCGCCAGCATGTAGTTGCGCGGCGTGACCAGGCCGAGCCAGTTGCCCGGGATGTGGTTGACGAAGATGATCCACAGCGAGAGGCCGCGGAAGAAGTCCACCCGGAGGTCGCGGTCCTGGCGAATCAGCGCGAACATGCCCACCTTCCGAGATGCCGCGGCGGCGAGTGCGACGGAGGGAGCGCCTGCGCCCTTGCCCGCCGCCCCGCGCCGAGGGATGAGGGCAGGCAGGCCGTGCCGGTCAAGGCCGGCCGCCACGGCCATGAGTTGCGGAACCCGGGGCATGGCGCAAGCGGAGGATGCCGACCGCTGGCTGCGCGAGGGCGTGGCGCGGCACGCGCGCGGCGAGATCGCCGCGGCCGAGACGCTGTATCGCAAGGTCCTGCAGGTCCGGCCGGACGACGCCAACGCGGCCAACCTGCTCGGCGTCGCGGCGCGCCAGCGCGGCGACCTGGCGGCGGCGCTGGAATGGGGCGCGCGCGCGGTGGCGCTCCGCCCCGGCGTCGGCGCCTTTCTCGCCAATCACGGCGCGGCCCTCGCCGAGGCCGGGCGGCTCGAGGAGGCGGTCGGGACGCTGCGCGCGGCCCTCGCCGCGCGGCCGGACGATCCCGTCGTCCTGCGCAATCTCGGCCAGGCGCTGTGCGCGATGGGCGATCCGCGCGCCGCGCTCGCCCCGCTCGAGCGCGCCGCGGCGCTGCAGCCCGACGCCGCCGAGCCGATGCTGGCGCTGGCCCATGCCCGGCGCGAGGCGGGCGACGGCGCGGGCGCGGCGGCGGCCGCGGAAGCGGCCCTGGTGCGGGCGCGGGGCGACGCCGCCCTCGCCGCGCAGGCGCGCTTCCTGCTCGCCGCGCTGGGACGCTGCGCGCCGCCCGAGCGCGCGCCGTCCTCCTATGTGCGCGACCTGTTCGACCAGTACGCGCCGCGCTTCGAGGCGGAGCTGACCGGCCGCCTCGGCTACCGCACGCCGGAGGCGCTGGCAGCGCTGCTGCGCCGCGCCGGGGTGGCGGCGGAGGGGGGGCTGCGCGTGCTCGACCTCGGCTGCGGCACCGGGCTCTCCGGCGCGGCGCTGGCGCCCTTCGCGGCGCGGCTGGAGGGGCTCGACCTGTCGCCCCGGATGCTGGCGGAAGCGCGGAGGCGCGGCCTCTACGCGGCGCTGCACGAGGCCGATCTGCTGGACTGGCTGCCGCGGCATCCGCGTGCCTTCGATCTCGTCGCCGCGGCCGACGTGCTGAACTATCTCGGCGACCTGGCGCCGGCGCTGGCGGCGATCGGCGCCGCCCTCGTGCCTGGCGGCGTCGCGGCGTTCTCGGTCGAGGCGGGCCCGGCCGGCGCGCCCTACACGCTGGGCGAGGGCATGCGCTACCGCCACGATCCGGTGCATGTGGCGGCCCTGGCGCGCGCGGCCGGCTTCTCCGAACTGGCGCGCGAGGCGGCGATCCTGCGCAGGGAGCGCGGCGCGCCGGTAGCGGGCGTGCTGTTCGTGCTGCGCCTTGGCGGCGGAGGCTGAACGCGGATGGCGTGGCGGCGCACCGACGCGGCGGCGATCGCGGTGGACATCCTGCGCCGGGCCGCGGCCGCCGGGCGCGGCCGCGCGCTCGCCCCCGACGACGTTGCCCGCGCCCGCGCGCTGCACGGCGCCGCGCTGCGGCTGGCCGAGACGGGCCGCACCGCAGTCCTGCGCCAGGGCAGGCTCGTGGCGAGCCCCGCCGAGGCGCGCGGCGTGATCCGCCTGCGGATCGCCGGCGCATGAGCGGAAGCGGGAGCCGCCGGCCGGGGATCGGGGCGCTCCTCGCGCGCGGGCCGGGCGGCGGGCTGCCGCCGCCGGCGCCGATCGACTTCCCGCGCCTCGTCCTGCCGGCGACGCCCAACGCCTTCCTCGCCGCGCCCGCGCCGCATCCTGGGCCGAAGCACCGGGCGCTGCCGCCGCTCGACCTGCCGGCGGAGCGCGTGTGGCGCGCGCTGCGCGGCCTCGCCGCCGACTTCCCGCGCACCTGGCGGCGCGCGGAATGGCCGGAGCTGCGCCAGGCTGGTGCGCACGCCGCTGCTGAACTTCCCCGATCTCGTCAACGCCCAGGCGGATGCGCTGGCGGACGGCCGGAGCGCGGTGTGGCTCTACTCGCGCAGCCTGTTCGGCCGTTCCGACCTCGGCGTGAACCGGCGCCGCGGCGAGGCCTGGCTCGCCGCGCTCGACGCCGCTCTCGCCCCGCGCTGAGGGCGCGCGCCCGTCCCGCGGCACCGCCCGGTCGTGGGCCTCTCGCCAGGCCGCCGCCCGGTGTCGCCGCCGCCCTTGCGCGCGTGCCCGGGGGCGAATGTCGTCCTGACCGGCCGCCGCGCGCCCGCTCGGACAGCCACCACACGCCCAGACGGCTGCCGCGCCCCGCAGCACCACCGCCGCGGCCGCGCCGGCGCGGCTCACCGGCTGCTCCGCCGCCCGCGCGCAGCTCCTCGCGCAGGGCCGGCGGGACCAGCCGCAGCGTCGGCAGCACCGGCAGGGGCAGCAGGATCGCCTCGTCGAGCAGTCCGGGCAGCGGGACCGCGTCCGGGATCGGATCGGGCGGCGGAAAGGCCAGGACGCGATCGCTCCGGCCGGCGGCTTCGCCACCGGCGGCACGCGCGAATCGCAAGCGGCGAGCCGGAGCGGCAGCGCGCCGCGTCGGATCGCCCGCGCCCAGGCGCGCGGCCGGACAGGCACGGCGCCACTGGAGCCGTTTCCGCCCGGCGGTGCGCGCGGCAGCGCCTCCCGCCCGTTGCCGGTCGAGCGGATTCACGCTCCCGGCTGTTTCCCGCCGTCCGCGATCCGCTCTACCCGGAGACCGCCCGCCCCGCGCAGGCGGCGAGCAGGGCGAGCGGCGCCGTGCCGTGGTGCCCGGCCTTGGCCGGACCGACGCCGGGCCCCGCGGCGACGGCGCGGCGCCAGGCGCGCAGCGTCCCGAACGGCGGGGCGCCGGGCGCGTGCGCCGCGATTGCGGCGGCAGGGGCCGCGGCGCGCCGCGCGTCGTCGAACGCGCGCACCGGGCCCTCTCCGCCATCGCCGCCCCCCGGCCGGCGCCCGCGCGGGTGGCGGTGGAAGCGCCCGGCGCCGGTGGCGCCGCGGCGTTTGGCCTGGGCGCCGCGGCTTATCGCGGCAGCGGCGGCGCGTCCGGCACCCGGCGGCCCGCCTCCTCCGGAGGATCGGCCCCTTCCAGGATCGCGAGGATCGCCTTGCCGTAGCGTTCCACCCGGCTGCGCCCGATGCCGGGCACCTCGGCCAGCTCGTCCAGGGTGCGCGGCCGGCGCGCGGCGATCTCGGCCAGCGTCCGGTCGAGCGCTACCACGTAGGCGGGCACGCCCTGAGCCTGCGCCTCGCTGCGCCGCCACGCGCGCAGCGCGGCATAGAGCGGGGCGCCCGCGCCGGGCGTCAGGAGCGCGGCCGCGTCCGGCGCCTCCCGCACGGGCCGCGCCAGGCGCGCCGGCGCCCGCGGCGCGAGCACGTCCTCGCGCAGCGTCACCGTCGCCTCCCCGCGCAGGATCGGGCGCGCCGCCTCGGTCGGCACCAGGCCCCCGTGCTCGTCGAGGTCGAGGGCACCGCGGGCGACGAGCTGGCGGGCCACGCCGCGCCAGGCGGCGTCGGAGAGGTCCTTGCCGACGCCGAAGGTGGGCAGCGTGTCGTGGCCGAGCTGCGCCACCTTGTCGGTCAGGCGCCCGCGCAGCACGTCCACGATGTGGCCGAGGCCGAAGCGGCGCCCCGTCCGCAGCACGGCGGAGAGCAGCTTCTGCGCCGCCACCGTGCCGTCGAAGACCCGCGGCGGGGCGAGGCAGACGTCGCAATTGCCGCAATTCTCCGCCGGCTGGTCCTCGCCGAAGCAGCGCAGCAGCAGTTTCCGCCGGCACGCCGCGGCCTCGGCGATCGCCACCATGGCCTCGAGCCGCGCGCGCTCGATCCGCTTCTGCTCGGGCGGGGCGGCGCTCCGCTCGATCCAGTGCCGGGCGCGGACGATGTCCTGCGCGCCGTAGAGCAGCAGGGCGTGCGCCGGCAGGCCGTCGCGGCCGGCGCGGCCGATCTCCTGATACCAGCTCTCCGGGCTGCGCGGCAGGTCGGTGTGGGCGACCCAGCGCACGTCGGGCCGGTCGATGCCCATGCCGAAGGCGATGGTCGCGGCCATTACCACCGCGTCGCCGCGCGCGAAGCGGCGGTGCGCCTCGCGCTTCGCCTCCGGCGAGAGGCCGGCGTGGAAGGCGAGGGCGTCGTACCCCTCCGCCCGCAGCCATGCGGCCGTCTGTTCGGTCCTGGCGCGGGTGCCGCAATAGACGATGCCCGCGCCCGATCCGTCCGAGGCGGCGGCGATGAAGGCGCGGAGCTGCGCGCGCTCCTGCTCCTTCGCCTGCGCCGCGATGCGGATGTTCGGCCGGTCGAAGGAGGCGCGGAACACCGGATCGTCCGCGAGGCCGAGCTGGCGGCGGATGTCCTCCACCGTGCGCGGATCGGCGGTCGCGGTCAGGGCGAGGCGCGGCACGCGCGGAAAGCGCTCCGCGAGGACGCCGAGGTCGCGGTATTCCGGCCGGAAGTGGTGGCCCCACTGGCTGACGCAATGCGCCTCGTCCACCGCGAAGAGGGCGATCTCCTGCCGCGCGAGGTCGTCGAGCGTGCCGTTCAGCGTCAGCCGCTCCGGCGAGACGTAGAGCAGCTTGAGCTCGCCCTGGCGCAGCGCGCGGCGGACGGCGCGGCGCTCCTCCTCCGGCAGCTCGGAATGCAGCGCGCCCGCCGCCACGCCCTGCTGGCGCAGCGCCGCGACCTGGTCCTCCATCAGCGCGATCAGCGGCGAGACGACGACGCCGAGGCCGGGCCGGCACAGCGCCGGCACCTGGTAGCAGAGGCTCTTGCCGCCGCCGGTCGGCATCAGCACGAGGCCCGAGCCGCCGGAGGCGACGTGGCGGATCACCGCCTCCTGCTGGCCGCGGAAGCCGGTGTGGCCGAAGACGCGGCGCAGCACCTCGGCCGGGTCGGGAGGAAGGGCGCCGATGGCGTCGGGCATGGCGGCTCTCTGCCACGCCGCGGGCGCCGTGTCAGGGTGCGGCGGGCGCGGCGCCTTGCGGTCGTTTCGCAGCCCGGCAGGGCCGGCAGCGCCGCGCGCGCTGCGCGCCGCCGGTCAGCGCGGCACCTCCTGCGCGCCGAGGCGGAGCCGCAGGTCGCGCAGCACCAGCCGGTCGCCCTCCCAGCCGAGGCGGATCTCCGCCCGGCCCCCGGTCGGGCAGCAGTTGGCGTCGCCGTCGCGCCACAGCGGCGTCACGGCGGCGAGCGCCTCGTAGTCCGGGTAGATGCCCTTCCACGCGCCGTAGCCGCGCGGCAGGCGCCGGCCGAGGTCGCGGGTCCAGGACCCGGTGTCGAGCAGCCGCCACCGGCCGCCCTCGCCCGGGGCGAGGACCGATTCGGCGTTGAACATGCCGGTGCCGTCGCGGGAGCAGGGGATGTGCAGCAGCGGCCCCCGCTGCGCGCGCAGCAGCCGCGGCGCGCCGCAGCGCACGTCGTCGGGCCCGTCCGCGTAGCGCGCGGCGAAGCGTCCCGGCGCGGTCTCGGCGAAGACCACCGTCGCGACCTTCGCCAGCGTCTCGCGGTCCGGCGAGTCGGGGTCCGGGTAGCCGTAGATCGCATAATGGAGCCGGCGTCCGTCCAGCGTCCCGAGCGGCCCGGATTCGCGCACCGCGCAGGGTGGGGGCGCGGCCTCCTCCTCGGCGGCTGGCGGCAGCGGCACGCAGGACCCGGCGATCTGCGACTCGGAAAGCGCCGTCAGCGCGGGATCGGCCGCGCGTCTCGTCTCCGCCTCCAGCGCGGCGATCCGCGCGCGGTAGGCCGCGGCCAGCGTCGCCGGGTCGCCGGCGGCGCGGTCGCGCGTCGCGCGCAGCCAGGCGGCCTGGTCGCCGCGCAGCCGCCGCTGCCACGGCACCGCGGCCAGCGCCGCGCGATAGGCCGCGGCGAGCCGCTCGTCGAGCGACGAGAGCGCGGGATCGGCGCAGACCAGCCGCTCGGCCGGGCTGCGCGCGCGGGCGCAGTCGAAGGAGGCGGCCCGTGCGGGCGCCGCCGCGCCCGCGACGGCCAGCGCGCCGCCCGCCAGGAGCACGCCGAGGAGCTTCGCCATGCCCCCGATTGCACGCCGGCGGTGAAGGCCCGTCAATCGCCGGGGCTCGCCGGCCGGCGGGCGGGCCGGCGCGGCGCCCTCAGCGCGAGCAGGCGGCGCCGCCGAGCACGCAGAAGCGCGCGCAATGCGGATGGTTCAGCGACACCGGACGCAGCGCGGCGGCGAGCGTGGCGCCGAGTTCGAACTGCGGATCGTGGGGCAGCAGCGTGCAGGCCACCACAACGGGCCGCGGCGCGCCCTTGCGCTTGACCACCATGCGCGCGGTCGCGCACATCGCGCTGTCCGGCCGCCTGCCGAGGAGGCCCCAGCAGGCGGTGGTGATCTCCGGCACGTCGGCGGTCGCGTCCATCTCGGGGAACAGCGTCAGCGCCACCGGGTCGGCGGCATCGAGCGGAATGCCATGCGCCGCGAACAGCCGCGCGTAGCCCGCGCGCAGCGCGGCCTCGCCTTCTCCGCCGAAGCCGGCGCGGCCGGCGACGTGCACGGTGAAGCCCTCGCGCGCCAGCCAGAGCAGGCCGTCGAGCGCGCGGGCGAAGCTGCCCGCGCCGCGCTCGAGGTCGTGCAGGGCGGCGTCGTAGTGGTCGAGGCTGACGCGCAGCACCAGGCGCGCGGCGCCGAACTCGTCGCGCAGCGCCCTGAGCTCGCGCTCGCGCCGGCGCATCGGCCGCATGGCGTTGGTCAGCACCAGCGCGCGCAGCCCGCCGGGGCGCGCGAGGACGGCGCGCAGCATCGCCGGCAGGTCGCGGTTGAGGAAGGGCTCGCCGCCGGTGAAGCCGACCTCGCGCAGCGGCGTCCCGGGCAGCGCCTGCGCCTCGTCGAGGA
The DNA here is from genome assembly GCF_019458025.1 of Caldovatus aquaticus. GTDB lineage: Bacteria > Pseudomonadota > Alphaproteobacteria > Acetobacterales > Acetobacteraceae > Caldovatus > Caldovatus aquaticus. The sequence continues at coordinate 5,553 of NZ_JAHZUY010000017.1, read as the reverse complement.
AGGCTTCGACCTCGGCGAGGGTGAGGTAGCTGAGCGTGTCGTTGCGCGGGCTGCTCTCGATGTAGCAGCCGCGGCAGGTGATGTTGCAGAGGGTGCCGGTGTTGAACCAGAGCGTGCGCAGCGCGAGCGGCGCCACGACGGCGCGCGGCTCCCCCCGCGCCGTCAGGCGAGGGTCGCGGAACTTCGCGGGATCGAGCGGGCGATGCGGGGGAATCGCTGCGGGGGACGCCACGCCTGTGCTCCTTGCCTCGGGGCCGCGCTCCCTGCCTGTGGCTCCGGCGGCGCCGCCGCGCGGGCACCATCGGCGCCGGCGCCGCCGCCGGAGGGGAGAGCGACGGGATGCTGTCACGATTCTCCGGGCCGGGCACGGGCCGCGTCCGCAGGGCGGCGCCCGGCTCCCCGCGGGCGCCCGCCGCCTCTCCGCCCGGCCGCGGAACGGCGCCGCCGCGGGGCGGGCGCGGCTATCCGGTGGCCGGGATCGCCCGCCCGCCGATCAGGCGCAGGATGCGCGTCGGACGCTCGACCCCGATCAGGCGGTGGACGATCAGGATCACGCTGCGCCCCGCCGTCGCGGAATCGAGCGTGGCGAGGAAGTCGCGCTCGGTGGCCGCGTCGAGCCCCGCCGCGGGCTCGTCGAGGATCAGCACCGGCGCGGGCGAGAGGAGCGCGCGCGCCAGCGCCAGGCGGCGCGCCTGGCCGCCGGAGAAGCGCGCCCCCGCCTCGCCGCACCGCGTCGCCAGCCCCTTGGGCAGCGCGCGGACCAGCTCGGCGATGCGCGCCGCCTCGAGCGCCCGCCACAGCGCCGCATCGTCGGCCTCCGGCGCGGCGAGGCGCAGATTGGCCGCGATGGTGTCGTCGAACAGCCGCGCGTCCTGGGTGAGGCAGGCGATGCGGCTGCGCACCAGGGCCGCGGGCAGGGTGTCGAGAGCCGCGCCGCCGAGGGCGATGCTGCCCGCCTGGGGCGCGGCGAGCTTGAGCAGCAGCGCGGCGAGGGTGGACTTGCCGCTGCCCGACGGGCCGAGGATCGCCACCCGCGCGCCCTCCGGCACGTCGAGGTCGAGCCCGTCGAAGACCGGCGGCCGGTCCGGCGTCCAGGCGAAGCGCAGGCCGCGGATGCGGATCGCGTGGCCGCGCGGCAGGAGGGCGGGCGGGGCCGCGGGCTCGGCCACCGGCGGCGGCTGGTCGGCCGCCTGGAAGAGGCGGCGTGCGGCGGCGGCGGCGGCGGCGAGCGCCGCGCCCGCCCGTGGCATCAGGCCGAGCGTTTCGGCCGCCGCGACGGCGAGGAACAGGCCGAGCAGGGCCGGCGCGACACCCGCCGGCCCCGCCGCGAGGCCCCAGGCGAGCGCGCCGAGCATCGCCGCCTGCGTCAGCAGCCCGCCCAGCGCACCGCCCCAGGCGCCGCGCGCGGCCAGCCGGCGCTGGGCGGCGGCGAGCTCGGCGCCGGCCTCCGCCACCCGCCGGGCGGCGCGCTCCTCGGCATTGGCGGCGAGCGTGTCCTCGAGCCCGGTCAGCGGGTCCACCACCGCGGCGCGCAGCCCGCCCTGCGCCGCCGCGGCGGCCTCCGCTGCCCTGGCCGCGCCGGGCGCGAGCGCGAGCGGCGCGAGCAGCGCGAACGCCAGCGGCAGGGCGACCCAGGCCGCGAGCCCCGGCGCGACGGCGCCGAGCAGGAGCCCGATCGCCAGCACCGCCGCGAGCGCCGCCGCCCCCGGCACCAGCGCGCGCAGGTAGAGCCCGTCCAGCGCCTCGACATCGGCGACCAGGCGGCCGAGCAGGTCCCCGGCGCGGCGCAGGCCGAGCCCGGCCGGCAGCCGCTCCGCCAGGCGGCGGAAGAACCAGAGCCGCGTGTCGGCGAGGGCACGGAAGGTCGCCGCATGCGACACCAGCCGCTCCGCGTAGCGGGCCAGCGGCCGCAGCAGCACCAGCGGCCGCAGCAGCGCCAGGGCGGCGAGGCCGGAGACGAGGCCCGCCGCCGCCAGGCCGGCCGGCGCGGCAGCGCCGCCCGCACGCGCCGTGCCGGCCACGCCGAGCCCCGCCAGGGCGAGCAGCGCCAGGCCGAGCAGCGCTACGGCCGCCGCCGCCGCGGCGCCGGCGCCGAGCCGGAGCGCATGGCCGCGCCACAGCTCGGCGAGCACGCGCGTGAGGTCGCGCCGCATCGCGGTCAGGTCCCGGCGATCCGCGCCGCGCCGAGGGCGCGCCCGCCCGCGATCTCCAGCACCCGCGCCCCGGGCAGCGCGCCCGTGCGCGCCGCGCGCGCGTGGCTCGCGATGATCGCGGTGCGGCCGACGCAGAGCCGGCGCAGGCTCTCCCACAGCTCCGCCTCGGTCCCCGGATCGAGATGCGCCGTCGGCTCGTCGAGCAGCACCAGCGGCGCGTCGCGCAGGAAGGCGCGCGCCACCGCCACGCGCTGCGCCTGGCCGCCGGAGAGGCCGAAGCCGCCCTCGCCGACCAGGGTGTCGAGCCCCTGCGGCAGGGCGGCGGCGAACTGCAGGACGCCGGCGGCGCGGGCGGCGGCCTCGACCGCGGCATCGGTCGCGCCGGGGCGGGCGAGGCGGATGTTCTCGCGCAGGGTGGCGCGGAACAGGTGCGCGCGCTGGCCGACATAGGCGGAGAGCCGGCGCAGCTCCGCCGGGTGCAGCAGCGTGATGTCGCGGCCGTTGATCGCGATGCGGCCCTCATCCGGCCGCACGAAGCCCATCAGCAGGCGCAGCACCGAGGTCTTGCCGGCGCCCGAGGGGCCGGTCAGCACCAGCGTCTCCCCGGGCAGGACGCGGAAGCTGAGCCCGTCGAGCGCGGGCGGGCGGGCCGGGTCGTAGGTGAGGCGCACATCCTGGAAGGTGACGGTCACCTTCGGCGGCACCTCGGCGAGCAGCAGGCCCTGCGGCCCGGCCGCCGGCCCCGCCTCGTCGAGCAGCGGCGCCAGGGCGGCGGCGGCGCCGCGGGCCGCGAGCCGCTCGTGATAGGCGGCGGCGAAGCCGCGCAGCGGCGCGAAGAAGGCGGGCACCAGCAGCAGCACGAACAGCGCCCGTGCGGTCGCCGCCGCCTGGTCCGCGTCGGCCGGGCCGGCGGTGGCTGCCGAAGCGGCGGCGGCGAGCGCCGCGCCGTGGCGCAGGGCGAGCAGGGCCAGCGCGCCGGCGGCGATCAGCTCCATCCCCGCGGAGGAGAGGAAGGCCACCCGCAGCACCCGCATCGTGCGCCGGCGCAGCTCGTGCGCCGCCGCGCCGAGGGATGCGGCCTCCGCCTCCTGGCGGTTGAACAGCACCAGGGTCGGCAGGCCGCGCATGCGGTCGAGGAAGCGCCCCGAGAGGCGTTGCAGCGCATCGAACTGCCGGCGCGCCGCCTGGGCCGCGCCGATGCCGCTCGCCGCCTGCACGAGGGGCACCAGCAGCCCGGCGCCGAGCAGCGTGAGGCCGCTCGCCGGCTCGGCCAGCGCGGCGGCGCCGGCGACCAGGGCGGGGGCGAGCAGGGCGAGGAGGGCGGCGGGCAGCCAGCGCGCGAAATACCCCTCCAGCGCCTCGATGCGGTCCACGACGAGGGCGGTGCGCTCGCCGACCGGGCGCGGGTCGAGCGGCCCGGCGGCGAGGAGCCGGGCGAAGGCATCCGCCCGCAGCCGGGCCTTGGCGGCCTCGCCGGCCGCCTGCTGCGCCCGCTCCTGCGCAAGGCCGAGGCCGAGGGAGAGCAGGGCGAGGGCGGCGGCGCCGGCCAGTTCCGCCCAGCCGGCAGGGCCGAGGCCGAGCAGCGCGGCGAGCAGGCGGGCGATCAGCCAGGCCTGGGCGATGGCCGCGAGCGTCGCGGCGAGGCCGAGCGCGACCGGCAGCGCCAGCCGCCCGCGGCTGGCACGGGCCGCACGGGCGAGCAGGCGGCGGGCCGCGGTGTCGGCGGTGTGGTCGGCGGCGGCGTCCGGTGGGGCCATGCGGCCCTTCTTCTAGGGGCCGCGCCGTGCCGCGTCACGCGGGGCGGCGACACTCGCCGGAGCCGGGAGAAGGAGGGCGCCGTTCGCCCGCGGTGCGCCGGCCTTCCCCGGCGCGGTGCCCGGGCGGCGGGGTCATTGCGCCCGGCGCCCGCATGCCGAAATAGGGTTCCATGAGCTGGTCCATCCCCATCGGCACGGTGAAGGGCACGGTGATTCGCCTGCACCTCACCTTCCTCCTCTTCCTGCTCTGGATCGGCGCCGCCCATTACGCCGAAGGGGGGTGGGGCGCCGCCCTCGAGGGGGTGGTGTTCATGGCGCTGCTGTTCGTCTGCGTGGCGCTGCACGAGTTCGGCCACATCTTCGCCGCCCGCCGCTACGGGGTGCAGACGCCCGAGATCATCCTGCTGCCGATCGGCGGCGTGGCGCGGCTCGAGCGAATTCCGGAGCAGCCGGGGCAGGAGCTGGTGGTGGCCCTCGCCGGCCCGGCGGTGAGCCTGGCGATCGCGCTGGCGCTCTGGCTCGTTCTGGGCGGCTTCGTGCCGGAGGGGAGCGTCGAGGTGCAGCGGCCGGGCGTGGACCTGCTGGCGCGCCTCGCCCTGGTGAACGCCTTCCTGGCGGCCTTCAACCTGATCCCGGCCTTCCCGATGGACGGCGGGCGGGTGCTGCGGGCGCTGCTCGCCTATCGCATGGGCTACGGGCGGGCGACGCAGATCGCCGCCTCGGTCGGCCAGGCACTTGCCGTCGGCCTCGGCATTCTCGGCCTGTTCGGCAACCCGATCCTGGTCTTCATCGCCCTCTTCGTCTGGTTCGGCGCGGCCGGGGAGGCGCATGCGGCGCAGCTGCGCGACGTCTCGCGCGGGGTGATCGTGGCGGACGCGATGGTGACGCGCTTCGAGTCGCTTCCGCCCAGTGCCACCGTGGCGGATGCGGCCGAGTGCCTGATCCGGACGACGCAGCACGAATTCCCCGTGGTGGACGGGGCGGGCCGGCTGCGCGGCGTGCTCACCCGCGAGGCCATGGTGCGGGCGCTGCGCACGGAGGGGCCCGACACGCCGGTGCTGGAGGTGATGCACGGCGAAATCCCGGTGGTGCACTACCGCCAGCCGCTGGCCGAGGCGCTGCGGCTGCTCTCCGAGGGCGCGGGCGCGCCGGCGGTGGGTGTGGTGGACGGGGCGGGGCGGCTGGTGGGCTACGTGACCCCCGAGACGATCGGCGAGATGCTGCTGGTGCAGGCGGCCCGGCCGCAGCGGCGGGGGCTGCGGCCGAATCCGTGGGCGCCGGGGGGGAGCGGGGGAGGGTGACGACAGCGCCGATGCGGCTTGTCCCGGTCCTTCGCCGAGTGACCGGCCGAGTGACCGTTTGAGAATGGCTTGGAGCGGCGCGGCTGATTGAAGCTCGAGATGTGGATCCGAGAGACCCGAGGCCGGATGGCCGAAAGACGAGGCGCTACCTGTCGGACCTGACGGACGGAGAGCGGGCGCAAAGCCGTCGCGGCGCGGGCGCACAAACGATCCTTAGAGTCTGTCTCGAATCTCATACGGAACGAGCGACGCGACGCAGCAGGACGATGACGGAGGCGGCGTAGAGGAAGGCGTTGGCGGAGGCGATGGTGGCCTCGAAATCCTTGGCGAGGCGGCGGTTGC